>CAIYVZ010000001.1 GCA_903929755.1 uncultured Acidobacteriia bacterium
CGCCAAGCCATCCGGCCCGATCACTTTCCCGCCACTCGTGGCGATCAACTCGTCAATTATCTCTTTTCTGATTGTCATGCCGTTCTCCTATGGTCTTACTCACCGGAGAACCGCGTTTACACAATCCTTTGTACACCCTCCTTTTCGAGGCGTGCCGCAAATCAGGAAGGATCCAAAAGATGCTAAATACAGTTAAGCGAATCGCCGCGCTGGCCTCCATTGCCTGCGCGACGACATTCGCCGCCAGTCACCGCAACGGACCGCTTCTGCTCGAAGATCAGACCGCCAATCTGAACGACCTTTATGCGTTCCGCAGTTATGAACAGGGCCGTTCCGATAAGGTTGTGATGAGCATGAGTGTGCAGGGGTTTCAGAACCCCGACAACGGGCCGAGTTACTACAAGTTTTCCGACAGTGTCCTTTATCGCTTCAATGTGAATAATGCCCGGGGGCTTGACGGGAACCCCGATCTGCAGGTGGATCTGGTGTTCCAGACGCAGCTGCGGCCGAACCCTACGTTCGTTTCGTACTTCGGGGCCATGAAGGGGATCGACGATCCGGGGATATTTCTTTATCAGACTTACGTGGTGGTGATTCGGAATCTGAAGACGAATCAGGCAACGTTTTTCACGACGGATGCGAACGGGCATGCTTTATCGGTGGCGCCTCCGAATCTGGGGCCGAAATCGACGCCAAATTATGAACAGAACTTTGGGCAGCCATCGATTTTCACGCTGTCGAACGGGATGAGGGTGTTTGCCGGGCCTCGCGACGACGCGTTCTACTTTGACAGTGCTGCTACGTTCGACACATTGAACTTCCGTGCGCCCGCTCCAATTCTGACGGGTGCGGCGGATACGGCGCCTGGACCTTCGGGGCCGGTAGATGGCTTTGCGGGATATAACATCAGCCTGATTGCTTTGGAAGTGCCGATTAGTTTCCTGACGGCGGATGGTTCCGTGCCGACGGACGCGAAAGCCGCGAATGCGAAGGTTGGTATCTGGGCTTCGACGCATCGTCAGATTGTGACGGTACGGCCGAGTCCATCCGACCCGATCCACTATGGCAACTATGTGCAGGTGGACCGTGTGGGGAATCCGTTGACGGTGGAAGCATTGATTCCGTTGCCGGTGAAGGATTACTGGAACCGGAGCGATCCGGCGAATGACCAGCAGTTTGCGAAATACATTGGCGACCCGTTCTTCGCGAGCGGCATTCTGAATGGCGTGTTTGGCCTGAAGGTACCGCCTGCTCCACGTAACGACCTGCTTGGTGTGTTCGTGCCGGATATTACGCGGATTGATCTGACGATTGAGCCGACTGCGATGGCGAATCAGAATCGGCTGGGGCCTTTGGCCGGCGACAATGCGGGGTGGCCGTTCGGTGGCCGGCGTCCAATTGACGATGTGGTTGATATCGGATTTCGGGCGCTGGGTGGGGTACTGGTACCGGGCTTTGGGGTGGCTCCGAACACGCAGTTGGGCGATGGCGTGAACTCAAACGATGTGCCGCTGCTGAACCGCTTCCCGTTCCATGCCGCGCCTCATGCTGGTTTCAAGCACAGCCAGGCGGAAGGTACGAATGGCAAGGGTCAAGTAACTGGCCAGTAAGTTGTTGACTGGGGGCCGTCCGCGCTTGCCAGGGGCGGCCCCGGCATTTTCCGATAAGTGGACAAAGACAATGAAACGTATCGCTATTTCTGTATTGTTCGTTAGTTCAGCCTTTGGGCAGCGTACTCCGGGGTCGGAGCGCCTGGCACAGGCTTATCAGGACCGGATTCTGACGGAGTCTACTTCGTCGATGAAGACGGATGAACATATCTCGATGTACGAGACGCTGATCCAGGCTCAACCGGAGGTTCCGCATTATCAGAATCTGCTGGCGGGGGCTTATATCCAGAAGGTCCGGGAGTCAATGGATTACAGCTATCTGGACCGGGCAGCGGGGCTGCTGAGCGCTGTGCTGGGGGCGGATGCGAAGAACTATGAGGCAGCGCGGCTGCGAACGGAGATTGCACTGGAGCGGCATGAGTTTCAGACTGCGGCGGAGTACTCGCGGAAGCTGACGGAATGGTCGGCGGGCGATTCGTGGAACTGGGGGACGCTGGGAGATGCGCTGACGGAGATGGGGGATTACCGGGAGGCGGGCGAGGCTTATCAGAAGATGGTGAATCTGCGGCCAGACCTTTCGAGTTATAACCGGGCGGCGTATTTTCGGTTTCTCTATGGCGACACGGAGAATGCGGTGAAGATTATGAAGATGGCGGTTAGCGCGGGGAGTCCGATGCCGGAGAATACGGCGTGGTGCGAGGTGGAGCTGGGGAAGATCTATTTGAAGTCAGGGAAGGTTGCGGAGGCGGCACAGACGTTCCAGGCGGCGTTGCGGCGGTTCCCGGGGTACCATCCGGCGCTGGCAGGGTTGGCGCAGACGTTTGCGGCTGCGCAGGAGTGGAAGCAGGCGATTGAGTATATGAAGCGCGCGCATGCGGCGACTCCGTTACCGGATTATGTAGGGGCGCTATACGACTACTACTCGGCGGCGGGCGAGGTGAAAGAGGCGGCAAAGCAGAAAGAGCTGATTCAGGTGATTGATCAGCTGGGGCAGGCGGCGAGGGAGAAGGCGAACCGGAATATCGCGATGATCTATGCGGACCATGACTGGCATTTGGGGCGGGCTTTGGAGCTGGCGAAGAATGAGTTAGAAGTTCGGGGGGATATCTATAGTTACGACGCTTTGGCGTGGGCGCTTTATAAGAACGGCAAGTTTGGTGAGGCGGGGGAGGCGATGAAGAGAGCGATGCAGCTGGGGACGCCGGAGGCTTCGTTTTACTACCATGCTGGGCTGATTGCGAACGCGCTGGGGAAGAAAGAGGAGGCGCGGACGCAGTTGAAGAAGGCGCTGGAGTTGAATCCGAATTTCGACGCGCGGCAGGCGCAGGTGGCGGGGAAGACTTTACAGGAGTTGTCATGAGGATCGCTTTGCTGCTGGTGTTGGCCGGGCGGCTGATGGCGGGAGCTTTTGAGACTTTCACGGATAACAGCCTGAACTATACGCAGAGGGTTGAGGGGTGTTTGGGGCTACGGGGGAACAAGTCAGCGGAGGTGCTGGACGCGATGCGGGCGGCGATGGAGAATAGCCATTTGCAGGCTTGCGCGGGGGCGAATCTGCGGATGGCCGGGGCGGCGGAGCGGTTGGTGGATGCGGCTTCGAGTGCGGATGCGGGAGCCCGGGCGGTGGCGGTTCGGGAGTTGGGGACGATGCAGAGGGCGGAGTTTTTGCCGGTGCTGCGGCAGGCGGCTGAGGATGCGGAGTTGATTGTGGCGAGCAACGCGGTGGAGGGGTTGGTTCGGTATGAGGATCATGCGTCGGCTCCGCAGTTGCGGGAGATTGCTTTGCTGGGTGGGGTGATGACTCCGCTGGCGCTGGATCCGCTGACGGATTGGGGGGATGCGGCGGCGATAGGGATTGCGCGGAAGTTGCTGGTAAGGCAAGAGCCGGGGGATCAGCTGGTGGGGATTCGGGTGGTTGGGTTGCTGGGGGACGCGTCGGATTTGCCGAGTTTAAGAGAATTGGCGAAGAACGATATGGCTATGGGGAACGGGAGCCGGGGGTTTGGGTTGATGCCGGCGATTAGTTTGGCTCGGGCGGCGAAGACGGCGATGGAGGGGATTGAGCGGCGCGCGGGGAAGTGAGCAGGGATACCAGGACAATTCGGGAGCACCGGCTCGCGAGCCTGGCGGTTTTTAGTGATGATGCGGTGGCGGCGGGTTTCGTACAGGGCCGTGTTGGAGAAGGCCTATTGTCCTTGCACCACGTGCGGGCGTGGGCTTGGGCGGAATCGGCATGGATCTCATCGGCCTGGCGATGGAGACCGAGGCCCATGGTGTTGAATTCAATGTTTTTGGCCCGGTTCATGCGCCAGTGGTCGATCATGCGCTTGGGTAACTGGCTCATTGAAGTGGTCCCTGCTGAAGTTGGTTGCCGGAACAACCTGCTTCTAAAATGCGCCAGTTTCTTGCTCCAGTAATTGCCCGGCCCGCATCGGAGGCTTAACATGGGCCTATGACTTCCACCTGCGCGCTGAAGGCGCCGAAATGAGCACGCGCCGCAATTTTCTAATGGGTGCCGCATCCGCCACGGCGCTTTCCGCCGCGCAGGGACAGGCGGTCAAGCCGAATATTATTTATCTGCACTCCCACGATTCCGGCCGCTATCTCCAGCCCTTCGGCCATGCCGTGCCGACGCCGAATCTGCAGCGCCTGGCGCGCGAGGGGGTGCTCTTCCGGCAGGCTTTCAGCGCGGCACCTACGTGCTCGCCGAGCCGTTCCGCGTTGCTCACTGGCCAGTGCCCGCATCGCAACGGGATGCTCGGTCTTGCCCACCGCGGCTTCCGCATGGACGACTACAACAGGCACATTCTGCATACCTTGCGCCCGGCCGGTTATTATTCGGTGCTGGCTGGTTTACAGCACATTGCGGCCGATGCCGCTGTCCTCGGGTTTGACGAAGTATTGAAACCGAAGTCGACCATGGCCGCAGCTGTGACTCCGGGCGCGGTTGAGTTCCTGAACCGTGCGCACAGTGCCCCGTTCTTTCTCGACGTCGGATTCTTTGAGACCCACCGCGAGTATCCCGCGCCCACTACCGCCGACGATCCGCGCTATACCCTGCCTCCCGCGCCAATACCTGATACGCCGGAGACACGCCTCGATACCGCCGGGTATCATTCGAGTGCGCGCAATCTGGACCACGCGGTCGGCCAGATCCTGGATGCGCTCGATCGCAACGGACTTACAGGCAACACAATCGTAATCAGTACCACAGACCACGGCGTCGCTTTTCCTCTGATGAAGTGCAATCTGGAAGACAGCGGCTGGGGCGTTTCGCTGATTATGCGCGGTCCCGGCGGATTCACCGGCGGGAAGGTGATCGACGCTTTGATCTCGCAGCTGGATATTTATCCGACGCTTTGCGATCTGGTCGGGGTGGCGCATCCAGCGTGGCTGGAAGGCAAGTCCATGATGCCGATTATTCGCGGCGAGGCGAAAGAGATCAATGAAGAGATCTTCGCCGAGGTGACTTATCATGCGGCTTACGAACCCAAACGTGCGGTCCGAACGCGGGGCTGGAAGTACATTCGCCGCTTCGGCGATAAACACACGCCGGTACTTCCGAACTGCGACGATGGCCTGAGCAAGAGTCTCTGGCTGGAATACGGCTGGAAGAATATGCGCCTGCCGGAAGAGAGCCTGTACAACCTCATCTTCGACCCTCACGAACAGAACAATCTCGCCACTGACCCCGGATCGCAAGTCATGCTGAAAGAAATGAGCGGACGCCTTGATGGTTGGATGCGCCGCACCGACGACCCGCTGCTAAAGGGCCCCGTACCCGCACCGCACGGGTCGCAGGTCAATAATCCCGAGGGCCTTTCGCCGAGGGAGATACCGGACAAGGTGGCGTAACAGTCCAGTCCATGCTCACAAACATTTCCAGACGCGACCTGTTGGGATCGCTCGGCGCGCTCACAGCCGCCGGAGCTGCTGCCCAGTCCGACGCAGCCTCCAGCCGTATTGCCCCGTAACGCAGATTTGAGGCCCCGCGGGGAGCGTTGCCCATCGTGAACGGGGCCTGTGCAGAAGCTGGTTGGCCAGGCGCAGCACGCCTGGCCAACCAAGTGACCTATTGATTCCGGCAGGTGGTGGACGCGCTACGTCTTCTTGCGGAATGCGCAGCCAAGTACGGCCAGGCCCGCGCCCATCAGGACGGCTGCGGCCGGTTCGGGGGTGGCGCTGCCAGAACTGCCGGTGCCCTCGAAGCGCAGGTTGTCGAAGACGTAGTTGAAGGTGCTGGAGGGAGAGGAATTGGGGTGATACGAGATATCAAGGACCGCAATATCGGTGGCTTCCTCGAGGCCAGCAAATCCCGCCAGTCCAGCAGGGACCGTTGCCCCGACAAAATTTTGGGTTTCGAGCAGAGCGTTCGAACCGTCGTAGGCCGCCATCGTGAAGAAACTATCGAGGGACAGTCCGAAATCCATCCCAACCCGATTCACCGGCACGGAAAAAGAGAGGAGCAGGTGCGGGAAATTTCCTCCGCCGCCCTGGTTGACGAACACTGCGTTGGGCAGCGAGGCGGACGGCAGCAAGGTTGCGAGGTAAGTATTCGCCGTCGCCGTGGCATTACTGAAGGTTACGCCCTGCCCGGCATATTGATTGGTTACTACGTCTCCACATCCCAGGCAGGAATCGCCAGTCAGGCCGTCGAAGTTGATGACTGTGGCGCTGCCCGAGAATCCGCCCACTCCGATGGTTCCTGCGTGTAGTACAGAAAGCGACAGGATTGCGCCCATCGCGACACAGATAGTTTTCTTCATAGTGTTGGTTCTCCTGTGGCCTAATCAGGCCAATTTTTCTGAGATTGTACCATCTCTCGCCAACGAAGTTGTGCGTGGAGAATTGCGCGGAAGTTGCTGGCACAGGAAGAGCCGGGGAGCGGGAGCAGGGGGTTTGGGTTGATGCCGGCGATTCGTTTGGCTCGGGCGGCGAAGACGGCGATGGAGGGGCGGGCGGGGCGGTGACGCTGCGGGTCACTTCGCGCGGTAGATCGTCTTGTAACCGCCGTGGATTCCCCAGCCGATGCCGAGGCCAATGGCCGCTCCGATGGCGGTTCCGGCGGCGGTGACGGCGGCTTTGTCGGCTTGGCCTTCGTTGGAGAGATACGCTCCGATGGCGGCTCCGGCGGCGAGGCCTCCCGCTGCTCCGATGGCGGTTCCGACGATTCTGCCGGTGTTGGAACTGTTTTGTTTAGTACCTACGGTGGCGATTTCAGGGCGAGGGATGGTTACCTCGCCCTTTTTCGTTTGGACCGTGATGGCATCGGGCGTGGAGGCTGTGAATTGGCCATGGATTTCGCTCCCGGTTTTGCGGGTGACTTCGATGGCTTCACCTTTCTTCAGCGCGGCGAGGTTGTCCCACGAGGTCAGGTCCTTTGCTTGCGCGGACAGGACGAGAGCGACGATGAGTGCCGGGACGAGGGCGAGTTGCCTCATCGTTAGAGAGCTCCGAGAACCTCTTCGGCGTGGCCTTCGGGCTTCACCTTGTCGAAGATTTTGGTGATGACGCCGTTTTCGATGACGAAGGTGGTGCGGGCGACGCCCATCACCTTTTTGCCGTACATGTTCTTTTCCTTCATGACGAAGTAGGCGTTGGCGATTTCCTTTTCGGCGTCGGCGAGAAGGGTGAAGGGGAAGTTGAACTTTTCTTTAAACTTCGCCTGCGCCTTGGGGGTGTCAGGGGAGACTCCGATGATGGTGGCGCCTTTGGACTGGAATTTCTTAACGGTGTCGCGGAATTCACAGCTCTCGATGGTGCAGCCGGGGGTATCGGCGCGGGGATAGAAGTAGAGAACGATGCGCTCGCTTTGGTGCTGGGCGAGGTCGAATTCTTCTCCCGAGTCGGTCAGAACTTTGAACAGGGGTGCTTTGTCGCCTTCTTTGAGCATGTTGTTTGTTCCTTAGCCTAATTTAGCTTTTACGAGGTCGTTGACCACGGCGGGGTTGGCCTGGCCGCGGGAGTTCTTCATGACCTGGCCGACGAAGAAGCCCATGAGGGCGACGCGGCCAGCCCGGTAGTCGGCTGCCTGTTTGGGATTGGCGGCGATGATTTCGTCGATCATACGTTCCAGTTCCCCGGTGTCGCTGATGGTTTTGAGACCCTCGCGTTCTACGATGACGGCGGCGGGGTCTCCCGATTCAAACATTTTGGGGAGAACATCTTTGGCGAGTTTGCCGGTGAGTTCCCCTTTGACGACGAGAGCGACGAGTTCGCCGAGGTGCTGGGCGGAGACGGGGGAGTTTTCGACGTCTTTGTTGGAGGCTTTGAGGAGCGCGGCGAGGTCGCCCATGACCCAGTTGGCGGCGATTTTTGGGTCGCCGGCGACTTTGGCGACAGCTTCGAAGTAGTCGGCGAGGGGCCGGTTGGCGGTGAGGACCTGGGCGTCGTATTCCTTGAGGCCGAATTCGGTGGCGAAGCGGACGCGGCGGAGGGAGGGGAGCTCGGGCATGGTGGCTCTGACGGACCCCAGCCATTTTTCGCCGATTTTGAGGGGCGCGAGGTCGGGTTCGGGGAAGTAGCGGTAGTCGTGGGCCTGTTCTTTGGAGCGCATGCCGACGGTGATGCCGAGGTCGGAGTTGAAGAGGCGGGTTTCCTGATGGATGGTGCCGCCGCCTTCGATGACGCCGACCTGGCGGGCGATTTCGTAGTCGATGGCTTCGCGGAGGAAGCGGAAGGAGTTCAGATTCTTGATTTCGACTTTGGTGCCGAGTTCTTTTTGGCCCCAGAGACGGACAGAGACGTTAGCGTCACAGCGGAGGTGGCCTTTTTCCATGTCGCAGGTGGAGGCTTCGACGAACTGGATGCTTTGTTTGAGTTCGGTGAGGTAGGCGAAGGCTTCATCGGAGGAGCGCATGTCGGGCTCGCTGACGATTTCGATGAGGGGCGTACCGCTGCGATTGAGGTCTACGTAGGTGTATTTTGCGGAATCGCGGAAGCCTTCGTGGAGGCTCTTGCCTGCGTCGTCTTCCATGTGGACGCGGGTGACTTTAATGCGTTTTGGTTCGCCGTTGACGACGACATCGACGTAGCCCCATTCGGCGAAGGGAAGGTCGAATTGGGAAATCTGGTAGCCCTTGGGGGAATCGGGGTAGAAGTAGTTCTTGCGGGCGAAGACGGAGACGGGGCGAATTTCGCAGTTGAGGGCGAGGGCGCCGCGGATGGCGAGTTCGACGGCCTGGCGGCTGAGGACGGGAAGCGCGCCGGGGAGACCGCAGCAGACCGGGCAGACGTTAGAGTTCGGCGCGGCGCCGAAGCTGGTAGGGCAGCCGCAGAAAATTTTGGTGCGTGTGGCAAGCTGGACATGGACTTCCAGGCCGATTACCGATTCGTACTTCTTTATAAGTTCGGGGGAAGCGATCTCCATCCCTATAAGGATAACGGCTGGGCGGACGGGGACAGAAATTTGACAACACGTTCACAACTTGCAGGGCTGAATTTGGTCTCATACAGTTTGAGGTTCCTGATGAAATTCGTCGTCGCGTTGGGTCTGTGCCTGCCGTTTCTGGTAGTTGCACAAGTGCCTTCGGCTGAAAAAAACACTTTTGTGGGAGGTACGCCCTGCCGGATGTGCCATCCGGACGTTTGGCTGAACTTCAATAAGAATCCGCACTTTAAGTCGATTGCTTCGGGCAAGGAAGTGCCGGAGAACACGGGGTGCGAAGGTTGCCATGGCGCGGGCGGCAACCATGTGGCGGCGAAAGGCGGGAAGGCGACGATAAAGGCGTTTTCGCAGTTTTCGCCGGAGCAGACGCTGGATGCGTGCCTGCGGTGCCACTCGAAGGACGTTTCGAGGGCGGGGATTCGGGAGTCGGCGCATACGGAGGCGGATGTGGTTTGTACGAATTGCCACTCGGTGCATAAGCCGGCGACGCCGAAGTTTTTGCTGGCGAAGCAGCAGACGCAGCTTTGTTATCAGTGCCATACGACGGTACGAGGGCAGTTTGAAATGCCTTCGAAGCACCGGGTGAACGAGGGGGCGGTGCAGTGCACGGATTGCCATAATCCGCACGGGAATACGGCTCCGACATGGCGGACGGGGACGGGGTCGCGACTGGTTACGACGGCGCATGACAATGAGCAGCCGTGTTTGAAGTGCCATGTGGACAAGCGCGGGCCGTTCGTTTATGAACATGCCAGTTTGCGGATTGAAGGGTGCGACACGTGCCATTCGCCGCACGGGTCACCGAACGCGAAGCTGCTGAAGAGGCCGGTGGTGTTTACGCTTTGCCTCGAATGCCACACCGGCGCGGGGACGTTTGGGCGGCAGACGACAGGAGTGCGGATTCAGTCGAGTTCGCATAACCTGCTGGATCCGAAGTACCAGCGATGCACGCAGTGCCATGTGCGGATTCATGGTTCGAACAGCGATGAGAGGTTCCTGAGATGAGAAGGCTAGCTTGTGTTTTGTGGGTCTTCCCTGCCCTCTTGGCGGCTCAGGAGACGGTGGCTCCGACGGTTGACGAGAAGGTGGGGTCGGCGAGGGGCGCGAACAAGGGCGATTTCAATATTGTTCAGAGCTGGGAACTGGGGTATCGCTTCAATTCGGTGGGGGGCGACGCGGGCAAGTACCAGAGCGATGTGAATTACCGGAACGGCGTGCGGCTGCTGTCGGGATCACTGAATGTGAATTCGAAGGACGGCAAGGGTAAGTGGTTCGACGAGTTTGTGCTGTCGACGCAGGGTTTGGGGAATGATCCGTATGAATCGGCGACGATTCGGCTGCAGAAGAACCGCTGGTATCGGTACGACTTGTTGTGGCGGCAGAACGATTACCGGAATCCGGGGCTGACGACCGGGCAGCAGTTGCAGAATACGACGCATCGGTGGCAGGACCATGATCTGACATTGTTTCCGCAGAGCCATTTCCGGGTTCGCGCTGGGTATTCGCGAGTGAAGCAGACGGGGCCGGCGCTGACGACGGAGCAGTTGTTTGACACGCGGAGCAACGTGGTTTCGATCTTCCGGAATGTGGCGCGGCAGTTTGACGATTACCGGGTGGGCGGGGACGTGGATTTTAAGGGTTTCCGGCTGACGGTACAGAAGCGCTGGGAGTTCTATAAGGAAGACACGAAGGACGGGCCGGGGAGCGGGATCGCTTTTGCGCGGTCGGAGCCATATCGGGGGCAGACGGGCGGCTGGATGGGGAATCTGTTCGGCGAGCGACGGCTGTTGGTGGTAAATGCGCGGTACACGTATGCCTCGACGGTGGGGGATTTCGTGCAGAACGAGTCGGCGATCGGGCTGGATCGGTTTGGGGCGGCGGCGAACCGGCAGGTGATGGTGAGCGGACGAGGGAATCGGCCAGTGACTTCGGGGGATTTCAGCTTGACGTTGCTACCGCATTCGAGGGTGACGATTATTAACCATACGTCGGCTTCCAGCAGCAGGATGGTGGGGAATAACTACTTCCAGCAGTTTGATAATTCGACGTTTTCGTTCTCGACGCTGGCGTTCAATTCGCTGACGTTGCGGTTGGTGACGAATGCGACGGATGTGCGGTTCCGGGTGTCGAAGAAGCTGGATTTTACGGGTGGGTTTCGATATTCGGACCGGTATATCCAGTCGATTGAGAACAGCACGTCGCCGGGGACTCCGTGGTTCGGAGTGACGGCGGAACAGACGAACAGGACGAAGGCGGGTGTGGTGGGCGTGAACTGGCTGGCGACGAAGAATCTGCGGATCCATGCGGAATCGGAGTTCGGGAATAACGATAATCCGTTTACGCCGGTGAGTTTGCGGGATTACCATTCGGTGCGGGCCCGGGCGCAGTATCGGACGAAGAAGTTCACGCTGGGCGCGGCTTACGGGGACAACTACAACGCGAATTCGGTGGCGATTACGGCTTACAGTTCGCGGGCGCGAAACTATTCGGGTGAGGGGTCGTGGGCGGTGCGTTCGTGGGTTTCGGTGGATGGGGCGTGGTCGAAGCTGCATACGGATACGGCGGGAGGGATTAATTTCTTTGCCGGGGCTCCGCGGGCGACTTTGGTGAGCGGGCTGGATTCGATCTACGTGAGCAATTTGCACGCGGCGAATGTGGGGGTGCGGCTTGCGGTGAAGAAGTACGCGGATCTTTATTTGGGGTACAACATTACCAGGGATACGGGGGATGGGCGGAGTTCTTTAGCGGCTCAGCCTACGGCGGGGGCCCAAGTGTTTTATAACGTGCAGACATTCCCTTTGACGTTCCAGACTCCTTTGGTGCGGTTGTCGGTGCGGGTGACGGATAAGCTGCGGTGGAATGCCGGGTGGCAGTATTACGGGTATCAGGAGCAGTTCGGGGTACTGGGGATGAACCAGGGCTACCGGGCGAATACGGGGTATACGAGTTTGTTGTGGGCGTTTTAGGCGGGGGGCTGGATTAGCGGGCGCAGGAGTACGACGAAGTCGGGCACCACCAGGCTCAGGGTGGAGCGTAACTGATCGGAACTGCGTCCCCGGTCGGCTGATTGTTGGCTCAGGGTTGCGAGCACCCGAGTTTGTTCCGCGTGCCCTAAAGCGCGAGCACCCCATGGCCCGTACATTATCGTGTAGGGGATCGATGCCGAATTTATCCATATATTTCGTGTAGTCCACGCTGCGGAAAGCCGATTGCAGTAAAGTTCTCCCGACGCTGCCCTCCCCGCCTGTTAGACTGGAGATTCCCCATGAAAGTCGGAGTCGTTGTCTTCCCAGGCAGCAATTGTGACCACGACGCGTGGTACGCCATCAACAAAAATCTGAACCGGCCAGGGCAGAACGTTGCCAGCGCTGAGTTTATCTGGCACGACGCCCATTCGGTCGGCCAAGTGGACGCAGTGATTCTGCCGGGTGGATTTTCGTACGGTGACTACCTGCGGTGCGGTGCCATTGCTCGCTTTTCGCCTGTAATGCAGGCGGTTCAGAAATTCGCAGCCGACGGCGGTCTCGTCCTCGGCATTTGCAACGGCTTCCAGATTCTGGTTGAAGCCGGGTTGCTGCCAGGAGCTCTGATCCGCAATGCGGGCCTGAGGTTCATTTGCAAGGAAGTGGGGCTCGAGACCGTTACGACGGCTTCTCCGTTCACTTCCACGCTGCAGAAGGGGGAGACGCTGCACCTTCCGATTGCGCATGGCGAAGGGCAGTACATCGCCGATGAGCGAACGCTGGATGAACTGGACGCGGAAGACCGCGTGGCGTTCCGGTATACGGAAAATCCGAATGGCTCGATGCGGGACATTGCGGGTATTTTGAATGCCGGACGGAATGTTCTGGGCATGATGCCTCATCCGGAACGTGCTTGTGATCCTCTTGTGGGTTCCACTGCGGGCCTTGCGATCTTTGAGTCCATGTTGGGAGCCGTCGTGTCTGGAGAAAGAGCCAAGTGACGATCACTCCGGAAATCATCAAGCACCACCAACTGACACAGGGCGAGTTCGACAAGATCGTCTCTCTGCTGGGCCGGCAACCGAGCTACACGGAACTGGGCGTATTCAGTGTGATGTGGAGCGAGCATTGCTCTTATAAGAGCTCGCGGATCCACCTGAAGAAGCTGCCGATTACGGGCAAGTACGTGGTACAGGGTCCGGGCGAGAACGCCGGAATTATCGGCATTGGCGACGGCTGGGTGGTGGCGTTCAAGATTGAATCGCACAATCACCCGAGCTACATTGAGCCTTTCCAGGGCGCGGCGACGGGCGTGGGCGGCATTCTGCGCGACATCTTTACGATGGGCGCGCGACCGATCGCGGTACTGGATTCGCTGCGATTTGGGCCTTTGACCGGCAGCGCGGTGGCGGAGCGGAATGCCCGCATTGTGGCTGGAGTGGTTTCGGGGATTGCGCACTACGGCAACTGCTTTGGCGTGCCTACGGTGGGTGGCGAGTGCATTTTTGAAGAGTGCTACTCGGGCAATCCTCTGGTGAATGTATTTGCGCTGGGTGTCTGCAGGCAGGAGGACGTGTTCTTTGCGAAGGCGAAGGGCATTGGGAATCCTGTGATTTATGTAGGCGCGAAGACGGGCCGGGACGGGATACATGGCGCATCGATGGCGTCGGCCGAGTTCACGGAAGAATCGAAGCAGAAACGGCCGAACGTGCAGGTGGGCGATCCATTCATGGAAAAGCTACTGCTGGAAGCCTGCATTGAAGCGATGAAGACAGGCGCGATTGTGGCGATCCAGGACATGGGCGCGGCGGGTTTGACGTCGTCTTCATGCGAAATGGGCAGCCGCGGTGAAGTGGGGATCGAGATCGATCTTGATCTGGTGCCACAGCGCGAAACGGGCATGACGGCTTACGAGATGCTGCTTTCCGAGTCACAGGAACGCATGCTGATTGTGGCGGAAAAGGGTCGCGAGCAGGAACTGTTTGACGTGTTCCACAAGTGGGGCCTGGACGCGGTGACGATTGGCTCGGTGACCGAGGGCGGCAATCTGCGGATTACGCACAAAGGCGTGGTGGAAGCGGATATTCCGAACCGCGCGCTGGCCGATGAGGCTCCGAAGTATGACCGTCCGCATGATGTGCCTCCGCACCGGACGGCGCCGCTGGAAGCTCAGGCGTTTGCGGCGTCGGCGGATCTGAATGCCGACCTAATGAAATTAGTGTCTTCTGCCGATCTTTGTTCCAAGAGATGGATCTGGGAACAGTACGATTATCAGGTTCGGACGAATACACTGGCTGGGCCGGGTGGCGATGCGGCGATTGTTCGTGTGAAGGAAACCGGGCAGTCGATTGCGATGTCGCTGGACGGGAATGGGCGGTATTGTTTCCTCGATCCCCGTGAAGGTGCGAAGCTGGCGGTGGCGGAAAGCTGCCGGAACCTTTCTACCGTTGGAGCGCTGCCGGTGGCGGCGACGAACAACCTGAACTTTGGCAACCCGGAGCGCCCGGAAATTATGGCGCAGCTGGTGGAAGCGGTGGAGGGCATTGCCGAGGCGTGCAGCTTCTTCGACGCGCCGATTACGGGCGGGAACGTGAGTCTGTACAACGAAACACTGGGCGAAGGGATTTATCCGACGCCTGTACTGGGTGTGGTGGGCATTCTGAAGACGGAAATGCCGGTCGGGAGCCTGTTCCGGAGTGTTGGGACGGATCTGGTGCTGGTGGGCGGCTTTGGGACAATGGACGGGCAGCGATTTGGGTCGAGCCAGTACGCGAAGCAGGTTCTGGGGCAGTTGTGGGGTTTGCCACCGGCTCTGGATATGGCTTACGAGAAGCGGGTTCACGAGGCCATGCGTGAGATCGCTTTGCTGCATCTTGCTGAATCGGCTCATGATTTGAGCGATGGTGGTTTGGCTGTAGCGTTGGCTGAGTCTTCGACGCCTGAAGTTGGGGCGAAGGTGACGATGGCGGGTGGGTTGCGGCCTGAGTTTGCATTGTTTGGAGAAGCGCCGTCGCGGATCCTGGTATCGACGAAGCAGGCCGAACAAATCCTTGTAATTTTGTCGCGTCACGAAGTCCAGGGCGGCGTAATTGGAGTTACAATCGGAGAGCGGTTACAAATCGAAGACGAGGGGAAGAATATGCTCATCAACGTCAGCACCGCTTCACTACGAGATTCGTCCGAAGCCGCACTGCCTGCTTTACTCCATACCCAACATGCCGTTTAATCCTGACGAGCTTTTTCTTGATGTAGATCAGTTCGACAAGCTGCACGAAGAGTGCGGAGTGGTGGCGATTTACGGCCATCCGGAAGCCTCGAAGCTGGCGTATCTGTCGTTGTACGCCTTGCAGCACCGTGGCCAGGAATCGGCCGGCATCTCCGCGAGCGACGGGACGGTAATCCGGACCGAGAAGCAGATGGGGCATGTGGCGGAAATCTTCACGAACCCCGTGCTGGCGCAACTGCCAGGGACGATGGCCATTGGCCATACCCGGTATTCGACGGCGGGCGACACGGTAGAACTGAATGCTCAGCCGTTTTCGGTTCACTGCAACAAGGGTTTGATTGCGGTGGCGCACAACGGCAATATCACGAATGCGAGCGAAATCCGGAAGGATCTGGAAGCTCGCGGGTCGATATTCCAGGCTTCGAGCGATACGGAAGTGATTCTGCATCTGGTGGCGCATTCGCGGGAGAAGACTCTCGCGGGAGCCCTTCGGGAGGCGTTACTTCTACTGGAAGGCGCGTTTTCATTAGTCTTTTTGGCGCAGGACCGAATTATTGTGGCCCGCGACCCGCATGGCTTCCGACCTTTGGCAATGGGCCAGTTGGAAGTGAGCGGAAAGCCTGCGTATGTGTTTGCTTCGGAGACGTGCGCTTTCGATCTGCTGAATGCGGTGTACCTGAACGATGTGCAGCCGGGCGAGATGGTGATTGTGGGCCCGGAAGGCGTGTCTCGGGAGCGGTATGCTCCGTCGCAGCGCAAGGCGCATTGCGTCTTCGAGCATGTTTACTTCTCGCGGCCGGATTCGCTGGTATTTGGACGCAGCGTTCAGACTTCGCGTGAGCTGATGGGTGTTTTGCTGGCTCGTGAGGCTCCGGCGGATGCGGATATTGTGGTGCCGGTGCCGGATTCGGGCAATGCCGCAGCCTTGGGTTACGCAGGTGAGAGCGGCTTGCCTTACCGCCAGGCTCTGATTCGGAATCACTATGTGGGGCGGACGTTTATTGAGCCGAACCAGGCGATTCGCGATTTCGGGGTGAAGCTGAAGTTGAACCCGATTCGCAGTTTACTGGAAGGGAAGAGCGTTATCCTGGTGGACGATTCCATTGTCCGCGGGACGACGAGCCGGAAGATTGTGCGGATGGTTCGGCAGGCGGGGGCGCGTGAGGTCCATATGCGGATTTCTTGTCCTCCGACGGTGTCGCCTTGTTTCTATGGCGTGGATACGCCGAACAAGAGTGAACTGATTGCGGCGAACAGCACGATTGAAGAGATTCGCCGGTTCATTGAGGCGGATTCTTTAGCGTATCTGTCGCAGGAATCGCTTTCGCGAGCGGTTGCCGACGACCATAGCGAGTATTGCTACGCGTGCTACACGGGGAACTATCCCACGGACTTTGTGAATATCGAACAACTGGTCCGCGCTGGCCGTAAGGGGTAGCCTGGCGTATTTTTAGTTAGAAAAACACCGCAGCGGCTGCCTGGCAGTTCTGCGGTGTTTTTTTTTTGCGCTTTGAGCTATTAGTGATCGAATTCGCGGGCTGCCGAGCGGCGGCGGGATTCGCCAGAAGTACGGGAACCCGTGCACATTGACGATGTGGCGGTGGCTTTTCCGGATTTGAAGATCACTCTGGCGCATCCGTCATTCCCGTGGCAGGAAGCGATCTCGGTTTGCCTGCATAAGCCGACGGTGTACATTGATCTCTCAGGATGCGAATACGCAGCTGAAACACTAAGGTATTGTTCGGGTAGGTTCGGCCTTTGATTTTACGGGAGAATGCAATGAAACTGTTTGGACTAAGCGCATGAGTTTACCGGGTGTTCTCTCGCGGCTGCGACTGCCCGTGGTGGGCGCGCCGCTGTTCGTGATCTCGAATCCGGACCTGGTGATTGCGCAGTGTACGGCGGGCATTGTGGGCGCGTTTCCTTCGCTGAATGCGCGACCTGTTTCGCTGTTAGATGAATGGCTGCACCGCATCACCGAAACGCTGGCGGCGTGGGACAGAGCACATCCGGAGACGCCTGCCGCTCCGTTCGCAGTGAACCAGATTGTGCACCGGAGTAATAACAGGCTGGAACAGGATCTGGAGTTATGCGGGAAGTGGAAAGTTCCAGTGGTGATTACGTCACTGGGGGCTCGCGAGGAACTGAATCAGGCGGTGCATTCGTGGGGCGGGATTACGCTGCATGACGTGATCAATAATCGGTTCGCGCACAAGGCGATTGAGAAGGGCGCGGATGGTTTGATTGCAGTGGCGGCGGGTGCCGGTGGCCATGCGGGGACGATTTCTCCGTTCGCTTTGATTTCGGAGATCCGGGCATGGTTTTCGGGGCCTTTGGCGCTGTCGGGTTCGATCGCGAATGGACGATCGATATTGGCGGCGCTGGCGCTGGGGGCGGATCTGGCCTATATTGGGTCGGCGTTTATTGCGACGAAAGAAGCGAATGCGGTGGAGGCCTATAAACAGGCGATTGTGGATGCCACGGCGGACGATATTATTTACACGAATCTGTTCACGGGCGTGCATGGGAATTACCTGAAGCCTTCGATCCTGGCGGCGGGTTTAGACCCGGAACATCTGCCGGAGAGCGACCCTTCGAAGATGAGTTTCGCTTCGGGTGGAGAGAGTGCGGCGAAGGTCTGGAAGGACATCTGGGGTTGCGGCCAGGGCATTGGGGCGATTCACGATGTACCGGGTGCGGCGGAGCTGATCGCGAGACTGGGCAAAGAATATCAGGAGGCTCGAGCGGCGCTATGAAGACACAGGTAGCCATTATCGGAGCTGGGCCTGCGGGGCTGATGCTGGGGCATCTGCTGGACCTTTGCGGTATCGATTCCGTGATCATTGAGAACCGGTCGAAGGAGTATGTAATTGACCGGGTCCGCGCGGGCGTGCTGGAACAACATGTTGTGGACCTGATGGTGCGGACGGGGATTGGCGAGCGCCTGATGCGGGAAGGTCTGCGGCATGAGGGCGTGTATCTGGCGTTTGGGGGCACGCGGCGGTATATCAACTTCGTGGAGCACACGGGCAAGGCGATCTGGGTCTACGGACAGAACGAAGTGGTGCGGGATTTGATTGCGGCGCGTGAGGCGACGGGGCGTCCGCTGCACTTCGAGGCGGAGACCGTTGTGGTGGAAGGTGTGGATTCGCCGCATCCTTCGATTCGCTATTTCCATGAGGGCGAGACACATACGCTGCACGCTGATTTTGTGGCGGGTTGCGATGGTTTTCACGGGATCAGCCGGCCGATGTTTCCGGCGGATTTGCTGCGCGGCTTTGATCGTGTCTATCCATTTGCGTGGCTGGGGATCCTGGCGCACGCAGCTCCGTCTTCGGAAGAGCTGGTGTACTCATTGCATGAGCGCGGGTTTGCGCTGTTCAGTATGAGGACTCCGCAGATTACGCGGTTGTACCTGCAGTGTGCAACGGACGACGATATTGAGAACTGGCCGGATGATCGCATCTGGAGCGAGTTGCAGATGCGGCTCTCGACGAGCGATGGGTGGAAACCAAACGAGGGCGAGATTTTCCAGAAGAGCATAACGCCCATGCGCAGCTTTGTGGCGGAACCGATGCAGTACAAGCGGTTGTTCCTGGCCGGGGACGCGGCGCACATTGTGCCGCCGACGGGGGCGAAGGGCTTGAATCTGGCGGTGGCCGATGTTCGGGTTTTGGCGCATAGTTTGCAACGGTATTATGCGGGAGAAGGCGAGGCGGCGCTGGCGGGGTATTCGCAGACTTGCCTGAACCGGATCTGGAAGGCGCAGAGGTTTAGCTGGTGGATGACGCAGATGCTGCACAAGCAGGGCGAGGGTGTGGATTTCGAGCTGCGGCGGCAGATGGCGGAACTGGATTATGTGACGAGTTCGAAGGCTGCGATGACGTCACTGGCGGAGAATTATGTGGGGCTGGATCTGGATGTTTCGCTACCCCGGAAGGTTTAGCCCGGCGGCACGCCCACGGGAAGGGGGCCGGGCATTATTAGTACTGACAGGATGTATGCGAGCGGGGCGTTAAAACATGTCGATAAAACGGGTGGTGGCTATGGCGATTTTGGTGGCGGGTCAGATGGCGGCCCAGGGGCGGCTGGAGAGTAAGTTTTCGACGAAGGAGTTTGCTTTGTCGGCGGACCCTCGGGCTTCGCAGTGGAGGAAGACCAGACCGGTGGTGGCGGAGGGTGACCGGTATGGGAAGCCGGTGGCGGGGCACGCGATGGAGATCCGGTCGCGGTGGACGAAAGATCACCTTTACATCCTGTTTGTGTGTCCGTATGAGCGGCTGTTTTTGAAGCCCGCTCCGGTGACAGAGGCGGAGACGAACAAGCTTTGGGAGTGGGATGTGGCGGAGACGTTCATTGGGACGGATTTTGAGGATATCGGGCGGTATCGCGAGTTGCAGGTTTCTCCGCAGGGGGAGTGGGTGGATCTGGATATCGATAAGACACATCCGAAACCCGAGGGCGGGTGGCTTTGGAACAGTGGATTTACGGTGAAGGCCCGGATCGATAAAGAGAAGAAGATCTGGTATGGGGAGATGAAGATTCCGCTGAAGGCTTTGTATGAAGATGCGGGGAAGGCGGCTGCCGTGAAGGCGGGGACGGAGATGCGGATTAATTGTTTCCGGATCCAGGATGGTCCGGGGGAGGCCCGGAAGTATGTGGCGTGGCAGACTCCGAATAACCCTTCGTTTCATACTCCGGCGGCGTTTGGGCGGTTGGTGTTGGTGAAGTAGGCGAGAGGTCGCTGGGCTTTCGTGTGCCGCTCCGTTACCGTCGCGGTTTGGTAAGCAAAGCGATATGCCCGGGGCTTGGACAAGGAACGGGAGTGTATCGCAGAACGCTTATTTGGGAAACCGGGGCGTACGTGCGAACGCGGCAAGGTTAGCGGATTCGGTTTTGGATTAGACTGTTAGCCATGACGATTTCCCGGCGACAACTGTTTTTGAATTCCGTGGCGGCGGCTGCGGCGGCTTCTTTTGGTTCTCAGTCTCGGGCGGCTACTACGAAGCCTGGGATGCCGGGACCTTTTCCCGGGCGCGTTGTGGCCGTTGCGCATCCGGGGAGCATCGTCTCGAACACGTACCAGGCTGCTCCGGTTCAGCAGATGATGCAGAAGGGGATGCGGGAGCTGACGGGTGCACCTTCGTGGATCGACGGGTGGCGGCGGCTGTTTGAGAAGGGCGACGTGGTGGGAATTAAGGTCAGTCCGGTGGGCGGGAAGAATTTGTCGTCGGATGGTCTGGTCTTGAAAGAAATACTGGCGGGGCTGGCGGAGGCGGGGGTTCCCGCGAAAGACGTTGTGGTGTTCAACCGGTATCGAGAGGAGACGCTGGCGGCGGGAATTGATAAGTGGCTGCCGCAGGGTGTGCGGCTGATGGCGGCGTCGGAAAGGTATGACGAGTGGCAGCACGACATGGGTGGGTATGACGAAGACCACTTCATGGAGATGGCGCTGATTAAGCCGGGCGAGGATTTCAACGACAAGCACATGCGGCGGTCCTATGTGGCGCGGGTGGTGACGAAGGAAATTAACAAGTTCATTAATCTGCCGGTGCTGAAGCATCACCAGTCAGCGGGCGTCACGATTTGTTTGAAGAACATGTCGCACGGGATGGTGAACAACGTGAACCGCAGCCACACGACGCCGACACTGAACGCGTGCGGGATTTTCATTCCGAGTGTGGTGAGTTTGCCGGTAATTCGGGAGAAGGCGACGCTGCATATTTGCGATGCGGTGAAGGCGTCGTTTCATGGCGGGCCGGGCGGGAAGGCGCAGTACATTTGGGAGCACAAGACGATGTATTTTGCGACGGATCCGGTGGCGCTGGATAAGACGGGGCTGGGCGTGATTGATGCGAAGCGGAAGGCGCAGGGGATGCTGCCGCTGGCGCTGGCAAAGCCGGATAACGACAGCCATTATCTGAACAGCCAGATTGAGCACATTGAGATTGCGGGGATGCTGGGGCTCGGCGTGTTTGATGACTCGAAGATCGATGTGAGGCGGATTGCGCTGAAGTAGAGCAGACTTAAGAAGGAACGCAATCGGTCTTGAGTTCGTCGGGAGATACAGAGAAATGAAGATGCAACGGCACTACTCGCGATTACCAGCGCTCCTGGCGGCAGTTGTGCTGATGCTGGGGGGATTCGTCCAGGCCAGAGCGCAAGATGAAAAGAAGAAGAGTGACGAGCCTGCGCCCAGGTCCACAAAGGGTCCAAGGGCGCAGGGACAGTCGGCATCGCATCAGGCCGAGCAGCAACCAGCGAGACGCGAGTCCACGCCGGTGAGACAGGCGCCGGGCGGTCCAGAACCTCAAAACCGGCAGGAGCCGAGACAGTTTCCGCGGAATGCGCCGGCGGCCGGTCCCGTGAATACTCCGTCTGAGAGCACCAGGCCGGGAACGCA
The DNA here is from genome assembly GCA_903929755.1 of uncultured Acidobacteriia bacterium. GTDB lineage: Bacteria > Acidobacteriota > Terriglobia > Bryobacterales > Bryobacteraceae > BOG-234. The sequence goes on from CAIYVZ010000001.1 coordinate 21,590, forward strand.
GGTGCAACAGCCGCAAGGGAACCGCGGGAGCGAACCGCGCCCGCAGATGACTCGGCCTGCGGGGTCGGGTGGTCCTCCGGCGGGGCAACGATTCCCGGCTGGAAATGATACGAGGGTTGCGCCGTCGGGACCTGGACGCCAATTCGGCGGGGGCGCGCCGGCACGACCTGCGGAACAAGCGGTTCGTCCGATGCCGGGTGGGGGCACGGCACGCTATAACGCGGCGGGAAGACCGACTGAAATCCGCAGGAATGGCCTTACGGTGCACGAAGTTCCGGGCGGGGTGCGCCGAACCGTGATCGAGCGGCCAGGGGGACGGACGGTTGTGGCTTATGGCCATGGCGGGTATGTGCAGAATGGCTTTGTCTCCAGGAGCGGGCAGAACTACGTGCAGCGCAGTTACTACGTGAACGGCAGGGCTTATGCGCGGGTTTATCGACCGTATGAGTATCGGGGCGTTATGGTGCACGTCTATGCACCGCCACGATATTACGCACCGGGTTTTTATACCTATGCCTATAACCCGTGGCGGACCCCGGTGATTTATGGTGGCTGGGGGTGGCAGGCGACGCCCTGGTTTGGCATTTACGGGGGCTTCTTTACGCCCTATCCGGTTTACACGAGTCCCGCGCTCTGGCTGACGGACTACATGATTGCAGCGAGTTTTCAGACTGCGTATCAGATGAGACTTGAGGCGGGTCTGAGTAATGGCAATAATTTCTCACAGCCGATGTCTGCCGAGCTGAAGCAACAGATCGCAAATGAAGTAGAGCTGGGCCTGCAGCGCCAGGAACGGGAGGCGCAGGGGATGAACGGGAATCAGGCATCCGGGCTGCCGATACTGGATAATCGACCGCACACGTTGCAGGTGTACAACAGCGTGAACGCAATGAGCCAGGGGCGGGAGTGTACGCTGTCGGAAAGCGACATTATTGAGTTCAATGGCGCGGCGCCGGCGGACGGGGTAAACGCGAACGTCTTCGTGAGGTACAGCAGGCAGCAGGACTGCCCGATTAACAGTATTGCTTCGGTGCCGGTGGATCAGTTGCAGGAGATGAGCAACCACATGGTGGAGACGATGGAGCAGGGTTTGGCCGATTTCCAGCGGAATCAGGGGCGTAATGGTCTGCCTCCGCTGCCGCCAGCCATGACGGCCACGACGCAGGCGGAATTCTCACGCGAGATGCCACCGGTGGAATCGGATGTGCAGACGGAACTATCACGGGCCTCAGCTGAGGGTGCCGCGGCGCTGGGAGAAGCAGGGGTCCAATTAGTGGGGTCGGACAATGGCGGGCGGAACACGGCGGAGCCGCCGACGCTGACGCTGGGGCAAACGCAACAGCAGGTGATGAGTATGCTGGGCGAGCCGCAACGCCGGGCCCTTGTGGGGAGCAAGGTAATCCTGTTCTACAAAGACATGAAGATTACCCTGGAGAATGGACTGGTAACCGACATCCAGTAGCGATGACGGGTGTGGTGAGACAAGAAGAGGCCCGGCGTTTTCTCTTTGCAGAGGGCGCCGGGCCTCTTTCGTTTCATTGGTGGAACCGCAGATTACTGGGCGCCGTTGAGGGCGACGTAGCACTTACTGTTGGCAGCGGACAGATTGCGCTGGATCAGGAAGTTCAGGCCAGCGAGCGTCATGTTGTACTTGGAGCCGTTGGGGGCGGTGCTGAGAGCGGAACCGAAGGTCCAGGCGCATTTATCGGCATTCTCGGCGCCGTTGGAATCGGCCCAGCCGGAGCGGGGATTGGGGTCGGTGATGGTTTCTTCGAGTTCGTGGGCGATGACGGAGATCATGCCGTCGACGCCGGCGTTGTTGTTGGGGCTGATGGTCTGGGCGGCACAGCCACTGAGGCAGCGATTGGCGTTGCCGACGAAGGAGTACTTGATGTTGGAGCCGGCGATGGTGCCGGAGGTGTGCCAGCCGCAGTATTGGGTGCAGAAGCCGGAGGACTCGGAGACGTCGGTAGAGGTGAGGACGAAGTAGATGCCGTTGGGGTCCACGGGGAGGTGGCCGGCGGTGGTGGTGGCCATTGCACGGGTGACGACGGCCTGCACTTTGGCGTCGGTCAGACGGGCGGTCTGGGAGTAGGCGTCGGTAATGGAACCGCCGATGAGGATATTACCGGAGGGCACGTTGTTGTAGGTGGTGTTGATTTTCAGGTAGGGCGAACCGCTGACAGCTGTAAGGAACGTTGTAACGAGGCTCTTGCCTGTGGAGGTGTCACTGCCGTTGGTTTGGTTCCAGTTGCCATACCAGATGAGGTAGACGTTGGGCGTCGACATGACTGGACCGTTGTGGTAGGTGATGACGGGCGTCATCTGGCCGGTTGAGCCGGCGGTGACGGCACCGTTGTGGGCGTTCGGGTTGGTTTCGTGCACGCGGGTGAGCGGGTCCATCGGGTCCTCCCGCTCCTGGTCGGAGAGTGCGACTCCGGTAAAAATGAGCGCAGCAAGGCTGACTCCGATCAGGCTGAATTTCAGTGTTTTCATTGCTTCATTCCCCTCGATTTGGACGTCTGTGACCTTTACAGATCAGGAGAATAGAGTACTACAGGTACGCCGGCAATGGAAGGCCTATTTATTCTGGAGGGCAGCGGCGAGATTGATGCGGGCGGCAGGGAGGTTGGGATCGAGCTGGACGGCTGTTTGGAATTCGCGGAGGGCGGCGGCGGGGTCTCCGAGTTGCTTGAGGACGGTACCGAGGTTGTTGTGGGTGTTGGCGAGATTGGGGTTCAGTTTGAGGGCGGTTTCGAGATGCGCTTTGGCTTCGCGGGGGAGGGTGTGGGCAGCGAGGGCGGCTCCGTAGGCCGAGTGGATTTCGGCAGAGTTGGGATCGAGGTGGAGGGCGGTTTCGAACTCAAATTTGGCGGGGTTGAATGGGGGATTGCGGGCGAGGAGTGAGGCGAGGTTGAGGTGGATGGCGGCGAGTTCGGGACGGAGCCGGAGAGCTTCTCGAAAGGCAGCTTCGGCGTCTTTGACGTTACCGGTTCGGAGGAGCGCGGTACCGAGGTTGTTGTGGAGATCGGCGGAGTCCGGGATGGCGCGGATACCGGCGCGGAGGGGGGCGATGGCGTTCTGGGGCTGGATTGTGGCGATCTGGAGGTAGATTTGGGGCTCGGTGGGGTTCAGGTCGAGAGCTTTGGCGAGGGCCTGGAGGCGCTGGGCGGGGTTGGCGAGGACGAGCGACAGGCCATAGTAAGCACGCCAGTTCTGGGGGGCTCGCGTGCTGGCTTCGCGGTATTGGGCGGCGGCTTTTTCGGGTTGGTTGGTTCGGCGAAGGGCGTCGGCCAGGTCTAAGTACGGGTCGGGTTCCTGGGGGGTATAGCGTTTGATAGCGGCTTCGAGAGCGGGGATTCCGGCTGTCAGGTTGGCCTGGTTACGGACCTGGGCGGCGGCGAGGTAGAGATCGAACTGGGGAGTGTTTGCAGAGTAATAGGGGACGACTTCCCCTCTGTAGGGCGGGAGGTTGTTGGCGTTGCGTTCGGTGGCGGGGGCAGCGGATTTGGCGGGGCGACGCTGGATGAAGTGGTCGCGGACAGTGACGTGGATGGCGTCGGTGGGGCGACGTTCGGCCATGTGGCAGGCGATACAGTCGGTGGCAGTGGTGGGGTGGTTTTGGCTGGTTAGTTTGCCTGCGTGACAGGTGTTGCAGGCCTTGGCGTAGGTGGCGGGGGCACGATCTCCACCATGAGGATCGTGGCAGGTGGTGCAGGTGAGGGCTTCGGGATTCGCCCGGTAGCAGGCGGATTTGAAGAGACGGTAGGGGGCGGAGGAGAACTCGAACTTGTCGTCATAGCCCGTGTTGGGTTTGTGGTCGAAGTAGAGGGCGTAGTCGGTGAGAGGTTCGCCGGGGCGGTACGAGAAGATGTCGCGGTTGTAGCGGAGGATCTGGCCGGGGAGCGGGAGGTTGGTGGTTTCGAGGTGGCACTGGAGGCAGACCTCAATACGGCGAGGTGGCGCGAGGCGGGCGGGGTTGACGATGGAGGCTCGGGTGGGGTTGGCGGCGTGGTCGCTGCCGGGCCCGTGGCAACGCTGGCAATCGATGCCTACGGCTGACTGGGAGATGGCGTTGTGGCAGAAGAGGCACTGGGGGTTCACTTTGCGGGTGAAACCGGCGTGTTGGGCGGTTTCGAAGCCGGGAGACATGGCCCAGATCCCGCCGTTTTCGGCATACCCTTTTCCCGAGTAAAACGAGACGGGGAGTTCGATGAGGTTGCCAAGGGTGTCGCGTCCGAAGTAACTGCGGGATTGCTCGCCGGAGCCGAAGCGAAATTCGAGCTTCTTTTCGAGGATATTGACGGGTTGGCCGTTGGGGCCGAGCTGGTGTCGGCGGAGGGTGGTTCCGTTGGCGGTGAAGATGTCGCCAGAGGGTTGGTGGGTGAATTTGAATTTAACGGGGGAGGTTACGGGGGCGTAGGTATTGGCCATCCCGGTTCTGGCCCATTTGGCGGCAATTTCGGTATGACAGGGGGTACAGATTTGGGAATCGACGTAGGTTTGGGCGGATGCGGCGAGGGCGAACGGGAAGAGGAGTGCCGCGAGTCGGCTTCGCCGCTGGTAAGCTCGAAAGAGCACTCGTTTCAGTTCCCTTCCCCTAAATTTCTCATGATCTCTTTTTCTAACGTAAACAAGCAGTATGGCAAGCAGTTGATTTTTGTGGAGGCGTCGTGGCAGTTGAACGCCGGGGAGAAGTGTGGCCTGGTGGGGCCGAACGGTGCCGGCAAGACGACGCTGTTCCGCATGATTATGAACGAAGAGAGCCCGGATGAAGGCGATGTGACGGTGCCGAAGCGGACATCGATCGGGTATTTCCGGCAGGACGTGGAAGAGATGGCGGGGCGTCCGGTATTGGATGAGGCCATCGCGGGGAGTGGGCGCGCGGGCGAACTGCACCACGAACTGGATGACCTGCAACGGGCGATGGAAGACCCGGCTCGCATGGATGAGATGGACAAGATCCTGGAGCGGTTCGGGGAGGTACAGGAAGAGTACGAGCATCTGGGCGGGTACACGCTGGAGGCGCAGGCGCGGGAAGTGCTGGCGGGCCTGGGGTTCTCAGAATCACAGGTTGATGGCGACGTGGGCGCGTTATCGGGCGGGTGGAAGATGCGTGTGGCGCTGGCGCGGGTACTGCTGGGACGGCCGGACGTGCTGCTGATGGACGAACCGACAAACCACCTGGATATCGAGTCGATTATCTGGCTGGAGCAGTTTCTGAAGACGTATCCTGGGACGCTGCTGATGACGTCGCACGACCGTGAGTTCATGAACGGGATTGTGAACAAGATTGCCGAGATTGACGGCGGCGAAATTATCGGGTACTCGGGGAATTACGACTTCTACGAGCGCGAGCGGACGATTCGGGAGACGAATCAGACGGCGGCTTTTTCGCGGCAGCAAGCGATGCTGGCGAAGGAGCAGCGGTTCATTGAGCGCTTCAAGACTCATGCGGCCAAGGCGGCGCAGGTGCAGAGCCGGATGAAGGCCCTGGACAAGATTGAAAAGCTGGAGCTGCCGAAGAAGCGCACGATTGTGAAGTTTGAGTTCCGGGCGCCGCCCCGATCGGGCGACCAGGTGGTGGTGCTGGAGGGTTTGAGCAAGAAGTACGGCCAGAGGGTGATTTACAAGGACTTCAGCATGATTGTGCGGCGCGGGGAGCGCTGGGCGGTGATGGGGCGGAACGGCGCGGGTAAGACGACGCTGCTCCGGATGATGGCTGGCGCGCTGACGCCGGATACGGGCGAGGTGCGGCTGGGCGCGAGCTTGAAGATGGGGTACTTTGCGCAACAGTCACTGGATGTGCTGAATCCGGACTTGACGGTGGAAGAGCAACTGATGCAGGACTTCCCGCATGAAGGTGTGGGGTCGATGCGGTCATTGGCCGGGGCGTTCCAGTTTTCGGGCGATGACGTGGACAAGAAGATCCGGTCGTTGTCGGGTGGCGAGAAGAGCCGGCTGGCGATGGCGCGGATGCTGTTTGATCCGCCGAATTTCCTGGTGCTGGACGAACCAACGAACCACCTGGATATGGCGACGAAGGAAATGCTGATCGAAAAACTGAAGGACTTCGAGGGCACGATGGTGTTTGTTTCACACGATCGGACGTTCCTGCGAGGGCTGGCTTCACGGGTGCTGGAACTGGGTGGGGATAGTGGCTCGGCAGCTCCGTTACTGTATCCGGGACCGTATACGGAATACGTGGCGAGTTTGGGGCATGAAGCACCTGGTCTGCATGTTTAGTGGCTGCTAGACTACGTGGGATGGCCGCTCAGGCACGGGTGATTGTATTTTGCGGTAAGGGTGGCGTCGGGAAGTCGACGCTGAGTGTTGCGCTGGGGTTAAAGCTGGCGCGCGCGGGACGGCGAGTGCTGGTGGTGAGTTCGCATCCTTTGGACGAACTGGCGGTTACGCTTTCGCTGGAGAGTCTTTCGGAACGCTTTGCAGAAGCTGCGGAGAGATTGTTTGTTGTTTACATTGATCCGGTTGAGCAGATCAAGGATCTTGTGGAGACGCACTTCCCGCTGCCGATGATGGCCCGGGCTGTGTTGAGCAGTTCTATTTTCCAAAATTTGATTGCGGTTGCGCCTGGGCTGAAAGAGTTTTTCTTTTTGGTTCGGATGCAGCAACTGGCAGAGCGCCGGGCTCCGGAGCGCGCCAATATTCCGGAGTATGACGACCTGATTTGGGATGCTCCGGCAACAGGCCATTTTCTGAGTACCCTGCGTGCGGCGAAGGGCTTTGAGACGTATCTTTCGGGACCGCTGGCGAATGCGGGAGCGGAGATGCACCGGTTCTTTTCAGCGGCGGGCAGCCTGCGGATCGCGGCGGTAACGCAACCGGAAGAGATGGCGATCACCGAGACTCACGAGTTGTGTGAGGGGTTGTGGCGCGACTTCGGAATTCGGCCGGCGACGGTGATTCTGAATGCGGTTTCGCCTGTGTGTCTGGCGGAGCCTGCGGACCTGGCGACGCTGGATTTGGCGAATTCCGGGGAAGCGATGCAGTTTGCCATTGAGCGGGGTATGGCGGAGCGCGAACTGTGCGACAGGCTGGCCGAGGATCTGCCAATACCGCAGCTTTTTGTACCCAGGCTGGCACATGGCGACGGGCCGCCTGAGGAGTGCGATCTGGATTTACTGGACGATTTGGGACAATACCTCGACCTGGAGCAACTGGCATGAAGATCATCGTCTGCCTGGGCACAGGTGGGGTAGGGAAAACTTCAGTATCGGCGGCAACGGCGTTGTCACTGGCTCGGGCCGGACAACCGGCTTTGGTGTTGACGACGGATCCTTCATTGCGATTGAAAACGGCGCTTGGCCTGCGGGACGGGATGACGGAGCAGCGGGTTCCGGGCGTGGAAGGCGAGTTGTGGGCGGCGCTGCTGGATGTTCATACGACGCTGGACGATGCGGTGCGGATGAACGCGAAGCGGGGGACAGAACAGAAGATCCTGACCCACCCGATCTATAAGACGATTGCGAGTTCGTTATCGGGCATGAATGAGCTGATGGCGCTGGAGCGAATTAGTCAGCTGATGGCGCGCGGGTACAAAACGATTGTGGTGGATACAGCGCCGTCGCGGCATGTTATGGAAGTGCTGGACAAGCCGCTGATGTTTGCGGATCTTTCGTCCTCGAATAAGGTGAAGCTGGTAAGCCGCACTTACAGGTTCGTGGAAGCGATGGGCCTAATGGCGGTGGGGCGGAATGCGCTGGAGATTTATGCGCGAGCCGAGGAGATCCTCGGCGGCAGCCTGGTGAAGCAGATTCTGGATTTCTATTCTTTGTTTTATCCGGTGGCGGAAGCTTATGCGGAGCGGGCGAAGGAGACTGGCGCGTTGCTGCGGGATCGTTCGGTGACGGAGTTCCGGGTGGTGACAACTCCGCAGAAGGCTATGCGGGATACGGAGTTTTTCCTGGCGGAGTTGGAGAAGCGGAAGTTCCCGGTGAATATGGTTTGTATTAACCGGTGCTGGCTGCGGCCGTTGGGGGAGAAGCCTACGAGTGGCCTGGCCGGGGAAGTTGCGGCCTGGTATGAGAACGTTTCCGATTCGCATCGGGCTGCGATTGAGGCGGTGAAGGCTGAGTATTCAGATTCGGTGGGTCGGATTTGTGTGCTGGATGAACTGCCGAAAGATGTGGATGGGGCGGGGGCTTTGCGGGCTTTGGAGAGCCAGTTGCTGGCGGGGTAAGATTGGTACTCTTTGGCTATGAAACTCACTATTGAGCTGGACCGAGAAGTTGATGGCCGCTGGATCGCTGAGGTTCCGGAATTGAACGTTCTGCTTTATGGGGAGTCCAGGCAGGACGCCGTGCTTCGCGCTGAGGCGGCGACACAGAGCTGCAGGTTAGCAAACCTATAGCGCGAGGCGATGACGAATCAGAATCAGAGATTTGCTTCCGGATTCCAGTTGGCGGACCAGTCGATTTCGGCCAGATCTTCAGGATTCCCATTGAGCAGCCCCGGGCGGTGTTTCATGCGGTCAAGGCGCGACGCTGCCGGAGCGTCCCCGACGGTGGGAGCGATCCGCCCTGACTCTGAGGATTTCGGGGGCTCCGGGATAGTGTCGGCGGGGCCGTGTTGTGTCAGACGCATGTCCACGATTCAAGTATCAAACGTACGTCTGGATAAGATCACGACAGAATCTTTGTGATGGGCCCGCCGCCTTCTTCTACTAAGTGGAAGGGGCGGCCGTTGAGGACGAAGTCCATCTTCTTGTAGTTCAGGCCGAGTTGGTTGAGGACGGTGGACTGGAGGTCGGAGATGTAGTGGGGGCTTTCTACCGCCTTGTAGCCGACTTCGTCGGTGGCGCCTTCGACGATGCCGCCCTTGACGCCTCCTCCGGCTAACCAGGAGCTGAAGCCGAGGCCGTTGTGGTCTCTTCCCTTGGTGTTCTGGGACCAGGGGGTTCGGCCGAATTCACTGGTGAAGACGACGAGCGTGCTGTCGAGCATGCCGCGTTGCTTCAGATCCTTAATGAGGCCGGCGATGGGCTTGTCGATGGCTCGGCAGAGGGGGCCGTGGGTTCGCATGTCGTCGTGAGCGTCCCAGGAGCCGTTGCCGCCTCCTGCGTGGCAGATCTGGATGAAGCGGACGTTGTTTTCTACCAGCCGGCGGGCGAGGAGGAGCTGGCGGCCGAAGTCGTCGGTTTCCTTTTCTCCGATGCCGTACATTTCTTTGACGTGGTCGGGTTCTTTATCGAAGCTGACGATGGCGGGCGCTTTCAACATCATGTTGGCGGCGAGTTCGTAGGCTTTCACTCGCGCAGCGATGTCGGATTCAAGGGCATAGTCGTCGCGGAACTGGCGATTGAGTTCGCTCAACAGCTGCATCTGACGATCACGCTCGGCGCGGCTGGCAGATGAGGGCGGAAGGAGGTCGGGGATGGGGACGTCGCCACTCTGGAAGGGCGTGGCTGCGTAGCTGGCTCCGAGGTAGCCTCCGGTTAACTGCACGGGCGAGGAGGGGCGACCGATGTTGACGAAGGCCGGGAGGTCCTTATTGGCGGTGCCGAGGGCGTAGTTGATCCAGCTGCCCAGGGAAGGGTGTTCGAACTGGCGCAGTGGCTTGCCGGTGGCGTGTTCCAGAACTGCCGGGAAATGGTTGGTCTGGTGGCAGTACATGGAGCGGACGACGGCGATATCGTCGATAACTCCACCAATGTTTGGGAACCAGTCGGAGACGGGGATGCCGGACTGGCCATATTGCTTGAAGGTCCGCAGGCAGGGGATGACGGGGCGCTTCATCTCGGCCAGGTTATCGCCAAAGCCGACGGCATCCATGAGTTTGCCGGCGAATTTATTATCTTTCGGATCGAAGGTGTCGATGTGGCTGACGCCTCCGCACATGAAGAGATAGATGACGGATTTGGCTTTGGGTTCGCCGGGGAGACGGGCTGCAGAGAGTTTGCCTCCGGCATCGTTTTCGGCGGCGAAGAGGGAGGAGATCGCGGTGCCGAGGAAGCCTCCGGCGGTTTGGTAGAGGAAGCGGCGGCGGCCGACTTTGCCACAAGGGTAGAGTTTCTTCAGGTCGGTCATTGTCTATCTCACAAAAATGAATTCGTCTAAGTTGACCAGCAGCCAGGAGAAGCCTTTCATGCGGTCGGGGCTGCTGTCGAGGTAGGTGAGGGCTCGGTCCATTTCAGAAGCTGCGGGGGCGCGTCCGACGGCGTAACGGAAGGCGAGGGTGACGGCGGATTTCACATCGCCATTCGCCTCTTTCAGAACACGGTCGGCAAACCGGGCGGTCTCCTTTTCCACGAGCTCATCGTTCATGGAGAAGAGCGCCTGAGGGGCGGTGACGGTTTGGGTGCGGATGGGGCACGGGGTGCGACCGTCATCCACGTCCCAGACCTGGAGGAAGTTGGCCATCACGTCGGTGGAGGGGATGTACCCCCTGCGCATGTAAGCGGCTCGGCGGTTGGTGGGGTCGGTGGACGGGGGATCCTTACGCTTCGGATCCGGCTTCAGGATGGAGAAGGATTTGCCTCCGACGGTGTCGTCGAGGTCGCCCGCCATGGAGAGGATGGTGTCCCAGATGGGTTCGGCGTCCAGACGTTCGAGGCGGAAGTGCCAGAGGTAAGAATTGCGGGCATCGGCCTGGATGTTGGCGGCGGTGATGGCGGGGTCGGCCTGGGAGGCGAGCTTGTAAGTGTCGGAAGTGACGATGAGGCGGTGCAGCCACTTCATGTTGTAGTTGTGGGCGACGAACTCGGCGGCGAGATAGTCGAGGAGTTTCTGGTTGGTGGGCGTGGAGCCGAGGACGCCGAAGTCGCTGGTGTTGCGGTGGAGACCCTCGCCGAAATGCCAGGCCCAGATGCGGTTCACGGCGACTCGCGCGAAGAGGGGATTGTCGTTCGCAGTCAGCCAGTCGGCAAAGCCTTCGCGGCGACCTTCGCGGAAATCGACGGAAGAGGACTGGAAGGGGAAGCCGGGCTGGACGGGCTTGTCCTTCATGGGGTGCGCGGGGTCGCCAGTGTCCAGGATGTAAGTGGTCTGCTTCAGGCGTTCGCTGTCTTCTTCGACGGTGACAAACGAGGCCAGGCCGGGGGGCTTGGGCAGGTCGTTCTGTTGCTTGATGAGGGCGTTGTAGGCCTTCACTTCCTCGGGCGACATCACCTCCTTGATCTTGCTGGGGTCGATGCGAAGGATGGGGTAGTAGTCGTCGGCGATTTTCTGCTCGGCGGGGGTACGGAGACGTTCCGCCTTTTTGATGACGGCCTGCACGTCGGTGGGGAGTTCGGCCACTCGTTCCGCGTAGAGGCGCTCGCGGTACGCCGCGATCATCTTCTCGATGGCGGCATCGACGGGTTCCTTCTTCTTGCGGTACTCTTCGACGAGCTTGCCGTTCAAGAAGATTTCGGCGGGCGTGGCGAGGGGCACGGTCTTGACGACGAGAGGATCGAAGATCGCCTTCATGGCGTAGAAGTCACGCTGGCGGATGGGATCGAATTTATGGTCGTGGCACTTGGCACAGCCGACCGTCATACCCATGAAGGCGGTGGAGACGGTTTCCACGGTATTGAGGGAGAGTTCCTGCTCTTTGTCATCGCCGGTGAGGGAGGCACGGGAGAGGAAGCCGAGGGCGAAGGTGTCTTCCTGGGGGCCGGGGACGCGGACGCGGTAGCCGGTGGCGGTGACGGTGGTGTGCTCTTTGTAGCGACTGCCGAGGAGCTGGGCGCGAACGAATTCGTCGTACGGCATGTCCTTATTGAGGGCACTGATGACCCAGTCGCGCCAGTAGTAGATGCCGTTGGCGGCGGGCATACCGGCGTCGGCGTCCGTGTAGCGGAGGACATCGAGCCAGTGGCGGGCCCAGCGAACGCCGTGCTGGTCACTGGCGAGGAGGCGGTCGACAACTTTATGGAAGGCGTCGGGGGAAGCGTCGGCGAGGAAGGCGTCCTGTTCGGCGGGGGTGGGCGGGAGGCCGGTAAGCGAGTAGGTGACGCGGCGGAGGAGCGTGGCTTTGTCGGCGGGGCCGACGGGCTTCAGACCCTTCTCGCGCCATTTATCGGCTATGAAAGCGTCGATGGGGTTGGTGGAGGCGGTGACACCCTGGGGGACTTCGGGCTTGCTGACGGGCTGCAGGGACCAGAGTTTGGCGATTCGCTGAGCGAATTTTTCGTCGTCTTTTGCGGAGGTGGCGGCGGGGAGAGCTGGCTTCGCGGTCGGCTTCGGAGCTGGTTTTGCAGGCGCAGCGGCTGGTTTCCGCACGGATGCCGGAGGTTTGGCAGGGGGCGGAGTCTGAGCGGACAGGATGAGCGCGACAGTAACCAGAACAGTCAGAGGTTTCGACAACATTACCGATTAGTTTATACCGGTTTCGGCGCACGCGGCTGGAGGGGCTTCGGACGCTAAAGCGTTTAAGTAAGAGTTTGTAAGCGTGCTATCCTGTATTCCGACCATATGCCCCTGCTGGTACGCCTAGGAATAGCGACATCGATTGCCCTGGCGGCGATGCACGCCCAGGATGGAATACAGGACGGATTCTGTCCGGCCTACCCTTCGGCGCTGCGTTCGGAACTGGAGACGAGCCTGGGTCTGGACCGAGCGTTCAACGACTACCGGCGCATTCACCATCAGTTCAAACCCAGTCTGACGGCGGCAGATTCGAAGCTGGCACAGAGCGCGAATTTCATTGATCAGGCGGTTTACGCCAAGATGGCGGGCGACGGGGTGAACCCAGCGCTGCCGACGACGGACCCGGAGTTTCTGCGGCGGGTTTATCTGGATCTGTCGGGTCGGATTCCGAGCCCGGATCAGGCGGCTCAGTTTCTGGATGACCAGAATCCAGGTAAGAGAGCTCTGCTGGTTGAGCAACTGCTGGCGGCGCCCGCTTATTCCGATCAGCTGGCGCTGTTCCTGACGAATCGCTATAAAGTGACGCGGGCGCATGACAATATTTCGGTGCCGGCGCGCGATGTATTTTATGGCTTTGTACGCCAGTTGTTTGAGCAGGACCGCCCGTATGATGAATGGGCGCGGCAACTGATCTCGTCTGCCGGGGAAGTGGATTCGGCACCGGGGACGCAGTTCTTCGCACGGTGGATGGATCTGAATGGCCCGGTCCAGGATTCGTGGGACAACATTACCGAGAAGATTACGACGTCGTTCCTGGGGTACAAGACGGAGTGCGTGAGCTGCCACAACGGCAGGGCCCATCTGGAGAAGATCAACCTCCATTTAAGTAAGAGGACGCGGCAGGATTTCTGGAAGATGTCGGCGTTCCTTTCGCGGATGCAGTTTGTGCGGATGAGCGATGATCCGATTGGGTTTCGCCCTCGGGTATCCGTGGTGGACCGTAGTTTCGGGAGTTATTCGGGGTCGGTTTCACCCGGAAATCCTGGATGCCGGCCGGCGCGTGTGGATGCGGTAGTAACGCCGGTGATGTTCACAACGAAAGAAGAGCCGACGAACGGCAAGTGGCGGAATGAACTGGGCCGGATGGTGACGACCGACCGCCAGTTTGCACGGGCGGCGGTGAATTACATTTGGAGCTACCTGTTCGGCTACGGGATTGTAGATCCGCCGGATGCGTGGGACATGGCACGGGTGGACCCGAATAATCCGCCGCCTGGCGACTGGCCGATGCAGAATTCGAACCCGGAACTGCTGGAGAAGCTGGCGGATTCCTTTATTCAGAACGGGTATCATTTCAAGCCCCTGATCCGGCAGATTATGCTGAGCGAAACGTATCAGTTGTCGAGCCGGTATGACGGAGCATGGAAGCCGGCGTTTGTGCGGTATTTTGCACGATACCAGCCGAAGCGCCTGACGGCTGAGCAGATGTACGACGCCATTGTGACGGCGACGCATACCGAACAGCCGATGGTGTTGCCGGGCCGCATGTCGCCGGTGTTTTATGCGAATCAGATGCCGGACCCGACGGAGCCGAGCTTTGATTCACGCGTGATGGACTTCCTGAATCAGTTTGGGCGCGGGAACTGGTGGACGATAGACAAGGCCTCAGAGCCGACCATTCTGGGGCTGCTGTACATGATGAACGATTCGAACAACGTGAACCGTTCCTTGGGCAATTCGGTGGCAGCGGTGGGGATAACGAACCGGGTACACGAGGTGGATGCGAAGTATCCGTCGGATGTAGATGCCATTAACCGGCTGTTCCTGGCCACGGTGTCGCGGTACCCGGCTACGGCGGAGATGAATCTGGTTTGGTCGCGGCGGAGCGGACCCAGGTATCAGTGGCTGAGCGATCTGCAGTGGGCGCTGATCAACAAGCTGGATTTTGCGTTTGAGTATTAAGGGGAATGATGATACGGCAACGTAAAAACTGCGAGGGCCACGCCCCTTTCACGCGACGCCATTTCCTGTTTGGAGCGGCGGCGGGAGTCCTGAGTGTCCATGCGGATGCGCAGATCACCAGCAGCGCCGGGGTACGGACAAGGAACACGGCGAAGACCTGCATCTTCATCAACATGAATGGCGGGCCGAGCCACATGGATACCTGGGACCCGAAGGACGGGCCCTGGAATCCGGCAGACGCGAAGATCAACCAGTACTCGGGCGGGCTGACGCTTTCGAAGACGTATTTCCCGAAGCTTTCGGGAATAACGAACGACCTGTTGCTGCTGCGGTCTTGCGCAAGTTGGGAAGCGGCGCATGAGCGGGGCCAGTTTTATATCCAGACCTCGCATTCGCAGAATCCGGCTCTGGCTGCAGAGACGCCACACATGGGGGCTGTGATTGGGTATGAGAAGGGCGTGACGGGCCTGCTGCCACCGTTCCTGGCGTTCAATCAGAGTTTGCAGGGCGCCACATTCCTGGGTGGGTCGTTCATGCCGATGATGCCTCCGGCGACAAGGGGCGGAATCAGCACGCTGACGCACAATTACTTCGGCACGGCGAGCCAGCAGAGGTTCGGGGAACGTTATCAGTTACTGCGGGATCTGGACGCGCCGTTGCGGGAGACTCCGGCTAACGAACTGGTGGCGGCGTACGCGGGTTATTACGACCGCGCGAAACAGATGATGTACAACCCGGCGGTAGACGCAACCTTTAAGTTCACGACGGCCGACGAGGGCAGATACGGCGCGAATTCGATTGGGCGGGGACTGATTGTTTCGAGGAATACGATTCAGGCGAAGATGGGCGTATCGTTCATCTCGGTGACGCAGGGGGGGTGGGATACGCATGTGGGCCAGTTTGACCGGTCACAGGGCACCTCAATTTATTCGCTGACGAATGACCTGGACCGGGCGGTGGGCGCGCTGGTAGAAGACCTGCGGGCTTCGGGCGATCTGGATTCCACGCTGATCGTGATGATGGGCGAGTTCGGGCGCACGCCGAGTGTGTTGAATTCCCGCGGGGGCCGTGATCACTACCGAAATGTGATGAGCGTGGCGATGCTGGGCGGGGGCGTGGTGGGGGGCCGGGCGCTTGGCCAAAGTTCGCCATCGGGAAGCGACCTGGTGGATCCCGGCTGGAGTGGAAATCGTTCCATTTATCCCGATGACATTGCGGCGACAATTTACTCGGCGCTGGGCATCGACTGGACCAAAGGTATTGACGATACGCCGTCGGGCCGCCGCTACAACTACATAAACGGGGTGAGTGGTGAATTGAACTTCCGCCCGGTTGAAGAGGTTTTCGGATAATGCTGACGCGTGCCCTGGCGCTGTGGGCGCTGGCGATTCCGGCCTTCGCGCAGACGGCATCGTGGATTGACGTGATTGCGGACGACTCCCAGGTTCTGGTGGGGCGAACGCTGCAGGTGCGGGCCGTGGTCCACGATGCCGCCGGTAATGTACTGCCGAATGCCGCGGTGACGTGGTCGGCGAATAATGCGGCGGCGAGCATTTCGGCGCAGGGGTTAGTTACGGCGAAAGGTCTGGCGACGGTTCGGGTAACGGCGCGGTCCGGCAATGTGAGTGGCGAGGGTGCCATTCAATGCATTCCTTCGAAAGTGGCGGTAACGCCCGGCACAGCAAATCTGGACGTGGGGACGATGACGAAGTTCTCGGCGACAGCATATGACGCCGATGGCAACCCGATTCCGAACGTTGCGTTCTCGTGGTCGCTGACGAACCTGCGACAGGGCGGGTCTTCCTTGGGGCGGGTGGATACGTCAGGAAATCTGACGGTTACGGGCGAAGGTGGCGTTTGGGTTTGGGCCACGTATAACTACAACGAGACTTTTCCGGGCTTGCAGCAGCGATGGGTAGCTTATGCCTCGGTTGTCGCGTCGGCACCGAAGACTTACACACTGAAGAAGTTGTATTCCACGCTGAGCCAAACGCGGACTTCGTGGAAGCTGCGCCCGAAACAGTCGATGATCTGGTCTACCGATGATGGCCAGTTATTTTTTAATGCTTCCTTGGACGGCCTGGCGAATGGCTTACTGAACTGGGACAACGGGAAGATTTCACTGGTGACGGGCGGGGGTGTTCCGCACTTTGGACGGCTCTCGACAGCGCTGGAATTCCGGTCGCATTCGATTACGCGCGACGGGCAGATTCTTAGCTACGAAGACACGAATATCAACGGCACCGAGATCAGCTACGGGACGCGTGCCGACCTGGAAGCGTTCGTGAACAACAACGTTCCGCTGGGGCCGACCGAGGCGACTTCGGGCCTGGTAATCACACGAAATTCACTGGCGTCGTCGGGCCAGAAACTGGTTCGCGCCGGGTTCCGTTTTGTGAACGAGCCCGTCGGGTATAACGGGCTATTCCGGGGTACCCGGGGCGTGGACGAAATGCTGGTGAGCACGAAGGACATGCTGCCGGGGGTGGCTTCGCCATTTTCAATTGACGGCGACTTCGGAATTTCGTCGAGCGGGACCGCTTACTACTCGGTGACGAGTGGTGCGAACCGAGTTTTCTTCAAGCAGGATTATGCAGACCGGACGCGGCTGATTGGCGTGGGCGACCCGGTTGGAACGTCGAAGGTCCGGGCATTTTTAGGGGGCCGTACGAACGAGCCAGCCACCTGGTTTGACGATGACGGCACGGCGATTGTGGGCGTGGTGCTGGAGGACAACACCCAGTGGTATGTGATGTTCGCGCCGGACGGGACCACGAAAACGCTGCGCCTTTCCAGCCAGACGGGGATTTTGTGGCGGTCCGCGGAGCAGGGCGTGCTGATTTACGCGAATCCGTTTGGGAGCAAGGGCAATGGCGTCTACCTTTGGAAGAACGACACTGCGACGCAGGTCTGCCTGCTTGGCGGCAAGGTGGTTTCGCAGACGATTCAGGAAGTAGAGAGCGGCACGCTGGATGCCGCGGGACGCATTACGCTGATGATCCGGGGCGACGTAAACGCGCTGCTTGTGGTGCGGATGGACAGCACCCCCTATACACTTTTCCGTGATGGCGAGAGTGTCAACGTGGAGCTTCCGGTAAACCTTTTTACGCTGATTGGCGGGGCGCGGACGGGGCCTCCGCATACGCAGGCCGGGGGCAACTCGGGGAGTATTTCGAGGTTTATCAACGGCGACTGGGAGACGACGCTGGGGCTGGGCGAAAGGCTGTTCGGAACCACAATGTGGTTTGGCGGTTCACATGGAACCACGTACAACATGCGTAAGGCTCCGAACGGCGACGTGTATTTCATCAACGGCTCGAACATTGCGAAGATTACGCCGGGGGGCACGCCGCAAGCGTTAATTCCCTTCCCTTATCGCCCGGATGCGGCGCTGACGGTGAACACACCTGGTCAGCTGGACGTAAACGGGAATGGCGACGTCCTGTTTGCGGGGAGCACGAGCGCCGGGGACAACCGGATGTTCCTGTGGAAGGGTGGTAAGTTCCAACAGATTTTGGTTTACTCGGCCACTGCCGCAACGGCGACGACGATTGACGGCCGCATCGCTTCGAGCTTCGACCAGTTCGGACTGGATGCCGACGGGCGGGTGATTGCGCAGCTTCGGTTCCGCAACTTCAGTACGCCGTTCATTTGTATTTGGGATGGCAATATGTGGACAACGGCCACCGCCCAGGGCGTAACGAAACTGGGGAATCATACGGTGACCGGCTTCCCCACTATGGTTCGGGCCACGGGCTCCCATCTGGTGGCCGGGATGCAGGTGGATGGCATCGGCAACGTAATTGCCGAGTGGCAGGGCGGGGCCTGGAAGCTGCTGTTTGATCTGGACACGGTGATGCCGAACGGGCAGGTTGCGAATACCATCTCCGCTGTGGATGTGAACACGCAGGGCGATGTTCTGTTTCAGTTTTCCAATGGCGTGAACACGATGGTGGTGCTGAAGGACGGCGCGTTCCGGCAGGTGCACGATTTGTTCCGTCCTACCGATGACGGAGATTACTTGATGCGGCTGAATGCGATGGATTTCCGCGATGACGGAACCGTCTTCATCCTGGCCGTGAACCAGTTCGACGAAGTTGTGCTTTACGAAGCGGATCCGGTTTAGAGAGTCGCAGCCTGGCGTATAGCAGCGGCGAAAGGGAATCCCCGATACTGAACTGGCTGCGGTACCTGGGCAACTGGAAGACGAACCTGGAGGGGGCCGAATGCCAGCGGCCGAGCATTTGTGCGGGGGACGGGAAGCAGTAGATTGTGGGACGGGCGCAGGCGCGTTGTACATATTCAGACTGGCCGATTAGCGCACCAGACCGCTATACTCGGAACAAATGGCGAGCGCTGCAGTTCCGTACCTGACGCCCGAGCAGTATCTGGAAATCGAGCGGAAGGCTGAAGTGAGGAGTGAGTACCTGCAGGGCGAAATGTTCGCCATGGCGGGGGCTGGTTTGAACCACAACCGGATTGCCGGGCGAACGCTTGCCGAACTTAGCGCCGCTCTGCGGGGGCGTGACTGCGACGTGACAGGGTCCGATATGCGGGTTCACGTTCCAGCGACGAGCCTTTACACTTACCCCGATGTCATCGTAACGTGCGGCCCGGTGCAATTACTTGACAAGCACCAGGACACGCTGCTGAATCCCATTCTGATCGTGGAAGTGCTGTCACTTTCAACCAAAAACTATGACCGGGGGGAGAAGTTCCAGCACTACCGCAGTATCCCGAGTTTCCGTGAATATCTGGTGCTGGCACAGGATGAGATCCGTGCGGAGCATCATGTTCGGCAACCTGATGGCTCGTGGTTGTTGCGGGAATTCACTTCGGCCACCGACGTGGTACACCTGACGTCTGTTGATTGCGACCTGACGCTGGGAGGCCTCTACGAACGAGTGGAGTTTCCCGCGACCGCCTGACCATGAGAAAGATTATTCCGTTTGTCATCGCTCCGTTGGCGATTCTGTTAGGCTGTGGTCCAGCATCAACCCCTCCGGCAACCACCCCCAAAGAGACCTCGAAGCCTGCGAAAATAACACAGTTTTACGCGTCTCCGGCGGTGATTCTTAAAGGTGCAAGCGGCAGCCTTTGCTACGGTGTCGAAAACGCGACGAAAGTGACGCTGAGCCCGGCCACGGACGAAGTTTGGCCGTCGCCGAGCCGCTGTGTGCAGATTCGCCCCGACAGAGAAACACGTTACACGCTGACCGCGACCGGCGCGGATGGCAAATCCGAGGTAAAGACGCTTGACGTAACCAGTGTAGAAGTCGCGCCGACGCCGCGGCTTTACGATTTGTGGGTGAATGCGCTGCAGGTTGGCTCGGGCGAGCAGGTGAAGATCTGTTTCAAGACTGAGCATGGGGACGACGTGGAAATCTCGACGGGACGGCTCTACAAAGACGCCGGGTGCCTCACCGATTACCCGAAAGCCACCACTACGTATAAAATTGCGGCAGTAGGGAAAGGCGGCGGGCGTGATACGCGCACCGTCACCGTAAAGGTCCGATAACTCATGGAAGACATTGAAGCAAAGCCACTGCCGGAACTGGACGGGGAGCCGATTGATATCCAGTACGAGGTGGGCCTGGTGGATTCATCCGGGCACGCGGCGCACGCGGCTACCTCGATTCGGCGGCGCACCATCGTGCTTGATAAAGAACTGGAAGATGCGGGTCCCCAACAGGCGCGGGTGATGGTGCATGAGCTGTTTCATTTTGTTTGGGTACGGCTGGGGAATCCGAAGCGCAAAGCGTGGGAAGACCTGCTGCGGACGGAATGGAACGGGAAGGCTAAGGGCGAGACCGGGTGGTCGTCGGAATGGCGAAAGCGCGAGATGAAGCCGGAAGACCTGGAGAAGCGCAGCCCCTACTGGCGCGAATACTGCTGTGAAGCGTTCTGCGATACGGCGGCGCTGATATTCTGCGGCCCGGATGAGGAGAACAATCTGGGCGTGCGCTGGCAGCGCGGACGCAGAAAATGGTTTGCCGGGAATATAGAGGACCGGAAGCTGGCTCTATAATTGGAGGGGAGAAAAAAACTTGCGGCATCTTATTCGCGCAGCACTGATCGGGATTGTCGCCCTGGGCGTGGGGACGATGGCGTGCCAGTCCCAGGAACCGACCAAGAAGGCCGTGAAGGACGACAAGGACCGCAAGATGGCGCCTGCGTTCGAACTGAAAGACTCCACGGGCAAGGTGGTGAAACTGGCCGATTACCGTGGCAAAGTTGTGCTGCTGGATTTTTGGGCCACCTGGTGCGGACCGTGCGCGATTGAGATCCCGTGGTTCGAGGATTTCCAGCGCAAGTATAAAGACAGGGGCTTCGAAGTACTGGGCATCTCGATGGACGACGATGGGTGGAAGGCGATTAATCCCTTCGTTGCCGAGAAAAAAATCAACTACAGGATTGTGCTGGGGGACGACAAGACGGGCGATCAGTACGGGGGCGTGGAAGCGCTGCCCACCACGTTTGTGATTGATCGCGAGGGCAGAATTGCCTCCGTGCATGTTGGCCTTACGGGGAAAAAGGACTTTGAAGATGCGATCGAAAAGCTATTGGAAGCTCCAGCCGGGAAGGCTGCTGATGCAAGGCCTGCTGGCGGTGGCGCTGGGAGCGCAGATGGCGCCCGTGCTGAAAGTGGACCCCATCCCCATGGTGAAGGCAACTAAGGGTTCTACCGCAACCGTCGTCGTTAAGGCGACGCTGCCGTCGGGGTACCACGCGAATACCAATAAGCCCACCGAGGCGTACCTGATCCCGATGACGCTGAAGTGGACTGGCGGACCGCTGGAGATGGATACAGTGGACTACCCGAAGGGGGCTATGGAGAAGTATTCATTCTCCGATAAGCCGCTGTCGGTGGTGACCGGACAGTTCACGATTACGACGAAGTTCAAGGTTCCGGCGGGCGCATCGACAGGTCCGGCGGCGCAGAACGGAACGCTGCGATATCAGGCGTGTGACAACAAGGCCTGCTATCCGCCGAAGAACATTCCGGTCAGCTTCACGGTAAACGTGGAATAGATTTCCCCGCCCTCTGTGATAATTGGGCATGGGAATACCAATCGTCCAGGTTGACGCTTTTACGAGCGTCGCTTTTGGCGGCAATCCCGCCGCCGTTTGTGTCCTGCCCGCGGCACGAGATGCAGGGTGGATGGCGAAAGTTGCCATGGAGATGAATCTCTCCGAGACGGCATTCCTTCACCCCGAAGCAGACGGATACCGCCTGCGTTGGTTTACGCCTGCGGTGGAAGTGGATCTTTGCGGCCACGCCACGCTGGCGACGGCCCATGTCTTGTGGAGTGAAGGCCATCTTTCGCCGGACAGTCCCGCGAGGTTTTATACGAAAAGCGGCCTGCTGACCTGTGTGAAGGTGGGCGACTGGATCGAAATGGACTTCCCGGCCAAGCTGGAACAGGCTGCGGAAGCTCCGGCGCAACTGGCCGAAGCGATCGGTGCCGAACTGAAATATGTGGGGCGCAATCAGTTCGATTATCTGGTGGAGGTTGCTGACGAGACGACCCTGCGCGGTCTCAACCCGGCACATCATCTACTAAGGACTTTGCCGGTGCGGGGAGTAATTGCCACCGCTGCCGGCTCAGGGGCCTTCGATTTTCTGTCGCGTTTCTTTGCGCCGGGGTCCGGAATTGACGAAGATCCGGTTACCGGTTCGGCGCACTGCGCGCTGGCTCCCTATTGGGCGGCGAAGCTGGGGAAGACCGAGATGACCGGCTTTCAGGCGTCGGCCCGCGGCGGGGTGGTGAAAGTCCGACTGGTGGGTGACAGGGTGGTGCTGAGCGGACAGGCCGTGACGACACTGCGGGGAGAATTCCTCGGGTAGTTTGCGGGAGAATCAGATTATGACAAAACAGGAAATCCTGCTGGCGCAGAAAGAGTTCCTCTTTCCCTCGGTGTTCCACTACTTCGCGGAGCCTCTGGTGGTTTCTCATGCCAAAGACCAATACGTCTGGGACGCCGACGGGAACCAGTACCTGGACTTCTTTGGCGGGATTGTCACGGTCAGTGTGGGCCACTGCAATGAGGCCGTGAATGCCAAGGTCCACCAGCAGATCGACAAGCTGGAGCATGTGTCCACGGTGTTCGCCAATGAACCCCAAGTGGAGTTGGCGAAGAAACTTGCGGGGCTGACTCCGGACGGCGCGCTGACAAAGTCGTTTTTCACCAACAGCGGGACCGAGGCCAATGAAGCCGCCATACTGGTGGCCCGCTGCTACACGGGTTCGTCCGAAATCGTGGCGCTGCGGCATTCGTACCACGGCAGAAGTTCGGGGGCGATGGGGCTGACGGGCCAGGCTGCCTGGAAACTGGGGCCTCCTCAGGCGGGGATCACGCACGCGGTGAACGCTTACTGCTACCGGTGTCCGTTTGGGCTGGAGTATCCGTCGTGCGAGGTGCGGTGCGCCAGTGATCTGGAGCAGGTGATCCGCACCACGACATCGGGCCGGATTGCGGGCATGATCGCCGAGCCGATTCAGGGCATCGGCGGCTTCATTACGCCGCCCAAAGAGTACTTCGGCATTGTGGCGGATATTGTCCACCGGTATGGCGGGATCTTTATCGCGGATGAAGTGCAAACCGCGTGGGGCCGGACGGGCGGCAAGTGGTTCGGCATTGAACATTGGGGCGTGACGCCGGATGTGATCACCAGTGCGAAGGGCCTGGGCAACGGATTCCCAATCGGGGTCACCATCGCGCGACCGGAGGTGGCGGATGCGTTGAAGGGTGCCACCATCTCCACATTTGGCGGGAACCCGGTGGCCACCACAGCGGCCAGGGCGGTGCTCGATTACATCGAAGACCAGAACATGCTGCAGAACACCGAAGAGACCGGAGCGTATCTGCGCGAGGGTCTGCTGGGGCTGAAGGATAAGCATCCTTTAATAGGCGACGTGCGGGGCATGGGCTTGCTACAGGCTTTGGAACTGGTGGAAGACCGCACGACGAAAGTGCCGGCTGTGGCGGCAACGCTGCGCGTGATGGAAGCGGCTCGCGAAAACCGCATCATGGTGGGTAAGGGCGGAATGTACGGCAACGTGTTGCGGTTCTCGCCGCCGATGAATATTGGCCGCTCCGACGTGGATGAATTCATCAAACGCCTGGATATGGCGTTCACTGAAGCCGCGAACTAGCGATAGACCGCGTTGGTGAAAGCGCCGTCTCCAGCCACGTCCCAGATGGCAAGGCGTGCCCATTTCCAGTCCGGAGCATCGAGCGTCCAGTCAAAATGCTGACCCGCGAACTGGTGGGTGATTGATAAATCGATGATCTTGCGGTGGGTCTCTTTGCCATCGCCCCAAACGATTTCCGCCATGTTGAGGGGGAAGGTCCATTGGGCCTGGACGCTGACCTGAACCCCTTTGGGGGAAGGTTTCCACCGAACGTCGGGCAGCAGGATCTCGCCGGTGGTGATGAAGCCGTCGCCTTTGGCGAGCGCGTCGGTCATTTTGGCGTAGTCATCCCACGCCGGCATGTCGTTCAGCTTCACGTAGTTGACGTTCATGTGGGCGTACAGCTCGTGGGTATTATCGAGCTGAAACACGTCCACTTCGCCGAAGAGTTTCTTGCGGAAGCCCTGGTTGGCCAGGTCGTCGTGGACCTTGAACCCGCGTTCGCCGAGACGGGGACCAGAGAGGTCAGAGGGCATCGCTTTCCAGCCGGTGCCCTGATAGTGGCTGTCTTTGAACCAGGCTTCGTCGAGGATCTTGTCGGGAAACCCGGTGGAGCCTTTGGTTCTGGGGTGAGTTTCGTAGACGAAAGCGTTCTCGGCGCGGATCAGGTCGAGGAGTTCTGAGGCGTTTCCAGTCCGGTAAACGGTCCCGTAGCCGGGATCCTGAGATTTGAACTCTGCAGCGCCATTCCGGTTCAGGGACCAGAGGACCGGTTTGGGGAATGAGAGCGCCCAGTGCCCGCCGAGATACACGTTTGCTTCTTCGGCGGGGATGATGAGGAAGTCGGGCGTGGAGTGCGCGCGACACATCTCGTAATACTCTTTCAGCTCTGAAAACCGGAGGGGGCCAGGGTCCTGCGGGTGAAGATCGCCGTGGAAATCCATGATCATGGCAGCATTGATCCCCATCTCGCGTAGTACGGGCTTCCAGGGAGGGGTCCAGCGAGCGCCGCCGGCGGTGGCTTGCTCAGAAAAGGCGAAATGGAAGTGGGTCGCCATGGTGCGGAAGCCGGGGAGGGCGACGAAATGGTCGCCGCGGGTAAGAGCGACGGAATCGTTGAGGGTGCGGGGAGCGGGACCGTCGGACACCATCAGGAAGAGCGACATGTGCTGCGGGGTTTCGGGCGGCGCGTTCATCCACGGGTAGTAGGGGCTGTTGTCGTCGGGAAGTTGCCGAATACCCAGCCCGACGTGACCGCGCCAGGCCCTATACCAGTTGAAGCCCATGTTGGAGGTGTAGTCGCGGGCGAAGAAATACTGGTGGGGTGCGGGAAAAACCGCGACGCTGCCGTTGGGGGTTCGGGCTGCAATGGTGCGGTAGCGGACAGCGACCGGGGTTCGCTCGGAATTCACAGGAATCCGCTCGGTGTGGGGAGAGGGGCCGCCATCCTCGTACCAGGAGGCGTAGGACTCCATGTTATTGCCTGGCGTTTTATCAGACAACGGCTGAAAATCAATGCCCGCGTCGTAAAAATAAGCAGTATCGGGCTGTGTGGTGGAGAGAACAGCATCCTGGCGGAGCATGCGGCTTCCGGGGTAGATGGTGTAAACGAGCTTCCCCGAAAATAAGCCCATCGACATGCCGGGGAACTCAACTTCGATGCGGTCTCCGACGGATCGCACAACAGCCGCACCTGGATGGAGTGTTCCCTGGAAGCGGCGGGTACCATCGGGATGGGCTGGCGGGAAATCGAAAAACTGATCCCAGCCTCCTCGGCGGATCCCGGTTTCGGCGGAGTAGACGGGCTGCAGATTTTGCACGACATCCTTGCCTGCAACCGAAATGGCACGAATGAGGGCGGGTTTCGCATCAAGAGCGAACGAAATCTGCCAGGCTCGGCCTGCTTCATCCGGCCAGGAGATACGCAAGAGGCCCTCAGCCAACTCAACCCGAGCCAAACCGGGACGAACCCCGCTGAGATCGGGCGGACCCGGGAGATTCTGGGCCACAGCCAAAGAAGCGAGAAAGACGAGGGCCGACAGGGTGAGAATTCGCACGCGTACGGGCATAGTTTCCGGCCATGATACTACCTTGGTGATGGCACATATTTGAAGGAGTGAAAATTACTGCCATTTTCACCGGGTCTATCAGTACTGACTGCAATTATAGCGGCATATCCAGTACTACTTTGCAGCCAAACGGAGTCGCCAGAGAGCATTTTGGCGAACGTGCCGTAAAAATATCTAAGTAATTGATTAAGATAGCCTTAGATAGCACCCGGCCGAACCATTGAGTTCCGGCTGCTGAAGCTGGCCGCAAGAATCGAGTAACAATTTCCCCGTGCGACTTTTTGTAAAATTAATGCTATTGTGACTTCCTGCCACAATCAACTAGAATAATCTTATAGCTTGCCATAACCCTCGCTCTATTGGGAGATGTAATGTTACGTAGAATTATTTCTGGCACGATCCAATCCGGAAGCATGCTCCTCGTTGTAGCGAGCGTGGCTGTGGCGGGTACGCACTCTCCCGATCTTGACCGGCTTCAGGCGACCGACAACGTTCAGGTTATTGTGCATCGGTCTGGCAACTCGACGCCAGACTACAGTGGACATCAGATAACGAAGATCGCCACACTGCCTACCGGTGACGATCTGTGTTCGGGCGCGGTCGCGAACGTGCTGGCTGTCTCCGGTCTGAGCACAGTCAGCCACATCACCGTAAATCACTCGGTGCAGGGCACGGGCAGTGCGAAACCCGTATATGACTTCATGCCACAGGCGGTGCAGCCGACGTCACCGATTGCGAAGTTCCCGAATTTCGGTCAGGGTGTTGGAGTCGGCGTTGCGTTGATCGACAGCGGCGTTACGCCGAATGCGGATCTGGCAGGGTCCATCGTGCACTCCGAGACGTTTGTTAACGGCGAAGATTCGAAGGACTACTACGGGCACGGAACACACCTGGCGGGCCTGATTGTTGGCAAGGGCGTGAATTCGTTCTCTGGCTACAAGGGCAACATCATCCACGGCGTTGCGCCGGGGGCGAAGATCATCAATCTTAAAGTCCTGGACAAGACCGGTACGTCGGACGACGCCACGGTGATCAAGGCCATCGAATGGGCGATCAACCACCGCGCTGCCTGGAACATCAAAGTGATCAACCTCTCGCTGGGGCGCCCGGTGTTTGAGAGCTGGAAGACTGATCCGCTTGCCCGGGAAGTTGAGAAGGCCTGGCTGGCGGGGATCACAGTTGTAGTCGCTGCCGGTAACGCTGGCAGGGACAACACTGTGGGCACGCAGGGTTACGGCACCATCGCATCACCTGCGAACCATCCGCTGGTGCTCACGGTGGGTGCCATGAACACCGAATCGACCAAGTCCCGCACGGACGACCTGATGACGACCTATAGCTCCAAGGGCCCGTCTCTGTTGGATCACGTTGTGAAGCCTGACTTGGTTGCGCCGGGCAATAGGCTGTGGTCTGTCCTTTCCACAAGCAAGCCTTTCCTGGCGGCACAGACAGGTGCTGTGCTGATTTCTTCGCAAGGTGACGACGACAACGCACCGCAATACATTGAACTGAGTGGAACCAGCGGTGCCGCCGCTGTTACCAGCGCCGCCGCAGCAACGCTCCTGGGGTCAGAAGGCAGCCTGACGCCGGATCAGGTGAAGGCACGTCTCATGAAGACAGCTGATAAGTCGCTGGATCGGACTTCAACCGTTATTAGTGGGTTCACCGTCACGAACGACATCTTTACAGTGGGTGCCGGCTATCTCAACCTCGATACGGCTTTGTCCAAAAAGGGCGACCCGAAGTACACGATCCCGGCGGGCACCTACGCGGCGTCTCCTGCGGCCGTTATCCGCGGCACGCAGAACGGCAGACTGGTGATTGGTTTGGATTCAACCGTTTGGGGATCTTCAACCGTTTGGGGTTCCTCCACGGTTTGGGGCTCTTTGGTTAACGGCGATTCAACAGTTTGGGGTTCCTCCACGGTTTGGGGTTCGGTGATTGACGCCGCGTCAACCGTTTGGGGCTCTTCCACGGTTTGGGGCTCTTCCACGGTTTGGGGTAGCTCGACGGTTTGGGGTTCTTCCTCCGAACCGGGTGCGCTCTCCACCGTTTGGGGTTCGTCCACGGTCTGGGGCTCGTCCACAGTGTGGGGCAGCTCCACGGTCTGGGGTTCGTCCACAGTATGGGGCAGCATCCTCGGTGGCGATCCTGACACCGGTGACAACGGCAACAGCGGCAACTAACCTCTTCTCTTCAGACAACAAGAACGGGCACCGCTCCTTCAGGATCGGTGCCCGTTTTGCTTTTCTGCTGCCTCGTCTTAGTGGATGGTTTTGGTCTTGCGGTTCATGTAGTCCATCAGCAGATATTTTCCCAGGGTATCGGGAGATGTGAAGTAGGCTTTGCCACGGCACATCTGCGTGATCTGCTGAACGAACTGGATCAGGTGGTAGTCCTGGGCAAGCATGAAGGTATTGATCAGGATCCCCTGCTTCTTGCAACGGTTGACTTCTTCGAGCGTTCGGCTGATGACCAGGGGGTCCAAGCCGAAAGCGTTGCGATAGATCCGACCGTCATCCAGCGTCAGGGCGGAGGGCTTACCGTCGGTGATCATGATGATCTGCTTCATGTCTTTCCGTTCCTGAGCCAGGATCTTCTGCGCCAGGATCAGCCCGTCCCGCGTGTTGGTGTAATACGGACCAACCTGAACGCGGGCCAACTGGGAGATGTTCAGTTCTTCGGCCGAATCATGGAACAGGACGCAGCGCAGGGTATCTCCGGGATACTGGGTCCGGATAAGATGCGCCAGTGCCATGGCCACTCGTTTGGCAGGGGTGAAGCGATCTTCGCCATAGAGAATCATGCTGTGGCTGCAATCGAGCAGCAGAACTGTGGCGCAGGAGCTTTGGTATTCGGACTGATGGACGTGCAGATCAGAGTACTCCAGATTGACCGGCACGCCGACGCCCTCACGGCGGATTGCGGAAAACAGAGTCGCGCCGGCATCCAGATTCATGGTGTCGCCGAATTCGTAAGGGCGAGAGACGCCCGATGACTCGATACCGGTGGCCAGGTCGCGGGTGTCATGGCGGCCGAAGCTGGAGCGCCCCAGGGAGCCGAGGAGGTCCTTGAGAGTGCGGAAGCCGAGAAAGTCCAGAGACTTGTCGGTGACTTCGAATTTCGTCTGGCCACTGTCCTGCCCTTCGCCCCCCGCGGCGGGCTCGACATTGATATGGCCCTCGTCGGCGAGCTTCTGAATCAGGTTCTTCAGGAGCTGATCAACCTGTTCGGGGCTCATGGCGTCGAGTTTCCGGCGCAATTCCTCCGCGCGGTCAGGGTCGAACAGGTCACCTTGCTGGAGAGCGCGGCGGATGGCCTCCATTAACTCGTCCAGACTGTTTGGATCCCACCCGGTGTACTGGGCGAACTGCGAGTCAAAGCCGCTCTTCAGGAAGAAATCGGCCAGTGCATCCATCAGAGCCTGGGAATCAATGCCCAGGTCGTCATCAACGTATTTGGAAAAACGAACCCATTTCACAGGCGGCCTCCTCGGGAACCTAATTGAAGCGGCGGCGGGAGCGTGAGGGCGGGTCTTCCGGCTCGTCGCCCTCACTTGACGCGCCGCGGGCGCTCCGGGTATCGTCAGCACGCTTCTCGGCCACGGCAAAGCCGTGTTCTTCTGACCGGGCCAGCCTGCGCCTTGCGTAGAGGCCTTCCAGAACAAACTCTCCGGCAGAGGCCCGGACAGCATCGGGTTCATTGGAAGATAAGCCCAGCGCTTTGGTCTTTTCAAGGAGCCCGGCGATACCGGCCAGGTGGCGAACCATTTCGGCGGAATCACCATCTTCCGACAGCTTCAAAGTCCCGCCCAGTTCGAACCACTGGATAATGCTCTGCATGTTGACGCCTTCGTAAAAGTGGTCGAACACTTTGGCGACCGCCAGGCGAATGAGTTCCCGCGCGATGGTATGGCCGCCCTTCAGCTCGCCCTCATATTCCAGTTCGATCTTGCCCGTAATGGCGGGGAGCGCGGCGTAAATATCCACGATGCGGGGCACCGCGAGATCCTCGGCGTTGGCATAGCAACGGCGCTCCGCGTTGGAGACTACGTTCTCCATCACGGAGATGGGCAGGCGCTGTGAGACGCCGGAACGCTTATCCACGCGACGATCTTCGCGGGCACAGAAGGCCAGTTGTTCCACAACTTCGGTAATGTACTTCGGCACGCGTACGGGGCTGGATGCCCCGCGAGACATCCAGGCTTCCGCCGAGGTGATGGCGATGCCTTCTTCCAGAGTGGCAGGGTAGTGCGTCCGGATTTCGCTGCCGATGCGGTCTTTGAGCGGCGTGATGATTTTGCCGCGAGCCGTATAGTCTTCGGGATTGGCGGTGAAGACGAGGAGCAGATCGAGCGGCAGGCGGACCGGATAGCCCTTAATCTGGACATCACCTTCCTGCATGATATTGAACAGGCCAACCTGAATCTTCCCGGCCAGGTCGGGCAACTCGTTGATGGCGAAGATGCCGCGGTTCGCCCGGGGGAGCAGGCCATAGTGCACCGTCAGTTCGTCGGAAATATCCTGCCCGCGACGGGCAGCCTTGATGGGATCAATATCGCCGATCATGTCCGCAATGGTGACGTCGGGCGTGGCCAGTTTCTCCACATAGCGGGCATCGGCACTGAGCCAGGCGATGGGAGCCGTTTCGCCGTGCTCGGCGACCATGGTGCGGCAGGCTTTGCAGATAGGGTGGTAGGGATTGTCGTGGATCTCACACCCGGCAACGTACGGCGTCCACGGATCGAGGAATGCCGTCAGCATCCGCACGAGCCGGGTCTTGGCCTGGCCCCGGAGGCCCAGCAAGATGAAGTTGTGACGGGAAAGCACCGCGTTCACCACCTGCGGCACAACCGTATCGTCATAACCGACAATGCCTGGGAACAGAGGCTCGCCACTGCGGAGCTTGGCGATCAGATTGGCCCGAAGCTCATCCTTCACACTCCGGCCAGCCAGCTTGTCTTCTGAAAAAGCACTGCGGCGAAGCGCTCCCAGAGTAAGCGGGAGTTCAGGATGGGTGGGTAGCATAGGCGTCCTTACTGTTAGATGGGCTACTGGTCAGGATTGAATTCAAAAATGTCGCCGCCACACTGAAAAACAATGTGG
The DNA here is from genome assembly GCA_903929755.1 of uncultured Acidobacteriia bacterium. GTDB lineage: Bacteria > Acidobacteriota > Terriglobia > Bryobacterales > Bryobacteraceae > BOG-234. The sequence continues at coordinate 52,171 of CAIYVZ010000001.1, forward strand.
CCGCCAACGAGATTCTTTAACTCGTGGCTCAGGGGGATGAATACGGCTCCGTCAGTGGACTGACCCGGAGCCAGGCGGGTGTCATTCAGCGCAATCGCGGAGGCAGTGGCTGCGGCCTTCAGGCGGCCCGGCATCCCGAATGACATGGCGTTTTGCCGGCGCTGTTCGTAGCCGTTGTTTGAACGCATGTGGGGGATGCCATACAGGGCAGCTTCGTAGGAGGAGACGAGCTTCACCACGTCGTTATGCGTGGCTTTGGCCAGCAGCATATCCACTACCTGGCCTGCCCCGAGCGCCCCGGTACTCAGGTCTGCGCGGACATAATGGAAGTCTTCCGGGCGAACGGTGCGGTAAGTCTGACCGCCATTGGAGATCGACACCTGCAGGAGGCCAAACCCTGCCACCTGGCTTTGCAAATGGGTAACGATGACGGTCAGGCCCTGCCGTGTAGCCGTTTGGTACTTAATGCCGTTGGTCTCATACTCAATGATCTGGGCATTCGCGCAGAACGCCAAAATGAGCAGCAGTGGCACAAAGAACCATCGGATTGGGGAGGAGGACCGCATGCTCTGGTTCCAGATTAGCGCGGTTACTTCAGCAAGGTAATAACAACGGGACCGCCGCCGGACGGCATCCGGTTCCAGAGGGTTTCGGCAGTCGACATGTTCACCGCGACATAGTTGCTGCCGGCAGGGGGTGCGGTAGCAGACTTGTAGACGCGGACCTGAGAGTTATCGATAATTGCGCCCTTTGAGGATGCCCCGGCAGCGCCGGTTCCAGGCTTCCGGAGTTCGATCTCGACAATTCTCGTCGCCGCAGCAGAAACATGCTCGCTGGTGTGCCTGCCCGAGGCGGGACTCCAGCCGATATCGCCGGCCCGCCAGTGCTGGTCTTCACCCTTACCATCCTCATGGCGGATGTTGATGTCGGCAGCGTCCAGATAGAGCATGACGCGGTTCTGTTCATGAACATGCATGGTACCGGGCTTCGTTACGTGCGGGTCAACAACGGAAACAACGCGGACGAATTCGTTGTCAACCGGGATACTGCGCTGCGCGAAAGCAGAAAGACCAGTGAGGAGCAGGCAGACGAGCAGGCGACCGGAACGGAACATGACTGACAGTTTATTACGACTGCTACCTGCGACGGGAGCTCACCCCTGACTGGCGGGTTTCCGGCACATGGCCGCAGCGCCTGACCCCAAATCAGTTTCGAAGTAAAAAAGCCCACCGGAGCGGCGCACGCCGGGACCTGCTATTACTTTCTGGCGCTCACTGCCGTGAAGGATAGCCGGATCGACGAGGAATCCGCATTGCTTCAGAGCGCCGCCGAGGCGCGGACGGCTGCCGGTCCGGAATATCCGGGCCGGAATATTAAGGAGACGTGGGGGAATAAGCAGTTGTGTGGCCGATCTGTTTCAGCAACAGCACTGGCCCGCCCAGGCAGAAGAGGCGCTGCAGCATGACGGCGAGCGTTAGCCCTCGCCCCGGTGTGCGGTCTTTTCACCCCAGGGTGAAGGCCGGCCTACGAAGCAACCGCAGGGGGCAGTGTTCGCCAGTTGGGAGGAGTGGGGCGGCGTGGGCGAGGGCAACAAAAAACCCCGGCTGTTGAGCCGGGGTTTATTTTTTGAATTGTGAACCTTAAGAAAGGCGAACAGACCAACCTACGGACTGGTAGTCCCCCCGATAGCGCCAGCAGCAGCAGCCCCCAAACCGGCAGCGGCTGTCCCTGCGACAATGCCACCCACTGCGAGAGCACCGATACCACCGGCAGCGGCGGCACCAGCAGCAGCAGCACCAGCAGCAGCGGCACCAGCGGCACCAGCAGCGGCAGCACCACCAGCAGCGGCGGCACCACCAGCGGCAGCAGCGCCACCTGCGGCAGCACCACCAGCAGCAGCGCCAGCAGCGCCGGCGGCAAGACCGGCAGCCGTTGTGGTGGCACCGACCTTAGAAGCTACCGAAGCGCATCCACCTTTGCGGGTTACGACAGCCTTCGAAACCTTAACGACCTGAGATGCACCGGCCACCGGAGTAGCGGAGGCGTCAACGGCTCCTGAAATCTTTACCGTGCTACCGATTACCTTGCGGAGATCCATGCCGCGGAGTTCGAAAATCTGATTCCCGGTTTGATCTACAACGATGGCTGCGCCACCCTTGTTGAGAACGCAACCAGTGCTTTCAAACACCGACGCACCTGTTGTCTGGGGCACGAACCAGAGCGGCATACCCGGCGTAACACGAGCCACGAGCAGACCTTGCTGATTGCGCACATTGACAGGAGCGTTCAGCGCCGTGACGTAAACCATCTTGTTGTCAGCGGCGACCTTGACCCGAGCGATGGACGAAGACTCGGCACCGCGGATCATCAAAGTCTTCACATCGACTTCGAAGCCGCTCGTGCTCTGAACTTCACTCATGCCTGATTCAAGCGACACGTGGTTCGAGTAGATGGTTGCGCTGGAACCAGCCGACAGATCCAGCCTGGTTCCGTTGTTCATATGGATTCGGGAAAATGCACGCGTTTGAAGTCTTGAACCGTCGAAGACAGAGGCGTTACCCGAAACCGTAGCGTTATCTAATGTTACTCCGCTTGAGGATGAGGCGATTCCGATGACCGGCGTGCTGGCTAAAGCGACACCGGAAGTCATCAAAACAGCGCTTCCTACTGCGGATAGTATTTGGAGTCTCACATTTTCTCCCTGGAAGGTAGTTCCGTCCTATATCATGAGCTACATTGACTGCCATTGCAAGCTCCATAAAGAAAAGATGCTACTTCTGGGCCCTCCGTGCGGGCGCCGGAATGCTGACTGTGGCATTTCTGTGGGGCATATGGGGTTCGTGCACCGCTGCAGTAGCCGACTATAACGAGCAGTTAAATACCCCTGAAACCCTGCGTAAAGCAGTAACACTGGCTCCGGATAACGCCGCGTTTCGTGCTCTGTTGGCGGAAGCACTGGAGGGCAGTGGTGAAGATCCAAAGCCGCAACTCATTGAGGCAATGAGACTTAGCCCCCTGGACTCGCAATACGCGATTCGACGTGCATTCCGGGCTGAAATTGAAGGAGACTTTGCGGGAACCGAAGCATTATTGCTGGAAGCGGCCCGCCTGGACCATAAAGCGAACCCGCGCTGGGCGCTAATGAATTTCTATTTCCGAAGGGGGCGGGAAGCAGATTTCTGGCATTGGTTTAATCGGACACTTTCGGTAAGCCTGGGGGGGGCTGAGGCGGTATATCGGCTTGGCTGGAATATGGCGCAGGACAGCGAGGTAGTACTGGGCCATATCCCGAATACTCCACGAATTATGAGGCAGTACCTTGAGTACCTTGCGGGAAATAATCGTCTGGATGATGCGGGTGCGGTGGCGGTGCGCGTGGCGAGCAGCGGCCCCGGCGGGCAGCTACCGCTACTGATGGCATATTGTGAGCGCTATGCTGAGGGCGACCCGGGGCGGGCAGTGTTGGTTTGGAATACCCTGGCCCGGGGCAAGACCATCCCGTATCGCCCACTGAGTCCCGAATCGGGGGAGATTCTGACGAATGAAGACTTCAGAATTGAGCTTGCTTCCGAACAATCCAGGCACCGGGTGTTTGACTGGAACCTGCTGCCGGTTGAAGGCATTTCGATTGATCGCCTGCCCGAGCAAAAGGGGATCCGGTTTGATTTGAGCGGGGAGGAACCGGAGACGTGCGACCTGATGGAGCAACGAATTCCGCTGGCGGAGGGCAAGACGTACGCCATCGACTGGCAGGCGGAAACGCCGAACGACACGCCGATAACGGGGCTTTTCTGGCAAGTGACGGAATCCGGTCCGGAGCCGCATGAGGTGACTGCGCCGATAGCTGGCGGCGCGGCAGGAAGTTTTGTGTTTACGGCGAAAAGCCAGTCGGCAATGTTGCGACTGAAATACGCAAGGTTGCCCGGCACGAAACGAGCCTCCGGGAGCATCACGATTCGGAATCTGCATGGAAGGCTGGCCAGGTGAAACTATTTTCAGCTTTGATGCTGGCGTTGACGACGGCAGCGGCGATTGCCGTTATGTTTGTTCGGGCGAAGTGGGCGACGTCGATACCGGAAACAGCCATCTGCTCCATTGGGCTTATCTGGGCAGTGATGCTGCTGGCCGGGCGCAAAGTCCAGGTGGCGTGGGTAATGGGGCCATTGATGGGGATCGGTGTGCTGGCGGCTGTCCAACTGGGGACGGGAAGCACCGTTCACCCGTGGCCGACACGAATGGCCGCTCTTTACTGGACGGGGAATCTGGCGACATTTTTTGTAGCACTGCAGTTTCTGGCAGACCGGGAGATCCGCGTCCGTTACATGGACTGGCTGGTGGCGTTCGCTGGATTTGCAGGTATTTTCTGCACAATCCACGCGATCACATCAATCGGGGTGATCTACTGGACGTTCCCCGAGGTATGGGGGTCCATTCCGTTGTTTGGCCCGTTTTTGTATGTGAATCAATATGCCGCTTTTGTGGAACTGATACTTCCGGTGGCACTTTATGGCGCGCTCACCAGAGAGAAATGGGCAAGGGTGGGCTGCGTAATGGTGGCGGCTATCCTGTTCGGCTCGGTGTTGTATGGGGCGTCGAGAGGCGGGGCGGGGCTCACGCTGCTGGAGATCGCGCTGGTCCCGCTGTTGACGGCGAGGAGGCGGGGGATCAACAGGCAACAACTGGTAAACACGGCACTGGTACTTGCGGTGGCAGTACTTTGGGTGGTCGTGGCGTCCGGACCTGACAGATTACTGGCCAAGATCAGCGACGCATCGACATACGGGGGCCGCATGGACTTCAATCGGGCGTCGCTCGCCATGATCAAAGACCGGCCGATACAGGGTTTTGGGCTTTGGAACTGGGCGACTGTCTATCCCGGATATGCGGTGGCCGATGACGGACTCTACGTTAACCAGGCACATAACGACTGGGCGCAATGGACGGCGGAAGGCGGAATTCCGCTGCTGGCGCTGATGCTGACGGTAGCGGTGTGGGCCGTTCCGCGGGCAATTCGGTCCGGTTGGGGCGTTGGGGTGATGATGGTTCTGATCCACTGCCTTTGGGACTATCCGATCCAGCGGACCGGGGTTGCATTGGTCTTTTTCACGATGCTGGCGGCAATTGCTCCTTACGGACGCCCCAAACAGCGGGAAGAGGAGCAGGTGCCCGAGGAGGACGCTTTCAATATTTCCGAGGCAGCGCCGGGCACCGAAAAGCGCCTATGATTTGTAAATGAGCTTTCTTTCCCGCAGGCTTCACCGACTGGCGGCGTTGGCGCTGCTGGTGCTGCCGGTTCTGTTACCCGGTGAGGTTATCGATTCGGCACCGGGTGGATTCACTGTTCGGGGCGTGATGACACTCCAGGTCCCGCCTTCCGAGGCGTACCAGAAGTTTGTTCGAAACGTGGGGGATTGGTGGGATTCCGGCCACACGTTTTCAGGCAACGCGAAGAATCTGAGCCTTGACGACCAGCCGGGTGGCTGCTTCTGCGAGAAGTGGGCCGGTGGTGGAGTGCAACATCTGCGGGTTGTGTATGTGGCTCCAGGTAAAGTGCTGGCGATGCGGGGCGGCATGGGCCCTCTGATGTCACTGGCGGTTACGGGAGGCATGGAGATTCAGTTCGCTGCAGTGGAGAACGGCACAAAACTCACCTATACCTATTCGGTGGGGGGGTATATCCCGAAGGGTGCGGAATCGTGGGCGGCGCCGGTTGACGGGATGCTGGCGGAGACGTTCGGCCGGTTCCGGAACTATGTGAACACGGGAAGTGCGGACGGGAAGGGTGGTAAATGAGGCTTGCCGGGGCAGTTCTGCTGGCAACGCTGGCCGGGAGTTCGGCATTTGCCGATGACGCTCTGCTGCAGCGGCCGGATGTGGTGCAGGCGCTGCGATGGCTTGAGAAAGCGCATGAGAAGACGGTCGCTGCCCAGATCGTGATCTCGGAGATCCCGTCGCCTACGTTCCATGAAGGGGAGAAGGCGAAGTATCTGGCCGAAGAGTTCAGGCGACTGGGCCTGACGGATATCTCGATTGACAAGCCGGGCAACGTCTTGGGGTGGCGCAAGGGGGCTCTGGACGACACCTTCGTAATGGCGGCACACACGGATATTTCATTCGCAGTGGGCGTGGATACGAGGGTCCGCAAGGAGGGCATACGGCTGCTGGGGCCGGGCATTGGTGATGACAGCCGGGGTTTGGCGGCGCTGCTGGCAATTGTGGAGTCACTGAAAGAGGCGAAGATTGCAACGCGGCACTCGCTGCTGTTTGTGGCGAACGTTGGGGAAGAAGGGCTGGGGGATCTGAATGGGGTCCGGTACCTTTTTAAGGAAAGCGCGTTTCGGGACAGGCTGAAGGCGTTTATCTCCATTGACGGGGCGGACCCTGGGCGAATTGTGACCGGCGGTACGGGGGTAAAGCGGTATCGGGTGACGCTGAAGGGGCCTGGAGGGCACAGCTACGGGAATTTTGGGCGACCGAGTCCGATTCATGCGGCGGCGCGGGCAATTGACCGGATTGCGGACATGGAAGCGCCGCTGCGGCCGAAGACGACGTTCAATGTGGGGCGGATTGAGGGCGGGACTGCGGTGAATGCGATTGCGGAAGAGTGCGCCTTTGAGGTGGATTTGCGGAGTGTGGATCCGGGGAATCTGGACCGGATTGAGGCGAAACTGTTCGAGGCGGTACGGTTGGGCGTGGAGGCGGAGAATCAGGCCCGGGCGGCGTCAAAGACTTCCCTCACGCTGGATATGAAGCTGGTGAGTAACAGGCCGGCCGGGGAAACGTCCCATTCGAGTCCGATTGTTCAAGCTGCGATGTGGGCGGCAGGCGCGACAGGCTTCAAGCCGGAACTGGATTTCAGCAGTACGGATTCGAATATCCCCATTAGTATGGGGGTTCCGGCGGTAACTATGGGCGGGGGCGGGGTGAGCGGCAACGCACATTCGCTGGCGGAGTGGTATGAGCCGACCCGGGCGTGGCTGGGACCGCAGACGGTATTGCTTACGTTCCTGGAATTTGATTCGCGGCGGTAGAAGCGGAGGTGGCGAGCGCCAGCCGCTCCAGGCCTTCACAGGCGACGCGAACTCCGTCCTCCTGCGCAAGTTGGGCGGCGAGGCGGGCGCAGGTTTGTTTTACCGTCGGGCTGGCCAGGAGTTCGCGCAGTTCGGCGGCGACGCGGGCGGCTCGATATTTATTGCGAGGGACGGTACGGGCGGCTCCGAGAGCGGTAATTCGGCGGGCGTTGTCGGGTTGGTCGTGGCTGTAGGGCACGAACAGCGACGGAACGCCGGCGAGGAGGACCTGGGCGGTGGTCCCTGCCCCGCCCTGATGGACGACGGCTGCGGCGTGGGGGAAGAGCCGGGAATAGGGCGCGTAGTCACCAACGAAGATGTGGGGATCGGTGTGTTTGGGTTGATTGCGAGCGTCGCTGCCTGCGAGGAGAATGGCCCGAACGCCCAGTTTTTTTGGCGGCAAGAGCGCTTTCCTTGTAGAAGTCACCGGCCGCGAGGACCGCGGAAGATCCGAGGGTAAAGACTACGGGCGGGTCACCGGCGGCGAGGAACTGTTCGAGTTCAGGGGAGAGCGCCTGGTCCGATTCGTGCTTGTCGTAGAGGGGGAAGCCTGTGGTGGTGAGGCCTGCAGGCCAGTCGGGTTGGGGAGTGGCGAGGACGGGGGAGAACCAGGCCTGATTCAGCCAGGGAGAGAACATGGCGTCGAGCGAATTGGGGACTTCCGGGAGCCCCAGATCCCGGCGCAACGCGTTGAGAGGCCGGGCCCATTTCTTAATGAATAAGCGTGCAACGAGCCAGAACAGGCGCCAAAATTTCGGCCCGCATTTCCGGAACAGCTCCAGCTCCGGGACTCCGGAAATGGACGGAGGATCATAGGCGGAGAGGATGACGGCAGGCTGCAGGATGACGGAAACCCAGGGTTTGCTGAGCGTCTCGGCGACGGCAGGAATGGCGAAGGCGAGAGGATGAGCGACCAGAATATCGGCGTCGCGGGCGGCTGGCAGGAGGTCCTGATAGGTTTCAGCGACGGGGGGAAGGAAGACGCACCGCATCACGTATTCGCTGCCCGTACGAGGATGATAAGCGTGCTTCATGGCCGCGGGAGAGCCGGCAAGGCCCACAATATCGGGGCGAACGCAATGGAAGCGGAGGCCCTCGCCTTCGACCCTGGAGCGATAAGCCTCAGAAGTGGCGATAGTTACATTGTGACCGCGATCGCGAAGGCCGATACCAACTGCGATATAGGGGTGGAGATCGCCAAGCGAGCCAAAGGTATTGAGGAGAAAATTCAGGCGAGGCACAAAAAAATTCTCCCACATGACAGTCGAATTGCGATATGCTGTGCAAAGGCAACCCCCGAGCCGGCACGTCCTCCTCCGAGACGGCCGGCTCTCCCAATATCGCCCTGCTTTGAATTGCCCGAGCGCATTCCAGGTGTTTTGGCCTCCTTCTTTCACCCTCTTTGCTATCCTGATGATTAACACCCCGCACTACTTTGCAGCATCAACCTCTGAAAACAACCTCTGAAGGAGCCTTACCCCGCAATGCCAGTAAAAGTAGCAATTAACGGCTTCGGCCGCATCGGCCGGAACATTGTTCGCGCCGGCCTGAACAACCCGGACATCGAATTTGTCGCCGTCAACGATCTGACCGACATCAAGACCCTCGCCCACCTCACGAAGTACGACTCGCTGATGGGACCGTTGCCGGAACCGGTAAGCATCGACGGCGACTGCGTCGTGATCGGTGGCCGCCGCATTAAGGTATTTGCCGAGAAGGATCCGGCTGCGATTGACTGGTCCAGCGTTGGCGCCGAAGTTGTTATTGAATCGACCGGGCGTTTCACCAACGCTCCGGATGCTGCCAAGCACATGCGCGGCACGGTGAAAAAGGTAATCATCTCGGCTCCGGCCAAGGGTGAAGACATCACGATCGTGATGGGCGTGAACGATTCGCAGTATGACGCGTCGAAGCACAACATCATTTCGAACGCTTCGTGCACCACGAACTGCCTGGGTCCCGTGGCGAAGGTGATTCACGAAAAGTGGGGCATCGAGAAGGGTTCGATGACCACGATTCACAGCTACACGAACGACCAGAATGTTCTGGACTTCCCGCACCCCGATCTGCGCCGCGCCCGTGCCGCCGCCGTCAACATGATTCCGACCACGACTGGCGCCGCAAAGGCGATCGGCCTGGTGATGCCGGAACTGAAGGGCAAGCTGGACGGTTACGCCATGCGCGTACCGACGCCGGACGTTTCCGTGGTGGATCTCGTCGTGATCCTGAAGAAAGATGCGACGGATGCGGAAATCAATGCCGCGCTGAAGGAAGCTGCGGAAGGTCCGCTGAAGGGCATTCTGGCTTACACGGATGATCCGGTTGTGTCGATGGACATGCTGAAGAACCCGAACAGCTCGATTGTTGATGGTCAGCTGACGAAGGTTCTGGGCGGCAATCTGCTGAAGGTTGTTTCCTGGTATGACAACGAATGGGGCTATTCCAACCGTTGCATCGATCTGGCTATTTTCCTGAAGGCTAAAGGCCTGTAGTTTTAGCGAGTTAGGGCCCGGGGCGGGGTAACCCTCCCCGGGCCTTTTTGCGTTTGCCAGCGGTAAATCATTGTAAATAGGGCGTTAAGCTTTGTTGGAGAGGATAACCGGACCCGCAAGTTCTGTTACCATTTCGGCATGAAAACTACGATCCTGGCCGTAATGGCCCTGCTTCTCTCCAGTCTGGCTGCGCTGGCCGCGGACGTCACCGGTAAGTGGACCGCTGAAATCCCCGGCCGTGGCGGCAACACGCAGACCACTACTTTCAACTTCAAGGCTTCGGGCGCGAAACTGGAAGGCACCGTTACCAATCAGCGCGGCGAAACGCCGATCACGGACGGCAAAGTGGATGGCGACAAGATCTCGTTCGTGCAGGTGATGAACTTCAACGGCAACGAAATGAAGATGACGTACACGGGCGTTGTGAAGGGTGATTCGATTGAAATCACGCGCGATAACGGTCGTGGTCCGGCTACGTTCACTGCCAAAAAAGCTCAGTAACTGCTTTCCACCGTAAGATAAGGTAAACCTTCAATGGAGCCGGGAACCATTCCCGGCTCCATTGCAATTTCAAACGGCTGAAATATTCCCGCAGGGGACAAAGTGGCCAGCTGCCCGCATGGAAAGTGGGGGTGGCGTTTTCAAGCTTTTCCAGACATTCAAGCTTTTCCAGACATTCAAGCTTTTCCAGACATTCAAGCTTTTCCAGACATTAAGGATCGGTGCATGCTGCGCTTTCGTCTCTTCCTACTTACCTCAATTTTGACCGCAGGGGCGGTTTCGGCGAGTGCCGAAACGCAGGCTGGCGTAGTTCGTGCAAACGGGCTGCCGATTCCTGGCGCGGCGGTGCTGGTGGAGTGCGGGACGGAGAAAATCCGTACCGTCACAGGTCCGGATGGCAGATTTGAAGTGGGTGGCTTGCCGGCGACGGCTTGCCAGTTTCAGGTTGGCATGTTTGGGTTTGACGCGGCGCAACTGGAAGCGAAGGCTTCGGCGACTGCCTTGACGTTTGATTTGAAACTACAGACCCGGGCGACTGTGCCGGTGGAGAAGAGTGCGCGGGCGGCGGTTGCGAGTACGGCTGCTGCGGCGACGCCGGGAACGCCGGGCCCCGGACGAGGTGGATTTGGCGGGCGTGGTGGTGAGGGCCGCTTTCCGGGTGGCGGACGCGGCGGCGACCCGACGCTGGCGGGCGCGGGCAGAGGCGGACAGGCTGGTGGACCCGGAGCGCCGGGTGCTCGCGGCGGGGGTGGCCGGGGTGGTCCTGGCGGGGCACAGGGTGCTGGCCAGGGTGGCGGTTTCCAGAATTTAAACCTGGTCCAGAACGGCGAAGCGCTTTCGGCGGACGTGGAGAACACAGCCGCGATTGCGAACCTGGCGGACATGAGCGGCGGTGCCAGTGAAGCACTGCTGGTGAACGGCAGCCTGAGCCAGGCGGTCCAAACTCAGGCGGGCGACGGCATGGGTATGGGCGGTCCGATGGGCTTTGGTGGCCCTGGTGGTCCCGGCGGGTTTGGTGGCCCGGGCGGACCTGATGGATTCGGGGGCCCGGGTGGGCTGGGGGGCCAGGATGGTCTGGGTGTGGGCGGCGATAACCCGTTTGGTGGCGGAGGCCCCGGTGGTGGACGCGGAGGCCCGGGTGGGCCTGGTGGCGGACGCGGGGGCCCGGGTGGTGGTTTTGGCGGCCCCGGTGGTGGTGGACGTGGCGGGGGTGGATTCGGCGGAGGTGGTGGCGGTCGAGGGGGCGGCGGTGGTGGTGGACGCCCGCAGCAGGCGGCGAACGGCCGGGGCCAATTCGGCAATCGGGTGGGGCGTGGACGAGGTCCGCAGTGGCGTTTGAGCGCGAACTACAACCTGGGAAATTCGGCTTTGAATGCGCGCCCGTATTCGTTTACGGCTCCGCAGCTGATTAATGGCCAGCCTGTACCGAAGGCGGCTTATGCGAACAATCGGTTCGGTTTCTCCGTGGGCGGGCCGCTACAGATTCCGAAACTGTTCAAGACAGACAAGGTGAACTGGTTCGTGAATTACACGGGGCAGAGGACGCGGAGCGGGTATGACCGGATTACGACGACTCCGGAGGCTGCGTTGCGGACGGGGGATTTCTCGTCGCTGACACAGGTGCTTTACGACCCGCTGTCGAATACTCCGTTCGCGGGGAACAGGATTCCCTTGAGCCGGATTACGCCGATCGCTACAGGGCTACTGAGCTATGTTCCGCTGCCGAATGCCGATGGCACCCGGAATAACTTCCAGTTGATTGGGGCGAATCCTTCGAACAACAACAACCTGCAGGTGAACCTGAGTGAGAACATCACGACGAAAGACCGGTTGTCTTTCAATACCAGCTACCAGAGCCGGGACGCGGTCAACGTGCAGAACTTTGGGTTCCGGGATGACTCGAACGGCAGCGGGCTGAATTCGAATGTTGCGTATTCGCGCACGATCAGCCGATATCTGATCAACAACCTGAGCTTCCAGTTCAGCCGCAACGTGACGAACCAGTATTCTGCGTTCTCGAACGGGGCGAACATTGCGGCGAATCTGGGGATTACGGGGACGACGACGAATCCACTCGCGTTTGGACCGCCGACGATTTCGTTCACCAACTTTGGGTCGCTGAGCGACGGGTTGCCGTCACTGAACCGGTCACAAACGGCGGGGATTACCGAGGGTCTGACGTTCATCCACGGGAAGCACAACATGACGTACGGCGTGAACTATCAGCGCCGGCAGAATAACGTGCAGACCAACCAGGGTGCGCGCGGGTCGTTCAACTTTACGGGGATTGCGACGCAGCAACTGGGGACCAATGGCCTGCCTGTAACGGGGACTGGCTATGACCTGGCGGACCTGCTGCTGAACCGGCCTTATTCGACGTCAATCAACCAATACCTGGCCGGGAACAACAGCTTCTACTTCCGGCAGACGGCGGCGAACGCTTACGCGACCGACGACTGGCGGTTGAAGACCAACCTCTCGATTACGGCGGGGCTGCGCTGGGAATATTTTGGGGCCATGACGGAAAAAAACGACCGTCTGGCGAATCTGGACGTGGCTCCAGGATATACGGCAGTGGCTGTGGTGACGCCGGGCGGGAGCAGTCCGTATAGCTCGGGCTCGTGGCCGCGAGGATTGATTGATGCCAAACCGCTGCTGGTTTCGCCGCGACTGGGCATTGCGTGGCGCCCGATTAAAGGCAAGCAGATTGTGGTGCGTGCGGGTTACGGCATCTATTACACGGGCGGCGTGTACAACGCGTTCGGGAACCGGATGGCGCTGCAGGCTCCGTTTGTGAGGAGCATTAATCAGACGACGAGTCCGGGGAATGTGTTGAGCCTGGAGAACGGGTTTGGAACGCTGGCGGCGCAGACGATTCAGAATACGTTTGCGGTGGCGCGGGATTACAGTCCGGCGTATGCGCAGAGCTGGAATCTTTCGCTGCAGGAGACGTTCAAGCGGAATTATGTAATTCAGCTGGGGTATCAGGGCACGAAGGGGACGCATTTGGATGTGCTGCAGAGTCCGAACCGCGCACCTTTGGGCGGGTCTTCATTGACGACGCAGCAGCGGCTGCAGATTGCGAATGCTTCCACGTTCCAGTACGACATCTCGGCGGGCAACTCGATCTACAATGCGGCGCAGGTTTCGCTGTTGCGGCGGATGGCGCGGGGCCGGAGCTTCAACGTCAGCTACGTGTTCTCGAAGGCGATTGACGATTCGTCAACGCTGGGTGGCGGCGTGGTGCAGATTGTGGATAACCTGCGCGCGGAGCGGGCGGTGTCGAGCAGCAATCAGCCGCACCGGTTGACGATGAATTACTCGTTGCAGTCGCCTGTTGGAGCAGACCGGACTTCGTGGAAGTGGCATGCGATTCGGGGCTGGACGCTGAATTCAGGGATGAACGTGACTTCGGGAACGCCGCGAACGGCTACGGTGGCAGGCGATCCTTCGGGCACCGGAATTACGGGCGGGGCGAGGGCGCAGGCTACGGGGTTGCCAGTGAGCGGCGGGGCGAACGACTACTACTTTAGTCTGGCGGCGTTCGCGGTCCCGGCTTCTGGAACTTACGGCAGCGCGGGGCGGAATACGATTCCGGGGATCGCGAATTTCTCGATGAACGCGAGTGTGTTCCGGGCGTTCCGAATCAAGGACAAGCACACTCTGACGTTTACGGTGAACGCGGCAAACCCGATCAATAAGGTAAATGTGACCGGGTTCGGGACTGTAATCGGGTCAATTAATGCGGGGCTTCCCACGGGTGCGGGCGGCATGCGGCAAATCACGGCGTCGACACGATTTAACTGGTAAAGAGGCTGAACTGGTAATGCGTAAATTCATAGGTTTGACCGCACTGGTGTTCGCGAGCGCGCGTTTTGGCGGCGTGGAGATGAAGGCGCAGGAAGTGACCTTCAAGGCTGAAGCGAACCTTGTCGTGATCGACGTGAGCGCCAAGGATAAGTCGGGGAAGGTGATGGGGAACCTGAAGAAGGGCGACTTCATCATCCTGGAAGACGGGAAGCCTCAACAGATTTCGGTGTTTGAGTTCCAGAAGCTGGATTCGGATGAACCGCCTGCTCCGGTGCCGGCGATTAAGCCGGTGAAGGATGGGGTGGCGGCTGCTCCGGCGGCTGCTCCTGTGCCGAAACCCACCACGCTGGCGTCGGGACCGAAGCCGATTATTCGGTATCAGGACCGGCGGCTGGTGGCGATGCTGTTCGACTTCAGCACGATGGCGATTCCGGAGCAGATTCGGTCACAGAAAGCGGCGCAGGAGTTCTTGAAGACGCAATTGAAGCCGGCTGATCTGGTGACAGTGCTGACGGCGGGCACGGGTCCGATCAAGGTGGCTCAGGACTTTACCGATGACCGGGCGAGGCTGGACGAAGTGGTGAAGCAGTTGAAGATTGGCGACGGCAGCGATCTGGCGGCTTTGGGCGGGAACGGCGATGACGCCTCCGGCGACGACACGGGAGCGGCGTTCAATGCGGATGAGACCGAGTTCAATATCTTCAACAACGACCGGAAGCTGGCAACGCTGGAATCGGCTGCGAAACTGCTGGCGGCGCTGCCGGAGAAGAAGGCTCTGATCTATTTTTCGAGCGGGCTGGAACAGCAGGGGAATGACAACAAGGCGCAGCTGGAATCGGCGATCAACGCGGCGAAGCGCGCGAATGTGGCGTTCTATCCGATTGATGCGCGCGGGTTGGTGGCGTCAGCTCCGGCGGGAGATGCGAGTTCGGCCGGTGGGCGCGGCAGCAGCGCGTTTACGGGCGGGGCGGTTTCCGCTCGCGGGGCCAGCCGGGATAATTCGCAGGAAACGCTTTCCACTTTGGCGGCCGATACGGGCGGCAAGATGTTTGTGGATGACAGCGACCTGGCGCTGGGGATGCAGCAGGCGCGCGACGACATCAGCAGCTACTACATTGTTGGCTACTACAGCACGAATGGAAAAACGGACGGCAAGTTCCGGCGCGTGCAGGTGAAGCTGGCGAATCCGGCGCTACAGGCCAAGCTGGATTACAAGGGCGGGTACTTCGGCGAGAAAGAGTTTAAGAAGTTCACTTCGGCGGATAAGGAGAGCCAGCTGGAACAGGCGCTCATGCTGGGGGATCCGGTGACGGACCTTTCGCTCACGGCGGAGACTTCGTATTTCCGGCTGGCGCGGGACCGGTATTTTGTGCCGTTTGCGGTGAAGATTCCGGGGTCGGAAATTGCGCTGGCGAAGAGCAAGGGCAAGGCGCAGACGGAACTGGAGTTCATTGGTCAGTTGCGGGATGAGAAGCAAAAGCTGGTGGGCGTGGTGCGGGACGGGATCAAGATTAAGCTGGCGGAGCAGACGGCGGCGCAGCTGAGTTCGCGTCCGATTGCTTACGAGACGGGCTTTGCGGTTCCTCCGGGGACGTACACGCTGAAGTTTTTGGCGCGGGAGAATGAGACGGGGAAGATGGGGACTTACGAGACTAAGTTCGTGATCCCGGATCTGGCTCCGGATAAGCCGAATGTGTTGAAGACGAGTTCGGTGGTGTGGAGCAGCCAGCGTCAGCCGATGTCGGAGTCGATTGCTTCCGTGGAGAAGAAGAAGATTCTGGAAGCGGATCCGCTGGTGCAGGACGGGCAGAAGCTGATTCCGAGCATCACGCATGTGTTCCGGAAGGATCAGAACCTGTATGTGTACATGGAGGTTTATGACCCGGGGCTTGACGGGAATCAGAAGCCGAGTGTAGCGGCGACGTTGTCGTTCTACCGGGGTCGGACGAAGAGCTTTGAATCGGAGCCGGTGCGGCTGGATACGTTTATTGCGAAGCGCGGGCAGACGCTGCCGGTGCGGTTCCAGGCTCCTTTGTCGCAACTGGCAGCGGGACGGTATACGGCGCAGATCAATTTGATTGATGAGACGGGGAAGAAGTTCTCGTTCCAGCGGACGGAGATTGTGATTTTGCCGGTGCAGAAGCCGGTGACGCCTCCGGCTGTTCCGGCGGCGGAAGCGGTGAAGACTCCTCCGGTTGCTGCGAAGTAGTTAGTTCTCGCCGGGGCGTTCGATGTGGTCGATGACGAGGATGTCGACGGGAGCTTTGGTGGGTTCGAGGCGCAGGCCTACTTGCCGGAGGGCGGTGGCGAGGCTGGGCGTGGCGTCGGCTGGTTCCTGGGGGCTTCCCCAATCACCGCCCCAGAGGGGCTGGTCTTTGGACGGCTTCATTTTCAGGCCGGTTTTAGCGATTACCAGAGCGTAGACGGGTGGGCGATCTCGATCCAGCCTTTGACGGACATGTTGCGGCCCCAGAGGCGGCTGCCGCGAACAGGGAAAGAGTGGCGAGCCAGCTGAATGCCAGTCGCTTCATTCGTGCCATCAGGCGGGCAGCTTTTTCCCCTGTTTGTAGAGCAGCGTCAGCGTGAGCCCGGCGACGACCATGGCTCCGGCGACGAACATCCAGTCGGCCTGCACTTTAGCGGTCTGCGAGAGGGTCCAGATGAACTGGAAGATGCAGAGTCCTGCAACAAAGTAGAGGACGCGGACGCGGGGCAGCACGCTGACGAGCCAGGTTCCGGTGGGGGCTCCGAAAATGACGATGGGGCCGGCCGCCATCCAGTTCATGAAGGCTTCGTGGCCGACATCGCCGATCCAGATATGCAGAGCCGCGCCTAGAATTGACGCGAGAGCAGCGGCGCAGACGGCGGTGGGGATGGCGATCTTCAGGTCGGTGCGGAAGATGAGGACCATGACGGCGTAGACGGCGAATTCCACGCCGACACCGATCATGGCGGCCACTGTGCCTCCGATGAGTCCTGCCAAAAGGCCAGCCTGGAGCGCGGCGGTCGGGGGCTTGCCTTTCAGGCTGCAGATTTCCGGATTCTTCAGGAGCGTGAGAATGCCGAAGCTCATCCACATGCAAGAGAAGAGGAGCTTCACGAAGGACGTTTTCAGGTGGGGCTCAATGAGGAAGTTGCCGATGAGGATGCCGACGGCGGAACCGGCGGTGCTGCCGATGAGGAGCTTCCATGGCAGCGGGACGCGGCGGCCGGCGATGAAGATGAGGGCCGAGGTCATGCCGAGAGCCTGGATGATGAAGCCGAAGTTTCGGGCGCTGGCGGGGGGCTGACCGAAGACGAGAACGAGGATGGGGAACGCGACGGTACCTCCGCCCATGGGAGTGGAACCGGCGACGAGGGAGCCGAAGATCATGACGAGCGCCATGCGCCAGTGGGCGATCACGTCGGGCCAGAGGCCGAAACCGAACATCAGGATGGCCCAGACCACCAGAAAGACCGCACAATAGATCTTCCAGTTGGTGAGGGACACCGGGAGAGGCTTGACTGGAGGTGCGGCGGGTGGGGCGGAAGAGGGGAGAGCCATCGGTTAAGTGTCCCCTATTCCGGGTGAACAATTCAATGGTTTCCAAGTTTCCCTGCGTGTCTAGTACGTTTCCATTAGGGCACAAAATGGGCCATATCGTGCAAGAATGGGGGATCAACTTTTATGACTCTTTGGGTCCGTATACGACCGGCGCTATTCATTCTCTTCCTGCTGGTGCTTTGGCACATAGCTGCGGTGAGCCAGACGAACCGGATTCTGCCTACACCGTTTTCGACAGCCACGGGAATCGTGGAACTACTGCAGCGCGGATTGCTGATTAAGTACATTGTTGCGTCACTGTTCCGGGTAACGTGGGGCTTTGTGGGGGCGGCGCTGCTGGCCGTGCCACTGGGCCTGGCGGTTGGCTGGTTCCGACGTACCGAAATGGCGCTGAATCCCCTGATTCAGATTTTGCGGCCGATCTCGCCGCTGGCGTGGATTCCGATCTCGATCCTGTGGTTTGGGGTGGGCGATGTGGCGGCAATCTATTTGATTTTTCTGGCCAGCTTTCTGCCGCTGATGATGACCGGAATCAACGCGGTTGGCAGTATTCCGCAGGTCTACATCAATGCGGGCAGGAATTTCGGCCTGAGCGGGGCACGACTGGTGCTGCGGGTGCTGTATCCGGCGGTGGTGCCGCAGTTGATTATCGGGCTGCGGATTACGCTGGGCATCGCGTGGCTGGTGGTGGTGGCGGCGGAGATGATTGCCGTGAACTCGGGACTTGGTTTTTTGATTGTGGACGCCCGGAACGCAGGCAATCGGTATGACCTGGTTGTGGCGGGCATGGTGATGATTGGCCTGATTGGCTTGTTGCTGGACACCGGGATGCGGTCGCTGGAAAAATCGCGGTCGTTGCGGTGGGGTTATTCGGAGGATTAGATGACTGGAGAAAAAGTGACAGGCTCCCATGGAGCGGTTCCGGCGGCCAAAGTGACCAAGCCCAAACTGCGCGCGAAGGGCATCAACATGACCTTCAAGCGGGACGGGAAAGAGACGTCCGTGCTGGAAAACGTCGACCTGGAAGTTGCGCAGGGCGAATTTCTGTGCCTTTTAGGCCCGTCGGGTTGCGGGAAATCGACGCTGCTGAATATCTGTGCCGGATTCCTCTCGCCGAGCACTGGAACGGTGACCATCGACGATGAGCCGGTGACCGGGCCGGATCCACGCCGCATTTTTGTGTTCCAGGAACGTGGCGTCTTCCCGTGGCTGACGGTGGAAGGCAATATCGCGTTCGGGCTTTCGAAACTGCCGAAGCAGGAGCAGGCGGAACGGATTGCTCACTACATTAAGATGGTCGGGCTGCAGGGTTTCGAGAAGTCGTACCCGCAGGAACTTTCGGGCGGCATGAAGCAGCGCCTGGAAGTGGCGCGCGCGCTGGCGGTGAACCCGGACATGCTGTATCTGGACGAACCGTTCGGAGCGCTGGATTCGATTACGCGGCTGGTTATGCGCGGCGAACTGCTGCGCATCTGGGAAGCGGAGCGGAAGACGATTGTCTTCGTGACGCACGACATTGACGAGGCTGTACAACTGGCGGATCGCGTGGTGGTGATGAGTGCGCGTCCGGCTAAGATCCAGACGATTGTGGATATCGACATTGAGCATCCCCGAGACATCAGTTCGCCTCGGTATCTGGAACTGCGCGATGGTATCTTCAACGAAATCGGTTTGGCGCACAAGATCTAACTATGACCCTCAGTCAACCAGGTAAGTGGGAGAAGTATTTCTGGCCGGTGCTGACGGCGGCGATTTTCCTCGCCATCTGGCACTACGCGGTGATTGTAACGAAGTCAACGGTATTCCCCTCGCCGTTCAAGGTTCTGGCCGGCGCGCAGGAACTGGCGCGCAAGGGCGTGCTGCTGGGTTATATCCGCGATTCACTGAGCCGGGTTGGCCTTGGATACGGGCTGGCAATGTTGCTGGGGGTTCCGATTGGCTTAACACTGGGCTGGTATCCGGCGGCATCGCATGTGGTGAATCCAGTGATCCAGATCATGCGCCCGATCAGCCCTCTGGCGTGGATTCCGGTGGCGATTGTGCTGTTTGGCGTGGGGAATACGTCGGCTGTATTTCTGATCTTCCTGGCGTCGTTTTTCCCGATTGTGGTGGCAGCCATGAACGGCGTCCGCAACGTGCCTTCCATGTATCGGCGGGCGGGCCGGAATTTCGGACTTTCACCGGGGAAACTGCTGGCGAAGGTGGTTTTCCCTGCAGCGTTGCCTCAGATTATTGTGGGTCTGCGGATCGCGTTAGGTATCGCGTGGCTGGTGGTGGTGGCGGCGGAGATGCTGGCGGTGGATTCGGGTCTGGGCTATCTGGTGATTGACGCGCGAAACTCCGGGAATCGATATGACCTGGTGGTTGCGGCCATGATCATGATTGGCGTGATCGGGTTGGCTCTCGACATTGTTTTCCGCAGGTTGGAACAGATTAAGTCAATTCGTTGGGGATTCCGTCTTGAAGCTTAAAACCCGCATTATTACAGGCCTTAGTCTCTGGGTGGTTCTGGTATCCAGCCTTCATGCGTATATGAACGTGAACTGGACGTCGATGCTGAACGACTATCTTCCCGCCGAGCAACGCAAGTTCAATATTGCGTACATTCCGGTGACATGCCACTTGGCGTGTCCGGTGACCGACTACATCTCGAAGTTTTCCAAAGCGGGGCAGATCTTCCTGCCGCGGATGTTCCAGGGCTTTCCGGAGATTAAGGAAGCGCTGATTTCGAACAAGATGCAGGCGGCGTTCATTGTGGCTCCGCTGGCGATTGCGCTGAAGGCGCAGGGTGTGCCGATCAAGATTGTCTACCTGGGACACCGGTACGGCAGCGCGTTTGTGGTCCAGAAAGACGGGCCGATTCACAACTTTGGGGACGTTCGGGGCAAGACAATTGCGATCCCGAGCCGGTTCTCAGATGAGCGCCTGATTGTGTTCCGCGCCATGAAGAAGTGGGGCATTAAGCCTTCGGAAGTGAAGCTGGTGGAGATGCCTCCGCCGGACGTTGCCGGAGCTCTGGCGGCGAAGGCGATTGATGGGTTTTCGATGGGCGAACCGTTCCCCTCACAGGCGGAGATGGGTGGCTTCGGCCGCGTGCTCTTCCCTGCCCGCGAATACTGGCCGGATTACATGTCGTGCGTACTGGTGGTCCGGCAGGACATGATCGATTCGAGGCCGGATGCAGTACAGGTTCTGGTGGATGGCGTGGCGCGTTCGGGGCTTTGGCTGGAGGGCGGTAAGGCCAACCGGGAAGATGCGGCCGATTTCGTGGGACGTTTCTACTATCGGCAGAAGCCGGCGCTGTTGCAGTGGGCGCTGACGAAACCTTTGGACCGCGTAACGTACAGTCCGCTGGCTCCGCGTAAGGCGGATTTCGACATTGTGCGGGATCTGATGATCGAGACCGGAGTTCTGGATAAGAAGATCGAGTTCGAAGAGTATACGGACACTCGGTTTGCCGATAAGGCGAGCATCCAGACGGCGTGGAAGTACGAACCCGGCTCGGGCTTCGCCCAGTAGCGCTAAATTTGCTGTAAACTGCCTGTAAGAGTCTTGATCTTCCATGCAGCAGGATTACTCCATAACGATTGAGCCTGACGAGGCAACACACGAGTACGAGGTTGTGTTGCGGGGTCCGGGGATTGCTCCGGATGGTCGGCGATATGTGTTTGCGAACACGCTGCGGTGTGCGGCGTTTGCCGAAGCGGTGAATTTTGCTTACCGGCAGGGGTTTCGCGAGGGGTATAAGCAGGCTCTGGACGAGGCTGGCGAGCCTTTGCTGGTGATTTCGGGGACGAGTCCGGACGGCTTGATGGCGAAACGCGAAACTCTCTGGCAACGGCTCCGGCGGCAGTGGCTGCACCGGTAAAGCTGCGATTCGCGACCAGATATGACCGGTGGTTGGTGCTGTCAGTGGCCTGCGCGGCGGTTTTCCCTTTCATTACGGCGCTGAGTATGGTCCCGAAGCAACCCGTAATGTTGTTGGTGGCGATGCTGCTGGCCGTGTTCTGGATTGTAGTGCTGGTGAGCGTTCTGCCGCAGTATTATGAGGTCCGGGAGGAGGGGTTGTTCCTGAGGCAGGGGTGGCGGCGAACTTTGGTTCCGTGGAATTTGCTGGTGCAAATGCAGACGATGCAGGATTCACGGAGTGCGGGGGTATTTTCGACTCAGCGGATCCTCGTGGTGACGGAATCGGGCAAGGAGCATTTGATTGCCGCGGCTGAGGAAGAGCGGTTTCTGGAGGAAGTGAGGAAGCGGTGTCCTCAGTTGGAGAAACGGCCGTTTGGACTGGCTGTTCCGCTGGCTCCGCCCGCGTGGTCATGACGCGACGTGGCGTATTGCCCTGAAGCGAGGAACGCGGATAAATGGCAGATCTTGATGGGTCACGCCCGGCCGTGGAAAGTGTGCACGGTAAGGTGAGCGGGGCGTGGGTGTTCAAGGACACGCGCATGCGGCCAACGTCGGTCGGCGATTCAAGGAAGATCTCAATTGCGGCACAATCACCTTAGAGCGACTTCATGACACGACTACCCGAGAAGACCCGGATGATCCATGCCCGGATCGAGCCCCGACTCAAGGCGGCTGCCGAGCAGGTATTCTCCAGCATCGGCATTTCGACAACCGAGGCGATCCGGCTGTTTTTGAAGCAGGTCGAATTGCACCAGGGGCTTCCGTTTCCGGTCGCAATTCCGAATGCGGAAACCACCGCTGCGATGGCGTAGGCCAATAACCCGGCGACACTGAAGCGCTATCGGTCATTTCGCGAGCTGCGCGAAAAGATGTAAATGCCGCTCACGCTTCACACGACAAGGGTGTTTTAGCGGGACCTGAAACGGGTTGGTAAGCAGGGTAAGGACCTGGACAACCGGGAAGATATCGTCAACTTACTTCAGGAACGAGAACCACTTCCGGTCCGATGCCGACCACATTCGCTGGGTGGCAATTAGACCGGACACGGGGACCGCCACATCGAACCGGACTGGCTGCTGCTATAGAGGCTGACAGAAGCGGAGTTGATCCTGGTCCGCACCGGGAGCCGCGCCGAACTCTTCGATTAAATCCGAAGGTGCCGAAGATTCTCTCCGCACCGGAAGCTGCGGCACGTATTCGGTGACGGTCAAGGCGAACTGGCGGGTAACGTTCCGCTTTCACGAAGGGGCCGCGTACGACGTAAACCTGGCTTCCGCGCCGCCATGCGAGCAGGCGCACGAAAACGCCGAGGGACCACGTAGTTCCTTTTTGCGGCCCGGGCGATGTTACGGCGTAACCACTATTCCGGCCGACCGCGCATTGGACGGCCCCGTGGCTGTGATGGTAAACGAGCCCGAGCCCACAACCGAAACCGTGAAACCCGGCGAGGTTCTCTGGCCCGCCGGAATGACGACTGTCGCCGGCATAGTGGTGGCACCGGCGTTACTGCTGGCGAGGTTAACCGTGATACCGCCCGCCGGAGCGTTGGGCTGCGCGGTGACCGTACCCGTGTAGACCCCCTTTTGTCCCGCTACCGGCCGCAGCGTCAGGGTGCTCAGTTCATTCGAAGTCGATTTCACCGACTTGATCACCACATTGTCGACGGCCACGCCGCAGGCGTGCCCCGGACGGAGGTCCGCGCAGGTTCCGCCGCTGTCCTGAGTGAATTCCCAGCGGAGCTGGGCCGTGCTGCCAGCCATGCCGGGCAGTCGCATGGTGACGTGTTTAAACCCGTTCGAGAAACCGGCCCAGACCGACATATCCTGGAAGTATGCAGAACTGCTGTTACGCGGAGTGTGCTTCGGGTAATGCGACTGAGAGCCGGTCTTGATCGATTCCGCGAAGGCTTCAGCCAATACGGAACGGACGATGTGGCCGGGGGTCTGGTCGGAGATGAGGAGCGTAAGCCCGTCATACGCCAGGACGTTTTCCACTCCGCCCGGATAGCTGTAGCCAAAGGCATCGTCTTCGGTGTCGTAGCAGACATCGAAGTCCACCGTCACATACTCGGCGTCGGCGGGCACGTTAAACAATGGCGAGAAGGCTCGCTCAAAGCGGGTTGGATTCCCCGTTCCGTTGTCGTTGGCATTGGCATGGAAAAGCGCGTTGGAGCCGGGGCTGCAAAAGGAATTATTGATCAGCCACGGCACCGTATTGGCACCGCCGCCGTGCGATGAAGTCCAGCCCACGGGCAGCGTTGCCCCGCCGTCAAAGTTCTGGCTCAGGATGGTGGTGGGGACAGGTGTACCCGTATTCTGCGTGAAGAGGAGCGCCGTGCTGCCCTGGGCAGTGGTCACGGTCAGGGTAAAGTCGATCTTCGTGCCGGGCACAAAAGAAGGCGCCAGCAGAACGATGAAATCGCCTGAATTGGAGACCGTCGCGCCGGGCACGATACCGGCATAGCTGCGATTCCCGGCTTGAATCGTCACTCCGGCGGCGCCGGTGGACAACGTAGCGCTCACCGAGGAGTAGGTTACGGGAGACAGGACCGGATTGGTCACGAAATTGGTAAGCGGGAGCTGGAACCGAACCTGGTCGCCAGCGTCAACCACTCCGTTGCCGCCGCTCTCAGTGAGTGTGACCGCCCCCAGGCGGAGCGCCGCGCGGGCGGTTGTGGCCTTGGCGAGGCCAACGGGATTGGGTCCACCCAGAAAGCTCGGATAAAGCATGCGGTCGCTGGCCGGCTCACCATCGACGAACGAAGCATTCTGCGGAGTGGTCGGAAAGACGGCATACATGGTGCCGCCCTGGGCTACCGCCATGTTGTAGTCGCCGAGGTTGGGTTGGCCGGTATCGTTGCCGTAACCGGCGTGGAACGGGCGGGATGTCAGCGCTGTCGGCTTTGACCAGGTTGCGCCGCCGTCGTCGGAAAAGACCCACATCATGTCCATCAGATCACCGCTCGAAGCGGAACTCTGGTCGTCCCACATCACGTTGACGCGTCCGGTTGTCGAGTCGACCGAGACCACCGGGAACCATTGCGCCCGGTCCGTGCCAGGGGCGCTGTTTAGAAACGCGCCGGCGGAAAAGCTGGCGCCCGCGTTCGTACTGCGGAACAGCATAATATCGGCACCGTCCTGGTTGCCGTTATGCGACGCGACGATGTAGACGTTGCCGTGGTTCGGCCCGCCGGAGTTATCCACAGCCATCCAGGGAAAGCTGTGTACGCGGTCGTTGCCGAGGATGTAGTCGATGGGATACAGGTCGGTGGCGGTTAACTGGATGGGAGCGCCGAAGGTCGCGCCGTTGTCGTTCGACACCGCGACCCGGGTCGTCGCCAGACCGTTGACTTCAGACTCGCTCTTCCAGGCAATGTAGACCTTATTCGAGCCGTTGCCGGCAAAGCGCGGCTGCGAGCCCGTGTCGAAATAGGCTGATCCCGTATTCAGCGCCAGACCGGTTGACCACGTCGGCGGACTGCCCGCCATAACGTTGTCCGAATAAGTGGCGAGAATCTGGACCGTGCCTGGAACCACGGAGCTTACCGTGAAATTCGACCAGCTGATCATCACGCGTCCGGTTTCTGGGTCGACATCCATCAGTTCCTTGTCGGCAGTGTCGCGGGCGCTGCCCGAACTCAGAACGCCGGTTGGATTGGTTGCAGCCGTGATCTCAAACGGACCCGTCCAGCTATGCCCGCAATCCGTCGAGCGGTGAAGGCTCAGCGTCTGCGCCGTGCCCGAGTAGCTGGGCGCCTCCCCGAGACCCTTGACCATGATGGACGAGTAAACGAACTGACAGCCGGAGCCGCCCGGGATATACTTGATGTCCGGATCGCCGAAAACCTGCGGATATGCCGTACCGCTTCGGGTACCCAGCGCGGCGCTGGGCAGTTGGCCACCATCCGTAAAGTTGAGCCCCCCGTCGTCGGAGTATGCGAAACCGGAAATGCGGAACGGAGACGTGTTGAACCCTCGCGTGTCGTTGAAGCCCACGACAATGTGCTGTCCGGTAACATCGACGGCAACGGCCATTTCAGCCTGCCCGCCGGAGGGTCCCTCGCTGAAACCTTCTTCACTGCAGTCGTCGTCGCCATTGAGGCAGGTGTCTCCGCTCACAGCCGGGGCCAGAGTTCCGTGGATTGTGGTCCTGATCCTTTGGCCGCCGGAAGAAATTCCCCCGCCCGCCCGCAGGACCGAATAAACGTGGGCCAGACGGCCCATCGGACTCATCTGCTCGTACGTGTCAGCATCGACCACCACGGTCTTTCGGCCGCCTGCGCTTGCCGGGGCCGAATCCTGAGCCGGCGCGGAGACGCCGAAGATCACGCAGCACGCAGCTGCAATAACGATGCTGCCGAAGTTCATGGGAACTCTCATATGGCTTCTTTCCTGGACTGCGATTTTTTAGGGAATGTAATTCGGACGCTCAGCGATTTACGGGGACCGCTCCGCGGCGAACGCCGCGCCAGGCGAGCACACCGATGCCGCCAAACAGCAAAAAAACACTTGCCGGCTCCGGTACCTCCGGCACCAGCTCGATCTGAATCGCGGTCACTCCGGCCAAGCCGCCCTGGTCGTTGAGAATGGCGGAGGCGAGCAGATCGACGCCCGCCCCGTTTGGTCCAAAATTAAGAGTTTCACTGAACGAACCAAGCGTATTGGTGGCAATGGAGCCGAGGACGGCACCCGCGCTGTAGGAATAACCCGCACTTCCAGGATCGCGAAAATCTCCTAGGAAGGTGAAGATAGCCCTGTCGAACGACATACCCACCCAGCCTGGCGAGATGCCGAGGTCCACTTCTCCCTGGAACGCGGCGAACCCGGACTGCGCAAAGGCCGGCAGCGAAAACGTGAAAATGTTGCCGCTTGCGGTGGTAACGGCACCAGTAAGAAAGTCGCCGCCGTTGTTATCCGAGAGGCTTGCGCTCCCCCAGGTGACCACGCCGGCCGACGCGACACAGGGCAAAGCGAGCAATGTCAGCTGCAATGCTATTCTTCGAAACTTCATAACTTCAGTCTCCTCCGGTCACGCGATCGCAAACCGATGCTGCGTTCATTAGGAGAGGGTACCCCGACTCTGCCTGAAATGGGAAGAGTCAGAATCATTTTCGGTTCTAGTACTTCATTTTCTTTTAGGATTCCGGCAGCCGCGGCGCTAAACGGTAAGCTCAAAAAACAAGGGAGTCTCCACGCCATCGGCCGAGAGCGCGGCGGGCAATGGCCGATCCACCCTCATAACCCGCGTGTGCGTCTTCGCGTTCAGTGCGTCGGCCAATTCGTCGAGGGGCATGTTACACCAGCCTTTTTTCACGGCCATGTCATGATCGACGGGAATTCCTCATTCCTGTAATGTTCCGCGAAAAACGTCGCCTGTCTTGCCGCCTCCAGCGGTATCCAAAAGTGGGTGACGAAAGGCTGCGCCTCGTCGTCGCCGGTCAGCGCGGGCGCCACCGACGAGAGGAACAGACTCATTGAATCCATCCCGTACGTTCTCCGGCGGGCGCTTCGAAGGATTGAACTTCTTAATCAGTTTCTCGTCGTGAGGCGGGCCGAGGACGAAGGTAGCAAGTGGCAAGGATGCTGGCGATGGCTTGCAGGTCTTCTGTCGGGATGCCCTGGACGATTCACCTCGCTGTGATTGGCACCACAACGAAAGTCCGCTTGGCGGTCGTTCCGCTGTCGATTGCTTACTGAAAAGTGCGCGAGCACCCTTCGATGTAAACATACGCAGGGAGTTCGAAAGAGTGAACCGCGATACGAAACGCGTTAACCGCGTGGAGGCACTCCAGGGAGAAACGGAGAATTCAGGCGAGCGGGTGCCGCAGCGGGCGTACGCGAGCTTCCACGCCTACTCTCCGCGACCGGAAGGGGAGAACAGAATCGCCTGGAAATGTATGCAGGAATTGGGGATGTCTTGCGGAGGAGAGCATGGCAGATTGTGTCAACGGTTGCTTGAGGAAGTGAAGGCCCGGGCAAAGGCGCGAGGGGTTCCTTACACGCGCTTCATTCGCGAGACTCTCGAACAGGCGATCGCCACAACCAAATAGGAGGGCAGCTTAACGTTTTAAGGGATCTTCGATCCAGGGCGGGGTGGCCTGGATCAGGCGGCCTAGTTCGGGCTCCTGCTCTTCGAGCCTTAGTTTCATTTCCCAGGCGATTTCGCGGTAGCTGAAGTGACCCTTTACTCCGCTTCTGACTCTTGCAATATATTCGGCTTCGGCGAAGTCCATTTTGAACAGGAAGCGGGAGCGGGCGCCAAACGGCAGCAGGTACTGGCGCGCCGGACTGGGGAGTTGCTGCATCGTCTCCAGCGCGGCGTCCATGGCGGCTCTGTAGGGGACTTCCAGGCCTGCCTGGATGAGTTGCTGGGGCACGTCGTAACCGTTCGTCCCTGCGTACGCCTGACGGTACTGGTGGCAGCGGCGGTGGCGGTGCATGTCGCGGTAGGCGCCGATGTCGATCAGCATGTCGTAGCAGTACTGGCCGCCACGGAAACCGCGCAGCATGTCGTCGCGGCGGCCTCGTGACCGGAGCGCTACGTCGAGAACCTCGGCGCGGCGGGGTTCGCTCCACTCGCGGACGGTTTCGTAGATGGTCCGGAAGGGGTAGTCGCAGACCGGATAGAGGAGCGTCGCGGCGATCTCGGCGAGCGTGTCGTTGGGGCGTATCAGGTCAACGCGGGGGACGAATTCGGGCTGGGCGCTGAAGTTCTGGCTGGCCCAGAGAGCGAGGTCGGCGCTGGACTGGCGCAGGTAGTCGTCCGGATCAGCGTGGCGGGCGAGGGTGGGCGCGAGGGGCTCGGCTTCCGCGTCATTCCAGAGACATTCCGGCCTGGCGGCACAGGCTTCGGCGACTTCGAGGCCGAGTTCCTGAACCTCAGCGAATTCGGAGACTCGGAGACGACGGATCTGCTTCTCCAGGGTACGAATGCTGGTGACCTGGCCGACGTTTGTTGGCACGCCCCAGAAGAGCAGGTAGCGGGCGACGTCGAAAGCTCGGGCGGCGAGGTTGCGACCGTAGGCCTCGGGCTTCATA
>CAIYVZ010000002.1 GCA_903929755.1 uncultured Acidobacteriia bacterium
CCGCTTGTCGAGCTTGTTTGCTCTCAGCGGCACATGCAAAGGCACACCGCATTACCTCAAAACCCAAACGGAAAGGACTTCCCCGCTCCACGCCTCGTCAGCCCCCGCTCAGGCTCATCCTTCGATGAGAATATGCTGCCCGTCCGGACGGCGGCTCAATTGCCAGCGGTGGAGAATCAAGTCAGCTAAGAGAATCAATGCTTTGCCCCGTGGTTCAGCGGGTTCGTGGTGATATCATGGGCATTCAGTTTGAGTCCGCTTTTGCTACGGCGTTCTCGCTGCACTCACATCTATGAAGCTCACGTGGACCAAGACCGACGAGGCGCCTGCCCTCGCCTCGTACGCGCTGCTGCCTATCCTGCAAGCATACTTCAAAGGGACGGGGGTGGAGATTGAAACGGCCGATATCTCGCTCGCCGGGCGCATTCTTGCCAACTTCCCGGACCGTCTGCTTGACCACCAGCAGATTCCCGACGAGTTGACCCGCCTCGGCGCCCTCGCCAAGACACCTGGCGCCAATATCGTCAAGCTCCCCAACATCAGCGCCTCGGTTCCACAGCTCCGGGAAGCGATCGCAGAACTACAGGCAAAGGGGTACCTCATCCCCGACTATCCCGAAGCTCCCTCCACCGACGAAGATCGCGGCGTGCAGGCCCGCTTTGCCGTCGTCCTGGGCTCGGCCGTGAACCCCGTCTTACGGGAAGGCAATTCGGACCGCCGCGCTTCGTCGTCCGTGAAAGCCTTCGCGCAGAAGCATCCGCACCGGGGCATGAAGCCCTGGCCAAATTCCGGCTCAGTTACGCGCGTTGCGCACATGAGTGACAAGGACTTCTACGGCAGCGAGAAATCGGTCACCGTGGACGCCCCAACCCAGGTCCGCATCGAATTCGTTGACCCCTCCGGCGCAGTGAAAGTGCTGAAGCCCAAAGTCGCGCTGCTCGCAGGCGAAGTTATCGACTGCGCCGCGTTGAATGTGGCTGCGTTGCGCAGCTTCTATGCAGCGCAGATCGCCGCCGCCAAAGCGGACAAGGCGTTGTTGTCGCTCCACCTGAAATGCACCATGATGAAGATCTCTGATCCCATCATGTTCGGGCACTGTGTCTCTGTTTATTTTGCCCAGGCCCTGGACAAGCATGCCGACGCGATCCAGTCAATCGGTGCCAATATCAACAACGGCCTGGCCGAGGTTCTCCGCAAACTCGACCAGCTTCCTGCCAGCCAGAAGGCGGAGATCGAGGCCGATTTCGCAGCCTGTTACACCAGTGGTCCCGGCCTGGACATGGTCGATTCCCGGGCCGGTAAGACCAACCTGCACGTCAACAGTGACGTGATCGTCGATGCCTCCATGCCCAACGTGATTCGCGACGGTGGCAAGATGTGGGACAAGAACGACGCCCTGCAGGACACGGTCGCCATGATTCCGGACCGCTGCTACGCCACCATCTATCAGGCTGTGATCGAGGATTGCAAAGAACACGGACAGTTCGACCCGGCAACCATGGGCAGCGTGTCCAACGTCGGCCTCATGGCCCAGAAGGCCGAAGAGTACGGTTCGCACGACAAAACGTTTACCGCTCCGGCCAATGGCACCATCCGCATTGTCGATGCCGCCGGTAACACCCTGCTCGAACAGAGCGTCGAACAAGGTGACATCTTCCGCGCCTGCCAGACCAAAGACGAAGCCATCCGCGACTGGGTAAAACTGGCCGTCACCCGCGCTCGCGCGTCCGGCTCACCCGCCATCTTCTGGCTCGATCCCGAACGCGCCCACGACGCGCAGATCATTCTGAAGGTCAACGCCTGCCTCCCCGAACACGACCTCTCGGGCCTCGATATCCGCATCATGACGCCCGTGGACGCGATGAAGTTTTCGCTCTCGCGGGTTCGTCTCGGTCAGGACACCATCTCCGTCACCGGGAACGTCCTTCGCGACTATCTCACTGACCTGTTCCCGATTCTCGAACTGGGCACCAGCGCCCGCATGCTCTCCATCGTCCCGCTGCTCCAGGGCGGCGCCATGCTCGAAACCGGCGCCGGCGGTTCGGCCCCCAAGCACGTCCAGCAGTTCGTCAAGGAAGGCCACCTGCGTTGGGATTCGCTCGGCGAATACTGCGCGGTTGTTCCCTCACTCGAACTCATGGCAGCCAGGAGCGGTAATTCCAGTGCCGCCCTCTTGTCGAACACTCTCGACCAGGCCATCGGCCAGTACCTCGAAGACTCCCGCTCCCCCTCGGCGAAGGTGAACGAGATCGACAACCGCGGGTCTACATACTACCTCGCCATGGCCTGGGCAAAGGCCCTCGCAGCCCAGAATCAGGACGCGGACTTGAAGCAACGCTTCACCCCCGTAGCCGCCGCGCTGGCCGGATCCGAAGCCACCATCATCCAGGAACTCCTGGCCGCCCAAGGCAAGCCAGTCGACATCGGGGGCTACTATTTCCCCGACGAAGCGAAGTGCGCTGCAGCGATGCGGCCCAGCGCGACGCTGAACGCGATCATCGATCGCGCTTAATTGAGAGCCTGACGGTTCGCGCATTTGTGAACGGCATGAAAGCCACAGCAGCTTATGCCGTCGCCCCGTGCAACCCGCTGACAATGGTTGTTTCGGGGGCTAAGCTGGCGGATCCGCGTTCACTCATCGCAATCATCTCCGAATAAAAACGTCACGTCGCTGATATCATAAAGCTTCATCGCCCACGACAATAATCAGTAAAATACCACCATAGTCGCCCACAACGACGGCATCGTGAAGACGGAAAACCTCAGGATCTTTGATGGCAACTCAAGTTTCACCCTCGCGCAAGGCCAGTAAATCGCAAGCTCAGGCTGCTGCGGATTCCAACCCGCCCGCCAAGCCAGCCACTCCGCTCGTTGCCGTCATCATGGGCAGCAAATCGGACTGGGATACCATGCGTGCCGCCTCCGAAGTCCTCACCGATTTCGGCGTGCCGCACGAGTGTCGTATTGTCTCCGCCCACCGCACCCCCGACCTTTTGACTGAATTTTCGAAGTCAGCCGAAAGTCGCGGCCTCGAAGTTATCATCGCGGGCGCCGGTGGAGCCGCGCACCTCCCCGGTATGACCGCCGCTCACACCACCATTCCAGTCCTTGGCGTACCGGTCGAAAGCAAAGCCCTCAAGGGCATGGATTCGCTGCTTTCCATCGTCCAGATGCCCGGCGGCATCCCCGTCGCCACCCTCGCCATCGGAACTCCCGGCGCGAAGAACGCCGGCCTGCTCGCCGTCTCCATCCTGGCCAATAAGCGCCCCGCCCTCCGGACCAAACTCCACGCTTTCCGCGACAGGCAAACCCAGAAAGTCCTCGAAGACACTCTCCTGTGAAGCCCCTACTTCCCGGTTCCACCATCGGTGTCCTCGGCAGCGGTCAACTGGGGCGCATGTTTGCCATCGCCGCCCGCCGCCTCGGCTACCGCGTCCATACCTACTCGCCTGATCGCGACACCCCCACCGGGCAAATCGCCGATATTGAAATCGACGCGCCCTACGAAGATCTAGACCGCGTCCGAGCCTTCGCCGCCGCCGTCGACGTCGTCACCTTCGAGTTCGAGAACGTCCCGGCCCCCACCGCCGATGCCGCAGCTTCAGCCGCGCCCGTCCGCCCCGCGGGCCTGGTGCTCCACACCACCCAGCACCGCCTCCGCGAAAAAACCTTCCTCGAAACCCACGGCTTCCCCGTTACAAAGTTCGCCGCCATTCGCCAGCCCGGAGACCTCGCCACAGCCTGGCCCGGTTTCGGCTCCGCCATCCTGAAAACGGCCGGTTTCGGCTATGACGGCAAGGGCCAATACCGAGTCACCACCCTCGAAGAAGCCGAAGCCGCCTGGACCGCCATGAACCGGCAGGAAGCGGTGCTCGAAGCTCTGGTCGATTTCGAAGCCGAGCTTTCCGTGGTCGCCGTCCGCTCCGAAGACGGCAGTTGTGCCCTTTACGCGCCCAGCGCCAACTCTCACGTCGCCGGTATCCTCGATATTTCGGTCGCGCCCGGCCCCTTTCCGGAGCACATCGCCGCCCAGGCCCAGGAAATTGCGCGCGGCCTTCTCGAACAGCTGAACGTCACCGGAGTCCTTTGCGTCGAGTTCTTCCTCACCAAAGACCACCGCCTGCTCATCAACGAACTGGCCCCCAGACCCCACAATTCCGGCCACCTCACCATCGACGCCTGCATCACCAGTCAGTTCGAGCAGCAACTCCGCGCGGTCTGTAATCTGCCCCTCGGCAGCACCGAAATGTTCCGGCCCGCCGCCATGGCGAACCTCCTGGGTGACATATGGGGTAACGGAGAACCAAACTGGGCCGCAGCTCTTGCCATGCCCGAAGTGAAGCTTCACCTTTACGGCAAGCTGGCAGCGCGTCCCGGCCGCAAAATGGGCCACCTGACCGCCACCGCTGCCACCCCGGCTCAGGCCGAACGTTTAGTTCGCGAAGCCCGCGCCCGCCTCGCTTCCTGAGCGCGTTCTGCCAG
The DNA here is from genome assembly GCA_903929755.1 of uncultured Acidobacteriia bacterium. Lineage (GTDB taxonomy): Bacteria > Acidobacteriota > Terriglobia > Bryobacterales > Bryobacteraceae > BOG-234. The sequence goes on from CAIYVZ010000002.1 coordinate 4,483, forward strand.
ACGCAGATGGGGCCACGAACACTATTCCCGCTGTTTTGACGGTAAATCCCGCACGCGCCGGGTATCTCCTCCGGCCTCTACTTTTTGGGCGACCCAGGGCTCTTCTTTTGCCGGTCCCATTCCGTCAAAAACTCCTGTTCCTTCGTTGCCACCCAGGTCTTGAATCCGTTCGGATCCACGAAAGCGTTCGCATTCCCCGCCTTCAGCCTGGCGTACTTATCTTTCAGGCCGAAGTACTCGCCGTGTGCTCCCAGAAAAATATCGCAAGGTAGCGTTTTCAGGATTGAAAACGTCTTCAAATAGTCCGGGGCGATTGTCGGGTACCGTTTGTTATTCACCAGCAGGGTTCCCGCCTCCACCGTCGCCCCACCCACAATCACCACGTTCATCACGGTGTTGTTTTCAAGGACGCGCAATGTCCAGGTCGTGCACCCCTTCGTATGCCCCGGCGTATGATGGGCGATTAGTTTTACCCCTGCCAGTTCCACTGTATAGCCATCCCGAAGCACTCGGTCCACATGAATTCCCGGCCGCCCCGGCGCAATGCTCTCCACGTCGGAAGCATCGTCCTGCATCACCATAACGGTGGCCCCGGTCTCTTTCTTAATTTCGCGGAGGGCACTGTCGTGTTCGGAGTGTGCGTGGCTTGTCAAAAGGTACGTGATATCGCTGTACTTCAGCCCCACTTGCTGCATGCTCTTCTTCAGCGCAGGCGCATCTTCCGGAGAATTCGTGTTAATCAGAATATCCCCCTGCAATGTATGTATTACAAAGATAGCGAGGTCCGCGGTGCCGACGTAGTACAGGTTTCCGGCAATTCGGAAGGCAGGGAAGGCCTTGTGCCAGTCAGGATTCTGGGCCTGCGCGTTCAACAGCACGGGGCTCAGCAGGGCAGCGAAAGTCCGGAGGGTGCGTCGCAGCATGTCTGTTTTAGGCTTGCGTAAGTGAAACCTCAAGCGTGTCAGTGTCCCCATCATACCGCCCGGAATCGCCCGATTCGTCGCTGGAACTGGTGCCCCCCCATCACGAATACGAATGCACGCCCGAAAGATTCCGCGCTATTTGCTGTTCATCTGGTAAACGTAGACCATGTGCGGTCTGCTGTCCACCATCACCCGCTCGGTCGCCACCGGCTTCCAGTCCCGAATCTCGAAGTCATGCGATACCACGCGAGCCCCCGGCTTCAGCCTCCCTAACACCGGCTTCAGCCGTTCATTGGAGCTCGTTAGCAGATACAGCGTCACCACGTCGGCCTGGCTCAAATCCGTCTTCAGCGCATTCCCGTGGACAATCTGGACCGTATCACTCAACCCCAGTGACCGTACTCGTCCCAGCGTACTCTCGAAGATATCCCGACGGATCTCTACGCCCACCGCCTTCGCCTTAAACTTCTGCGCGGCCGTAATCACAATCCGCCCATCGCCGCAGCCTAAGTCATAAAGCGTTTCCCCCGGCTTCAGGCCAGCCAGTTCCAGCATCTTGTCCACCACCACTTGCGGCGTGGGGAACGCCGGAGCCAGGGTGTCCGGGTCCGTATACCGCTGCGCGGGCAGCAGGCCGATAGCCCCAAAAAGGAGCACGGGAAGAAAAATTCTGAAGCTTAGTCGCATTGCCTACTTTTTAGACGCCGCCGCAGTAGTAACCAGTTTCGTTTTTGCGATGCGTCCCATAATATCTGCCCACGCGTTCCACAGGTCCCGTGGCCGGCTGATCGTGTATTCCTGACCCTTCAACTTCTTCACCACGGTCCCAATTGAATCGCGCCACGGCGTCTGCTGTGGCGTCAGAATGTAGTTCATGTAGAAGACAGGAAAGGAGATATCGGAAATTTCCTGGAAGTTTTCCGCCGGTATCGGGTGGTCCAGCATCACCTTCGGCCCGGCAAATATCACGGCGTCCGTCGAATTGTGCCCCAGTTCGTCCTGAATCAGCTTCGCCAGAAAATCTGTCTCACTCTTCTTATCGGCCAGCTTTTTATAGTCCACCATACCCAGTTTGATCCCGGCCAGCGCTTTTCCTAACTCCGGGAAGTTGATCTGGTCCGTGTTCTCCTTGCGGTAAACCACCCTCTGGTCCGTCATGTTAAACGCCACCAGCGAAAATTTGTAGATCTTCGGCTCACGCGAGATGTTGCGCAGAATCGACACCAGCGCACTCGTATCCACTGGCGCCATCGACGCCGAACTCGCCTTCTGCGGGGCGAAATTGATCAGCACCTTCACATGCAGCGTCTCAGGCCCCGCGATCCGCGTTACAGGCGGTTCGTCTTTGAAAAACTCCAGATCCGACGGCTCAACCGCGTGCGCCGCGATTGGCAGTTTCATTGCCTGGTCCTTCGCCGGCAGCGTAGCCGACACATCCCATGCCGACGAGCATACCCGCTCCTGCTTGTCCCGCATCATCCACATCACGTGGTAATCGCCTTCCCCCAGATCAAAACTTCCCTGCAGGTAGGCGTCCCCTCTGGCGTCTTCGTCAATCTCCGGCACCGTATAACGCTGTGAAAAATAGATCGGCGAGTCTTTTGCGTTATCCGGTGCCACTTTAAGGACGATCGTCAGGTTGCCGCCCTCACCCGACAGTTCCCGAAGCGGCATCGTAATGTCATACCCGCTGTGGAAGCGTAAATCAAAGCCAAGCACCGGTTTTACCGACGTAACCGTGCAGGGCAGGTCCTTCTTAATGTCCTCAATCTCCAGGATCGCCGCGTCGCTGCTCAGCAGTCTTGTCCCCCCGCCACTGGAACTGGAGCTCATCATGTTTTGTGGAAACGCCGCCTGCGGTGCCACCGTCAACAAAAACAGGCTGAAACCAAACAGGGGCAGAACGGAGATTTCGCGGAACGGGCGAACGCCGAACTGCGGGGCTAAGCAGCCCGCAGTGGCCGTGGTATTTTTCGAGCGCAAACTCTCAGATCCCGGACTCATGGCAACCATTTCTCCCTCACGGAGGCTGGACACTATGCTACACCCGCAGCCCGTGGCCGCACAAAAAAAACTTCTTATTCCCCTCATCCGAAAAGCCGGCATCTGTCAGGGGTAAGACTGCCCCCGGCCCCTCACCGGAACGCCTTTCGTGGGCGCGCATATTCGATAATGTAATTGCTACCCCGATGAGCTTGTTTATGGACAGAGAATCCTTTATGGACAGAGAAATGGACCAGCCCGACGCCATCCTCACCCCGGCCGATGCTCCGGCCGATGCCATCATTAGCTCAGACATGTTTCGGGGGCAGCGCATCCCGCCCGGCCAGTCCCGCACAAAAAAGTGGCCTGTCCTCGACGCTTCCGGACCTCCCCCCATTACCCTCGAAACCTGGCGCTTCCGCATCTTCGGTCTTGTCCGCCAGCCCCTCGAACTCACCTGGTCTGAATTCCAGGCCCTGCCCCGAGTAAAAGTGTTCTCCGACTTTCACTGCGTCACCCGCTGGAGCCGTCTCGGCAATCTCTGGGAAGGTGTCTCCTCCCGGCATCTCATTCAGCTCGCCGGCGGCCCTGCCGAGGGTGCGAAATACGCGCTGGCTCACGGGTACGACCACGGTTTTACCACCAATCTGCCGCTCACAGACCTTCTATCGGAAGATTCGCTCGTGGCCATTACCCACGACGGCGAATCTTTATCGCTCCCTCACGGTGGCCCCGCCCGCCTCATCGTGCCCCTCCTCTACGCCTGGAAGAGCGCCAAGTGGATCTCCGGCCTCGAACTCCTGCCCCATGACCAGCCAGGCTTCTGGGAAAGCAACGGCTACCACATGCGTGGAGACCCGTGGACAGAAGAGCGTCATAATTGGTAACGCCACCCCTGAACATGACCCGCCGAGAAATCCTGCGCACCACCCTTGGGACCAGCCTGCTCGCCGCCGGTTGCAGTCGCCCTCTCGCAACCCGCTATTTCGGCTGGCTGCTCGTCGCCAGCGCCACAGAAAAGGGTATCGCCGTCGCCGATCTTTCCCAATTCCGGCACATCAATACCATTCCGCTCAGCGAAACGCCCGGCCAGATTCTGCGCGTCGGTGACAAAGTCTTCGCCACCTGCCCCGAGGCCCGTCAGTTGGTGGAAATCGATACGGGCCGTTTTCAGCCCGGAGCACGTCTGCAGATGCCGGGCCGAATTGTCAGTGCCGCAACCGTCCCCGCCGCAGGCCTCATCGTTTTAGCGACGGCCCAACCAGCAACCCTGGTCGTCGTGGAAGCGAAAACGGCGCGCATCCTGAGGCGCATCGCGCTCCCGTCCGATCCTGCCGCCCTCGACGTCTCCGGCCTCCAGGCCGCAGTCGCCAGCCACACTACAGACACTATTACCCGTATCTCCCTGAAAGACGGCACCATCTCCGGTCAGTCCGGCTCTGGCCAGGCAAAGCTCGGTGAAGTCTGTGGTTCCATGCGGTTCCGTAACGACGGGAAGGTGATCCTCGTCGGCCTGCCTCGCTCCCGCCAAATCGTCACCCTGAACGCCGAAAACGGAGCCCTCCTCGCTCGGCTCCCCCTGCGTTTCGCGCCGGGCCGTTTCTGCTTCAACGCCGATGGCGGTCAAATGTTCGTCACCGCCACCGGCGAAGATGCCATCGCCATCGTTAGCCCCTACCAAAGCCAGATCGACCAGACTATCGTCGCTGGCCGCACGCCCTGGGGTATGGCCGTCTCCGCCACGCGCAACCTGCTCCTCATCACCAACCCCTCCAGCGGCGACCTCACCATTCTGGATATCGATACCCGCCGGCTTTCCGCCTCCGTTCACATCGGCGGCGAGCCCGGAGAAGTGCTGCTTACCCCCGACGAAGAGTACGCGCTGGTCATCAGCCGTGACGCGGGCGACGTAGCTGTAATCCGGATGAAGACGGTTCTCGACCGCACCGTAAAAACGAAGCCCCTTCTCACCATGTTCCCCATGGGCGGCGCCCCGCAATCCACGCTCATCATCCCGAAAGAAGCGTAGCTCGCCTACGCCAGCGTCAGGTTTGGTTCCGCCGAAGCGCTCAAATCCGCAAACTCGCCCCGCCGGAACTTCGGAAACGCGGCAGCCGCAATCATCACAGCATTGTCCGTGGATAACCCCGGGGAAGGGAAGTGGACCGGCAGGCCCATAGATTTCTCCGTCACCGCCGCCCGCAGGCCGGAATTGCAAGCCACGCCCCCGCTCACCACAATCGACCGCACACCCTCAACCTGCTCCGTCGCCGCTTCCGCATGGCGCAGTAATTCCTCCACCACAGTTCGCTGAAAGCTCGCTACCAGGTCCAGCGTCGCTTTCGGCGTCACTTCCAGCCACTGCTTCAAAGATGGCTGCGGCGCTTCCCGAAGCAGAGCCTTGCGCACGGCAATTTCCGCCGTCATGTCGTGGCTCTCCACCCACCGAAGCACGGCCGATTTTAAGCCACTGAAGCTGAAATCGAGCCGGTTCCCCTTCATCTTTGCCATGGTGAAGCGAATCTCGCGGGGGTTGCCATACGGCGCCAGCATATCGATCACTGGCCCCCCCGGATACCCAAAACCGATCAGCTTGGCCACTTTATCGAAGGCCTCACCCGCCGCGTCGTCTCGCGTCCGCCCCAACAGCACATACCCTGCCGCCCGCGCCTCGAACATATGCGTATGGCCTCCGCTCACGATTATCGCCAGAGCCGGTAACTCCACTGGCGTACCCTTTTGAGCCGCTTCCATGATCACCGCGTGGATGTGGCCTTCAATGTGGTTCACCGTAATTAGAGGTTTCCCCGCCGCAAATGAAATCGCCTTGGCGTAGGTCAGGCCTACCAGCAGCGCACCCGCCAGACCCGGCCCGTGTGTCGCCGCCACAGCGTCCAGATCCTGAAACCCCACGCCCGCCATTTCCATTGCCTCCCGAACGACCGGGACAATGGACCGCAGGTGTTCCCGTGAAGCCAGCTCCGGCACCACGCCCCCGTACTTCGCGTGGACAGCCAACTGACTGGATACTACCGACGAAAGGACGCGGGTCTCATCTTCAATCACCGCCGCCGCTGTCTCGTCGCACGAGCTTTCAATTGCAAGAATTCGGGCCAATCTCTACTGTAGCTACCCCGACTTCTCTGTCACTCAAGACCCGCCACAAGAAAACGCCCGTGTGTGTTTTGCCGGCACCAGTAGCCCGGGTACCACCTGCCCCCGCAATATGCCAGGCTTGACCAGTTGGTGGTTTTTGGCCACCAATACCCCAGTCTAACCAGCTTTTTCGAGCAGGTTCACCGAGATCTTCTGGGCGATGACCATGTCGCGCGTCACCTGGAATTCCCGTACCTTCTTATACGACGGCAGGAAATACATCAGGTCCAGCATCAGGTCTTCGATAATCATCCGCAGACCGCGCGCACCCACCTTGCGTTCCATCGCCAGCGCCGCAATCGCATCCAGCGCATCATCGGTGAACCGCAACCGGACATTCTCGTACTCGAACAGCCGTTGGTACTGCTTGATGATCGCGTTCCGGGGCCGCGTCAGAATCTGGATCAGCGCTGCTTTATCCAGGTCCTCCAGCGTGGCCACTACCGGCATACGGCCAATGAATTCCGGAATAAATCCGTACCGGATCAGATCCTGCGGCTGAATCTGCTTAAACAGATCCACATCCCGCCGGTCGCTGATATCAACGGTCTTCTGCTGTGCTTCAGCTGGCTTTTCTTCCTGCACGAAGCCCATTGACTTCTTGCCGATACGCCGTCCGATCACTTTTTCGAGACCGATAAACGCGCCGCCGCAGATGAACAGAATGTTCGTCGTATCCACCGCCGTGAATTCCTGGTGCGGATGCTTGCGCCCGCCCTGCGGCGGTACATTGGCAACCGTGCCTTCCAGAATCTTCAGCAGCGCCTGCTGCACGCCTTCGCCCGAGACGTCGCGCGTAATCGACGGATTCTCGTCCTTGCGGCAAATTTTATCGATTTCGTCGATGTAGATAATGCCCTGCTGGCACTTCTGCACATCCCCGTCGGCCGCCTGCAGCAGCTTCAGGATGATGTTTTCCACGTCTTCGCCCACGTACCCGGCTTCCGTCAGCGTGGTCGCGTCCACAATCGCGAACGGCACATCCAGCACTCGAGCCAGCGTCTGCGCCAGCAAAGTCTTGCCGGTTCCGGTCGGCCCAATCAGCAGAATGTTCGATTTCGCCAGTTCCACTTCCGAATTCCGCATCCGGTTCATGTGGATACGCTTCGAGTGGTTATAAACCGCCACCGCCAGCTTGCGCTTCGTGGCTTCCTGCCCGATCACATACTGATCCAGGAAGTCCTTTATCTCCAGCGGCTTGGGAATCTTGTTCGGCCCGGTCGCAACCGGTTCCGGCCTGTCGTCATCAAGAATTGAGTTGCATACCGCGATGCACTCGTCGCAAATGTAGGCCCGCGTATACTCGCTCGGGGAGGAAATCAGCTTCCCGACTACATCCTGACTCTTATGACAAAAGGAACAACGGAGGGTGTCATCTGATCCGGCTCGCTTCAAGCGGTCCTCCTGTTACGACGTAGTATTGTTCCCATTTGGCGGCTTTTCCCATTATCGCCCCCAAACGAAGACGAAGCAACGCTGCTTCGTGAGAATTTGCGTTACAGCTTCAGTTTGCACACCACCCCAACATCGTCGCAGTACCAAAGCCACCCCTCCCGGATCGTCATTCCATGCGGCAACGGGTCATCGTCGGCCAGTTGAATCCGCTCCACCATCGCCCCCGTTTCCGGGTCATGTTTGAAAAATGCGTTCAGATTGCTGTCCGTCACCCACAGGTACCGCCCTTCCCAGCCGATCCCGTGCGGCCGATTCGCCGCCGTCCCAAACTTCCGCTGCACCACCCAGGTCTTCGGATCTACCTGATAAACCTCCCGCGCGGGCGGCACCGCCATCCACAGAAACCCGTCTCGCCATTCCTGACCGTGCGCCCCCGTCCCCGGAGCTTTGCTGCCCAGCGTGTCGCCCGCCTGAAACCCGCCAACCACCGCCGGTTTGGCAACCGGAACCACCGGCTTCGCAGCAGCCTTCGCCAAAGGACTCGACCGCCCCGCCGGATCGCCCTTCATGTTGTAGATCACCCCGGCCCCAGGCGTGAAGTGCCGCGAAATCGTCTTCCCCGTCACCGCATCTACCTGCACAATCTCCCGCGAGTAGGTCGAGCCAATCCACAACGACTTCCCATCAAACGTAATCCCACTCGGCCTGTCCGATTCCGTATCGAACTCCCGGATCACCTTGCCCGTGTCATAACTGACCAGCGAAGCCCGCGCCCCGTCACTCTGGTCAATCACCCACAATCCCTCCGCCGTCGCCTGCAACCCATTCGGGTGCGGACTCGGCGATTTGAAAACAATCGCAGGCTTGCTCACCTTCCGAACCGGCAGCGAAGCCGCCACCACAGGTGCCGCTCCCGCCAAACCACCACCAGCCAAACCCCCAGCCAATTGAAGAAATCCGCGACGTCGCATCCCGGAATTCTATCAGGATGTGAGAAAATTCTCCGCATGGCCTCCCGCTGCCTCATCGCCTTCCTCTTCGCCCTGCCTCTTCTCGCTCAATCCCGCTGCGAGCAACTCGCCTCGGCGAAACTCTCCGGCGTCACCATCACTGCCGCCAAAGAAATCCCCGCCGGTAAACTCGAAATTCCCGCTGGCCGCGGCACCACCCACGTCGAGGTCCCGGCCTTCTGTCGAGTCGCCGCCCGCGTCGCCCCGGAAGTCAATTTCGAACTCTGGATGCCCCTCCCTTACGAGAAACAAGGCGTTACCGCCGGAGCCTGGAACAACAAGCTCATGGCCGTCGGCAACGGAGGCCTCGCCGGCAATATCAATTTCAACTCCATGGTCTATCCCTTACAGCGGGGCTACGCCACCAGCGGTACCGACACCGGCCACGCCTCCGCTTCCATCAATGACGGCGCCTGGGCCCTCGGCCATTTCGAACGCATCGTTGACTTCGCCGACCGCGCCGTCCACGTCATGGCCCAGGCCGACCGCACCATTCTCCGCGCCTTCTACGCCGGTGCCCCCACCCACGCCTACTTCAACGGCTGCTCGCAAGGCGGACACGAAGCCATGATCGAAGCCCAGCGCTATCCCGATGATTTCGACGGCATCATCGCCGGCGACCCCGCCAACAACTGGACCCGCCACTACGCCGGAGGCCACCTCTGGACCGGCCTCGCCATGGATGGCGACGGCTTCCTTCCCGCCGCAAAAGTGAAGCTTCTCGGCAATGCCGTCAACGAACAGTGCGACGCTCTCGACGGCGTGAAGGACGGAGTCATCAACGAACCCCGCCGCTGCCACTTCCGCCCCGAAACCCTCCTCTGCGCGGGCTCTGATTCTAATAAGTGCCTAACCGCCGCCCAGGTCACCGCCGTCAATAAAGTCTGGGGCGGTCTCCGCGACGAACACGGCGACCTCATCTATCCCGGCATCGTTCCCGGCGGGGAAGCCGGCCCCGGCGGCTGGACCAACTGGGTCACCGGCTCCGCCCCCGGCAAAAGCGCCCACCTGAACCTCGGCATCCCCTTCTTCCGCTACATGGTCTTCGACGATCCCACCTGGGACTATCACAACTTCCGCCTCACCGCACAGGACGGCTTCGATTCCGATATCGACTTCACCGACAACAAGCTCGGTGCGCTCTTCAACGCCACTTCCCCCGATCTCTCCGCCTTCCGCGCCCGCGGCGGCAAGCTCATCCAGTACCACGGCTGGTCCGACCCCGACATCACGCCCCTCAACTCCATCGACTTCTACGAATCTGCCGTCCGCCTGAACGCCAAAGGCGGCAACCACGGCCTCCGCGATACCAAAGACTTCTACCGCCTCTTCATGGTCCCCGGCATGCAACACTGCAGCGGAGGCCCCGGAGCCACCCAGTTCGACATGGTGGATTCCCTCGAAGCCTGGGTGGAAAAAGGCCAGGCCCCCGAACGCGTCACCGCCACCAGAGCCGTAGCCGGCAAGGTCGAATTCACCCGCCCCCTCTGCGCGTATCCTCAGGAAGCCGTCTGGGATGGAAAAGGCTCCAACACCGAAGCCGCCAGCTTCCGCTGTGAAGTGGCGCTCCGTTGATTTCGTGTCGCCTTACAGCACCTGCGTAGCGAACTTGATAAACACCCAGCGTCGGTGAGGCTGTTCCCCCGCCGGTGCGTAGTAGAACACCAGCGCCCCATCCTGGTTCACCCGGTTGGCATGGCCGCTGCCCGGCTTTTCGCCCGAGTTCATGTGGATATCGTGAATGCCGTCGCCCTTCGGGTAGGTCACGCCGTACGCAGTCACCAGCGTGGCGGTCCTGGCCCAGTCAAAGATCGCCGTACGCAGCGCACCGTTCGCGATCGGCTTGAAATCCGCCTGATGCAGCCCCAGGCCCTTGTAAGATACTTTCGCGTTGGAAAACCCAATCTGCGGAATGTCCAACGCCCCAATGGCTTCGTCCTTCACCAAATACTGGGCTTCAGCCAGCCCGCTGGTCGATTCCGTATTGAACGCGCATTCGTACTTCCCGGCCACCGGCCCGCTGGCCACTTTTATCCAGATATAAACGTGGTTGTCGTCCGGCTTGGGCCCGTCATGGGCGGCCAGCGTCAGATGGTCGATTATCCCGACAAGGGCGCCGAAATGGTTTCCCGGGACCCGTCCCGCAGTGGCGACCGGAGCCGGTCCCAGAGGGTGGTTGTGGTGTTCGTGGTGTTGTGACATCCAGGCTGTTATCGCTCCTCGTGCGGAGAATATCACATCCGGATGTCAGTCTGATGTCGGAAAAGATCGGCGAAAGCCGCGCCTAAATCGCCGCTTCAATCAAACACACCGGCGAATGGCTCGGCGTAATACTCACCATTCTTAACCCGGCTGCCGCGAACAGTTCCCCAAACTCCGCCGCCGTCCGTTCTTTGCCACCACGCGTGCAAACCAGCATCTCGATGTCCAGCATCTTCGCGGGACCGGGCTCCGGTGTCTCCGGCACTACCATCTCGCACAGGAACACACGCCCGGTTTCCGGAGCCGTCTTCAGCAATTGCTCCCGCATCAGCCCAAGGATTCGTCGCCCGCTCTCGTCATCCCAGTCGTGGACGATGTGTTTCATGATGTACGCATCGCACCCGCCCGGCACGTGCTCAAAGAAGCTGCCCAACTCGTAAGTGATTCGCCCCTCGCAGTGGCGGAAATGCCCGGTCTCCGGAGCTCCTGAAACCACTTCGGGCAGATCGAACAACACGCCCTCCAGTTTCGGATACTTTTCCAGAATCTTCCCCAGGAACATCCCATGTCCCCCGCCGCAATCGGCCAGCCGTGTGAAGCGCGAAAAATCTGCCACCGCCAGCACCGCCAAACCCGCGCCCGTCGAGAAGTTCGTCATCGCCCGATTGAAATCAGCGCCCTGCTCCGGGTGCTTATGCAGATAATCGAACGCGTGTTCGCCGAAAGCCAGCGTCGGCCCGTCCGCGCCCGTTCGGATCGACTCGGGCATGTGCGCATAAGATGCCAGTTGCCATGGATCGCTAAACATGATCGCCACATCGCGCATCGACCGCGGATGGTCCGTTCGAAGCACAGCCCCCAGCGGCGTCAGTGCAAAATGTCGCGCCCCGCTTTCCGTAAACAGGCCCATTCCCGCCAGCAACCGCAACACTCGATACAGCGAAGGCGCATGCGTGGCACTATCTCTGGCAATGTCCTCCACGTCTCGTGGCGACTCGCTCATGTGGTCGGGGATACCCAGTCTGGCAATAGAGGCGACCGAAAAAAATGCCATCTTGCCGAACAGCATCTGCATCATTTGGGCTTCCGGCGGGGCCTGCTGAGCTGGAGTCGAAGTGCTCATTCTCGTAAAAGTATACGACTTCCACCTGGCAACCGCTCAATTAGGCAATTGCAAACTGGTGGTCCGGACACTCCACTCGAACCTGCTCGTGGATGTCCTTCACAAAACCCATGCCATATTGCGCAATGAACGGAAGTACCGAATACACCCGCTCCTGCAGGTGTCCGTCCGGAAATGCCAGCCCCGTCAGCGACGCCGTATCTTTCGCCGATTCCTGGTCTTTCGCCAGAATCTGCATCGAGATTTTCCGTGTCGTTTTCGCCATCTGGTATTCAATCTTCCGGCGACTGGTAGCCAGTGCTTTCGATTGAGACACATCAAACAGCAGCAGGTCTTTATCCAGAGCGTTCAGCGCGGCCCCAACTGCACCCTGCGTCGTTTCAAGCCTCTGCCGCAACGCCGCCGGCACCAAACGCGAAGCCAAAGTTTCCTGCAGTTCCCGCTCCGGCCGGAATAACTCCGTCGGCGTCAGGTGGTACTTCTCCATGCGCTTCTCCGCCCGTGCGTCCATTACCGTGAACCCCGCACGCGGAAAAGCTACCGGTTGCCGGCCCAGCAAACTCTCGTACAACACCGCCGACTGTGCCAGATACGCCAGTTCGGCCGCGCCGCCCACGTATGCCGCCGTCGGGAACATGTAATCCTGCGCCACTGGCCGCAGCAGGGCGTTCGGGGAAAGTCGTTCCGGATGTGCCGCCAGTTCCGCAATTGTCCACTTCTGCCCTCCGCCGCTGAACCCCTCGGCAGTGCGGTGCAGGACAATTCGCTCTCCATCCCGTAGTGCAAACACCAGCGACGTATGGTTGTCCACCAGAACCTGCGCATGGTACCCGCGCTTCACCAGTTCGGCGCTGCGCTCCATTATGCCGTGAATCAGCTCCGGCATCTTTTCCACGGCGCTTCGGATGAACGGCCCGGCCAGTTCGCGCATTGCCGGCTGCATCGGATCAATCAGCAGCAGCCCGTAGCCGGCAAACAACTCCCGCAGCATGGTTGCGAAGGCTGTGCCCAGTGTCTGCCCTGGAGCGTAAGCTCTTTCCGCCAGCGCCACTGCTTCCTCAGCGAATGGCAAATTACCCAGCGCTGCGCGAAGCTCTTCAATCGGAGCCCGCAGAATCGTTCTGTTCCCCACTGGCCGCGGAGCCTCGCCGCCATCCGCTTCCAGCTTTAGCTTCACCGGATGATGCTCGGGCCCGAATACGAACGCGTGGTCAACTTCCGCAAAATCGTGGTCTTCCGTCGCCAGCCAGAACATCGGTACTGCCGGAACCCCTGAAGCGTTTAATTCTTCCGCGATCCGGATCGCCGTCAGTGCCTTATAAATCGTGTAAACCGGGCCCGAAAACAGGCCAACCTGCTGGCCCGTAATAATGGCCACGGTCCCCGGTTGCGCCAGTTTCGCCAGCGAGGGGTTTCCCTCGTTCAAGGGCCGCAACGCTGCCACTGCCGCCGCACGCCGCTCAGCCGGAAATTCAAAAGCCGCCGCGCGCTGAATCGCCGCTAAGTCATTAGTTGGATAAGGGTACAGGTCCGCAACCCTGTCGAAGTGCACAGTCAGGTCGTTGAAGATCCGGGATGTATTCGGCAGATCCGCATGGCGGACACACGTACAGTGCATGGAGGTGGATTTTAAACCTTGGTTCAGGTTAACAGATGCCGGTGGAACTTATGTGGGTTCCACGTTTTGTTACAAATGCAGAAAAAGTCCCGGCGTGATCCGGCGGACAATGTCGTTATACAGCACAAACACCATCAGCATCATCAGGAACACAAACCCCACCTTCAGCATCGCTTCTTTCACCGAAAGGCTGATATCCCGCCCCATTACCATCTCAATCAGCAGCGTCAGAATCATCGCGCCATCCAGAATCGGTATCGGCAGCAGATTCAGGATCGCCAGATTCAGGCTCACCATGCTCATCAGCGTCAGGAATGTCGCGGGACCTTCCTGGGCCGCCTGCGTCGCCTGCTGGGCAATCCCAACCGGACCCTGCAGGTTCTTCGCCGGCATACGGCGTTCCACTATCCCCTTCAGCAGTTCCACAATCAGCGTGCCGTACCGCCGGTTCACCCGAAGCGATTCACTCAACGCTGCCGGAAACGAGAGCTTCGTCTTCTGGATGTTCCATTTCACATCCGAAGACACGCCGATCATCCAGCGCGTACTGCCTTCCATGTTTTTGTAAACCGGGTTCACGGCCACCGAATGTATGGCGCCTGCTCGCTGGTATTCCAGCACCACTGCCTTGCCTTCGCTCTTGCGGATTACTTCCGGCAGCGTATAGCGGGAGTGAATCGGCAAACCATTTACTGTCAACAGCAGATCGCTCTTGCGGAGCCCGGCCGAAGCTGCCGGCATACCTTCCGTCACGGCTCCCACCTGAATTTGATTCTGGCCTTCCCAGCCCGCGTCGCCCAGCCCCGAACGTTCATCCAGTACCGGCGTCACAGACGTCGCGATGTGGCGCCCCTGGCGTTCATAGGTGATCGTCAAAGGTTGTGCCACCGCCTGAATCTCGGTGGTAATAATGTCTTCCCAGTCGGGGTTTTCCTTGCCGTTCAACCGGACAATCTTGTCGCCCGCCTGTATTCCGGCCTTAGCCGCCGGGGAATCCGGCATCACATGCCCGATCACCGCGCCCTTATCGTCAATGATCTTCTCGAAATGGACCATGAAAAGACCCGTCAGGACCCCCACCGCCAGAACGATGTTCATGAACGGTCCCGCAAAAGCGATAATCAGCCTCTGCCACCGGGGTTTCGAAAGGAAGCCTCGCGGATCGGTGGAGCCGTCTTCGCTCGGCTGGTCGCCCGCCATCTTCACGTAACCGCCAAACAGAAAAAGGGAGAATCGATAGTCCGTCTCGCCCCGTTGAAAGCCAAAAAGCCGGGGGCCGAAGCCAAAACTAAAGATGTCCACCTTCACGTCGAAAGCCCGCGCCGCCCAGAAATGCCCGAGCTCATGCACCAGGATCATCACGCCAATCAGGACCAGGAGCCACCACGATTGTGTTATCAGCGACAGCAGACTATTCATTTGCGATCCTTAGTCTCATTCCCGACTCTAGTTTCCCCAACTCGAACTCCCCGCTCCCACCATTACGCGGCTCTTCTCAATGATTTCACGCGCTTTATCTCGCGCCGCTAAGTCTACCGCCAATACTTCTGCAATCGATCGGGGCTCGGAATGGGGCATCTGCTCCAGCGTTTCCCGAACCGTCCGTGCAATGCCCGTGAAACTCAGTCTGGTCCCGAGGAAGGCTTCCACCGCGATTTCATCCGCCGCGTTGAGAATACAGGAAGCCGAGCCCCCCATTCGCAGCGAGTCGTAGGCCAGCCCCAGCAGTGGAAACTTGTCAAAATCCGGCGCGTGGAAGTCCCAGGCTCGCGCCTGCGTCCAGTCGATCCGCGGTACCGGAGCGGAAGCTCTGTCCGGCCACGTCAGGGCGTACTGAATTGGCATTCGCATGTCCGTTGCCGATATTTGTGCAATTACACTGCCGTCCTCGTATTCCACCATCGCGTGGACCGACGACTGGGGGTGCACCACAACCTCTATGTCATCCGGTGAAAACGCGAAAAGCCAATGCGCTTCAATCACTTCGAAGCCTTTGTTCATCAGCGTCGCAGAATCAATCGTGATCCGGTTTCCCATCTTCCATGTTGGATGCTTCAGCGCATCCGCAGGCGTCACCGTATCCAAATTGGCCTTCGGCGTGTTCCGAAATGGACCACCTGAAGCGGTCAGGATCAGCTTTCGCGCTTCACCACGTGACCCGGCGCGCAAACACTGGTGCGCCCCGTTATGCTCCGAGTCCACCGGAATCAGTTCCGCATTGTGGCGCGCTACCGCTTCCATCATCAGCTTCCCGGCCGAAACCAGACTCTCTTTGTTAGCCAGCCCGATTCGTTTCCCCAAACACGCGGCCGCATACGTCGCTTCCAGCCCGGCCACGCCCACAATGGACGACATCACTGTATCCGCTTCCGGCGCTATGGCAATCTGTACCAGCGCTTCAGGCCCCACCAGAATCTCAGGAACTTCTGTTTTTGGTAGAAGATGAAGAAGTTCCGCTCGGCCCGCTTCATCCGGCAACACCACTACCCGGGGCCGGAACTCCCGAATCTGTTCAGAAAGTAACGCGGTGTTGCGGCCAGCGGCCAGCGCGAAAACCCGATAGGTTCCGCTGTGTTGGCGAACAACGTCAAGTGTGTTAGCCCCAATGGAGCCGGTGGACCCGAGAACAGTCAGATTGCGGGGTAGCATGCGTCTGGCGATATAAGCTTGGAAAAACTAGCCTACACGAAGGATAACACGCTGGTATACAAGGGGTTTTACTGCTGAGAGGGATGTTGCTTGTTTGCGAAAGACCCAAACCCTTACGGGCGCCGGGGAGGTTGCTTCAGGGGTCTTTCAGTTTAGAGGTTAGTCTCGCTTTGGTGGGAGTAATTGTCCTCCCCGGCTTGATTCCAATAATAGAATACCCAGAAACGGAATGCAATAGAAAAATGGATATTATTTTTGGTAGGACGGGAAAGGGGGCTTTCGCCCCCCCTCTAGCTCTTTACCTCGACGCCGGTCAGACCTTCCAGTACCTTAATCGTGGAGCAGATATCTTCTTCCCCGTGCCCGGTTGCAATCGCCGCCTGGAACATTTGGCGCGTCAGCGCCGTCAGCGGGGTCGGCACATTCAGTTCCGCGGCAGACTCCAGCATTAGCCCGATATCCTTATGCATCCACTTCACCGAGAAGTTCGTCGTGAAGTCGCGCCGGAAGATAAACGGAGCCTTGTACTCGATCAGCCCCGACTTCGCCGCCGAGTTCGACAGGATATCCAGCATCAGCGCCGGCGGCACTCCAGCCTTCGTGCTCAGCACAATGCCTTCGTTAAACGCTTGCAGAATATTCGCCAGCACCAGGTTCTGTGTCAGTTTCGCGTGCAGTCCGGTTCCCGGTCCACCACAGTAATAAAGCTTCTTGCCCATGGCTTCCAGGAATGGCTTCGCTTTTTCAAAGACTTCTTCCTTGCCGCCCACCATAAACGTCAGCGTGCCATTGGTCGCTCCCGGCGTAGATCCGGTACAGGGCGCACCCAGGAATTCGATCCCCTTCTCAGCCAGCGAATTCCCGATCCTCACACTCGATGAAGGTCCAATTGTCGAGGCGTCCACCACAATCATCCCCGCCTTGCCACCCGTCTTCAGGCTGTTCTCGCCCGTAATCACGGCTTCCGCCATCTCGGTGTTGCCCACGCAGACAAACACTACGTCGGCGTTCGCCGCCACTTCCGCCGGAGTTGAGCAGGCCACAGCGCCCGCTTCCGCCGCCAGTTGCGTCGCTTTTGAGCCTGTATTTGACCAGACCGCCACTTCGTGTCCGGCCTTCAAAAGGTTGCGCGCCATGGGGTAGCCCATCAGGCCTAATCCGAGAAATCCAAGTTTTGCCATAAGTGGAAATTGTACCCGACTGCCGTCCTCATTTTCCTGGCGGACATTTCGCAGCCTCACCGCTACTGGTTTCGAGGACGGTGCACGCCATGAAAACAAGAACTTTCGCCAATACTCTTTTGCTCCTGGCCGCGGCCGCCACCGCCCAGGGACGCGGGTTCGCTCCCGTTGCCCCCGCGTCCACGGTCGCTGTCTGCATCGAATACGATCAGCAGGCTCGCCTCGTCCAAACCGCCCAGCCCGTTGCCACCCGGCTTCTGGCTGCGGCCGACGTCACTCTCCGCTGGCACACCGGCTTCAAACACTGCCCGGAAAACGCCCTCCGTATCGCCCTGCAGGAGCATTCTTCCCCGTCCGAACATCCCGGGGCTTTCGGCTATGCCCAGCCCTACGAAAAAGCCACCATCCGCGTCTTCCTGGATCGCGTTCTGGCCAGCCAGCCCGGCGGCGCCGATTCCGCCAATGCTCTTCCCGCGCTCCTCGGCCACGTTCTGGCCCACGAGATCGCTCACCTCCTCCAGGGCATCATTCGCCACTCCCACACCGGCCTGATGCGCGCTCACTGGACCGTTGAAGACAATAAGCGCATGCGCACCACTCCGCTCTCCTGGGATCCTGACGATATCGAGTTGATTCGCCTCGGTCTCGCCGCCCGCCTCCTTTAATTCCCCGCCAGTGTTACAAAATCAAAACAGATTGACGGGCCGGTTATTCCACATCCTGCCTATCCAAATTTTGAATTGGACGCCCCGTATTTACGTCCCTAAACTCAAATTTAGGCCACCCTGATTTCCGCAAACGAAGGGGGTGGTCCCAAAGCGATGACACCTACAATGGCAACCACCAGTAGTCCCGCAGGCGGCCACATAGCCCTCCTGCACCGAATTAGCAGCATGGTCAGTTCAGACCAGGATCTGGAAACGATCCTCCGCGAACTGGTCGCACTTGCTGCCAGCGTTACGAAATCCGATTCCTGTCTCGTCTATCTCATTGATCGTTCCACCGACGAGATTGTCCTCCGCGCCTCGCAGCTGGAACACTCCGCTGAAATCGGCAACGTTCGCCTCAAGGTCGGCGAGGGTGTTACCGGTTGGGTTGCCGCCAACCACGCGGTGGTCGCCCTCCCCCGCAAGGCCTCTCAGGACTCGCGCTTTAAGTCTTTCTCCACCCTTCCCGAAGATACCTTCGAAGCCTTTCTTTCTGTCCCCCTCGTTGACGGCGGAACTCTCATTGGCGTCATCAACGTGCAGCACGTCGATGTTCACGAACACACTACCGACGAAGTTGCTCTCATGACCTTCATCGGGGAGCAGATGGGGGGCCTCATCGGGCGCTCCCGCCTGGAGGAAAAGTCCCTCACTGCCAGCCGCCGTCTCGAAACCCTCGCTGCCGTCGCGCAGACCATCGGCGCCGAAAGCTACCTCGACCGCATCCTGCAGGCCATTTCCGAGATGGTGGCCGAGACCCTCGATTGCGCCATCTGCTCCATCCTGCTCATTGACGAAGAAACCAAAGAACTCACCGTCAGCGCCGCCCGCTGCTCCTCGCCCGATTACATGCACCGCATGCCCATCCGCATGGATGGCTCGCTTATTGAGCAGGTTCTTCGTGACGGCCAGGCTGTCGCGGTCGACCGCATGCAGGACGACAAGAAATACCGCTACCCGGAACTCGCCCGCCGTACCGGCCTCACCTCTGCCCTTTCCGCCCCCCTCTTCTCTCAGGGCAAGGTGATCGGGTCTATCAACATCTATACCCGCCTGCAGAGGTCGTTCCAGGATGAGGAAATCGGCTTCCTGAAGGCCGTCGCCGGTCAGGCCGGTATTGCTATCCAAAACGCTCGCCTCATGTCGGAAACCCTGGAAATGAAGCGCGCCCTCGAAACCAGAAAGCTGGTCGAACGCGCCAAAGGCATTCTCCAGTCCCGCCACGGCCTCAGCGAAGAGGAAGCCTACCTCCGTCTTCGCAATGAGAGCCGCCGTCTCCGCCGCTCCATGCGGGATCTGGCCGAAGCCGTCATCCTGGCCGACGATCTCAACAAGAAGGATAAGGAAGGTACCTCCGTTCCCGGCCGTCCGCCAGCCCTTCGCGAAGACTACGAGGTCATGTAAGCCAGCCTCTCTGAGAGAATAGGGCTTCATGCGGCCATTTGAGCCCCTTTTCCGCAACCCCCATGTCGCAACTGTCGTGGCCAACTTCTGGCCCCGCAAATACGACTATTCCGCGTACCCCATGCAGTCCCGGCTGGTGCAAACCGACCCCGACACGCAGGTTCTCGTTCAAACCCAGTTCCCCATAGGGAAACCCGTCGGCGAAGTCGTCCTCCTTCACGGTTTGGAAGGAGGCGGCAACGCCGGTTACTGCATCAGCAATGCCTGGCATGCTCTCGAACGTGGTTTTGTTGTGCACCGCTTCCACATGCGGACCTGTGGCGGCACCGAACACCTCTGCAAGACCCTCTATCACGCCGGGCTAACCAGCGATCTCCGCGAATTCCTCCTCCAGAACGCAGCGGAGGGCAGGGAACTCCCCGTCATCCTGATCGGCTACTCCCTCGGCGGCAACGTCGGCCTCAAACTGGCAGGTGAGCTCGGCCACACCAACCTGATTGCCGGTGTCTGTGCCATCTCCACTCCCATCGACCTCGGTGCCTGCGCTCATCGCATGCGCGACGCCGATAACCTCATCTATGAGCGCCGCTTCGTGAAACGCATGAAAATGCGGGTCTTAGCCACCGGTCGGGTCCCCGCCGAAACCCTCCTGCCGCTCCAGTCCATCTTCGACATCGACGAGTACGTCACCGCGCCGTCCTTCGGCTTCCGCGACGCTGAGCACTACTACCAGACCCAGTCCGCCAAAGTCTTCCTGTCACAGATCCGCGTCCCCGCCATGATCGTCCAGTCCAAAGACGACACATTTATCCCCTTCCGGATCTTCAGCAACCCCGCCATCGCTGCCAACCCCGCCATCCGCCTGGTTGTAACCGACCACGGTGGTCACCTCGGCTTCCTCGCCCGCAAAGGTCAACGCTTCTGGATGGTGGATTTCGCCATGGACTTCGCTGAGCAGGTTGTCCGCTCCGGCATTAGTGCGTCATCGAGTAAATAACATAGTTCGTTGCGATCCGAAACGCCATCGCCGAGAACTTTTCGTCGTACTTCGGATCGTCCGCCCATTCCCACGAGTCGCCCAGATCCATGTTGTGGCAAATCGCCACCATCAGACGGCCCTTTTCGTCGTAAATCCCGCGCCACCGAGCTTCGTACCCGTCCTGCTCGTACGTCACGCCCGACCGTAAATACTGCGCGCCGGGCACCTGATACCGATCATTCAAATCGAAAACGGTGTGGAAAATCGCATCCGAATTCGGAATGTCCACCACAGGCCTGTCCGGAAACACCTTCTGCATGCTGACCATGAAGTTGGCCCACTCATACGTCCCGTGGAAGTCGTCCACCATAAGAAATCCGCCGCGATCCAGGTATTCGCGCAGCTTCGTCGCCTGTTGATCGGTCAGCGACCACTGCCCCACTTCCACCGCGTACATCCAGGGGTAGTTGAACACGTCGTCATCATCTTCCAGATTTACCGGTTGCTCCACCGACCGCACATGTACCCTGGTCAGCCGCCGAATCGCGGGCGAAACGTGCCGGTCCGCTCTCGGATAGTCTGTGGTCCAACTGCCGCCGCCCTCGCGCCAGTCGGAATTGCCGCGAAATCCGCCGAAGCCGCCAAAACCGCCGCCCCCGCGCCGTCCACCGCCGCCACGTCGTCCATTAGAGGGATACATCAGGCGCGCAAACTGCCACTCGGTCTTTTCCGCGTAGTCGGTGGGGAGGGGGTAATCGCCGTACTCTCGTCCCTGGTACTGGCGAAACGCCTTCGGTTTTGATTCGAAGGCGTACGCAATCCCAATCAGGATCGTCAAACTCATACTTGCCGCGACCACCGTTCCAAGCCTCATAGCATTCCGGTGGACTCAGCGTATCACGGTATCCGGCTACCCGATTGTAAATTCGTTCGAATCCACCAGCCCCGCGAAAAGGATCGCTCGTGAAGGTCGTCATCTCGCTGGCCGTCAACGTCCCCGGCTCTCAGTTACGAGATGCGGAGCGATTCGAATTCCGGGATTACGGCAAACCGAGTGGCCACCGAGTGAATGGTTCCGCCGATTTGCTTCACGTTCTCTTCCTTCGTCTGCCCGTTCGTGGCGGTCAGGGCGATATAGGAAAGCTTCGCCGGGTCCAGGCCCATCACGCGACAGGCCGTGGCGTCCACCGCTACCGGGTCTCTTCCCGCGATTAGAACTCCTGCGAGTTTGCGCGTCCCCTGAATCGGGCCATTCCCTTCCATTCCCACGATTCCATCCACCAGACAAAACTGCCGCGGAAACGCGGTATGAAGAGCCGCGATGCATTCGGGAATGCCGGACCAGTGGAGCAGGTTCTTCGGCCAGCCATAAACTCCACCGGGCACCAGACCAAACAGATTCTTCATGGCCAGGGTCGCGCCCGCCCAGTGGTGCGTTTTCATTTTCGGCAGCGAAACCAGCAGGTCGCACCGCAGCGCGCTGTTGGGTAGGTACAGAGACTCCAGATCGTTCGCCGGGCGTGCCAGCCGCACCTTGGTTACCTCGTCGAAGTTCAGATCCGTAAACAGCTTCTCGAAACCGGGTATTTCATCCGGATACCCCGCGGCTTCCGCCATATCGAGAGACCCTCGGCGATGGCCCGAGCCCTCACCGATGCGAACCTCCGCTGCTCCCAGCGAGCGAAATGCCTCCAGCGCGGCGTGAACCACCA
This sequence comes from uncultured Acidobacteriia bacterium, assembly GCA_903929755.1. Lineage (GTDB taxonomy): Bacteria > Acidobacteriota > Terriglobia > Bryobacterales > Bryobacteraceae > BOG-234. Next base: position 26,525 of record CAIYVZ010000002.1, read on the forward strand.
AGGGGTGCGTATGAATCGGCACCTCGGCGTTGAACTCCACCAGATTGGGTTTCAGCAGGATGGACTTTCCTTTTACTGCGATCCCATGCTCGGTCACGATGCGCCGAACTTCGTCGAACAACCCTTGTCCGTAGTCGGCAACGGGAGTGATCGATACGTGCGGCGCTGCTCCTGTCCGCTCCGGCCTCCGCACGGCCCGGTGCCCGCACGCCGGCAGTGAGGCCGCGCCGATGGCGGCTAACGCAGATCTTCTGCTGACGATGCCCGGGAAGTTCATGGGGTAAACACATTCCTCCCCTGCGTGGCCGCGCTGGCGAGAACTTCGAGCGCAGTGTCGGTAATATCTCGGCTCGCCGCTTCCTTCTCGCCGGACGGAACGGGTTGCCCGTACGCCACAAGCGCCAGTCGCAACCAAGCCCGCCCCTGGGCGGAACGGCACTCCGAATATTCCACGGCGGCGCGCTGCAGGGACCGTTCCAGGCCCTTACGTGGTACGCCGGTCAGGCCCAACAGGGCCACGCCGGTGGTCTCGGGATAAGACCCGGCCTCGTGACCCAACGCACGCGACGCTCCATGGTTCCAGCCTCCGTCCAGACATCGTCTGGCCACCAGAAAATCGCGGCCCAGCTGAATTCGTTCACCAACGCGCTGTCCCACATCGGCAGCCTGCAAAGCCAGGGTCTTTTCCAGCGCGCAAATCGCGATGCCCGTTGGCGCTACCCAAGCGGCCGTACCGGGGTACCAGGGCCAACCTTCAAAACCTTCGCGATCCCCATTTCCCCCGCCCCAGAGCCATCGCTGGACCCGAAACCACACACCAGACTCCTTGCCGGACGTATCAAGCAGCCAGCGCACGCTAGGGGTTGACGGTTCTCCGGTGGCCTGCGTGAGCGCCAGCAACGCCAGCGCCGTGGCCCACGTCACGCTTTGGTCCACACGCGGGTTGGGTGGCCAGCCCCCATCGGGCCGCCGCGCGCGGCGCAACCACTCCACGCCGGCACGCACCGATAGCGCGTTCTCTTCCGGCCTGGTACTCACAGCCAGAAGCGCGAGCGCGGTGGGTTCGGTCCATGACGCAAGGCCATAGCCCCAGCCCCCGTCGGCCTGCTGCCGCGCGGCGATCGATGCAGCTCCCTGCCGGGCTTCCGGTATTCCCGATCCTCTCAAAAACATTCGGTTTCCGCCTTGCACGTCTGCCGGACTATAGCTTATTTCGCTTATTCCTGCGGGCCAGATAGGCTACCAAAAGCACGCCCGCAATCGCCCAAAGCATGATCAGTGTGTTCGAACTCATCGTAAAATTACTCATTTGGAACTCCATTTCCGCCACCTATTTAGCATTCTGCAGAGTCGGCAGCAGCACTCTTACAACCTGAATCAATCCCGGACCGGCTACTACCAGAGCCATCGACGGAAGGATTAAAAAGCAAATCGGAAAAACCAGCTTCACTCCCAGCTTTCCGGCGCGCTCTTCAGCAGCCAGCCTGCGGGTCACGCGCATGAAATCGGCATGCGTACGCAACGCGTCCCCGATACTGGTTCCAAAGCGGTCCGTCTGAGCCAGCACGGCCACCAGTTTTCTCACTTCCGGCTCACCTGTTCGTTCCGCAAGATGATGCAGCGCTTCAATGCGGGGCTTCCCGGCACGCATCTCCAGCGAGACCAGGGAGAATTCATCGGTTACATCTTTGTGTGCGCTGCGAAGTTCCCTGGTCACGCTGACAAACGCCTGATCCAGCCCCACACCGGATTCAACCGCGATCACCATCAGATCCAGGGCGTCGGGCAACCCGATTCTCAGCCTTCGCCGCCTGGTTGAGACCATGTGCTCGAGGACGAGATGGGGCCCGCCGTACCCCACCACTCCGGCTGCAACGTAAAGCACAATTCTGACAGTAGTTTGCGCACTTATAAGTGGAACCACGAAGAGCGCGGCAACCAGCGCCACCGCGCATACCATCACTTTGATTCCGTAGTAAAAAGTTACGGCTTTCTCCGACCGGAATCCAACAGTTGTGAGGTAGCGGCGAGCGAGCGTCGCGGCCTCCTTCGAGACAGGCACCGCCCCGCCAATCCGTTCGATAACGCGGGCGGCAACCCGGGTCCGGCCCGATGCCGCGTCGGGCGGGCGCGAAGCGCTCTCCGCGCTGAGTTGCTCAAAGAACCGTGCGGGACGGACATATGCTCGGTAACCGTAAAGTACGATGACCGTGCCGAGAATGAAGAACAGCACAATGGAAATTAGCGCAGCCATGGCCTTATACCTCGAAATCCACGATCCGCCGTATCACGAAATAACCAATGATTTGACCCGCTGCCGCCCCCATGATCAGGTACTTGCCGAGGGGGTCTCTCTGCAGTATCTGTAAATACTGCGGTGATGTCACCATCAGAAACATGGTGACGCCTGCGGGCATGGCCATCAGTACAACTGAAGTCATCCGCCCGTGAGCGCTGGTGGCTCGTATTTTGCCGCGCAGAGCGAAGCGCTCGCGAATAACACCGGCCAGCTTGAGTAGTACTTCGCTGAGATCTCCGCCGGTCTGCCGCTGCAGTGTCACTGCGGCGGCGAAGAACTGCAGGTCCACCAGCGGCACGCGCGCGATAAGTGCCTCCAGCACACCCGGCAAAGGAGCCCCCAGGCTGTGTTCCATACAAAGTGTCCTGAACTCCTGACCCAGCGGGTCCGGCGATTCATCCGCCATAATTCTCAGGCTGATGGTGAAAGCGTGACCGGCGCGCATGGCGCGGGCCAGGAAATCCAGCGCGTCGGGCAGTTGCTGCTCAAAGTCGCGCAGCCGCTTGCGGCGTTTCGAGACAATAACAACAAGTGGCACCAGCCCTGCGGCCAGAGCCAGCGCTGCGCTGCTGGACGCCGTGAAAAACAATACATGAAGGCGCGTCCCCAGAACCGCACCGCACACCGCGCAGATCCCCATGGCCAAAAGCACAGCCTTTGGGCTCCACGTGAGCCCCGCCTGCCGGATCCGCAGTTGCAGCGTTCGGTTGAAATTGAAGCGCTCCAGAATTCCCTCCAGCGGATGTCTCCCCGGTGCCAGGAGAATGGGAGTCAGTGGCCGGACAGCGGGCGAGTTGACCTCCCGAAGCGCCTCCTTCATGGCAGCCTTCCGCCGGGCCGACAGATAACGATTCATCAGCAGCAGAGAGGTAAGCACCAGCCCGAATACGGGAACGAAGGTGAGAAAAAAGATGGATGGCATAGTTCTCTCCCTAGGAAATGTCCACCGTAGTCTCGAATGTGGACGCCGGTAAACTCAGCCCCGCCGCAGTAATTCGCTCGTAAAACAGAGGCCTGATTCCGCAGGGCGAAAAACGCCCTTTTACTTTCCCTGTGGAGGTCAGCCCGGTTCGCTCAAACTTAAAAATGTCCTGCGTCGTGACCGTGTCTCCTTCAACGCCCACGCATTCCGTAATTCGTGTCACGCGACGCGAACCGTCACTCAGCCTGGCCACGTGGACGAAGAGATTTACAGCCGAGGCAATCTGCTGGCGAATGGCGCGGAAGCCGATGTTTGAGTTCGCCATGCCGACCATTACCTCCAGCCGCCCAATGGCGTCCCTCGGGCTGTTCGCGTGAATCGTGGTCAGCGATCCGTCATGGCCCGTATTCATGGCCTGCAGCATGTCGATGGCTTCCTCGCCGCGCACCTCACCCACCACGATCCGGTCGGGTCTCATACGCAGCGCATTAATCACCAGTTGGCGGATTCCCACCCCGCCCTTGCCTTCGATGTTTGGCATGCGCGCTTCCATCCGGGCCACGTGTACCTGACGAAGCCGAAGTTCGGCGGTGTCTTCGATGGTGACGATTCGCTCCGTCTCCGGAATGAATTCGCTCAGGACATTGAGAAGCGTCGTTTTCCCAGCTCCCGTACCGCCGGAAATAAGGATATTCAGCCGTGCCAGTACCGCAGCCTCCAGAAGATCAAACATCTCTTTGGTCATCGTGAAATTCTGAATCAGATCAACGGGTTTGAGCGGACTCAGGCCGAAGCGGCGAATGGAAAGCAGCGGCCCGTCCACCGCCACCGGCGGGATCACTGCGTTCAGTCTGGAGCCGTCGGGCAATCGCGCATCTACCATCGGCGACGATTCATCGATGCGGCGCCCCACCCGCGAGACCATTTTTTCAATGATGCGAAGTAAGTGCGCATCGTCCCGGAACTGCACCGGAGCCGCGGTCAGTTTACCCGCCCGTTCCACGTACACCAGCCGCGGTGTGGTTACCAGAATGTCGCTGATGGTGGCATCCTGGAGGAGTGCCTCGAGCGGGCCAAGGCCGAAGACCTCGGCCATTACCTCTTCCACCATTCGGCTTTTTTCCGTAGCGGTCAGGGGTTGCCGTTCTTCGTCGATCAACCGCAGGATCGCATCGCGAATTTCGGCCTGCTCCCGGTCCGGTGCCAGGGAAGAGAGGGCTTCCAGATTCACCCTCTCGATCAGCCGCCGGTGCAGGGTGAATTTGAGATCCTGATACTCCTCGCTTTCCAGTCGCGGCGTAAAGAGCCGACTAATCCAGCCTTCGTCCCGGGCTGCGTCGGGGTTTGATTTCAGTGCAGGAAACATTATGCCCTCGCAAACAATCTGAATTTCCTGTGTTCTTTCTCCGGCTGGCCCGTTAACCGGGAGGCGACCGCCGCAATCTGCTCGCCCAGCAGCGTCCCCGGTGAAACCAAACCGTTCTGGCAGTAAGCGTCCGAAATTCCCTCCGCGTCCTGCGGAATAGTGGCAAAGATCGGGAATTCGATCATGGTTTCCAGTTCCGAAACACTCACCTCCGGATGTCTGGGCATGAAGTTTACGATGAGCCTCAGGCGCTCGGCTGCGCAGCCGCCATTCAGTAAAGTCCGTATCGTCTGCCGCGCACGGTGCAGCGCCGGGATCTCCAGGGTGGTGACAAGGCAGGTCTCATCGATATCGGACATGGCGCCAAGGTTGAACCGCGTTACGCCCCGGCCAAGGTCCACCACCGTAAAGTCGTACTCCGAGCGCACGAAGTGGAAGAACTTCCCCGATTGACGAGGGTCCATCTCTGGCAGGAAGGGTTTTTCGGGCGCATTCAGAACGCTGATGCCGCTTGGCCCGGATGCGGCAAACGCCTGCCACATGCTGTGGTCCAGACGCTCCGCGTTCTGCAGCGCATCCACCACGCTGTATTGCGAGGCCGCCTTGAGAAGGAAAGCGATAATACCCAGATCCGGATCGAAATCCGCCAGCAGCACCGATTTCTCGTACGAACGCCGCAATTCCGCCGCGACGTGGCACGCGATGGTGGTTGCGCCGCAGCCACCCTTCACCGAGAGAAAGCCCAGCGTTTTCCCCGCTGGCTCCGAATGGCTTCCGTTGGGGTCCTGCAGCAAACGTTTCAGCGATTTTCCGGTAGTGGCGTCGAACGGAGGATAGATGAATTCCGCAGCCCCCGCGCGCATGGCTCCCAGAATCGCTTCCGGGTCCGGATTGGCATGAATCACCACCACGGTGGGTGTGCCCGGAGCCGCACGCAGGGATTCGATAACCCGGGGTGGCGAGCCCCACATCCTGGGGATTTCGACAAATACCATTTCCGGGCGCAGCCGCCCCATCTGTTCCACAAACGCATGCGCATCGCTGCCCGGCGACTGTTCGAAGACGATTTCGAGGCCCTGGTCCTGTGCCGCATGCCGAATTGCATTTCCCGCGTCTTCCGTATCCACGGCAATAGCTATGTTGGTTTTTCCCATGGTTGCCCGTCTCTATCTCGCGCCCGGATCGCCGCTACCCGCCGTGGGGGGAGCAGGCTGAGCGCCTCCAGTGGAAGCCGGCGCACTGATAGGCGTCGGCCGAAATTCCATCAGCGGAGCGGCTTGCGCAGCGGGCCGCGCAGTCTCTCGCTCTCTTCTCTGTATTTCGATCAACTGCTCCACCGGAATCGGCGCCAGCCGCACACCTGTTCCCGGGCCCGTGATGGCCACACCAGGAGTACGCGGGGCCGCTGACGACGTGTCCTTCAGGAACTCTTTTGGCATGTTTACACCGGGCAAGGGCGTACCCGCCGGAATCGGTTGCACAATCTCCGGTGTCACCAGCACAATCAACTCCGTATTGTTCTTACTGGTACTCCGCGACTGGAATATCTTTCCCAGCCACGGAATGTCTGCCAGCCCGGGTATCTTCGTCATAATCTCCGTCAGTCGGTTATCCAGCAGACCGCCGATGGCGAAGCTCTGGCCAGCTTCCAGTTCGATCTCACTCTGCACGCGTCTGGTGGTGAGACCGGGAATCGTGAACCCCTGGAACGTCAGGCCATTGGCATAGTCCAGAGCACTTACTTCCGGCGTAACCTGTAGCCGAATGGTGCCGCGCGGCGTCAGCAGAGGGCGAAATCCCAGCCGAATGCCAAACTCGCGGAACTGGATGGTAACGGACCCCAGGCCCGCGCCTCCGCCCTGCAGCGTTGGATAGGGAAACTCTCCGCCAGCCAGAAAACTGGCGCTTTTTCCGTTGATCGCCAGAACATTTGGCTCCGCAAGAACCTGCACCAGGTTACGCGACTGCAAATCCCGAATCGTGGCGCCGATGTTCAGGTCGGGCCGAAATACAAAGATGTTCAGGGCGTCCTGCAACGTAAAGGTATTCTGCCCCGGGCTGCCCGAAGGCGCGTTGATGGTCCCGGGATTCGGCTGCCCAAACTGTTGAGTGGAGATGCGGCCCGGAGTATTACCCGCCCCTGTACTCAGGAAGTTCACGCCAAACTGAGTGCTCACCGAGCGATCAACCGTGGCGAACTTGACGCGCAACAGAATCTGCGGCTCCATGTCCGGTACTTCCACGCGCAATAAATTCACGGGCTTACCAAGTACGGAGGCAATCGCGGCTGCCCGGTCGGCACTCGCCAGGTTCTTTGCCACGCCCCGAAGAAACGGGACGCCGTTTTCCATCTCGATCTGAATGTTCTGGCCAGCCAGTTCGTCGCTCAATTCCCGCTGTACACCCAGGTAGCCAGTGTCGTCCGGGCGCACGTGCAGCAGGTACATGGTCCGCCTCCCGCCTTGTTGCCACACAATCAGACTCGTGTTCCCCGGGGCCTTCCCGTTTACGACAATCTCCAGAGGGCTGATCACCACCGCATCCGCCACCTTCCCGTTCGCCACCGACACGCGGTCAATCGGCGTCTGGCTTTCAATCACCGCCGACCTGTCCACCGTTACATTGACATCCTCTGCGGATGCCGCCTGAACCTGCGGAGACGCCTGAACCTGCGGAGACGCCTGCGTTTGTCCGGTCAACGGAGAACCGAGACAGGTAATGAACACGATGACCGTGAAAATTAAAGGGGATGACATTATTTCCTCTCCAGTGGTTCACTGAAGCGCGCCTGCGTGCGGTCATTACCATGGAGAACTTCCACCACACGGGAGCGTTCAACGAGCGGCTGTGCCACGGGGACAGGCGGCGCGGCTGCGGCTGTGGCGGCCCGAGGCTTTGGCTTCGGTGCCGGCGGGAGGTTCTGCGCGGGGGGGGGAGCTACAGGTGGCGCGCTCCGCCCGTCTGAGAAAAGGGCTTCCAGCGCAACGCCTCTGGTGGCGGTCTTTGTTACATCAAGCGGGTTGCGCAGTACCAGCTGAATTTTGGCCTCACTGGAGGCAAGACTGAGCAACTCAGCCTGTTCCGGCGTCACCAGGAGGTTAATCACCGGCACAATTACGGGCTTTCCCTCCGAGTCCCTCTGCATGTTCTGCCCGGCCGACAGCACCGCAATATTTTGAAGGACTGTCCTCGAAACTTTGGTGGATACCGCGGCCCCGTTCATGGACGGCGGTGTGCCCGACGCCAGAACATCAACCTTCATCCCGGGAACCACAAAACCGGACACACCCGCTATGTCGTCAACGCGTACCGCGGCGGCGCGCATGCCGTGTGGAATGGTGGCCGCCAGGCCTCCTCCGGCCCCACGCGGGGCAAGGCGAGTCTCCACCATCGGGTCGCCCTCGTATACCTCCTGAAGGACACCACGACCCACTACCTGATCCGCGCTTCGCAAAGCGCGCTTAGGCGTATACCCCCGCCATTCCACACTCTTGATATCCGATGCCGAGAGGAGCGTTCCTACCGGAAGATCCCTGCTCGCCACCAGAAGCTGCGACGAACCGGACTGAGGGCCAACACCCAGCTTCGCCGAGATAATTCGGTAGACGACCGTACTGGCCAGGACCGAAACAATCAGTGCGAAGATGATAACAATTCCCAGCCGTCTGTTCATGGTTTTTCCCGGATGTAATCCGGCCTCTTATCCGCACTTCTTCAGAAACATCCGCCCGCGGGCAAAAGGAGTTTGCTACGACCAGGACGGGTTGCTCTGACCCGAAGAGCACCCGCCCTGGTCTCCGGGCGCGGTATCGTCAGCTTCCCGACAGCTGCGTGTTGGTGTTGGTCCAGACGGTTGTTATGGAGCCAGCCAGAGTGCCCAGCGTGGCCACGGCCGCAACCGCGAGAATAGAAAGCAGCAGAGCGTATTCAACAAGGTCCTGCCCCCCGTCATCTCTCCAGAATCGCGTGAGGTTTTTGTTCATGAAATCTCCCTTCGTATCGCTTTTCGGAATAATTGCCCATGCCCGTGTGGCAGCGCAATCTAGCTGGGTGCGATCAAATTGTTGACGGCCGTAAACCGGCCCGAGATCGTGGTCGCGAGCGTTCCCAGCGTTGCCACGGCAGCAACCGCCAGGATACTCAGCAGCAGCGCGTATTCGACCAGATCCTGGCCAGATTCGTCTTTAACAAAGGTCACAAAAAAGCGTTTCATGGTATTTCTCCTTTAAATTTTGCGGCTTCATTATCCTGCGGTCAGGTGAAGGACGCGGATGTAACTCCAGGTAACAGTGCAAGCGAACCATAGATTTGATTCCCCGGAGCGCTCTGTCCATTTGTGCTCATCCTGGTATAATCAACTGCACGATTGTGGCCATTCTCACGTTTCGTCATGCCAGCCAAACAGCCCCGGGGGCTTTTCGCTCTTATTTACCTCCTTGCGTTTCGCCGGAAAGTGCTCGATCGGGCAATGAATCGGCGAAATTTGGTGAATATTGCGGCTGAAGTGAAGGAAACAGGGAGACCGGGGGCTCGCGAGAAATGTGGGGTTATGCGTTGCGTAGTTGCCCAACGGAGAGCGCTCATACCGTTGTGCGCATGCTCAGGATGACCACTTGAAATCACGTGACCAAATACCGACACCGCCACCCAGTGCCGATTCGCGCCCGAATAGCTGCGTCATATAGCGGAAGCGCCAAACCACGACGACACGACAGGGAAGGGAAATAAGGAAAAGCAGGGAAATAAGGGAAAGCAGGGAAAGCAGGGAAAGCAGGGGAAGCCCCCCGCGATCAAGGGCTGATTCTTGCTACTGCACCAGGGCAACGGTTGTGGTCGGCGATCCCACAACATCCACGATGGCGGCCACGCTGCGCACCCTCACAGTTATCAATTGACTGCTTAGTATGCCGCCGAATATTTGTGGGATTTGGTCCGAGACTTCGGCCATCACCCAGTACTTTGTGGCCACTCCCGGTGCGAATAGCGACCCGTTGATACCCGAAGTGATGTTTACCACCTGATTGCCGCCGGTGGAAAACCCATTCTGCGCGGCGTAAAGACATGCGCTGTCCATGCTGGTGGGTGGGCTCGAGGGGCCCCTGCCCGTTGGGCAGCTTTCCGTCCCCGTCCGGCAAACTCCGCCCGTGGTGCACAAATTGTAATCGAGGCCGGGTTTGAGAAATCTAAAGGCCCTGGCAGCGCCGCCGAGTGCCGCCACGTCCGCCGCCGCCTGCGCCGATTCGCGAATAATATAGGCCAGACTAAGGTCTACCGCGAGCGCCATAAAACTGAACACCACAAAAATTGCCAAAGCCACAAACACCAGGGCTTGTCCGCTGCGTCGGTTCCTTAGTCGTGGCATAAGCTCAGAACTGAATCCTCTGCTGCGACGAGGCGCGAAGCGTGATCGGCGGCAAAGTTGACGAACTCCCGGAACCCGGGAAGAAGATCCCTATCGGCGATTCAAACGGGTAAGTGGCGGTGAGACTGATATTCGTGCCCCGGGGCAATGCCGGCCACGCGCTGCCGCTGCCGAGGCAGGACGACAATGGACTACAGGACATCGTTCCGGTTACATTGATCTGATCCGACCGCAGGCCCTGGCTCGAATCGGCGATTCGCTGCGCGATGGCACCCACTGTACCTGGATTATTTTCTCCGTGAACAATGGCCATGCGGGTACCCTCTTTCACCGCATACGCCAAGGTATTGTACGTCCACATGCATCGCGAGATCTCGATGACCGATATAACGGTGAGGAGAATCGGAATGCCGGCGAGCACGAATTCAACCAGCACACTGCCACGCCGCGCCTGTCCCCTCATTTAGTCCGCCCTCAAAGGCATTTGCACGGATTTCACCAGTGTGACCGTGCCCGAAAAAAGGAGCGGAACCGGAACCAGGGGGATCGTTTGGTACGTTACCGTCACCAGTGCCGCCGGGCTGCCATCGATTCCCGCGTCCAGCTTCTGCGTTGTCACCTGGAGGGGCAGCCCCGCACATCCCGTGCTGGAACCGATGTTTGGCAGCGACTGCAGTTCCTGCCTGACTACCGCGCAGGCATCCGCTGCGTCGATCGCCGCCGCCGAGCTGGCAGACGCATTCAGCGCTGCGGCCCGCGCGGCATTCTGGACCCCGATGGCAGCCACGGTACAAAAGCCTGTATCCGCTATCGCGATGAACAGAAAAAAGATCCACGGTGCCACGATGACCAGTTCCACAAGGGCCTGGCCCTTCCTGCGTTGCGTATTCTGTGGCGATGCCTTCAAGCAGTTCTCATCCCTTTGTCGAGAGCAACAGGCCATTTCCCGGCTCAGTCGCACGGTCCTGAATCATCGGACAAGCTGCAACCAGAGGGCCATATCCTGTTATTGACCCGGGCGGCAGATCTCGCGCCAGGTCAGCAGCCACGGTTCAGGTTCTATGTAATCAGGGATGAAGAAGGTGGCGAGGGCGGATTATGACAGCGTAATTTCTGCGCAATCCCGCGCTTCTGCGCTAATATGCGCATGGAATCCGGACCCGTGGGGTGCCAGAATTCGTCAAAACCCGCAGGCCTTTTTGATGCTGCGAGCGTTAGCTCGGGGGAGCCAGCGGCGCTTTCGTTTCCGCATTGCTGGTCTTACTGGTGAAGGTCTTACTGGTGAAGGTCTTACCGTTCGAAGCCTCATGGCATTCCGGTGGCCTCACCCTATTTACGGTAAGCGGCTACCCGATTGTAAATTCGTTCGAATCCACCAGCCCTCCACCGCGTGCACGCCGAAAAACAGGAACGTGCCCGCCGCCACCGCCAAAATGTACGTCATCCACGAACCTGGCGCCGCGTGCAGACCTACAAAACCGCCCGCCACCGTCGGTGCCTCCGCCGCTACCGCGAACAGGATCGCTCGCGAAGGTCGTAATCTCGCCCCCCGCAGCAGGCCCCCCAGTGCGAACCCCTCCGGGATCTTGTGAAACAGAATCGCCCCGCCGATTGCCAGGGGCGCAATGTGGCCCGCCGAAACTGCCGACATCCCCCACCCATCCACAAACGCATGAAGCCCCGTAGCCATAATGAACGCTTCGGCGAACGCTTCACCGTGTGAACACGAAGGGCAGACCGGATATCCCAACTTGTCCAGCAGCGTCAGCGTCAGATAAGCTGCGGCGATTAAAGCCAATGGAATCAAGTATCCAGCCGCATGGACCAGCTCCGGCACCAGCTCGAACAACGTGACGCCCACCAGGACCACGCCGCTCACCGGAACCAGCAAACGCGCCCGGTGGCTGGCAATCACGATGCCTGCTATGGCGCAAAGTATTGCGATTCCAGTAGCCACCACAGGGCCGAAAATGCCAGAGAGGGTCAAACCTCTACTGTAACCGCCCGGCGAATCCAGGCCAGCCCATCCCCAATTCATGCGCAAATAGCGAATCTCATTCCGAGGCCTGTCACCCCCCTCAATGTGGGAATTCCAGCCAGAAAGACGCAGCCGGTCCTCTGAAGACTCCCTCTCCCCTCACTCGCCTGTCCCCCGGCCACGCCTGTCTCCCCCGGGCGCAGGCGCAGCTATTCGGGTCCCGGCTTCCTGCCAGAGTAGTATCATAGTCAGACGTGGGGCTTTGTTCCCCGGCATTGTCTTGCCGGGTGCCGTCGGTCACTCCGACGAAACGACTCCGCCCTTCGTACGTCGTTATGTAATGCAGCAAAGCATCATGCACCAAGGCACCATCCGGCTAACTACACAACTATGATCAAAGTCGAAGGTCTGACGAAACGATACGCGCGTAATGTCGCGGTCAATAATATTTCCTTCGAGGTTGGCAAGGGCGAGATCGTGGGCTTCCTCGGCAAGAACGGCGCCGGGAAAACCACCACCATGCGCGTTCTCACCTGTTTCCTGCCACCTACCGAAGGCAAGGCCAGCGTGGCCGGGTTCGATGTCCTCGAACAACCCATGGACGTCAAAAGGAACATCGGCTACCTCCCCGAAACGCCCCCCCTCTATCCGGAAATGGAGGTTGCCGACTACCTCTCCTTTGTCGCTCGCCTCAAAGGCATCGCCGGCACCGATATCGCGAAGCGCGTCGCCGAAGTCTGTGACCGTACCGCCATCGGCGACGTCCGGAACAAGATCATCGGTAAGCTCTCCAAGGGCTACCGCCAGCGCGTCGGTATCGCGCAGGCCATCATCCACAATCCCCCGGTCCTCATCCTCGATGAACCCACCTCAGGCCTCGACCCCGAACAGCAGCTCCACGTTCGCCAGCTCGTAGCCAGTCTCTCCGGTGACCACACCATCATTCTCAGTACCCACATCCTCTCGGAAGTGGAACAGTCCTGCAGCAAGGTCATCATCATTAATGAAGGCCGCATCGTGGCCGTCGATTCCGTCGCCGCGCTCCATATGCGTGGCCGCGCCACCGAGATCGTCGCCGTCGAAGTCACCGGTGCCGATTCCTTTACCGTAAAACAGAAGCTGGAAGAAGTCTCCGGTGTCGCCCGCGTCGTCTCCCGCGACTCCAAATCCGGCAATGTGGCTTTCGAAGTCGAGGGCCTCGAAGGGTCCTTTATCCGCCCCGACCTCGCCCGCACCATCGTCCACGCCGGTTGGCACCTCACCGAACTCAGAACCGTCGGCGAGTCGCTCGAAGATATCTTCCTCGACCTGACTCGCGCCGAAAAGACCGACACCACAAAGGTAGAAGAGGGTTCCGCTCAATGAGAAACGTCCTCACCATTTGTTCCAAAGAAATCAAAAGCTACTTCGTTTCCCCCATCGCCTATCTGCTCCTCGGCCTCTTTGGCCTCATTTCCGGCTACTTCTTCTACAGCGCCACCGCCTTCTTCGTCATGAGCGGCATGCGCCAGCAGATGATGGGCAGCCAGCAGGCCATGAGCGTCAATGAATACGTGATCGCCCCCCTGCTCGGCAACTCCAGCGTCGTCGGTCTCTTCCTCATCCCCCTCATCTCCATGCGGCTCTTCGCCGAAGAGATGCGGTCGGGAACCATCGAACTCCTCCTCACCTCTCCCGTCCGCGACTGGGAAATCGTTCTCGGCAAGTGGGCCGGCGCCATGGCCATGTACCTCTGTGTCCTCGGCATTTCCGTCCTCAACATCGCCACCCTCTCCATCTGGGGTTCCCCCGATTGGCGCCCGATTCTCACCGGAATTCTCGGGCTCACCCTCCAGGGCGGCTGCCTCCTCGCCATCGGAACGTTTATCTCCACCACCACCCGCAACCAGATCATCGCCGGCGGCGCCACCTTCGCCGTCTCCCTCCTGCTCTGGGTTCTCAGCTGGGTCACTTCTTATAACGAAGCCCCCTGGGCACAAGTTATCGCGTACCTCGCCATCCCCACCCACTACGAGCCCTTTGCTAAGGGTGTTCTCGATACGAAAGATCTCATCTACTACCTCTCTGTGATTTTCTTTGGATTATTCATGACGAAACGGTCACTCGAATCTCTCAGGTGGAGGTCCTAATGGCATCCCGTCAGGCAAAACAAGGCGCCCAGGCAGGCGTTTACGTCATCGTCGTCATCGGCATCCTCGGTGTCGGCAACTGGCTCGCGAAAGACTACAACAAGACTCTCGACGTCACCGCCAACAAACGTTTCACTCTTTCTGATCAGACGAAGAAGGTTGTCGGCGATCTCAAGAAGGAAGTCAACGTCTACTACTTCGAGAAATCGGACCATTACGACCAGGCCCGCGACCTCTTCGACCGCTATCACAACCTCAGCTCGAATTTCAAAGTAAACTACGTCGATCCCGACAAGAAGCCCGACGTCGCTCGCATCGAAGGCATGCGCAACTTCGGCGAAATCATTATCGATAGCGGCGTGAAGAAGGAAACCGCCAAGGCCCTCACCGAAGAGGAACTCACCGGCGCGCTCATCCGGTCTCTGAAAACCGGCACCCGCACCGTCTGCTTCGTGGAAGGCTCCGGCGAACATCGCGTCAGCGATACCACCCGCGAAGGCTATTCCACCTTCAAGGAAGCTCTCGAAAAGAATAATTACAAGACCCAGGTCATCTCGCTCATCGAAAAACCCGATGTCCCGAAGGAATGCAACATCGTCATCGTCGGCGGTCCCAAGCGCGATTATCTGCAGCCCGCTGCCGACGCTCTCAAGACCTACGTCGCCGGCGGCGGTAATGCCGTCGTCAACTTCGACGCTGTTCTCGACTTGCCTGACCAGAAGATGGGCGATACGCCCAACCTCAGCGCGCTCGTCGCCGGCTGGGGCGTCACCATGAAGGGCGATGTCCTCATCGACCTCGGGTCCGCCAGCCGCCTCTTCGGCCAGTTGTCGCCCGTCGTCGGTTCCTACGAATCGCACCCCATCACCCGCGTTATGGGCGATAACGCCAGCGTCTTCCCCCTCGCTCGCGGCCTCGAAGCAAAGTCGCCCGCCGAAAAGCTCTTCTCCACCTCGGACGGCAGCTTCTCGCTTACCAATCCCAAGCTCCCCATGAAGGAAGCCGATCTGGATAAGGGTGCCAAAGGCCCGTTCGCTGTCGGAGCCGCCGCCAAAATCGGTACCGGCAACACCGCTGGTCGCGTCGTCGTCCTCGGCAGTTCCAACTGGATCGCCAACTTCATCATGTCCGCGCCCATCGCCAACCGCGACCTGTCGCTTAACGTGATGAATTGGCTCACCTCCGATGAGGAGCTGATCTCCATTCGTCCCAAAGAACCCGAAGATCGCCGCCTTTCCGTCACTGCCGGTGGTCTCCGCGGCCTCTTCTTCTTCAGCCTCATCGGTCTGCCGTTGTTCGTCATCCTCACCGGCGTCTCCGTTTGGTGGAGGCGCAGGTAGTAATGAAACCAACCGGACTTCTGGTCGCCTGCGGAGTGCTCTCAGTCCTCGGCGGCCTCGTGTGGTGGACAAAGGAGCATCCGAAAAAAACGGAATCCACCACCCCGGACGCCCCGAAGGTACTGGCTCTCGGCGAGGACCAGATCGAAGAGATCACCCTCTCCAACCCCGGTGCCGCGCCCATCACTCTGAAAAAAATCGGCGGCAAATGGCAGATTACCGCCCCTCAGCCGCTGTCGGCCGATCAGGAAACCGTGAAGGGCCTCGTCGCTGCCTTGGCCAACATCCAGTCCGATCGTCTGATTGACCTGAAGCCTGAAAATCTGGCAGCTTTTGGTCTCACCGAACCGAAGGCCGAGATGGAAGTCAAGGTCGCCGGCGGCACCGTCAGTAAGGTTCTGCTGGGCGGGGAAAACCCCTCCGGCAACGCCACCTACGCCAAGCTCGCCGCAAACCCTGCCGTCTACACCATTCTGAGCGCCACCCGTACCAATCTCGAAAAATCCATTACGGATCTTCGCGATAAGCGCATGTTTACCTTTGACCGTGACAAGGTGTCGGCCATCACCGTTACCCCCACCAAAGGTGCAGCCTTCGAATTCAGTCGCACGCCCCCCAGCGAGTGGCAGGTCACCAAACCTCGCACTCTCCGTGCCGATACCGGGCAGGTGGACGATCTCCTCCGCCGTCTCGTCGATACGAAAATGGATCTCTCCGGCGAACAGGACGAAATTAAGAATGCCGCCGAATTCGCCGCGGGTACCCAACTCGCCACCGTTACTGTGCGCGACGCCTCCGGTACCCAGGCCATCACGGTTCACAAGACCAAAGACAATGCTTACTACGGTCGCAGTTCAGCCGTGGAAGGCACCTACAAGCTAACCGCCGACCTTGCCGATGGTCTGAAAGACAAAGAACTCGACAACTTCCGCAACAAGAAGGTCTTCGAGTTCGGCTTCAATGACCCCACAAAGGTTGAATTGAACGGTGGTGCCTACCAGAAGTCTGCCGACAAGTGGACCGGCCCCATCGGCCAAACCGATCCCGCCAGCGTCCAGGCTGTCATCGACAAACTGCGCGACCTTTCAGCCACCAAATTTGCCGACAAGGCTGCCCCCGGCGTGCCAGCCCTCACCCTCGCCATCACCTCCGGCGACAAAAACAAGCTCGAAAAAGTGACCCTCGTCAAGACCGGTGACTCTTTTACAGCGCAACGCGAAGGGGACGCCGAAGGCTATATCCTCGATTCCAAAACCGTTGAAGATCTGCAGAAGACCATCGCGGGTATCAAGCCTTTCGTTGCCCCAAAAACACCCGCCCCGACCCCAGAAAAGAAATAGTTTTGAACGGCCTTTTAACCGATCTATACGAACTCACCATGGCGGCGGGGTACTTCGCCGCCGGGAAACAGAACGACACCGGAACTTTTGAGTTCACCGTCCGCCGGTTGCCCCGCAATCGCGACTTTGTCGTGGTCGCGGGGCTTCACCGCGCTATCGATTACCTCCTCAACCTCAGCTTCACCGCCCCGGAAATCGCGTATCTCCGCCAACTGCCCAACTTCCGCAACGCCCCGGCAGCCTTCTGGGACTATCTCGCCGATTTCCGCTTCACCGGCAATCTCTTCGCCGTCCCGGAAGGCAGCGTTCTCTATGAAGGTCAGCCCGTTCTCAACATCCAGGCCCCTCTCATCGAAGGCCAACTGCCTGAGACTTACCTTCTCTCCGCCATCACCTTCGAAACCCTCGTCGCCTCCAAAGCTGCCCGCATCGCCCACGCCGCCCAGGGGCGCAACGTAGTCGAGTTCGGGACCCGCCGTGCCCATACCCCCGAAGCCGGCGTCCTTGGCGCTCGCGCCTCCTACATCGGAGGCTGTGCCGGCACCAGCAACACCCTCGCCGGTTTCCGTTACGGCATCCCCGTTATGGGCACGGCCGCCCATTCCTGGGTCATGGCTTTTTCTTCCGAAACCGAAGCCTTCCGTCAGCTCCAGCTTCTTCTGGCCGATCGCACCGTGCACCTGCTCGATACCTACGACGCCCTCGAAGGTGCCCGCAAAGCCGCCGCCCTCGGAGGCCCCCTCTGGGGTGTCCGCATCGATAGCGGCAACTTCCTCGAACTCTCGCACCATGTCCGCCGCATCCTCGACCAGGCCGGCCTCACCGAAGCCAAAATCATGGCCAGCGGAGACCTCGACGAAACCCGTATCGCCGACCTGATCGCCCAAGGTGCCCCCATCGACGCCTTCGGAGTTGGAACCGAACTCGCCGTCTCCGGCGACGCGCCCTCCATGGGCTCCATCTACAAGCTCGTCGAAATCGAATCCGCCGGTATAGTCCGCCGCACCGCCAAGCACAGCCCGGAAAAGCGCACCCTCTGCGGCGCCAAACAGCTCTTCCGCCACCCCGACCACGACATCCTCACCCTCCACGATGAATGCGTCTCCGGTGCCGAAGCCATGCTCCAGCCCTACATCATCGGGGGCCGCCTCGTCCAAACCCTGCCCTCCGTGGAAAAGATCCGCGCCCGCGCCGCCTCTGCCATGACCCCCTGGCCCTCACCCGGCCGCCGCACCGAACTCTCCGCACGGCTCGAAGCCGTCAATCTCAACCCCAACCAGTCTTTCCCGCCCGATGCCGACTGTCTCTAACCCTTGCTACTTCGACATTGACACCCAGGTCGATTTCCTCTTCCCCGCCGGAGCCCTCTACGCCCCGGGTGCCGAACGTCTCATCCCGACCCTGGCCGCTCTCAACCACCACGCCGCCGCCCACGGCTACCGCCTCATCTCCACCACCTGCGCCCACCCCGAAACAGCGGAAGAATTCAAAGTCTGGCCCCCCCACTGCATCGTCGGCACCGTCGGACAAACCAAGCCAGCCGCCACTCTCCTCCACTCCCGCCTCACCATCCCCTGCACGCCCATCCCCCTGCCCGAAATCACCGCGCAACAAATCATCCTCGAAAAAAACGAACTCGACCTCTTCACCAACCCCAACCTCCTCCCCCTCCTCAACAAACTGGACATCACCGACTGCACCGTCTACGGAGTCCTCACCGAATACTGCGTGAAGCACGCCGCCATGGGCCTCTTAGCGACCGGACGCCGCGTCCGCCTCGTCACCGACGCCATCCACCACCTCAACTCGCAGGCTGCCGAAGCAATGCTGGCCGCGTTCAAGGCTCAGGGCGGGGAACTAATTTCCGCCGCAATCGCGTTAGACTAAAGCCATGGCATTCCTGATTGACGCGGCCTACCTGCCGGCAACGCTCACGGTCCCCCTATGACCGATCAGCAGTTCGCCGACTTCTGCGCCGAACACCCGGATCTCTTTTTCGAGATGACCTCCGAGGGAGAACTGATCGTCATGCCGCCCAACTTTTCCGTCACCAGCCTCCAAAACCATGAAATCCTGGGCCAGTTGGGCCGTTGGGCTTCTCAAGATGGTCGGGGCTTCGTCATCGAGTCCTCCGGGGGGTATGTTCTTCCCAGTGGCGCCAGACGGTCGCCTGACGCGTCGTGGACACCGAAGCATCTAGTACGCGCGCTTCCGCCCGAGAGTCGTGAAGGCTATTGGCACCTTTGCCCCGCCTTTGTGATCGAATTGAGGTCTAAGTCCGACAGGCTTCCCGTCCTCCGGGAAAAAATGCGCGAGTACCTGGCCAACGGCGCTCAGCTGGGCTGGCTGATTGACCCACAGACGCGCACCGTTGAGGTCTACAGACCCGGCCATGATCCAGAATTTCTGAGCGAAATCGAAACCCTCGCCGGAGATGCTCCGGTTACAGGCTTTACCCTCGACCTCCGACGAGTCTGGGACCCTTTTACTACCCAGGCCTGAGCAGCCCGACTCCGGTTCGAATGTGCCGCGCCATACACGGCGGCAGCCACCCGTCACGCGCTTTTCACCGCTTGCCCGCAAACAACACTCCCATTATCGTCGGCGAGATACTTCAGGGTGCGGGCCCATCGCCCCCGCCCACGCATCCCTGCAACTCGATGAAAAAATCACCGGATGGTCATGGCTTCACAGCGAAATCATCAAAGTTGGACCGGCTTTGAAGTATTTCGTGTCCTGATTTACTTTCATTTTTCGCTGGTGTAGTATGTAGGCAATTCTAGGAGCCTGTCGGAGATAGATTAGGTGGTTGGCGGTGAGCGGAAATATTTCTGAACTTTCCTGGACCCTGGAGGCTAAGTCCTTTATCCTGGGTCTGTGAGCAAGAACTTCCGAACGTGCGATCTGGATCAGCCGTTTC
>CAIYVZ010000003.1 GCA_903929755.1 uncultured Acidobacteriia bacterium
CCATCCGGCCCGATCACTTTCCCGCCACTCGTGGCGATCAACTCGTCAATTATCTCTTTTCTGATTGTCATGCCGTTCTCCTATGGTCTTACTCACCGGAGAACCGCGTTTACACAATCCTTTGTACACCCTCTTGACTTCCACTGACCGCTCTTGATAGCTTAGACGACGAAGGTACCCACAATCTCAATAAAACTATTTCTCAGAATTGCGCTCGCCGTCTCGGTCTGCGCCCTCTTAAATGCACAAAGCGACCGCGGCAGTATTACCGGTACGGTTGCGGACGCCACAGGCGCTCTGGTTCCCGGAGCCAAAATCGCCGTGGTTAATGCGAACACGGGAACTAAATTCGATACCGTAACTACCTGAACCGGCAATTACACGATGCTCGCGCTCCCGGCCGGCAGCTACGTACTCACGGTAGAACAGCCGGGTTTCAGCAAGCACGAACAGAAGAATATCGCGGTGCAGGTGGCCGTGACAACCCGCGTCGATATCAGCCTGAAAGTGGGCACGGCGACGGAGTCAGTGCAAGTGACGGCGGAGTCTTCGCTGCTGAAAGCGGACAGCGCGGAACAGTCCAGCACGATTACCAGCAAGCAGATTGCTGAATTGCCGATTAATTTCGGCATCGGCGCGGGAGCAATCCGCAACCCTTTGTCGTTCGCTCAGATGACGCCGGGCGCGACATTCAACGGGTGGAACAACATCTCCATCAACGGCGGAGCGAATAATTTCAAGATTATGTTTGAAGGGCAGGAATCGGACAGCGCCCGCCAGACGCAGGTTTCCGACGAATTGCAGCCGTCAGTGGAAGCGATTGAGCAGTTCACACTGCAGACGTCGAACTTCTCGGCGGAATTCGGGCGCGTCGGCAACGGCGGCGTCTATAACTTCACCTCGAAGAGCGGCACGAACCAGTTCCACGGCAGCGCTTACACGTATTTCGAGAACACGTTCCTGAACGCCGGCATTCCGTTCACCAATAGCGGGAGCGGGAAACACATTAAAGTGGTGAAGCACCTGGCAGATTACGGTGGTTCCATCGGCGGACCCGTGCTGCTGCCGAAGATTTACAACGGCAAGAGCAAGACGTTCTTCTTCTTCAACATGGAGAAGTATCGCGACCGCGAAAGCCTCTATGCGGGGACGTCCACCGTTCCCAACAGCGCGTATCTGGCAGGAAATCTGAGCAACAATCTGGCGGTGACAGGCAACCGGAATCTGGGAACAGACTTCGCGGGGCGGGCGATCATTCAGAACGCCATTTACGATCCGGCCACGCAGGTTCTGGATTCGTCCGGCCGTCGCGTACTGAACCCGTTTCCGGGCAATACCATCCCTTCCAGCCGGATCGATCCGACAACGGCGAAGATTCTGACGTATCTGCCGAAACCGAATCTGGGCAGCGACGGTTACGTGAACAATTTCACGCAGTCGGGCGCTTTCTTTAAACTGCAGCAGATTCCTTCGGTGAAGATTGACCACAACTTCAGCGACAACAGGAAGATTTCAGGCTACTGGGGTTCGCAGAACACGGACAAATCGAACGGCGTGGACGGACTTTCCGATCAGCTGTCGCGCGTCCGGGTACAGAACATCCGCAGCATGACGACCCGGGTGAACTACGACGAGACACTGAAGCCAACGCTGCTGCTGCACCTGGGCGCGGGCTTCATCCGCTACAAAAATCCGGATACCGTGCCGCCGATCAGCTTCGGGTTTGACCCGGCCAAGCTGGGGATCACGGGAGCACCTGGCACGGGATTCCCGCGCCTCGGCCCCATCGGAGACAGTGTCCTGGGTGGCATGGCGTTGCCGTTCGGTACAGGAAACCACACGCTGCTTTTCGACCAGAAGGCAACGGGCGTGGCCAATCTGAGCTGGATTCACGGCAATCACACCACCAAAGTCGGCGCCGACTGGAAGCTGGAAACATCGAGCCCGCTGACGTACAACAATCTGACTCCGACCTTCAATTTCAGCGGATCACAGACCTCGCAGCCGCTCTACGGCCAGGCTCTGCCCAGCGGTACGGGTACGGGTTCGGCATGGGCCAGCTTCCTGCTGGGACAGTATGACAACGCCTCGGCGGGAAATGCGTCCGAACCCCAATATCGCCGGAAATCGTTCGCCTGGTTCGCGCAGGACACGTGGAAACTGACGCGGAAGCTGACGCTGGATCTTGGCCTCCGTTGGGATTACCAGGGTCCGCTGGGGGAACTGTGGAATCGCGTATCGACCTTCAGTCCCACCACGCCCAATCCGAATGCGAATGGGCTGTTGGGAGCGGTGATTTATGGCGGCGAAGGCAAGGGCCGGTGTAACTGTTCGCTGGTGCCCTCCTATAATTACGCCTACGCGCCGCGTCTGGGTGCCGCGTATCAGTGGAACCAGAAGACGGTCATCCGTGCAGGCTGGGGCCTGGTGTACGGCCCTCTGTCGCCGATTACGGTGGCTCCTTCCACCGCGAGCATGGGCTTCAATGTGGTCAACATTCCGTCGCCCGGCAATGGCGTGGCGGCCGGAACCCTTTCGAAGCCGCTGGTGCTGGATCAGGGACTTCTTTACGGGGCCGCTTACGATGCCGGCCTGAACGTGATACCCGGCGCGGCAGTTCAGGGCGCTCCGGCGCTTGTGGACAAAAACGGCGCGCGCCCCTCGCGCGTGAATGAATGGAATATCTCGGTGCAGCGCGAAGTGGCACGGGATATCGTTGTGGAAGCTTCCTATATGGCCAACCGAACGGTCTGGCAGAATGCGGGCGGTGGCGGCAACGGCCAGTATCCCGTAGGGTCGCTGGTGAACTACAACGCGGTAAACCCGGCGACGCTGCAAAAGTACGGGCTGGGCGATCTGACCAACGCGAACACGCGCACACTGCTGAATTCGACCATTACCTCTCCGGCTGCGGTGGCGGCGGGCTTCAAGCTGCCGTATGCCAACTTCCCGACGAGCGGAACGGTACTCCAGAGTCTGCGGCCGTTCCCGCAATTCAGTGGCGTGGGCCAGTTGTGGGCGCCGCTGGGCAAATCGTGGTACGACGCGTTGCAGGTGAAAGCGACGAAGCGTTACGCGTACGGCCTGACTGCGACTTTAGCGTATGCGTTTTCGAAGACGCTGGACAACGCGACCAACGCAGGCAGCATCTACGACCGGACCAGTTTCAAGGGCCTGTCGCCGCAGTATTTCCCCCACGTCACCAGCCTGAGCGTAAACTACACGGTTCCGGCTTTCGGATTCGTGAAGCAAAGCCAGCTGGCGAAAACCCTGCTGAGCGGTTGGAAGCTGGGCACAATCAGTACGTGGCAGAGCGGCGTTCTCCTCTCATCGCCTGGCTCGAACAACGGCATCGGCGGGTTCCTCTCGACCGGTTATACCAGGCAGGTTCGTGTCCCCGGTGTACCGCTTTACCTGAAGAGCCTGAACTGCGGATGCATTGATCCGACGCAGGAAACGGTTCTGAATCCGGCCGCATGGCAGGACCAGGCACCGGGTGTTTCCGGCAGCAATATCGCCTATTACAACGATTTCCGCGGCCAACGCCGGCCGGTGATTTCGGGCGGTTTGGGCAAGGAATTCCGGATTCGGGAGAAGGTTACGATGAGTCTGCGGGCTGAGTTCTTCAACCTGCTGAATCAAAATCTGTCTCTGGCGAATCCGAGCACCGGTAGCCCGGCAACACCCCCGACGCTGTCAAACGGACTGCTGACGGGTGGCTTTGGGTTCATGAATTACCTCGGAATCGCGTCAAACAGCGTAAATTCCTCGCTGCCGACGCCGCGATCGGGGCAACTGGTGGCGCGCATCGAATTCTAAATGGATTCGGGCATAGACTGGTAATTTGCCGTACCGTCTGCCAGCCTTCGGGATTGCCGCCTTCTGCCTGGCTTACCTCGCGCACAGCGCGGTTAAGCCAGCGCAGATCCGGTTCGCGGAGGTTGCGGGCGGGGCCGGTTTGAAGTTCACACTACGCAACGCCGCCGCCGGCCAGTTCCATCAAATTGAACTGACTGGCGGCGGCGTTGCTGTTTTTGATTACAACAACGACGGCTGCATGGACGTATTCTTCGCCAACGGAGCGGCGATTCCGGCGCTCAAGAAAACAGGGGCAGAGTTTTACAACCGGCTCTTCCGTAACAACTGCGATTTGACGTTTACCGATGTGACGGAAGAGGCGGGACTGCGGGGCGAAGGTTACTCGATGGCCGTTGCTTCGGCGGACTTCGACAATGACGGCTTTGCGGACCTCTACGTGACCGGGGTGCGCGGAAATATGCTGTACCGAAATCTGGGCAATGGCCGGTTTGCCGACGTGACCGCACGAGCGGGCGTGGGCGGCGGAATGTGGTCGGTTTCAGCGGGCTGGCTGGACTACGACAACGACGGGTTGCTGGATCTGTTCGTATCGAATTACGTTGTCTGGGAGGCGGACAAGGAACCCCGCTGCGGGAGTCCGGAGCAGCAGTTCTATTGCCACCCGCGGGAGTACAAGGGTCTGCCGGATCAACTGTTCCACAACAACGGCGACGGCACGTTTACCGATGTTTCGCAGAGTTCGGGAATCGCGCGCCATACCGGCAAGGGCATGGGCGTCGCGTTTGCGGATATGGACGGCGACGGCCTGACGGACATCTTTGTGGCGAACGATTCGGTCCGCAGTTTTCTGTTCCACAATCTGGGTGGCGGAAAGTTTGAAGAGATCGGGCTGGAGTCGGGTGTAGCGCTGCGCGATGACGGCTACGCGATCGCCGGGATGGGGGCGGATTTCCGGGATTTCGACAACGACGGCAAACCCGATCTGGTGATTTCGGGGATCATCAACGATTCTTTCCAGCTGTTTCGAAATCCGGGCGGGGGCCGTGGGTTTGAGGATTACGGCCAACGCACGGGCCTGCTGCTGGCGACGCGCCAGTTCACCGGCTGGAGCCTCGGTATGTACGACTTCGATAACGACGGCTGGAAGGATCTGTTCTTCGGGCTTTCGCACCTGGCGGAACTGGAACGGTATCTGGGGCGCGATTCCGCGCTGCCGAACCGGGTTTTCCGGAACGTGGACGGGAAACGGTTTGAAGATGCTTCAGCGGGCGCCGGGGAGGCTTTTCAGAAGGCTGCGATGCATCGCGGGGTCGCGTTTGCCGATTTCGATAATGACGGACGCGTGGATGCGGTAGTGACCGTTCTGAACGGCGCCGCGAAGCTGTTCCGGAATGTGACGGAAGGCCAGGGTCACTGGCTGGCCCTCCGGCTGCGGGGGCGAAAGAGCAACCGGCAGGGTCTGGGAGCGGCTGTCCACATTCATCTGGCGAACGGGCGCGACCTTTACAACCAGGCGACGACCTCGGTGGGGTATGCGGGGTCGAGCGAACCTTTAGTGCGCTTCGGTTTGGGAGACAGTGCGCGAGTAGAGAAGCTGGAGATCCGGTGGCCGCGGGGCGGCACACAGGTGCTGCGGGACATGGGGGCGGACCGGATTCTGGACGTGACCGAGGAGGTTTCGAAATGACAGCGGCGCTGTGGTTTGCGCTGACGGTGCTTTTGGCCGCGCCGGAATCGCCGGGTTACGTGGCGTACCAAAGGGCGAACGCGCTGTTTGTGAAGCAGGATTTCACGGCGGCCCAGAAGGCTCTCGACGAGGCGCTTGGCCTGGAGCCAAAACTGGTCCCGGCCCTGACGCTGAACGCCAAACTGGCGATGGCGAACAACCGCTTCGATGTGGCAAGGCGGAATCTGGAAACGGCGCTGGCGGTGGATCCGCAGGCGCAGTATGCCCAGTTCCTGTACGGTCTGACGGCGTATCTGGCAAACGATATGCCGGCGGCCTTGTCTCGGTTTCGGGCCGCGCACCGGCTGAAAAAAGACGAACCCAAAGCGACGCTTTATCTGGGCCTGGCGCTGGAAAGCACGGGAAATACCAGCGAGGCCCTGGAGATGTACCGGGAGGCGATCCGGCTGGAGGAGGCGGCGGGGACATTGCAGGCCGATACTTTGTTGCCCGGTATCCGGCTCCAATTGGTACTGGGGCGCGCGGATGCGGCGGAACAGTGGGCAAGGCAGACGTTGCAACTGGCCCCGGAAGACAGAGATCCCCGCTTTGAATACGCGCGGGTTCTACTGGCGCTGGGAAAACCGGGCGAAGCGGCTGCTGCTGCCGAAAAGGCCCTCACCCTGCGGGGAGGGATCGCCACGGACGTTCAGATCCACTACCTGCTGATCCGGGCGTGGCGGGAATCGGGGCAGCCGGATCGCGCAGCTCTGCACGCGGCCACGGTACGGGCCATGGAAGCGGGCGGGAAGTAACGGCTGCCCCCCGCGCGAGCACCAGTCCTGCTACGCGCCGGGTAATCTCTAATCAATCGACCGAGGCAAAGCTCCCGCCGGCGTCGGGCTCACCTTCTTCTCTTTGGTGACGGCCCAGTCTCCGGCGATGGCGTCGGGGAAGGTCTTCATTTGGGTCTCGAGCTTGGCCATGATTTGGCGGACGATATCGGGATGAAGGTCGGCTACGTCGTAGCTTTCATCGGGGTCGGTGTCGAGGTCGTAGAGTTCCGGGTTCGTCAGCAGCAGATTGCGGAGCCCCATAGCGGGGTTGGGGCTGTACGCTTTGCGGTTGTAGCGGGAGACGTGGAGCTTCCACTTCCCCCAGCGGGCGCACTGCAGATGGACGTCGTCAAAGTAGAGCAGGGGTTCGCGTTCGAGTTGCGCTGCTTCACCGGTCCAGAGCTTCCAGACGTTCATGCCGTCCATCGGCTTGTTGGGGGGCGTGGCTCCGCAGAGAGCGGCGATGGTGGGGGTCACATCCAGCATGGACCCGAGGCCGGCGGAGACCTTACCTTTCGGAATGCGGCCTGGCATGGAGACGATGAACGGCTCGCGCACGCCGCCCTCCCAGGTCTCCCCTTTGCGGCCTCTGAGGCGACCGGAACTTCCCTGGTGCCAGGGACCGTTATCGCTGGAGAAGATCACGAGCGTATTGCGCGTCGCGCCCGTCTCCTGCAGGGTCTTCATTACTTCGCCCACGCTCCAGTCGAGTTCGGCCAGAACGTCACCGTAGATACCTCGCGGGGACTTGCCGCGGAAACGTTCGGAGGCTCCGAGCGGAATGTGCGGGAAGGTGTGCGGGAAGTAGAGGAAGAACGGGGCGCCTCCCTTTGAACCGGCCATGGATTCCCGGATGAATTTTGTGGCTTCTTCGGTGTACTTGCGGGTGAGGGAGTTGAGGTCAGCCTCTGGCTCCACGACGGCGGTATCTTTCAGGAGAGGACGGGGCGTCATGTCGTTGCTGTAAGGGATGCCGAGATAGTGATCGAAGCCTCGCTTGGTAGGCAGGTACTGCGGTGCCGATCCGAGATGCCATTTGCCGACGCACTGGGTCTTGTAACCCTTCGTCTTCAGCAGGTCGGCAAGGGTCTGCTCGTCGAGGTTGAGGCCGTCTTTGTCTTGCGGAAAAAAGACGCGCGGGACGCCGACCCGGGTGGGGTACCGGCCGGTGAGGAGCGAGGCGCGGGAGGGGGAACAGACGGGGTTGGCGGAGGTCCAGTTGGTGAAGCGGGTGCCTTCGGCGGCAAGCTTGTCGATATTGGGCGTGGAGAGTGTGGAGCCGTAGACGTGCAGGTCACCGAAGCCGAGATCGTCGGCGTAGATGAGCACGATATTGGGGGACGGGTCACCGGCGGCGGGACTGGCTTCAAGAAGGGCCGGAGCGGCGGCGAGCGTTTGCAAAAAATGGCGGCGATGCATCGCCCGTTAGTTTACTGCGCTGCATCGCCGCGTGGTGCGTTTGGTTAGCGGATGTTCTTGTTGAAGCAGGCCAGCGTACGGCCCCAGGCCAGTTTCGCGTTGGCTTCGTCATAACGGGGCGTGGTGTCGTTGTGGAAGCCGTGGTTGGCACCTTCGTAAATGTAGCCTTCATAGCTGACGCTGGCAGCTTTCAGCGCCGCTTCATAGGCGGGCCAGGTGCCAGCGAGGCGGGTATCGAGCGAACCGTGATGGACCAGGACGGCAGCTTTAATTTTTGATACGTCTGCGGCGGCGGGCGGGCCACCGTAAAACGGGACTGCAGCGCTGAGATCGGCCCCCAGCCGAACCGCCAGAGTATTGGCGATACCGCCGCCATAGCAGAAGCCGACGACTCCAAGTTTCCCGTTGCAATCCGGACGGGCTTTCAGCCATTTTGCGGCGGCCACAAAGTCTTCGGTCATCTTGTTTCGGTCCACCTTCTGGAAGGCTGCCCCGCCCTTCTCATCGTCTCCCGGATAGTAGCCGACAGAGCTGAGGCCATCGGGTGCGAAGGCGATGAAGTTTTCGAGCGCGAGGCGGCGGGCGACGTCTTCGATGTATGGATTGAGGCCACGGTTTTCATGGACGACGAGGACGGCAGGGAGCTTGCCCGTCGGCTTTCCCTGAGGATTTGGGGCAGGATGTGCCAGATAGCCACGAATGCTGCCGTTACCCTGCGGGGAATCGACAGGCTGGTATTCGGTGCGGATGCGCAGGTCGCCCCTGGGCACCTGCTCAGCCCACGCGTAGTTGGGGCGCAGGCTTTCCCAGATGGCGGTGGCGGACACGGTCGCGGTGGCGAACTTTTTCGCGCCATCCAGGAAGGACCGGCGGTCGATATCGCCGTGAACATATTTGTCGAAGAGATTGAGTAGTTCCTGCGGGTAGTCAGACGCTTTTTTTCGTTCCATTCGGACCTCGGTAAGGCGAGATTATCATATTGCGGGCAGGGCCGGGTGGCTCTCCAGGACGCCGCGCTTTACCTGGGGGCACCCGCGGGGAAGAATTTCGGCGGGGTGGCGGTGTCACCAAAATCGAAGCCGGTGGCGTAGGCGAGGCGCAGGATCTTCTCCATCTTGGCGTAGTTGATCTTCTCCGCCGTGTCGGTGATCTGGTGGTAATCGGGATGGAAGCCGGTGAACCACCAGATGGCCGGAATGTCGTGCATCAGAAGGGGGTACTGGTCGCTGCGGAAGAGGACGTTGAGGACAGTGTCGTCATCCCATTTGTAATTGAGGTGGATGCCGACGAGTTCATTGGCGCGGACCACAGCGTTGCGGTAATCGGGGCTGTAACGGGTGCCGATGATATTCACTTCGTTGGTAGTATCGGCGGCGATATCGATGAGGCCTTTGGTTTGGTTGCTGTCCTTCTCGTCACGGCCGATCATGTCGAAATTGATCTGGGCACGGGTAGTGGCGAGGGGGCGGAGGGGATGGTCGGCATAGTAGTACGCGCCGAGGAGACCGCGCTCTTCGGCGGCGAAAACCACCAGCGCGATGGAGCGTTTCGGCTTCACGGAATTCTTCGCAAAAGCGCGGGCGAGCGAGACAACGCCGACCGTGCCGGAGCCGTTGTCATCGGCGCCGCGATAGATTTCTCCATCCACGCGGAGACCGTCATGATCGTAGTGTGCACTGTAGAGAATGGTCTCGGCTTTGAGCGTGGGGTCACTGCCCTCGATGAGACCCGCGACGTTGTACGAAGTGCCGCGTTTGCGCTGAGAGGTGGCGAGGTGGAGTTCCACTTCGGCGGCTTTGAAGGACGCGGGTGCGGGCTTCAGGGTGGTGTCGATGGCGGTCTGCAACTCGGCTGCCTTGCGTCCAGTGAGGGCGAAGAGTTCGTCAGACAGTTTAGCCGAGAGGGTGAAGACCGGGATGGAGGTTTCGCCATCAATGTTCTGGATGGGGCGCGGGGTGCGGAGGGCGAGGCTGGCCTGGTTGGTGCCATCAAGCGTGCCGCGTTCCCGGCCGGCGATGTGGTTCGGGTCTGGCACGATGAGGACGGCGACGGCCCCGTGGTGCAGGGCGTTGGTCATCTTGGCGCGCGCGTTGGCGTAGCGGGTATTGCCCTTACCGTTAAAGACAGAGGCGGCGTCCTCTTCCTGCGGTTCGTGGTTGAAGATGACAACGATTTTGCCTTGTGCGTCGAGACCGGCGTAGTCGTCGTAGTTCAGTTCGGGAGCGGTGATGCCGAAGCCGGCGAAGACGAGTTGGCCCTTATAGACGCCGTCATCGGGATAGTTGCCGGTGAGGTCGGGGGCTTTGAATTCCTTCGTGCCGGCTGCGGTGCGGAGGGCCAGTGTGGTTTTCGCACGGTCCATTTTGTATTCGACCAGGGGGACGGGCTGGAGGTAAGTGTTACCGGCCAGCGGTTTGAGACCAGCCTTGGCGAACTCGGAGGCGATCCACTGAATGGCCACCTCGGAACCGCGGTCGAGCGACATGCGGCCCTCCATGGCGTCGGAGGCGAGAAAAGTGAGGTCGGCGCGAATCTTCGCGGCCTGAATGTCGTCGAACCCCGTCGCGATGCGGTCGCGCGTTTGCGCTGCGAGGAGACTGGTTGCAAGCAGAAGGAGACATCGTGCGGAAGTCATTTTCCTGAGTGTAGCGGGACACGAACCACTGCCACAACGGGCACAGATTATGAAGTTAGCTTTTGTGTTTGCGCGCCTGTCGGCCACTTATCCCGTATTGTGAAGTCCGGCTGCGATGCCGTTCATGGTGGACGCGATGGCGCGGTCGAGCCTGTCGTCAGTTTCACCAGCGCGTTTCCGGCGCAGCAGTTCGACCTGAATCAGACTGAGCGGATCCACGTAGGGGTTACGTAACTGAATGGAGCGCGCCAGAACAGGACTGCGTTCGAGCAGCACCGACGTGCCTTTGAGCGAGAAGATGACCCGTTTGGTGCGCTCAAACTCGCTCAACAGCATGCCGAACACCCGCGCGCGGACCTGCTCATCGCTAACCAGGCCCGAATACAATTCGGCAATGGACATGTCTGCCTTGGCCATAGCCAGTTCCACGTTGCTCAACATATCGGCAAACAGCGGAAACTGCTTCAGCATCCGCTGCAGCAGTTCAAACTCGTCGGTGCCGCGATTCATGAAACTTTCGATGGCATAACCGACGCCGAACCACGCCGGAACCGCATGGCGGCTTTGCATCCATCCAAAGACCCAGGGGATGGCCCGGAGGTCTTCCACTTTGCGACTGCCGGCGCGTCGGCTGGGCCGGGAACCGATATGCGCGTGTTCCAGTTCGTTGACCGGCGTTGCCTCTTCAAAATAGCGCAGAACGTCGGGGTTCTCGGCAATACTCCGGCGGTAGAAGGCAAAGGCGTCAGCGGACATCACATCCATGCAGTGCAGTACGTCGGATGTCGGCGGAGAAGCTTCCGTACCGGGCCGTACAAAGGCCTCAAGGCTTGCCGCGAGCATCACTTCCAGGTTCCACTCGGCGAGCACCGGGTCAGAATATTTCCAGTTCAGAACTTCCCCTTGCTCTGTAATGCGGATGGCGCCGGAGAAGGCCCCTGGAGGCTGCGCCAGAATGGCGCGGTGCGTGGGCCCTCCGCCACGGCCCACAGTTCCACCACGGCCGTGGAACAACCGCAGCCGCAGGCCATATTCCCGGGCGGCCTCATGCAAAGCATGGTGCGCTTTGTACAACTCCCAGGTACTGGTGAACATGCCGCCGTCCTTATTGGAATCCGAGTAACCGAGCATGATCTCCTGCCATCCGTTCCAGGACTCGAGGAGTTTCGCATACTCCGGATGAGACCAGACCCTGCGCATCATTTCGGGAGCGCGCCGGAGCGCGTCAATGGATTCAAACAGAGGCACGGGCATGAGACCGGGATCATCACCGGATCCCGCAACACGGACCCCCGCCAGAGCGGCGATGCGGACCACGTTGAGAATGTCGTCTTCGCTTTCTGTTCCGCTGATGATATGAGAGCGAATCACGTCACCACCGTGCAGTAACTTCTGCTGCGCGATGGCGCGCATCGTATCGAGCAGCTCACGCGACGCATCTGACAGGCTGCGGGCCAGGGCATCGGTGTTCCCGGAACTCTTGTCACGAATTTCAGCCAGAACACCGGCATGCACGTTTCGATGCTGGCGGACATCGAGCACGTAAAGTTTGAACCCAAAATGCCGAAATTGGAGCAAGAGCGGGTCCAGCAGGGCCTGCGCCAGTCTGATGCCCCCATTCTGCATGAGGCTCTCACGAATCAAATTCAGGTCATTCCCGAATTCGGCAGGGGTCTGGTAGGCAGCTGCGGTGGGTGAGCCATCACGCGCCAACCGCAGCCGCAGGTGCATGAACGTAAGCAAACGCCTGTACCATTCGGCGGGCGAAGTCCGCTGCAGTTCGGCCGATTCCGGAAGGGATTGCGCATAGACATAGAGTTGCGCTTTGAGACTTAACGAAGCGGGGATCTGGCGAACAGACACACGCAGGCGACGCATCAGACTGCGGAGGGCCAACAGGTAGTAATCGAGGATGGTCTGCCTCGCCAGCGCAAGGGCCTCGCAGGTGCGGGCGGCCGTGGCAAACGGATTACCATCCCGATCGCCGCCGATCCATGAACCGAAGCGCACGCAAACGGGTAGCTGGGATGGGTCCAGGTGGAGACCGTAGACGCGGCTGAAGGAGTCAACAATCTCGTCACAGACCTTAGGGAGAGCCTCAAAGAGGGACAGCTGGTAGTACTCCAGGCCGAAGCGGATCTCATCGGACACGGTGGGGCGCTTCAGGCGGATGTCATCTGTCTGCCAGAGGCCGGTCACCTCGGCGAGAATCGCTTCCTGACAGCGGGCTGCTGTGGCGTCTGACAGCGGCAACTCATCGAGCGCCTCAAGGTTCTGCGCAATGAGGGCGCGCCTGGTGAGGACGGCCCGCCGCGCGAATTCCGTGGGATGGGCGGTAAACACAGGCTCCAGGGAAATGTGGCCGAGGGCTTCCAGAGCTGCTTCCCCGGAAATGCCCCAGGCTTTCAGGCGCAGCAGCGTGCCGTGAAATGTGCCGGCCAGCGGTGTGTGTTCGGCCTGCAACCCAGCGGCACGCCGCCGGCGTTTGCGATGATTGGTCTCCGCAAGATTGGTCAACTCAAAGTAGGTGGAGAACGCCTTTGTAACCCGATTGGCTGTTTCGGTATCGAGGGAGGCAACCAGGGCTTTGGCCTTCCCGATAAGCGGGCCGCCATGCTCGCGATGTTCAATGAGTAGTCGGCGCAACGATTCCACGGTTTCGAAGAGTCCGGGACCACACTGCTCAACCAGTACCTTCCCCAGCAGAATTCCGAGGGAACGAATGTCGCGCTTCAGCGGGAGTTCTTTGCGGCTGTCCCGAGTATCGGCGGTTAACTCCGCAAGACGCTCGTGCTGAATGGGGGCGGACCAAAAGGAGCTTAAGGCTGTTTCCGCATCTTGCCGGGTCGGCTCACTCATAAGAAGACATTTCAGGGATTAGGGCAATATAGCAGACTTTGAATTCCGGCTGCATCAGAAATATCCTTCTCTCTTCCGATCTTCCATGGCGGCGGCTGACACCCTGTCGTCAGCGCGGCCCCCTCGCTCACTCACCCTGCTGGTCTGAATCTCGGCAACAATCGCTTCTATGCCGGAAGCTTCCGAAACCACGGCACCTGTGCAGGTCATATCACCGATTGTACGGAAGCGAATGCGGCACTTGTGGTACCGCTCCCCGGGCTTCAGCGCGATATAGTCGCACCGGGCCAGCAAGGTCCCGTCGCGCTCCAGGCACTCCCGCTCATGGGTAAAGTAAAGGTCGGACAGTTCCACCCCTTCCTGCTGTATGTACTGCCAGACATCCAGCTCCGTCCAGTTACTGATGGGGAACACGCGGAAATGTTCACCGGGATTCATGCGGGCATTGTAGAGTGACCACAACTCAGGACGCTGACTTCCTGGCTCCCATTGACCCAATTCATCACGCAGGGAAAAGAACCGCTCTTTGGCCCGAGCCTTCTCTTCATCGCGACGAGCACCACCAATCGCGCAGTCAAAGCGGAACTCACGGATTGCATCCAGCAAGGTGACGCTCTGGAGTGCATTGCGGCTGGCGTCGGGGCCTTTTTGTTCCACCACCCTTCCCCGCCGAATCGAGTCCTCAACGCTGCGGACGATCAACCGGGTGCCGAGCTTCCTGACCCAACGGTCCCGGTACTCCAGGGTCTCTGGGAAATTATGCCCTGTGTCGATGTGCATCAAGGGAAATGGGATCCTGCCTGGCCAGAATGCCTTCCGAGCCAGGTGGCTGATCACGATGGAATCCTTGCCTCCGGAGAACAGCAGAACCGGACGTTCGAACTCTGCAGAACACTTCGCGCAGAACAACGATACCTTCGGCTTCGAGAGCGTCGAGATGGGTCATCCGACGGGCATCGGCTCCCAAAGCCCGGCGGGCTTACGTTTGTGAAATGCCGTCCCTTCCATCGCAATCAGATGGATCCAGGCGTTTTCGACCAGTTGCTTTACCTGCGGATGAGCCGCCAGTACATCATCGATACGTGCTCGCGGCGCTTCAACAAAGACCTGGAGCCGCAGAGGTTCATGCACCCAGTTTTCACCATCATGAAGTGACTGCATCGGGAGCCCTGTTCTCAGGTCGCCGGCATTACCTTCCCAGATTCCGAACGTCCCCACCACGTTATGCAGCACCTTATTGCCGCTGCCGAATAATTCGTTATTGACCGTGGACCCGAAGTACTGCAGATTGATCCAGCTGGCCACCACAACGGGAGCGGTCAGAATCAGGCTCAGCACCGAGCCATCCGGGTCGGCAGCCGAGTCATAGTCATGCAGGAACGCACGTCCCCCGAGATCCAGAGATTGTGTTCTTGACCGCGGCGCGGCGATAAAGGCGGCATTGCCTGCCAGCCCCCATTCCGGCCGGACTTCGGACCAGTCCCTGCTTCGCCTCACGCCCTCGCGCCCCTGCATTTGTGATGCATTACGAAGCCAGGACTGCAACTCTCCGAGCTGCGCAGGTGCCAGCACCTCAGTGTCATAGAGCACTACTTCGTGGGTAGTTGTTATGTGCAGGCCGGCAATAAAGACGGTGTCTGCGGGAATTGCGATATTTCTGCGCTTCAGTTCTTCCCGAACCTCGGGATCGTTCATCAGCGCGGCCGCGAATCGTGCATTCACGTCACCTTTGTGTCCGCCGCATGCACCGCAATCGAGGCTGGAGCCGTAGGGGTTGTTCTCGGTGCTGCTGCCGTGCCCGCAGATGAGAACGACGGGAGCCAGTTTATGCGGGGCGAGGCTCATGTTGCGCAGAGCATCGGCCACCAGCTGAACCCGCGACTCCAGCGGAATCTGCCATTTCAACTCCAGGCTCCCGACGACTTTGTCCGACCAGCCCAGCAAGCGTTTTGCGATCGCCCACCCATACCAGAGTCCACCTGTTTCCACGGAAGGGAAACAGGCTGAGGCTGAACCGCGCAGGTTGCTCCACGCCCCGGAGAGCCAGTTCATTCCAGACTCTGGCTTCTCACTCTTTACCTGGTATCGCGGCGAAATCAGCACCGGGCAACGAGCGGAATCCTGGAATTCCAGAGCCATTCCGAAGAAGCCCGCGAAGCCGATGGTTTCGATCCCATCGGCCTGCGCTTCCAGGGCTCTGCGGTAGCCCTCCGAACGGACATCAATGCAGAACACGGCCTGCAGTCGCGTTCTTGCGACGCTCTGTTGCTCAGCGGGTGCGGTGGCAAGCTTTGCTGCCAGGGCCGAACGGAAAGTCCCCTCGGCTGCCAGTTGCGCCACATATCCTGCAGTGGTAAAAAAGGCGGGCGCGGAACTTCTCCGCCCTGCATGGTACCCGTCGGCAATTGCCAGCAACGCTGCTTCGTAGGCCAGACGAATCGCCAGCAATTGGCGTGTCAGGTTTTCTCCTGCCGTCTGTCGCTCGCGGTACACGGACCACGCACTCCAGCCGAAGATGCTCATTAGCTGCCGGTGCAGGAAGTCCCCGGCATCGGCGACAGGAACGTCCAACAGAAACAGCAACTGGGCGATCGCAGCCTCCTCGCACTCGGGCAGGGCGCGCACCAGCATCCGGAAGCCGCGCAGGCCATAGACCTCGGGGTTCAGATCGATTGAGGCGGCGTGCTTCCACGCCCGATAAAGCGATTCGTCCCGCCGGGGCATTGCCCACCGGCTCTGGGTACGATCGAAATAAGAGGAGCACCACTTCGAAATTTCGTCAGTCACGAACCCTGCCCAATTCGTTCCCCTCACGTGGTCGAGCCAGTCTGCGACCGTCTGGATTCGAAGCGCCTGCTCATTCCGGGCCAGTTCGGCTTCCAGCCACGATGCGGCGTGCAGAGGTGCCGGGAGACCAGTGCAGTCGGTGTATGCAGCCGCGATCTGAGCCTCGGCGATTCGCCCTGCCTGGCATTGCCTGCCGTAGTATTCAGGGGCCATCAGCATCGTGCCATGCCCAACCGTGTCCATCAGACGGGCAGCCTGGGGGAACGTGCGGTCGGTCAGCCCGAGGAACGGGTTGACGGCAACAAAGTTCTGCAAAGGCCACAATGGCGGAATCCGTTTGCAGGCGGCTTCAATGGCAGTGGCAATTGCTTCGTTTGATAGACCTGGCACAGATTGAACCGGCATCACAAACTCCTTTCTGTGTCATGTACTGGCCAAAGCGCCGTTGTCAGGCGGTTCGCCAGGGTATTGAAGTAAAACCCATTTCGGGCATGAATGTAGAAGCTGCTGACGGCATCTGTCTGCCAAATCCGCGGCAACTGGCTCTGTAGTAAGGCCGCTAAAAAGAACAGCATCAGGATCGCGGCGGAAAGCGTCTGGTTGTGTTGAATATGTACCGGCGCCACTATGGTGGAAGCGGCGGTTTCCAGCCCGAGGTACACGGCAGTTACGAAGGCCCCGGCCAGGCCCGCAGTGAGCGCGTGCCAGCCTCGTTTCGAGTCCCAGAGTAACTGGGCAAGGCCAAGGAAGAAGATCCCGCTGAGCACGGGCTGGTCAAACTGTTTGAAGCTCACGAGCCAGGCCAGCGTTACCGGCAACAAGCCCGCAACCAG
Source organism: uncultured Acidobacteriia bacterium (assembly GCA_903929755.1). GTDB lineage: Bacteria > Acidobacteriota > Terriglobia > Bryobacterales > Bryobacteraceae > BOG-234. The sequence goes on from CAIYVZ010000003.1 coordinate 16,855, forward strand.
AACCGCCGCGCTTTTTGCGGTATCCGTTCGAGGTGGCTCCGAGGAAACCACGCTGCCGGAAGAGAGGAAAGCGTACGCTTTGTAAAGCGAGTGCGCAACCAGATGGAGAAGCGCCAGATGAAATGCGCCCAGGCCGCATTCCAACATCATGAAACCCATCTGCGCCACTGTTGAGAAGGCGAGGCAGCGCTTCACGCTGGCCTGCGTAAGAGCCACCACGGACCCGAAGAGTGCAGTGAAAGCTCCAACTACCGTCAGCGCCATAAGTGCCGCAGGGGACAGGGAGATCAGGGGGCTCAGCCGGATCACCAAAATCCCGCCCGCGTTGATGATACCGGCATGCATCAGAGCAGAAACCGGCGTTGGGGTCTCCATGGTGTCCGGCAGCCAGCTGTGGAACGGAAACTGAGCGGATTTCAGCATGGCGGCAAAGACCAAGAGGCACGCGGCAAGACTAACTGACGCAGGAATGTGTTCCCCGTCGCGAAGCGATTGAGCAGCCGCGAAGAGATCCTGGAAGTTCCAGGTGCCGAATGCGCGGTACGTCAGGATCAGCGCGCCCGCCAGAGCGCAGTCTCCCAGCCTGCTGACCAGGAACTTCTTCCGCGCCGCCAGCAGGGCTCCGGGCCTGGCCCCATAGAACTGCAGGAGCTGATGAAGGCTGAGGCTCATGGCCAGCCAGGCGAGGGCGAAGAAGAGAAGGTTCTGCGCCAGGATGAGGGCGAACACGCAACTGCCCGTTCCGCACAACCAGAAGGAGAATCGGGCCTGCCCGGGATCCCCGGCGAGATAGCGTCGCGAGTACCGGCAGATGACGGCTAACAGCAGTGTGCTGAGAAGCAGCAGGACATCGGTCAACCGGTCGAGAAAAGGCATGGCGGCCAGCGCGCTGGCCACACACAACCAGGAGAAGATCTCTCCTGCTGCGGCGGCCCGGGTGTGCTTCGTACCTGTTATTTGCATCCTGTTGCCAGATTAACGGGGACAGTACTCTTTCTTCAAGCAGAAGATATATATGCTAACGTTCTATTTAATATATGATTCTGGCGGACGCAGCTCTGAACTATCACCACTTGCGTTATTTCCGCGCGATTGCTCACGAAGGCGGCCTGACCAAGGCTGCGGCCCGCCTGCATGTTGCCCAGTCCGCCCTCAGCATTCAGCTCCGCCACCTGGAAGAGAACCTGGGCCACCCCCTGTTTCTCCGCAAGAATCGAAAGCTTGAGCTGACCGAAGCCGGACAACTGGCGCTTCAGTATGCAGACTCGATCTTTCGCACCGGTGACGAACTGGTGGATACCCTTCGGCACCAGTCCCCGCGGGCGCGGCAGGTTCTGCGAATTGGAACCGTCGCCACCCTCTCCCGCAACTTTCAGTGGGAATTTATCAAGCCGCTTCGCACCAGTCGCGACATCCAGCTTGTCCTGCGGTCCGGCACCGTACGAGATCTTATCGCGCAACTCCGCAATCACGAAGTGGATGTCGTCCTCTCCAACCAGGCCATGCGGCGTGACGCTGATACGGGACATCACAGTCATCTGCTGGCCGAGCAGGAGATCAGTCTGGTAGGCCGTCCTGTGGCGGGCCAGGCCCCGTTCCGTTTTCCCGAAGACCTGCGAAAGACTCCGGTGATTCTGCCCAGCCTCGAGAGCGAGGTGCGCGCATCTTTCGACCTGATCATGGACCAGGCAGGACTTCGCCCGATCATCGCCGCCGAGGTGGATGATATGGCCATGTTGCGCGTCCTGGCCCTGCGTCTTCGCGCGGTTGCTTTGGTGCCTAAGGTGGTGGTTCAGGATGAACTGCGTTCCGGCGCGCTGGTTGAGCGCTACCGTCTTTCGGATGTGAAGGAACGCTTTTACGCAATCACACCAACTCGCACCTTCCCGAATGTCCTGGTAAGGGACCTGATCGCGCACGCAACGAATAAGAAACGTTGAACAAACCGTACCAGGTGCAAGGCAGGTGTTCCCGTGCGAGAAAGCCCCCCGGATTTCTTCTCCGAGCCTTAAACCAGCAGTTTCCGCACCACATTGCCGGCCACGTCCGTTAAGCGGAAGTCGCGGCCCATGTAGTTGTACGTGAGGCGTTTGTGGTCGAGGCCGAGGCAATGCAGGAGCGTCGCCTGCAGGTCATGGAGGTGGATGGGGTCCTCTTCGATGTTGAAGCAGAGGTCGTCTGTCTTTCCTACAGTTTGACCAGCCTTCAGGCCGCCTCCCGCCATGAACATGCTGAAGGCTACGGGGTGGTGGTCGCGTCCGGCGTTGTCAGCTTCCGAGGGGACGCGAATTTCCGACATCGGGGTCCGACCGAATTCCCCGCCCCAGACGACTAACGTGTCGTCCAGCATGCCGCGTTGCTTCAGATCTTTCAGGAGCGCGGCGACGGGCTGGTCGGTGATGTCGCAGTTCTTTTTGAGCTTCTTGTCGATCTGCGTGTGGTCGTCCCAGCTGGCGTGCATCAGCATGACGCAGCGGACTCCGCGTTCCACCAGACGACGCGCCAGCAGGCAGTTGGTTGCGTAGGGTTTGGTGGGTTCCTTGTTCACTCCGTACATTTCGAGGGTCGCGGGAGATTCCTTTGAGAAATCGAGGAGTTCCGGGGCGGACATCTGCATCCGGTAAGCGAGTTCGTAGGAGTTGATTCTGGACGCAATTTCGCGGTCGCCCGTTTTCTCCTGGTGCTCCTGATTGAGATCGCGAAGGGCATCGAGCGAGGCCCGTTGCGTGCGCTGCGTGACGCCAGGCGGATTCGAGAGGTACAGGATGGGATCGCCACTGCCGCGGAACATGGTGCCGGAGTAAGTGGAGGGCAGGAAGCCTGAGGAGAAGTTGGATTCACCACCGCTGGTACCGTTCCCGGAACTGAGTACGACGAAGCCGGGGAGGTTCTGCGATTCGCTGCCGAGGCCATAAACAACCCAGGAACCGAGGCTGGGGCGACCCACCTGCAGCGTTCCGGCGAAGAGCATGAGCTGGCCGGGGTGGTGGTTAAAAGCTTCCGTGTGGAGCGAACGGACCACGGTGATGTCGTCGGCCACGGTGGAGAGATGCGGCAGATAGTCACTGAGTTCGATGCCCGACTGACCGTATTTTTTGAAAGGCCGGCGGCTGGCGAGGACCGCTGCGGTGGGCTTAATGAACGCGAGCTGCAGGTTCTTCGTGAGCGAATCGGGGAGCGGCTTACCGTCCCATTTCGCCAGTTCGGGCTTGGGGTCAAAAAGGTCGAGCTGGCTGGGGCCACCTTCCTGGAAGAGGAAGATGATGTTCTTCGCTTTACCGGGGAAGTGGGATTTGCGGGGCGCGAGAGGGTTCAGATCGGCGGCGTAGCCATCCTTCGCCAGCAGCTGCGCGAGCGCGATGGTGCCGATGCCTCCGGCCGCTTCGCAAAAGAAGTTGCGGCGTGTCTGGATCTGGCGAAACTTGAGGTCGTCGAACATGGTAATTATTCCCGCTGGTTTATTCACGAGTGATGAATTCGTCGAGGTTGAGAAGAATGCGGCTGACGCCGATCCAGGGTGCGATGGCAGTGGGATCCTGCTGGCGCAGGGTCGCCTGCGTGTCGAAGTAGTTGGCCAGACGTGCGGTTTCCTTCGCCGTCGGCGCACGATTGAGAGCGGCTTTATACACGAAGTTCAGTCGGGCGGTGAAGTCTCCGGTGGCTTCGGTCTCCACTCGGTTGGCGAGAGCTTCGGCGGCTTCGAAGAAGGCCGGGTCATTTAAGAGATTGAGCGACTGCAGCGCCGTATTGGAGAGGCGGCGACGGGTGCAGGCAAGCGTGGTATCAGGCGCATCAAAGTTAACGAACAACGGGTACGGGGTAGTCCGCTGGTAGTGGACATACAGGCCACGGCGGTACTTCTCACGGCCGGGGCTTTCGATCCACTTTTTCACGGAGTAGCCGAGTTCGGCGACGCCCACAGGCTGGAAGGGGCGGATACTGGGACCACTGACATCGGTATTCAGAAGCCCACTGACGGCGAGGACTTCATCGCGAATCAGTTCGGCGGAGAGCCGCACGCGTGACTGGCGGGCGAGCAGGACGTTCTCCGGGTCCCGCTGGTCCAGATCGGGGCGGGCCGTGGAAGCCTGACGGTAGGTTCGTGAAAGCACAATCTCGCGAATCAGAGCCTTGTTGCTGAAACCGAGGCGGCGGTACTCGGTGGCCAGCCAGTCGAGGAGTTCGGGATGGGAAGGCTTGTCGCCCTGCAGACCGAAGTCATCGGAGGTGCTGACGATGCCACGCCCGAAGAGTTCCTGCCAGAGGCGGTTGACGGCGACGCGGGCGGTGAGCGGGTTTTCGGGAGCCATAATCCACTTCGCCAGATCAAGGCGGGTGGGGGCGGGCTTGTCGCCGTTGGGGAGGAAGCCGGGAACCGCGGGCTGGACTTCGTCACCAGGATTCTTCCAGTCGCCACGGACGGCAATGTGGGCGGCACCGTAATCGTTGCGCGACTCCATCGCGTACGCCTGGCTGAGCGCGGGGAAGTTTTTCTCTATCTCGTCGAGCTTCTCTTTGGCTTCTTTGAGTTTGGCGGTCAGGTCCTTATCTTTGCCGATGCGAGGACCCGGCGTGCGGATGAAACGGGAGGTGATGCGGCGGGCGGCGGCGAGATCACGCTTCTCGACCGGGGTGCGGAGAATGCGCTCGCCGTGGTCAGTACCGGCGCGAATCTCGGTCACCTGGAAATCCCAGTCCAGCTCAATGCCGGGATGGTCCATGGCCTGCAGCATGTCGGCTTCCCACTGCTTCTGTAGTTCCGGGATGTTGTATTTGGCGGACCAATCGGCGCGCTGTTTTTCGTAGCCGGGGCGGGCGCGCAAATACGAACCCACTTCGCCGGGGAGCGGGGCATCGATATCCACTTCATCGGCGGCGTTGAAGTAGGCCAGCATGCTGTAGAAGTCGCGCTGTTTAATGGGGTCGTATTTGTGGTCGTGGCACTGGGAGCAACGGACGGTGATGCCGAGGAAGGTGGTTCCGGTGGTGCCAACGCGGTCGATCAACTGGTCGAAGCGGGCTTCGCGGCGGTCAACGCCGGCTTCGCGATTCGTCATGGCGTTGCGATAGAAGCCGGTGGCGACGCGGTCGTCAGCCGAAGCTCCGGGCATCAGGTCACCCGCGATTTGGAGGGTCACAAAACGGTCGTAGGGAAGATCGCGGTTGTAGGCGTTGATGACCCAATCGCGGAAGCGCCAGGCCCAGGGGCGCACCAGATCTTTTTCGAAGCCATCGCTGTCGGCGTAGTGGGCCATGTCAAGCCAGGGCCGGGCCCATTTCTCACCGTAGTGGGGACTGGCGAGCAGGCGGTCCACCTGACGCTCCAGAGCGCCGGGTCGGGTATCGGCGAGAAATTCGGCGGTCTCCTGCGGGGTGGGCGGCAGACCGGTAAGATCCAGAGAGACGCGGCGGAGAAGGGTGGCTTTGTCGGCATCGGGGGAGGGCGCGACGCCTTCCTTTTCGAGGCGGGCGAGGATAAAGTTGTCGATTGCGTTGACGGGCCAGGCAGTCAGCTTCACCGGAGCCGACGCGGGGCTCTGCACGGGCTCCCAGGCCCAGTGTTTATTGGGAGTCGCGTTGGCTGGCCAGGTGGCGCCTTCGTCGACCCAGCGGGTCAGGAGCGCAACCTGGGCATCGCTGAGGGTTGCCCCGGTGGGAGGCATCACCTTGCCGGCTGTCCCTTTCACCATGGCGATGAGGCGGCTCTCGGCGGCTTTACCGGGCTGGATGACGCGGCGGGCGGAGGCGCGGTCGTCGAGCCGCAGGTTGGAGAACTGTTGTTTGGGGCCGTGGCAGAGGAGGCACTTCTGCTGGAAGAGAGGCTGGATCTCGCGGACGAAATCGACGTTGGGGGCGCGCATCTGCGCAAGAGCGGGGAGCGTGAGCGCGAAAAAGGGCAGTACAAAACGGAACTGCATGATCGATTTGATTTTAGTCCATAACAGGGGTGGTTGACTCCGGATTTTGGCAATGATATCGCCATAACGAAAGTTTTTCGGCGAATGCGTGATCGAAGCTCGGGTCCAGGCCAGTATAACGATAACGCGCCAGGGGAGTAATTTTACATGAGAAGAATGTTGCGCAGCAGCCTCGTCGCTGCTGTATTGGGTAGTGGAATGTTCCTGCTCGGCCAGGGGGCATTGTTCGCCCAGGTACAGTCGGGACGCATTGTGGGAACAGTGTACGACCCGCAGCACGCCTCTGTTCCGGGTGCCACCGTGACGATTACCGAAACCGCGACCAACGTGGCGCGCAAAGTAACGGCTGACGGCTCAGGCGACTACGTGGTGACCCCGTTGCTGCCGGGCATCTACTCCGTGAGCGCGAGCTCCGCAGGCTTTCAGACCACGGTTCGGAACGGAATTGAGCTGACAGTGGCGCAGGCCGCCCGCGTCGATATGGAACTGCGGATCGGCGAGACGACGACGCAGGTGGAGGTGACGACGGAAGCGGCGTTGCTGGCGACCGAATCGGCAACCCTGGGCCAGGTGATTTCGACCCAGCAAATTACAGATCTGCCTCTGAACGGGCGCAAGTTCACGGAATTGGGCCGCATGACGCCGGGTGTGACGCTGCTGCCCGCGACGGGCAACGTGCAACGCGTGCGACCGGAACAGGTGAACGGCAACGTGATCAGCGGCGTGCCGGGGTCGCAGACAACGTTTCTTCTGGACGGTGTGGACGTGACGGAACAGCACCAGGGCGGAACCTGGATCCAGACTTCAGTGGATGCGCTGCAGGAGTTCAGCGTGATGCAGAATGCGTATTCGTCTGAGTATGCAAGAGCCGGCGGGTCGTTCAATGTTTCGACGAAGAGTGGCGGCAACAGGCTGACGGGCAACGCATTTGAATTCTTGCGAAACGGCCAACTGGATGCACGGGATTTCTTTGCACCGGCGCGAACCGTACTGAAGCGGAATCAGTTCGGCGGGACGCTGGGGGGGCCTGTGTTGATCCCGCGAGTTTACAACGGGCGCAACCGGACGTTCTTTTTTGTCAGTTACGAAGGGGAGCGGACACGGCAGGGGCTGATCCAGAACTCTGTGGTTCCGACTGCGGCGCAGAGGGCGGGCGATTTCAGCGCCCCTGGCCTGGCAAAGATTTATGATCCGTTGACGAGCGTGGGGACCACGAATGCGCGAACGCAGTTCCCCGGCAATATCATCCCGGTGAATCGCCTGGCCACCACCGCGACGTACTTCAATAAGTACATTCCGCTGGCGAATACGGCGGGGGGCACCGCCATCTTTGCACCGTCCTACGCATACAACCAGGACCAGTGGACGATGCGCGGGGATCAGGAATTGACCGGCAACCACAAGCTATTTATGCGCGTGAGCCTGGTGAGAAACGCTGACAGCACTCCGGGAGCCTTCCCGGCGCTCGGATCCACGCAGTTATCGGGCCCGGCACGCAACATTGCCGGAGCGCTGACGAGCAACCTGCGGGCGAACATGATTCATGAGTTCCGCTTCAGCATGTTGTACGGCGAGTATCGCTCGACGGCATATTTCCAGGGCCAGGGCGCGACGTTTAATAAGGAAGCCGGCCTGACGGGTCTCGAAACCAATCAGGACGCTTCCATTTCCAGTCTGCCCGCGTTTTCGTGGTCAGGCCTGGCTGGCTTCTCGGGCAATGCGGGTGACGGGCGGCCGAAGTGGCAGAACCGCTCGGCCAATGAAATTACCGACACGCTGACGTGGGTGAAGGGCAAGCATATTGTGAAGGTGGGAACCCGGATCCACTATTACAAGCCGCTGTTCACCGATTCACGGACGCAGAACGGAGCTTATTCGTTCACGGGGATTGGCACTGAGAACCCGGCGTCCACGGCGGGTACCGGCGATGCCTTTGCTGACTGGATGCTGGGTTATCCGGCCAACGGGAGCCGGTCCAATCCGGCCACATGGTGGGGTGGATACGGTACCTACTGGCACTTCTTTGTGCAGGATGACGTAAAGATCAGCAACCGCCTGACGTTGAATATCGGACTGCGTTACGAGTACACGCCGTGGCTGAATGGCTACAAGGGCCAGGTGGCTACTTTTGACCCGAAGAGGGCGAAGTCCATTATTGTGGCGAGCGAAACGGACCAGATTCAGCTGGATGCGCAGCCGCTGGCGAAGGTCGGGTATGACCTGTACAAGGATCTGATCCAGACCAGCAGCCAGGCTGGTTTACCGTTGAGCATTACTGAACAGACGAAGGCGAACTGGGCTCCGCGTATTGGCCTGGCGTGGCGGCCTGTTGGGGACAAGACCGTGATTCGCGGCGGGTACGGCATTTTCTATGAATCGGAAGGCACCAGCGGCCGGCTGAACTTCAACTTCCTGCCGTTCAATGTCTCGGAGACGGTGAATGCGGATCGTGGAGTGAAACCGACGCGAACGCTGGCGAATTTCTTCCTGGGTGCGCCCTTTGGGTCCGCCGTTACCAATGCGGCGTGGGTGCCGGTTCCCACAAAGGTGAGGATGCCGTATGACCAGCACTGGAACCTGGGCATTCAGCAGCAGGTGATGCCGAAGTTGCTGGTGGAACTGGATTACGTCGGTAACAGAGGCTTATTCCTGCCGGGCACGGACAACATCAATTTCCCGGAGGCGGGTGCGGGGACCATTCAAACGCGGCGGCCTTATCCGCGGTTCGGCACCATTGCCTACAACACCCAGGATTCGGCGAGTATCTATCATTCGCTGCAGGCCAAGGTGGAGAAGCGGCTGTCGGCCGGCTTCTGGACAATGCTGGCTTACACGTATTCGAAGACCATTACGTTTGCCGCGACGCCGGCGGTTGGCGGCAACTACGGCTGGGAGCGGGCGCTGACAGGCTTCGATGTTCCGCAGAATGTGGCGATCAGCTTCGGGTATGACCTGCCCTTCGGTAAAGGACGGCAGTTCCTGCATTCAAACGCGGTTGCCGATAAGGTGATTGGCGGCTGGCAGATGCAGGGGATCTGGAACTATCGGAGCGGAACTCCTTACACGCCAACGGTATCGCGCGATGTGGCGAATAACGGTATTGGCGGGCAGAGGCCGAACCGAATTGGTTCGGGCGTGCTGGCAAATCCGACGCTGGATCTGGCGTTTGATAAGGCGGCATTCACCGTTCCGGCCAACTTCACCTATGGCAACTCCGGCGGAAATATCCTGCGCCGCGACTATGCGGCCAACATGGATTTCTCAATCTTCAAAGTATTCAGCATTACGGAAAAGTCGAAGCTACAGTTCCGGGCCGAGGTCTTCAACCTGCCGAATACGCCTTACTTCAGCGCTCCGAATACGAACATTGACGTGGCAGCAGGCGGGAAGATCACGAGTACGCAAAACACCCCGAGGCAAATGCAGGTGGCCCTGAAGCTGAGCTTCTAGCGAATGAGGCGAGAACTTCTTATAGCCGCGTTGCTGGCTACAGGTGCGGCGCAGGGGGCGGATGACACGGTCTTTACTAAGACCGTGCAGCCGTTCCTTGCGCAGTATTGTGTGGGTTGCCACAACGACAAGCTCAAAACGGCAAGCCTGAATTTTCAGGCGTACAGGAATGGCGCCGAGGCGGCCGAGCATCCCGAAGTTTGGAACAGGACGCTGGAGAAGCTAACCCTGGAGCAAATGCCCCCGGGCGGTCTGCCCGCGGCAGGAAAGGCCCAGCTTGCGGCCGTAAAGGCCTGGATGGAACCGGTTCTGGCGAAGGCGGGACTGCGGAAGGAAACTGGTCCCGGGCGGGTAGTGGCACGACGCCTCAATCGGGTCGAATATAACAACACCATCCAGGATTTGCTGGGCATTCACTACCGGCCCGCCGATGAGTTCCCGGTGGATGATTCGGGGTATGGGTTTGACAACGTGGCGGACGTATTAACCATGTCCCCCATGTTGCTGGAGAAGTATCTGGCGGCAGCGCGGAAGGCGTCGCAACTGGCTGTCTTTGGCCCCGCGTTTCCGCAGAAGCCGGTTTTGATTTCGCACCAGCTGGCCAAGAGGTCTTACGACTTCGGAGTGGCAGCGGGCGCGGAGAATTCGGCCGCGGGCGGCACGTATCTCCCTTATTCCATGAGGGGCAATCTGGAAGGTTCGTTTGTGTTTCCAGTGGATGCCGAGTATGAGATCCGCTTCCGGGTAATGAACCTTCGAAATGCGAACGGCAATAACTTTTCGTATCTGGATGTGGTCAACGGGAAGACAAGTGCGACGCTGGGGCGCGGAGCCGCGGTGGATCCGGACTTTGTGCCTCCCCCGGCCAATGCCGGGCGTGGCGGACGCGGTGGACGGACACCGGAGGAGATAAAGGCCGCGCAGGAAAAGGCCCGCCTGGCTGCCCCCCCGGTGAAGGTGACCCTGCTGTTCGATGGCAAACCGATCCTGAATGATGTGATTGAGGGCGAGACGGATTTTGGCTATGCCCGCGGGGAATTTGTGGCGAAGATTCCAGTGCAAGCCGGCGAGCACACGATGCGCGTGTCGTTCCCCGATCTGGCGAATCTGGACGATCCCCGGCGGCACCTGAATATCGATCTGCGGCGGAAGATTTTCGTGGATTACCTGGATGTGGCGGGACCGTTCAATCCAGCTAAGGAAAGCCCGACAAGTTACCGCAAGCTGTTTGTGTGTGGACATGCGCCGGGGAAACATACGGCCACCTGTGCGCGGCGGGCTTTGACGAGCCTGATGCCCCGAGCCTACCGTCGTCCGGTGACGGCGGATGAGGTGGAGGGGAAGTTGCGGCTGGTAGCACTCGCGCAAAAGGAAGGGGATTCGCTGGAGGAGGGAGTACGGCTGGCGCTGGAAGCCATTCTTTCGTCACCGAACTTTATCTTCCGGATGGAGCGGGATCCGAAACCTGTGCCGGCGGCCGCTAAGGCACACGCGATCAGCGATCACGAACTGGCCGCACGGCTCTCCTATTTCTTGTGGTCCAGCATGCCGGATGAAGAACTACGGCGGGTTGCGAACAGCGGGGGCCTGCGCAAACCGGGAGCGATGGAAGCGCAGGTACGGCGGATGATGGCCGACTCGCGGTCAAAGAATCTGGTGGATAATTTCGCGGCTCAGTGGCTGCAATTGCGCAATTTTGGCCGAACGAAGCCGGATGGCGCGCGGTTTGGAACCATCGACGACGAGCTTCTGGGCTACATGCGCACCGAGGCGCTGCAGTTTGTTGCCGCGATCATTCGTGAAGACCGGAGTGTACTGGATTTCATTGACGCCCCATTCACCTATCTGAACGGGCCACTGGCCCGGCACTACGGTATGGCGGGAGTGGATGGCGAAGAGTTCCGCCGAATGGATGTTGATCCGAATCAACGGGGAGGCCTGCTGGGGCAGGGCGCGATTCTGACGGTTTCTTCGTACCCGACCAGGACGTCGATTCCGGTGCGGGGGAAGTGGGTCCTGGAGAATCTGCTGGGGACACCACCGCCGCCCCCTCCGCCCGATGTGCCGGTGTTGGTGGAGAGCGGCCTGGGCGCCAACGTATCGTTGCGGCAGAGGACTGAACAGCATCGGGCCGACCCGAATTGTTCGGGCTGCCATAACCTGATGGATCCGATCGGCTTTGGTCTGGAAACATATGACGCCGTGGGCCGGTGGCGGACGCATGACGGCGGTATCAGGATTGACGCTTCCGGCGTGTTGCCGGGCGGGAAGTCGTTTGACGGCGTGGCGGGTTTGCGGCAGATACTCAAAGGACAGTCGGCGGCCTTCACGCGGAACCTGACGGACAAGCTGATGACGTTTGCGCTGGGGCGCGGGCTGGAACTGTCGGATCGGCCTGTGGTAGAAAAGATCGTGCAGAAGGCCGCTTCCAGTGACTACCATTTTTCCGGGCTGGTAATGGGAGTGGTGAACAGCGAGGCATTCCAAATGCGAAGCAACCTGGCAGCAAGCAATCCGATAGCAAACAACGTGACAGCAAACAACGTGACAGCAAACAACGTGACAAAAAGAGTGGCCCGATGAATCCTGTTTTTAAGAAGCATCTGAACCGGCGGACTTTTCTGCGGGGAGTGGGCACCGCGCTGGCACTGCCAATGATGGACGCCATGGTACCGGCGATGAGTTCGGCAGCCGCCTCAAAAGCGCCCCTGCGGATGGCATTTGTCTATTTCCCCAATGGCATTCAGGAGAATACGTGGAGTCCGAAGATGGAGGGCGAAGTTGCCGCTCTGCCGGAGAAACTGACGCGGGTTCTGGAGCCACTGCAGGCGTATCGGAATGAAATTACGATTCTGGATGGCCTGACAATTAATGGCGGCCGGGCGTTGGGTGACGGGCCCGGTGACCATGGCCGTGCCGGTGCGAGTTATCTGACCGGGGCGCATCCGAAGCGCACCTTCGGGAAGGATCTGCAGGCGGGCGTTTCGGTGGATCAACTGGCCGCGCAGGCCATGGGGATGAAGACGCGATTTGCGTCTCTCGAGCTCGGCGGCGAAGAGGGCATTCAGGGCGGGAATTGCGACAACGGTTATAGCTGCGCCTACTCCAACAGTATTTCGTGGAGAACGCCTTCCACCCCGAATCCGCCGGAAGTTCGGCCCAGAGCCGTTTTTGAGCGGTTGTTCGGCGGCGTGGACCTGGAATCTGATCCGGTGAAGCGAGCGAAGCTGGAGCGGTACAAACGCAGCGTTCTGGATTCGGTGCTGGCCGATGCGAAGAAACTGGAAAGCTCGCTGGGTCGCGACGACAAGCGAAAACTGGATGAGTATCTGTACGCGCTGCGAGATATCGAAACGCGCATCCAGCGGACCGAAGCCCAGAGCGGTACGGTGACCACATCAATGACGGCGCCTCCGTCGAGTGTTCCGGAAAATTATACCGAACATTCGCGGCTGATGTTTGACCTGATGCTGGCCGCGTTCCAGACCGATTCGACGCGGATCATTACGTTCTTAATGGCGATTGAGCAGAGCAACCGGAACTACCGGGAGATCGGGATTGCCGAGTCACACCACGGCTTGACGCACCACGGCGGCGACAAGGAAAAGATCGAGAAGTGCGTTCTGATCAACCGGTACGAGACCGAGCAGTTCGCATATTTCCTGGGCAAGCTGAAAGCCACTCAGGACGGGGACGGAACCTTGTTCGACCATTCGCTGATCACCTATGGCAGCGGGTTGAGCCTGGGGCATAATCATGATAATGTTCCAACGCTGCTGACGGGCGGCAATAATGGCCGCTTCAAGCTGGGCAAGCAGATGAAATACAAGGCGGAGACGCCGCTGGCGAATCTGCACGTGATGATGCTGGACGCGATGGGCGTGCCGGCGGAGAAGTTCGCAGACAGTAACGGCACGCTGGGTTATCTGTCGGTTTAGATTTGCCTGAAGTTAGATTTGCCTCAAGGGAGAACGACGAGATGAGACGCAGAGATTTCTTGTATGGAGCGACAGCCGTATCGGGCATGGTTCCGATGGCGGGCGCGGCTGTGGATGTGGCGTCGATCAAGTCGCGCGGAACGAAGAAGGTTGACCTGGTATATAAGTCGCCACACGCGACTCCCAATGGCTTGCAGGCAACGAGCGAAGGGCTCTGGGTAGTGGATCAGGGGAAAGAGAACTGGGTCTCGCTGATTAACTTTGCGGATGGCAAGGTGATTCGGGAATTTCAGGTGCCGGGGTTGGCCGGCGCGAGTGGTCTGACTGTTGATCCCGATGGCGTGATGTGGATCAATGACACGCACAACAGTTTGATTGTGACTTGCAGCGCGAAGGATGGGAAGATCCTTGCGAAATACTGGTGCCCCGGATCGGGGCGGACGTATCAGGTGCCGGGCGATCCGGCACCGGCGAGGAGTCCGATTGCATCTCCGTTTCCGGCTCCCGCTGGCGCGCCCGCGGGCGGACGTGGACGAGGGCCGTCGCGCCCAGCGGGACAGGTGGCGTTAGACGCAACTACCGGGCTGAGCGGCGAAGGCGGTCAGGGTATGGAGTGGCGGGATGGTTTGTTGTATTACGCCTGCCTGCCATCGCGGCGCGCTTATGTTTTGGATCCGAAGACGTGGCGCGTGCAGGCGATGTGGAATCTGCCAGGCAACCGGGCTCACGGCGTGGGCTGGGAGGGTGACAGCCTGTGGATTGCAGACAGCAACTGGCGGGCGTTTTTCCGCCATGACCGAAAGACGGGCGACATTGTGGAGAAGATTCAGCTGACCGATAAAGATCCGTTGATTCACGGGGCCACCGTGCATGACGGGTATATGTGGTTCAGTGACGATGTCGGGTACATCTGCAACTTCAAGCTGTAGGTTGAGCTTCACGGCTCAGCGTTAGTTCATGTCGGAGGGGGATGGGGATTCGTGCTCCCCCCCCCGATGTCGAAGGAGATGCCGCGATAGAGGTAGGCCAACTTGACTTCGGCATCCACCGCCGGAATTCGACAAATTGCTTCGCTGCCCACAAACTCTGTGAAGGTCCATTTGCCATCGGGCATACGGGAGAAGACCTCGATACGCGGTTCCGTCTGGGAAATCAGTACATAGTCCCGCAGAGAAGAGATACCGCGGTAATGGGCAAACTTCAGACCTCGATCGTAGGCCTCGCTCGACTTTGACAGGACCTCAAGGATCACTACGGGGTTGAGAAGGGTGGCACTATATTCATCCGCCAACTCTGCCTGGCCGCAGTAGACCGTCAAATCCGGATAAAAGAATGGACCCTTGACGGCAACCCGCACTCGCAGGTCGGAACCAACTATAGTGCACCCACGAGAATCCAGCGTCGCTTGCAGGGAAGCAATAAGACGGGAGGCAAGGATGGCGTGAGGCAAGGTTCCACCCGACATGGCGAACATCTCGCCATTGATGTACTCACTCTTGATATCCGCCTCACGCTCGATTTCCAGATATTGTTCGGGCGTGAGGCGGGGGATGGGCGCGGCAGCCATAACTTCAGTCTAACCGCATTTCACCACCAGAGTTTACTGATTGCCTCGCCCGGGACCTGCGGGCGCAGCACCTGCCGCACCCGGAGCGCCGGGCTGCCCACCACGTCCACCAGCACCGCCGCGCCCCTGGCCAAACGGACGAGGCGGGTTCGCAACATAGGTCGCGACATCCCTTGCCGCCTTGGTTTCTATTCCCGGCTTCTGGAGGAAGCCGAGATCGCGCGCCCAGTCGATAAACCGATACTGCCAGGTTCCGTAGGGAACGTTGCTGCGGTCCGTGAGCCCACCCGCCATGCGGGAGCCATCGGGCAGCGGATCACCGGGGTGGCGGCCATTGCCGTAGAGGTGCATTTCCACGTTGGGCACGCCGGCCATCAGCATGGCCTGGTAGTAATCGAGAGCCCAGATCGCGTGCCCCTGGTCCCCGGCGCTGCCGCAGACGAGGAACGCGGGCGGAACATTTTTCGGGATGGGCGGCGCGGTTCGGTTGCGGGCGAAGGGCGTCGGACCGGGATAGATGATGCCTGCGAAATCCGGGCGCGAGGAGATGCCAGCGAAGGGGTCGGAAGGATCGTTATTCTTCTGGTCCCAGGTATCGTAGAGAACAGCGGCGGGGGCGGCCAGCTCCGCGCCGGCGGAGAAGCCCATGACGCCGATGCGGTTGGGATCAACACCCCACTCCTTCGCGTAGGCGCGAACCACGCGGACGGCCTGTTGCGCGTCATTCACGGCATCGACTTCCGCCACGTAGCCATCGGCACGGAGCCGGTTGCGGAGAATGACGGTGTTGATGCCGTAGTTGTAGAAGAACGGGATGAAGTCCGCCGACTCGCCGCCCACGTTGAGGGTCCTGTGCCCGCCTCCGGCGATGACGATGACGACTGTGCCGGTATTGAGCGACTTATCGACAAGGTGCACTTCAATGGACGGGTTGTGGATATTAACGATGCTGTTGATGCGCGCCGGGACCGCCTGGCTCATGTTGTAGACCTCGGGCAGGTGGACCTTGTCGGCCTTGAGGTATGGCGAGTTGGGAGGAAACAAAGGAATGACCACGCCGCCGGGCACGATGGTCTGCGGGGCGTAGGGCTGGCCTGTGTCGGGACCGGGCTTCGGGATGGCCTGCGCGGCGGGAAGCGGGGGTAACGGGGCCTTGGTCTGAGCCAAAGCGGCAGATGTCGCGAGGAGCGAGCAGGCGAATAGAAATGAGGTTCGGTTCATGTTGTTCGAAAGTCCTTGTTGCGGCGTCTGGACGCGACACCAGGGCCGAGGCTTCGGCTCGGCGCTTTGCGCTGATTCTATCAGGTTGAGCGGCGCTGGGGGACTGAACGGAGTGTGCGACCGGAGACTACAGTCCGAAACGAGCCGCGAGGAAGTCGAGCAGAGCGCTGCGCTGATCGTCTTTTACTTCGGATCCCCAGCCGGTCATTTTGGTGACTTCGCGATCCCATTGAGCTCGGGTAAGATGCTGCTGGCGCATCATGTGATCGTCGTGGCAACTCAGGCAGGCTTGTTTGTAGACTGCGGGGGCTTCGGCGGCAGATTCAGCTTTCGCGGCGGGCGCAGAGGGCTGCGTCTTCGCCACAACCACCTCACGGGCCTGTGACGCGTTGTAGAGATAACCACTGGGGTTCCACTCCGGTTCCATCGGCTGAGCCTGCCCCGCAGCGTTGGTGGCCCGCGCCATCAGCGTGTGGGTGCCTTCTGCGGCCTTCCACTGATAGCTGAAGCGGCGGAAACCGTATTTGGTGGCATTGCCGAGGAGCTTCGCCTCATTCCACGTCTTGCCCCCATCAGCCGAAAGATCCACCTTCGTAACCGGGGACGAGTTCGACCAGGCTACGCCCTGGACGAGGACGGCTCCGGGCTTTGCCCAGGCCCCAGGCGTCGCGATCACGGACTTCACGTTGATATCGGTCACGGGAACCAGCTCGGCCGGCGCTACCGTGGCTCCAGGCTCCACGTGCTTTGCAGGATGGCGGTACGCGGTCTTCATCCAGAAGCCATCGTGCTCGTGGTCGAGGAGTTCGATTTTGGTAAGCCACTTGACCCAGGAATCGCCGGCCCAGCCCGGCGCGATCACGCGGATCGGGAAGCCGTGTTCGGCTGTCAGGGGCTTGCCGTTCATCTCATACGCGAGAAGGGTGTCTTCGTGGTTGGCCTTGGCGAGCGGGAGTGAACGCTGGAAGTCCGGCATCTTACCCATGGGGACGTCGGCGCCATCAAGTAACAGATGAGCGGCTCCAGGCTTCAGCCCGGCTTTGGCCAGAACCTCGCGGAGGCGGACGCCTGTCCACTTTGCGTTGCCCACACTGCCAAAGCGCCATTGCGCTCCAGGCATGCCCGGCTTGTAGAAACTGCGGCCGTTCCCAGCGCATTCCAGCACGCCGATGAGTTCCACTTTGGGAAGTTTTTTGATCTCAGCCAGGGAAAGTTTTAGCGGCGTGTTGACCAAACCGGAGATCTCCAGTTGCCAGGTGGCGGCGTCAACCTTCGGCGTCATGGTGTGGCAGCGGACGAAAAAATTTTCGACCGGAGTGATTTCGGAGATAAAGCCTTCCACTGGCATCTCCAGATCGACCGGCCCGGGGGAGAGTGTAATGAGTTTCACCCGCCCGCTGGCGCTGCTGGCCAGGTAGGGGGTAACTGCTGCGGCGAGGCCAGCTTTCAGGAGATGGCGTCTGGTTGAGGGCATCGGGTTCATTCTAGCGAGACTTGACCCCTGAAACACAGGGGGGGCGCAAAGAAAGCCGCGTAGAATCTGTTCCGCAGCATTTGGAGCTGGCAAATCAAATCCAGAACGTGAATGAACGCCAGGTGGAAGCGTGCAATGCGCGGCTGGCGGAGTTGTTTTCTGAATTCCGGACCAGACTCGGCAGAAACCGGAGCTTACTTCTTCTTCAGTTCTGCGATCAGGGCGGGAACCACCTGGAAGAGGTCGCCCACAATACCGTAATCGGCAACTTCGAAGATTGGCGCTTCCGGGTCTTTATTGATGGCCACAATGACCTTGGAACCCTTCATGCCGACCAGGTGCTGAATGGCGCCGGAGATACCGACGGCCAGATACATTTTGGGGGCCACGGTCTGGCCGGAACTACCCACCTGACGCTCCATGGGCAGCCAGCCGTTGTCGCAGATGGGCCGAGAGGCCGCGAGTTCCCCGCCGAGGACATCGGCAAGTTCCTGCACGAGGGGGATGTTATCTTCTTCGCGAATACCGCGGCCAACCGAAACGATGATGGGGGCGGCCGTCAGGTCTACAGCGCGCGCGGACTCACGGAAACGTTCCAGCGGCTTTGTGCGGATCTGCGCGGCATCCAGCGTGGCGGAGAACGCTGCGATTTTCGCGCTACCGGCAACCAGCGTGTCAGCCCGGAAAGCACCTGCCTGCACGGAGGCGAAAAAAGGGCCTTCGCCGTTGAAATGAACATCGGCGGCAATCTTGCCCTGGAACATCTGGCGCACCAGAACCACCGCGCCGTTTTCCGCCCGGTGACCCACCACGTCACTGACGAGGACGCGGTTGAGAGCCGTGGCCAGACGCGGGGCGAAGTCGCGAACCTGATAGGTGTGCGCGAAGAGGACGTACGTCGGGTTAAGGGCTTCGATTAACTGGCGCAGGGCGAGCGTGTAACCATCCGGCGTATATTCAGCGAGAAGGTGGTGGCCGAGAACGTGAACGCCGGCAAGGTCATACTGAGCCACAACCTGCGCGGCAGCATCCGCACCGGTGCCCAGAAGCGCGGCGTAAACCGGAGCGCCAAGCTCGGCCCCAAGTTTTTGTGCCGCGGCGAGAGCTTCCAGCGCCATCTTATGAAGCTGGCCTTCGCGCTGTTCAAGAACTGCAAGAATGCCGCTCATATCACCCTCGCTTCAAAACGGAGTTTTTCCACCAGCTTTGCGGCTGCTTCTTTGGGGGCATCGTCAAAGATCTGGGATTGTTTGGTCTTCGGCGGCACGTAAAGACGCGAAACCGTGACGGTGGGAGCGGCAAAGCCGCCCAGTTCATCGGCAGACAGGACCTTGATTTCCTTGGTCTTCGCCTTCTTGATACCCATCAGGGTGGCGTATCGGAGCCGCGTGGCACCCGACTGGATGGTCAGCAGCGCCGGAAGAGGCATATCCACGTTCTGGAACCAGCCATCTTCAAGCTCCCGGCGGACGCGAATACCAGCGCCTTCCGTATCCACGTTCATGATGAGCGTGGCATGGGGCAGGCCGAGCAGTTCGGCCAGAATCACACCGGTCTGGCCGTAGCCAAGATCGTCGGACTGCAGCCCGGTCAGAATCAGATCCGGCTGCTCGTCTTCAAGAGCTTTGGCCAGAAGACGGGAAAGGGAAAGAGGATCGCCGACGGAATTTTCGTCGAGCTCGATGTGCAGGGCGCGGTCCGCGCCTTTAGCGAGGGCTTCCCGAATGGTCTGGGTGGCGCGGTCAGGGCCCGCGCACAGGACGACAACTTCCCCGCCTTCTTTTTCTTTTAGCTGAAGGCCGGCTTCAAGAGCGTAGGCGTCTGGTTCGTTGATTTCGAATGATAAATCGGAATCTTCGATCCAGCTGGCTTCCGTGTTGACCTTCAGCAGGCTGTCCCTGGCGGGGACCTGCTTAATGGCGACGACGATTTTCATACTTCTAACCTTTCGTGTCCAGAAACGGAGGGGGCGCTGATAAGTCAGTGAAACTTAGTCCGTGAAGCGCTTAAAGACCAAGGCTCCGTTAGTACCGCCAAATCCAAAAGAGTTGGAGAGGGCGTAGTCGATCTTCATGGGCCGGGGCTCTTTCGGGATATAGTCCAGATCGCAGCCGGGGCCGGGGTTTTCAAGGTTCGCCGTCGGCGGGGCCACCTGATGGCCAATCGCCTTCACCACGATGCCTGCCTCAATGCCACCAGCGCCGCCAAGCAGATGCCCGGTCATGGATTTGGTGGAACTGACGGCCAGCTTTTTGGCATGGTCCCCGAAGGTACGTTTGAGGGCGATCGTTTCCGCCAGATCGCCGACGGGCGTTGACGTGCCGTGGGCGTTGACGTAATCGATCTGCTCGGGAGTGATGCCGGCGTCGCGGATGGCGTTCCGCATTACACGGTAGGCGCCTTCGCCGTCATCCGGGGGTGACGTGAAGTGGTGCGCGTCACCACTCATGCCGTAACCCACAATTTCGGCCAAAATGTTCGCGCCGCGGGCTTTGGCAAATTCGAGTTCCTCCAGAATGAGGACCCCGGAGCCTTCACCCACCACGAAGCCGTCGCGATCCCCGTCAAACGGACGGGAGGCATGAGCCGGATCATCGTTGCGCTGGCTCATGGCACGCATGGCCGCAAAGCCGCCAATTCCCAGCGGCGTGATGCAGGCTTCCGCACCACCGCAGATCATTACGTCGGCATCGCCGCGCTGAATAATTTTAAAGGAATCGCCGATGGAGTGGGCGCTGGTAGTACAGGCGGTGGCGGTGGCCGAGTTGGGGCCCTTAGCTCCGTTCCGAATGGACACCACACCGGACGCCATATTGATGATGACAGCAGGGATGAAGAAGGGGGAAATGCGGCGCGGACCGTGTTCTATCAGATTGCGGTACTCGCGCTCAATAACTTCGAAACCGCCAATGCCACTACCAATGCAAACCCCTGTCCGCTCAGCCAGTTCCTGGCTGGTGACCTTGTAGCCGGCATGGTTCATCGCTTCGTCAGAAGCGGCAACCGCCATTTGCATGAACCGGCCCATCTTTTTGATCTCCTTCTTCTCAATGAAGCGGGCAGGATCAAAATGATGGATTTGGCCGGCGATCTGACAATTGAAGCCAGTCGGGTCAAAACAGGTGATCGAGGAGATTCCGTTGCGGAGCTCCATCAGACCATCCCAGGTTTGTTCAGCAGTGTCACCGATAGCGGTCAGGAGACCTACGCCGGTAACTACGACTCTACGGGAAATAACGTTCTCCTTAACCGATCTCCGCTCCGCCACCAGCCCCGCAGCCAAAATAAGGTAGGGAACCGACACGGATCCGGATCACGCGCTGCTTCACAAGCCAGCGCTGGTCCTTCTTTTGGATGCCGTGACGCCCGCAACCGTCGCATCTTCGCCGATAAGATCTTATCGGCGAGCGACAAGAACCTACCGGCTCGGGATTGGCGGAGATTGGAAGTTAGTCTTTTTTCTTGCCTTCGATGTACGTCACGGCGTCTCCAACCGTGGCGATCTTCTCGGCATCTTCATCCGGAATTTCGAGTTCGAAGGCTTCTTCGAACGCCATGACCAGTTCCACGATGTCCAGGGAGTCTGCACCCAGATCGTCCACGAAAGAGGCCTTATTGTCGACCTGGCTCTCATCGACGCCCAGTTGCTCGACAATGATCTGCTTTACCTTTTGCTCAACAGCTGATGCCATAACTTTCTCCACTATAGCCTGGGGGTCGCGCGGGACCTGAATTTCATACCCCTGAATTTACGCGCGAGGAGGCCAAAAGTACGCGAAGTTTCGATTTTACACTATAGGGACGCCCCTGAGCGGACACAGTCAACAGAGTGCCGCTCCCGGACGGGCGATGTGCAACGATACATACATCCCGACCGAAATCACAGTTGTTCTGATTGACACGCGGAACCCTTTGAATATTGGGTCTGCGGCGCGTGCCCTGGCGAATTTTGGCGTAACCGATCTGCGTCTGGTCAACCCCTACGACGTGGCATTCCGCGAGGCCGTCTCCGCTGTGGGTGGCGCGCCGGTCCTGCAAGCCGCCAGAGTTTTCGAAACTCTGGCGGAGGCTCTGGCGGATTGTTCACTGATCGTCGGGACCACGGCGGGGCAAGGGCGGATTGCACAGCATCCAGTGGATCGACTGGAAGCGGGCATGGCGCACGTGAGAGGGTTTGACGGCCGCGTCGCCCTGCTGTTTGGCTCCGAAAAATTCGGACTCTCGAACGAAGATCTGAGCTTTTGCCATTCGCTGATCCGGATTCCTACAGTTCCCGAAACACCTTCCATGAACCTTGGCCAGGCGGTGGCGGTCTGCCTGTTTGAGATCATTCGAGAGGGAGGCTCACCGCCGGTGCGCGCGGCGTTTGAGAGCCCGGACGGGGCCGACGTGGAGAAGATCACGTCGCTCCTGAAGGACGTCCTGCTGGAATCCGGCTACACGAACAGGACTACCTCCATCTCTACCCACGAAAAAGTCCGACGCTGGGTGAGGCGACTCCGGATCAGCCGCCGCGACGCCCCCCTCGTGCTCGGAATCCTGCGGCAGATCCTGTGGAAGTTCCACAGGCAGTAGCTCCCTCTCACGGGAAAGAGCAGTCACGCAGTCACGCAGTCAGGCAGTCACAAGGTCACGCAGTCACAAGGTCCGACGCACTCGCTTTAAGCCGGGCTTTTGAGCTATAGAGCTTTTGGTCAGCCCGATCCAGGAGCTCCGTGCCAGACTCCCGGCCATCCCATTCGACGACCCCCATGCCGGCGGCCACCGTCACCTTCACCTGGCGCGTACCGGCGTCCAGTACGTATTCCCCAAACGCCCACTGCCGAACCCGGCTGGCACGTGATTCCGCTTCCACAATGCCGCCATCCACGATGACGACGAATTCGTCCCCGCCCCATCTGCCAACAAGGTCGGTCGCCCGAAACTGATTCCGAAGTTCCGCCGAAAACTGCGTTAGCAGGCTGTCACCCGCAACATGCCCCCAGCTATCGTTTACCAGCTTGAACCCATTCAGATCCATCATGATAAGCGAGAAAACGGAACCGGCCCGAATCCGTTCTTCCATGTGCCGCTCAAAGGCTCCGCGATTCGCCAGCCGAGTGAGCGAATCCTGAGCGGCAGCTTCTTCTGCTTCCGCCAGCTTGGCGCGAAAATGCTCCACCTGGGCCGACAACTCAGTGACAGCGCTCTTATTTTCCTCTGCCAGCTTGTCCATACAGGATTTAAGCGCGGCCGTGGTATCCAGAATGGATCGCCGGATAGGGGCCAGGTCCTTCATATCCGCAATGGAGCGCAGTCGGCTCGTCAGGTCGCCCACTTGCCGCCCGTATTTCTGATCACGCTTCCCGATGCTTTCCGCCGCGCGCGCGACGCCGCTCATAATTTCCTTAATCTCTCGCTCATTGTCGGCGTGAAACTGCAGGGCTTTACATGCCCAGACATCGAGATCGGTGCGGACCCGGTCCCGGGTCGCGGGAGAAATATCGGATCCGCCTTCCGCCATTACCTTTTCCCTGATCTCCTTCAGGCCACGGGCAAGGTCGATGCCAACTCCCGGAACAGCTTTGTTGTTGGCATCACTGACGACCGCCAGCAGCTCGCACCATGCTTCCTGATTAACCAGTACAGGAGCGTGCTCCTGCGCAGGAATGGGCGGTAAAGTGACGGGCGGCAGGGGGCCGGCTCCGTCTATGTGTTTTCTAAGTGAAATCATCCAGTCCATGAAAGTGAGCTCCGCGCATTCTTATCGGCAGAATGCAGGGAAAACTTTCGCGCCGGAGATTATTTATTGTTTGCTTAGCCGTTTGTAGTATTCTGCGACTGCGGAAGCATAGCCCGGCGGCGTGTTCCGCGGACTTGTACTGCGCACAGAGCCATCGTTGGCGTCCAGCTTGCGACGCAACAGAAGCTCCAGCTGGTCGATTGCGGGCATCACCTGACCGTTGATCACCTGATCGAGCTGCCCGTTGGTGGCCCAGCGCTTCGGATCCAGTTGCTGCGCCTGGCGGGCCAGTTCCTGGTACTCTTTGGCGAGGTCGCGGTCACCCGAGACGTCGTTACGCAGCCTGCCAATATCGCGCATCAGTTCGGCATAGGCCTGATCGGCCTGCGCTTGCGTCTGGATGCCATTCCCGTTCCGGGGATTGTCGAATGTAGAGCCTTCGATCCGCCGGTTTTCATCCCAGCGGCCCGCGCCACCATTGAACTGGCCATTATTCGCGCCGCCGAACGCACCCACATTGCCACCGTTGCGATTTCCGGCATTATTCACACCGCCACCACCGCCCTGCTGTCCACCACCCTGCTGGCCCTGACCCTGACCTTGACCTTGACCCTGGCCTTGGCCTTGGCCCTGGCCCTGACCTTGACCCTGGCCTTGGCCTTGACCTTGACCCTGACCCTGGCCTTGGCCCTGACCCTGCTGGCCTTGACCTTGTTGCTGGCCTTGCTGGCCGTTACGGGCTTGCTGCTGGCCGCCCTGCTGACCTTGCCCCGGCTGTTGGCCACCCTGTCGACCGTTTTGACCCGGCTGCTGACCCTGCCCCTGCTGGCCATTACGACCCTGTTGACCCGGCTGATTGCCCGCCTGCTGGCCGTTGCGCCCATTCTGCTGGTCCAGCGCACCGCGCGCCAGCTGTTCCATATTTCTGCGGATCCGTTCTGCCTGATTCAGAGCCTGTTGCATGGCCACCTGGCTCCGGTCATCACTAGTCCCCTGACCCTGCTGACCCTGTTGACCGGCCTGCGAAGCAAGCTTCTTCAGCTCGTCCTTCAGATCGTTGAGCGAACGCGTCACCGGAGCTTCCCGCATCACCGCGTACTGCCCATAGCCCTGACGCAGAGCCGCTTCGGTCCATTCCATCTTGCTCTGGACTTCATCCTGCTGGCTCTTGCCCATGGCATCACGAAGCTTCTTCGCCGCGTCGGGCTGAGCCCCGCCCAGGTTGCGCGTCGCCTGCTGCATCTGCTTCTGCAGTTGCTCGTAGCTTTCGCGCATACCCTTCTTTTCTTCGGCCATCTGCTGCCCGGCCTGCTGATTCTCCTGCCCCTGTCCAAAGTTCTTGCGCAGGCGCTGTTCGAAATCCTGCTGATGCCCGGCGAGTTCTTCCGCCTTATTCGCCAGCTCGGCCATTTCCGTGCCGTTCTGCTGGCTGCGCATGGACTGGATCGACTGCTGCGCCTGCTTCAGACGTTCAGCGGCACGCTGAGCTTCTGTCTGTCCGGCGGCGCCACCCTGCTGCCCCGGCTGGCGCGCCGAGGCGGCCGAACTCATGTCACGAGTCGCCTGTTCCAGCTGGCGAATGGCCTGCTCCAACTGCTGGCGGCTGGCCTGCTCCTGACGGGACCCGGGCCGGTTCATCCCTTGTTGCTGCTGGGCTTGTTGCTGCTGGGCTTGCTGACCCTGGGCCTGTTGCTGCTGCTGGGCTTGCTGTTGGCCCTGCTGCTGTTGGCCCTGCTGATTCCGAGCGTTCTGCTGCCCAGCCTGCTGACCAGACTGGCCTTGCTGGCCCTGCTGCCCTTGCTGGCCCTGTTGTCCTTGCTGTCCCTGCTGACCCTGCTGTCCTTGCTGTCCCTGCTGGCTGGCCGACTGTTGACCCTGCTGGCCCTGTTCCCCGCGCTGCAACTGCTCCATCTCCCGGCGCAACTGCTCCGCTTCACGACGCAGCATTTCCTGCTGCCACCGCTGCTGCGCCAACTGCTGGGCATTCGGCTGCTGTTGCTGCTGCGCGAGTTCCTGCTGGCGGCGGGCCAGGTCGGCGAGCTTCTTCATCGCGTCATCAACCGCCTGCTGCTTCTGCTCCTGCTGGGAACTGGCGTTCGATTCGTACTGATTTTTATCCTTATCGAGTTCCAGATCGAAAAGGTTGGCCAGATCGCGACCCGCGCCACCTCCTCCGCCACCACCACCGCCGCCACTGCGGCTGACCTGAACCTGAATATCCCGGAACGTGGATTCAGCCCGCAGCAGGTGCTGTAAAGCCTGCTGTTCGGGCGTAAGCGCGTCCTGGAATGCCTGCGCCTTCAGTTTGTCGGTAGCCGACGTCATGGCGGCAATCGCGGCATCCATCTCTTTCACGAACTGCGAGACGGCGGCGCCGGCGGAATCCAGTTGACGAGCCCTGGTCCGGTCAGCCAGCGATTTCGCCTGATCCCGAAGCTTGCCCTGCACTTCCGAGAGATACTTGGCATTCTCGGCGGCTGCGGCTTTGGCCTTGGCATCACCCTTTACCTGGTTAAACGTCGCGGCGATAATTTCCTTCTGGCGCTCGGAGATCTGCTGTTCCTGTTCGCCACCACCACCACCGCCACCACCGCCCGCCTGCTGGGACTGGGTGTAATTGAACTCAAACGGCACAGCCTGGATGAAAAACATGTCGGTCTTGGCCGAGTTCTTACCGTCTTTCGCTGTCGCGTAGATGCTGACAATATCGCCAGGCACCAGCTTGAAATCTTCCATCGCCAGCAGAGTGGTGGCCTGGAACTTCTTTGCGCCCTTATCCTTCAACATGTTGAGGGTCTTCTCCGGCGCACCATTTACGGAGTAGTGAAGGTCCAGTTCCTGCAGCGGGTATTCGTCTTCAGCCGAAAGCTCCACCAGAACTTCTTCAATCGGGCTGACCTTGGCATCGCGCCCCGGCTTGGTAATGCGCACGGTGGGCGGCGAAACCTTGCGGGCCTCAATGAAGTAATCGTCGGTCAGGCGAACCACCTCGCCGTGATCCACCACGGATAAGTGATAAGTCCCGTC
Source organism: uncultured Acidobacteriia bacterium (assembly GCA_903929755.1). Classification (GTDB taxonomy): domain Bacteria; phylum Acidobacteriota; class Terriglobia; order Bryobacterales; family Bryobacteraceae; genus BOG-234. The sequence continues at coordinate 43,172 of CAIYVZ010000003.1, forward strand.
TTTTTCGATGGTGACCTTCGCGTTGGTCTTGTTGTTCGTCGTATCCGGCAGATCCATCGGCTTCGCGCCTTCGATGAGCAACTGCGCGCCGTTCAGCGGACGATCCGTCTGGATTTCGAGGGACGCTACCGTCCCTTCCACGGCGCGGAGATCGCCCCCGGGATCTTCGGTTTCCCCCGCCAGACCAGTCCAGCCGGGGAAAGCGTACGTAACCTTAATATTCTTCACGGAGGGCAGGTCCACCGTGTGGATCTTGTAATCGCTGGAACGCAGGCCACCCGCGGTGACATAGTATTCCACGTCCTCCGGCAGACCGACGAACATGAACCCGTACCCGGCGCCGCCCTTTTGCGACTCCATGGGAGCTTCTTCCCATTTGCCGGAGCTGGCGTACTTCACGAAAACGCTGGACTTCGCGGCCGTGAAGCCGTTGAGCTGGGCTGAAACAATAACATCCGTGCGGCGACGAATCGTCTTCGAACCAGGCTCAACCGTGATGGAATACAAAGGTTTAGCGGCATCCTTGGGATAACTGCCCCACAAAAGCTGGGTGCCGTGCCCGAAAACTCCCGGGCCCCAGAACATGAGCCATGCGAGCACCCCGGCTGCCACAGCGGCACCCGAGGCGAAGCGGAAAATCAGACTGGAAGAGACCACCTGTTCGGGCTCGGCGTTACGCGCCACCCGCAGAGCGTCCGCCGCGAGCAAAGGCAGGAAGGGATCAGCAGCGTTTGCCTTCTGTTTTTCCGTGAAGGTAAGCAAACGCTGGTCGAAGTCGGGATACTTGTGCTCGGCATCCTGCGCGGCACCGCGGCGATTCATGCGCATGAGCGGCACCACCAGCGCCACAGCCACAGCCGCGCCAATCCCCACAAAGAGCGCAAACCGACCCACAAGAAGAGTACCTGGCGTGAAATTCGCCCAGATCAGCAGGCCTACTACCGCCAGCGTCACCAGCAGCGCGGCTCCGGCCACTGCGGCTGCGCCGCGCGACCAGGTTACCCAACGGAGACGCTTCTCCAGCCGGTCCAGATATTGCGAAAGGCTCTCAAGAGGATTCATGCAGCTTCCTTACCGGCCAGATGCCGGTTACCCAATATCGATTCGGCGACCGCCAGCATTGCAAGCAAGGCCAGCACCCACCACCAAAGTTCCGATTTCACTTCGCGGGTATTCGATCCCGTCGGATTTGCACCTGACGAAGCCGCGCCCGGCGTATTCGAGGCTATCCCTGTATTTTTCCACAATTCGATGGTCTCTGCCGGGACCACCGTAAAATCTGATTCCCGCCGGTCCGCATTCACCGCCGCCAACTCTTGCCGCCCGTTGGCGCGGCGAATCTCGAAGAAACCCTCCGAGGGGAACTGATAGTTGGTCGCTTTCGACGATTCCGACAGCGTCATCATGCGTTTGCCGTCAGGGCCGAGGATCTCCACCGGAACATTGCGCTCACGGACGCTGCGCAGTTCTACAAACGAACCCACACGGTACGCACCACGCCCCGAACCGACGCCGCCCATTTCGTGAGTCGTCTGCTCCAGAAACGGCAGCCAGATCGGCTGCAGCGGCAGGTTGTTCGCAATATTGTCGAAAGCCGACGCGAATACCAGCGCATGCCCTTCGCCGATCTTCCGGTCTACGAAAAGCGGCAGACCGTTGGCGAGGCGGGCAGCAATGCGGGTCTCCGGAGATTCCTGCGGAGTCTGCAGCTTTACGTACTGGAAGATCTGCACGGCGTCCCAACTGGCGGAGCCGCGCGAGGAGGCGAGGGAGAACGCCGGGTACGAGGTGTCGATCTGCGCCACCGTTTGCACTGGCTCGTCACCGGTGATGGTATGAATCTGCGTGGCAGGGAAGCCGGCGACCGGAATATTGCGCCCCGGCGTCGTGTAGCGTCCGAGAGAAATCAGCACCGAACCGCCACCCTGCACAAATTTCTCAAGGGAATCTTCGAGGCTGCGCGGCAGCGGGCCTGGATCCGCCAGGATCGCGAAGGCGAATTTCGAGATATCGGCATTGGCCGCCTGATCCGGAGTGCGCGAGTCGAGCGTAAACGCCGCATCGGTAGCGGATTCCAGAGCGGTCTTCACATAAAGAGTACTGGCCGCGTCGCTGGCGGAATGCAGCAGAAGCGCCGGTTTGGGGTCCGCACGTTCCACAGAGAAGAACCAGTGGTCGTCCTGGGGGAAGGCGTCGGCAGAATCGATGCGGATTTCGCATTTGGTGAGACCGTAGGGGACGTCAAGCGTCAGAAATTCAGCCGTCGCACGGCCACCCGGCGTGAGCTTCACCTGCTTCGATTCCACGGTTTTTCCATTCGCAACCAGTGAAACCGTGCGCGTGGCCATGTCGCCGCCATACGAAGCGACGGTGGCCAGAGTCCGGACCTTCTTCGTATCAAACACGCGGCGCGGGGCGTCAACCGCCTCAATCGTCCAGTTTGGCACCGGCCCGTCGCCCACATTGTGGACATTCAACTTCGTGCCATCGTTCAAACGAAGATCGGCAAAGCTGGCGGGCAGCGAAGATTTCTGCAGATCCGTGAAAACATGGGCGTCCACGTTGGTCTTATAGCCTTCGCTGGTGGAGCGAAGAACCCGCGCGATCTCAGCATAGGAACTGGCGTCGTCGCCCGGGTCCAGCGCCGAAACAGCTGCCCGCAGAATTTGCTTGTCGCCCGTCATATCGGTCACCAGCTTCGCCGGCCCGCCGAACGTGACCACCTGGCCACGATCCGCCGCAGACAGCTTGCCAATTTCATCCAGGGCCTGCTGTTTCGCTTTCGCGAAGGCCCCGCCCCGGCGCATACTCAGCGAGTTATCCAGAGCAAAGACTACCGTGCGGGCAGAGTTCGGATTGCTGACCGCGGAGGAACTAATGTAGGGCCGCGAAAACGCCAGTACCAGCAGCAGGATAAACAACGCCCGCAGGGCAAACAGCAGCAAATACTTCAGCCGACGATGCTTCACCGAGCTCTGCGTCCGCCGCTCGAAGAACATGAGAGAGCTGAACTTTATTGGCGTCTGCTGGTACTGGCGCAGCAGATGGATATAGACCGGCAGCCCGACTGCTGCGGCCCCGGCGAGAAACCATGGCGTGAGAAACCCCAATTACCTTCTCCTCTGGCGAATTGCGAGATAGTTGCGCAGACCCTGATCAAGGGGCTTTGAGGTATCCAGAAACACATAGTCCAGACCCGCCGCAGCCGCTTTATCCGCCAGTTGCTTGCAGTGATTATTGATCTTGTCGCGGTATTCGTTCCGGGCGTATTCGGGCGAAATTTCCATCGCCGTCTCATCTTCGGCGTCGATCAGCAGTACCGGATCCCGGAACTTTGGCGCCAGTTCGTTGGGATCCAGAAGATGGAACATCACCACATCGTTGCCCCGATACCGCAAAGGCTCTACCGCTTTGATGATTTCGGTGGGATCGGCGTAGAAATCCGACAGCACCGCCACAATGCTGCGGCGATGCAGGAATTCCTGAAAGTGGTGGAACGGTTTCACGAAATCCGTGCGCGCGCCGTTCTCCGCTTTTTCAATGGTGTGCAGCAGCCGGACCAACTGGCCCTGCCGAGTGGAAGGCGGCACATACGCGCGAACATCGTCGTCGAAAACGATAATGCCCGCGGCGTCGCGCTGCTGTGACGACATATAGACGAGCGATGCCGCAATAAACCGGGCGTAGTCGAGCTTCGAGATGGTCCCGCCCTTGTACGCGACGGTGCCATACGACATGGACGCGCTGGTATCCAGCAGCACCAGCAACTGGGAGTTGGTCTCGCCCTTGAACCGCTTCAGGTAAATACGGTCCGAGCGGGCATAGACGTTCCAGTCTACGTGGCGCAGATCGTCACCCTCCACATATTGGCGGTATTCGGCGAACTCCTGGCTGAAGCCGAAGGTCGGTGAGCGGTGCAGACCGGCGACGAAACCATCAACCACGGTCTTGGCTATCAGGTCGAGCGACCCAATGGACGCGAGGACCTGCGGGTCCAGAAAGCGCTGCAGCATGTGAAGCGTTTACTCCCTGGGGGCGGGTTTCGCCTGCAGAATCTGATTGAGAACATCATCCGGCGTTACCCGGTCGGATTCGGCATGGAAATTGAGCAGGATGCGGTGCCGCAGAATCGGGACATAAAGCTCGCGCACGTCCTCAAAGCTCACGTGATAGCGGCCCTTCATCAGAGCTCGTGCCTTCGATGCGAGCACAAGATTCTGCGCAGCGCGGACGCTGCCTCCGTAGTTGACGTACTTCTTCACCACATCGGGCGCAGCCGGATCCTTAAATCGCGTGGCTCGAACGAGTTCGATGGCGTACTTCGCGACAGTCTCGCCGATGGGCGTCATGCGGACCAGTTGCTGGAATGAGAGCAACTCTTCACAACTGGTGATGGAATCAACCTTTGAGACATGGGTGGTCGTCGTCAGGTCGATAACCTGCAGTTCCTGCTCGGCTGTCAGATAGTCGAGCATGATATTGAACAGGAAACGATCCAGCTGGGCTTCCGGCAACGGATACGTGCCTTCCAGTTCAATGGGATTCTGCGTAGCAAGCACGAAGAACGGCGCAGGCAATTTATAGTGATGGCCGCGTACCGTGCAACTCCGCTCCTGCATGGCTTCCAGCAATGCCGACTGCGTCTTCGGGGGCGTACGGTTGATTTCGTCGGCCAACAGAACGTTGGCAAAAATGGGCCCCTGAACAAAGGTCCACGTACGGTGCCCGGTAGTCGGATCTTCCTCGATGATGTCGGTACCGGTGATGTCGGTCGGCATCAAATCGGGCGTGAACTGGATGCGCTTGAAGAGCATGCCCAGAACATCAGATATCGTGCGCACAAGTAGAGTTTTCGCGGTGCCGGGGAGGCCAGTGATCAGGCAGTGGCCGCCCACGTACAGGCCAATGCGGACCTGCTCAATCACTTCGTCCTGGCCGACGATAACGCGCTTCACCTGCCGGACGATCTCGGCATCGACTTCACGGAAACGCGTAATCCGCGACATTAAAACATCGGGTTCAATTGGAGTGGTCTCGTTTGTGGACATGAGTTCCTATGGTTTTGGGCCTTCGCCGCTCAGTTCGAGCAGCAACTTTTGGGCGGGCCGGAAATCCGGAGCCGCTTCGAGTGCGTTGAAAGCTTCCTCTCTGGCCTTGTCTTTCAGGCCCTGCGCGTTTAGTGCTCTTGCAAGATTGTAATGGGCACCCGCCATGTCGATCGGTTTCAGGGCGAGTTGGACCGCGTACTCACGCGCGGCTTTGTCCGGCTGGCCGGTGGCGAGGGCCAGTTCCGCTAGTTTGGGGTGAAGCTGTTGATCGAGAGGGCTGATGTAAAGGAGGCGCTCCAGCGCGGCAGCGGCTTCCTTCTTCCTGCCTGCTTCGTCCAGCAGTTTCGACAGCTCAAAAACGGGGGCGGAATCGCGGCCACCCTGTTTCGAGTATTTCTCGTATTCGGTGAGGGCGCAGGCCTTATCGCCCTTTTTCATGCAGGCCTGGGCTACCACCACGTAGGCGTTGCCCGCTTCCACGTAATCGGGGTAGAGAGTTTCCAGTTCCCTGCCCTTCTTCATAATCTCTTCGGTGTTGGGCTCCGCCTCGCGCGCCATCTTGTTTAGTTCGGCCAGGCTCTTGGTCCAGACTTCGAAGTTTTTCACGGTAACGGCGGTTTCTTTGTCCACCTCGGCCAGGAAGTCCTTGTCGAAAGCTTCCGGCTCCATGCCAAGCTCATCACGGAGAACGTCAACGGTGGGCCGGTTCTTCGCGAACTGGTGAGCGATGTCCAGAAGCTTCTTTTCACCCCAACGCTTCGCGATGTAATCGCAAATGCGCCCTGCCTGGTAATAGGAGACGATCACCTGGGAAGGATACGACGGATGAACGAAGCCGCGGTCGATTTTGGCCACAGGCAGCAGTTTTTTATCCCGGATCGCGGTAATGATGCTCGGCGTAACCCGGTCGCCCCAGTCGGCGTTGGTGGCGGATTCTTCGTGAACCGCCACGCCTTCGGTGAACCAGCGCGGGACCCGGTAGTTCGTCAGCGTCAGAATGTAAACGTGGCTCAGTTCGTGCCACAGAGTTCCCGCCCAGTGAAATTCGCCCGGCGTGCGCCCGGAGGGGCTATCCATCGCCACAACGTCATTAAACGTGACGCCGAGCGCGCCCAGGCCAGGCAGCCCCATCGTGCGGACCGCGAAGTCTTCATGATTCGGGTAGACCTCCAGCTGCACAGGCTTCTTCAGCTTGAACTCGTATTTCTTTTCGTAGACCGCCATCGCCCGCAGCAACTCGGCTTCGAAGTAAGGCCGCAGCGCCGCCGACTCCTTTTTGTTCATCTTCAGGATGGAGACCGGCGTGGTGAAGGTGTCGAAATCTTTGTACGTATCCATCAGCCGCAGGGAATTGACAGTGGCGGCATCCCGGAAGTGGTTTGTGTACGAGAGTTCCAGTTCCAAACGGGCTTCTTCTTCGCGACCGAGGCGCATCAGATTCACACCCAGTTGTGCGTGCGCGGTCCAGAGCGTGGGTTCCGCCGCGATGGCCTTGCGATAGTACGCGATGCCCTCTTCGTAGCGACGATTCAGCACCATCAAATGCGCGATCAGCGCAAAACCTTTCGCCCGGTTGGCCAGCTTGGGGGCCCAGGTGGATTCCTTGTCATCCAAAAGATCGAGCGCCGTGTGTATCGCGATAGCCCCCAGCGCGGTGGGTTCGATTTTCAGCGCGGCATCGGCTTCTTCAGCCGCTTTTTTGTGGTCGTCGTCTTCCAGCGCCATGCGCGCTTTGATTTCGTACGCATGGTAGAGCTTCGGATCGATTTCGAGGGCTTTATCCGCGGCTTCGCCAGCCTTGGGGTTGAACTCTTCTACCAAAACATCGGCCGTTGCCAGATACGCCTGGGCGTTCTTCGGATCGATTTCCAGAGCTTCCTGATAGAGTTTCACTGCTTCGTTCGGAGCAAACCGCTCGGCGAACAACTGCCCCCAGCGGACCCGATACTGCGCATTGTCCGGGTAGGCGGCAACCAGCGCCTTAAACAGATTATTGGCGCTCTCAAACTCTCCCGCCGTCCAAAGCGCTTCGGCCGCCTGCAACGTCGCGGCATTGCCCGATGTGGAGGCCGGCGGCTGGGCAGGCTTCCGCACGGGCGTCTGCGCAAAGCACAGAAACGCCGTCAACGCGATAGCGATGCCCGCCGGTCTCATTTGTCGATCTCGCTTTGCGTCCGCGCCAAATCCAGCAACAGCGCGTTCATCTGCTTCCGGTAGTCTTCCGGAGCCATCAGGTCTTTCTGATACTTCAGGTTGTCAATCCGGTTCTCGATGTCTTCTTTCTTGCTGACCAGCGTGCGCTTGGCAGGGTCATTGACGACAGCTGCCGCGGAGCCATACCGGATCAGCGTAAAGGCGTTGGCGCGCTGCGGATCTTCCAGCTGCGAATGCTCGGTCGCCAGACGCTTCTGGTCTGTGAAGAACGCGGTCGTCTTGGTCTGCGCGTATTTGTAGGCCTCGAGCGCCGTCACCACTTCGTTTTTGTCCGTGTCGGCAGCCGGATCACGCAACGCTTCCACCCAGTAGCGGCCAAACAGCGTCGCATTCTTCTCGCTGCCGGATTTCGTAGCTGTAATCACGGTCCGGCCATCGTGCTTGAGCGCAGGCAGAATGCCTCCGCTGGCGCTCGTCATATCCACCACCAGCTGGCGCGCTGCCGGAATTTTGTTCAGCAGCGCGGCCAACTCTGTGCCGGAAATATCCGGACCCACCAGGTTGAACTTGTACTCCGTGCCATCGAAAGTGCCGTGGCCGATCATCATCAACACGACAACATCAGGCGTTTTCGCGTCAGAAGCGAGCTTCGCCAGTGCAGCGGTCATCTTCGCCTTCGTGGCATCCGCGCCCTTCAGCGTGGTGATGATCCGGTCGGTTGCGCCGCCCGTCTTCAGCAGCTTGTCGGTATCCGCGGCCAGCAGGGCAAAGCGCTGTTCGTAGTCGGGCTCACCACCCAGTCCCGCAACCGTCAGAAAGAAAGTGGCGCCGTGCAGAGCGGTGGGCATAGCCGCAAGAAGAACGGTTGCCAGAAGCTTTTTCACTAAACGACCCCCCATTTTCTGCGTAACATCCACTCGCCACCCCGAAGCAGGATCGCCAGAAGGAAGAGAATGGGCATATCCCAAAGGTCCAGATTGTCATGCGCCGTAATGCCGGCTTCAGAAACCGTGATTTCCTCCGCCAGCCTCTTTGCTTTAGACGGTGTGTAGTAGTTACCGTTTGTATCGGCGGAAAGCTTTTCCAATAACTCTTTGTTTTGCGAGGCGTTAAAGTTCTCGGCAACCCCGTCTTCGCGGCGGAACGTCAGCGAGTCCCTGCCGATTTCGCCCTTTTCGTCGCGGGCGACGATCTCGGCCACATAGGCTCCGGGCTTGTCCGCCGTGTACGCACCGGTGTAAGTACCGGGCTCCAGAGGATCGGGCTTGAGGTCAACCGTGGCTGTGCTGCCGTCTGGCTGGCTGACCACCGCCTGAGCCGTTGCCCCGGCCACCGTCTGGTAAGCCTTATCGTGAATCACCGCGCGGAACGGCACCAGGGTCTCGTCCGACAGAACCTGGCGGGGGGTGCTGCCTGACACCTGCCCGGGAGTTTCCGAAACCAGCCAGCGCAGCAGCTGCTGCCAGTAAGTGGCGTGTGTCTTATCCGCATGATCCTGCAGCATTTTCCAGCGCCAGGTTCCGGCCGTTGCCAGCACGGCAGTCCTGCCATGGCCGTAATTCTGGATTGCCAGCAGCGGACTCGGCCTCTTTCCGGGCGGCACCACATTCATCAGCACCACCGCACCCGGTTTCGGGGTTCCCAAAGCCGTGTAATTTGCGATCAGCGGCATCTTCTTCCAGCGTGCCAGATTGGCGTCGCGGCCTTCTTCCAGCCTCGTGATCACGCTTTCTTTACCCGCATCCGTCAACTGCGCTTCGGCAAAGTCACGCGACCAGGTCTTTTCCCCAGGCAGACGCAGCGGCAACATCTCGGCTATGGGAGTCGCGCCATATCCGCCCTCATTCAGGGCAAAACGCCCAGCCAGAAACAGGACACCACCGCCACGCCGATCGGCAAAATCTTTGATCATGTTCTGCTGCGTAATGGAGAAATAGTTGGCCTCCATGCTGCCGATAATCAAACCATCGTACGTAAACAGACCTTCCACCGTGGGCGGGAAGCCCTGGTCGAATTCCCCATCCTTACCACCCTGCTGGTAGGTCTTGTTCTGCGTTGTGCGAACAACGGACACCAGTTCCATGCTTTCGTCGTCTTCGAGAGCCCGGCGAATGAATTTATACTCCCAGCGCGGCTCGCCTTCCACATAGAGGATGCGGCGCTTGCCCTTCGTGACGTTAATCACGCGGACCACGGCATTATTCCTCGTGTTTTCCTCGCCCACCAGCGGCTCCACCCCGACCGTGTAACTGTGCGCCCCTTCGGCGCCGGCATTAAACAGGACGGTCTGGCTTTGTTCCACATCGCCCTTCAGCGTGAACTCCTGCTGGGCCAGGGGTTTCCCGTCCTCGCGGACGATAATCCGGGCCTTCTGGTCCGCGTAACCATGCTGCCGGAACGCCACCCGGGCCACAACCCGTGAATTCCTCACCGTCCGAGCCGGAACCGCAACATCTTCTACTTCAATATCTTTCGCGAAATGGTCGGGGCCGAAACCGATGGTGTGTACCGGAACCCGAAGTTGACGGAGTTGCGCGAGCGTCTCGCGATCCACCCCGCCCGTGTTGTCGCCACCGTCGGTCAATAGCACAATCGCGCCCAGCGGCATGGTGCCCGCTTCGCCCGCAATGTGCTTCAGGCTGTCCCCGATGCGTGTCGCATTATCGTTCGGGGTGACGTTCTTCACATCATCCACCCGAACCGCGTCCTTGCCGAACTCATACAGCCGAACCTGGAACTTCTTCCCCAGTTCCGACAGGAGCTGCCCGTTCAGCAGTTCGGTCGCACCCTGAATTCGGGATTTCCCGTCTTCCACAAGGGCCATGGAGCGGGAGTGGTCCACCAGAACTGCCACTACGTTCTGTTGCGGCCGCAACCGGGCAACGCTGATCGCCGGGTTCCATAACATGAAGAGAACAATAGCCACCAGAACGGTTTGGGCCGCCCAGATTGCCAGAGATCGAACGCGCGTCAGGACCCCGCTGCTGCGGTTCACGTGCCAAAACAGGCCTGCGCCAGCAGCTACCGCCAGCGCAATCAGCAGCCAGACGGGCCATGGCGACAATAGGACGAACTTCCCCCGCGCGAAGATTGCCGGCGGGTATTTGAACAGCATTTCGAACATTCGGTTACCTGGATTCCCCTGTTGGTCCGTCTTGCAGTGCTTCTGGTGTGTGAATAGCCGGTTACCGCATCATCTTACGGTGGAACGGTAAAACGCAATAACTGGTGACGTAAAGTTTTGCATGAGGAACCGCCCTCCTTCGGAAAATCTTCCAGCGGGACTTCGGGGCCCGGATCCGAGGGTACTCTTTCGGATGCCGCAAGCATATCACGGGAGTCGAAAACGCTTGCTGCAAACCGGCACCAAGTGAGTTTCTCCGGCTCCGGTCCGCAGCGGTCCAGCGGACATTTTGCGTTCAACTCTGCTGCGGCACTACTGGAGGACTACGGCCCGCGACAAGCTCCAGAAATTGCACTTCCACGGAAATTGCGCTCTAATAAAGGATGGATGCGCGCTGGCTGGTCCTGTTCGACAAAACGGTCAGGTCGCGTAATCCGGAGGTAGTATGGACATCGAAAAGATCCTGGATGAACTGCGCCAGGAGAGACAACAAATGGAAGAAGCCATTGCCAGCCTCGAGCGGCTAGCCAGTCAGGCTCCCAAGCGGCGTGGACGACCACCATTATGGATGGCCAAAGCAAAAGGGGATGTCGTCGAAAAAGCGAAGCCCGGACGTAAGCCAAAACAGTCCGCCGCCTGATTAAAGTTGTCGGTTCACTAAAAGAAGCCGGACTACCGCACCTCTCCTGAACCCGAGGGATGCAGTAGCCCGGCTTTGTTGCGCCCGGCCTCTCAGGGCTTTTTGACTGCGGACGTGCATTGGATGTCGCCCGGTTCTCAGTCTTGCCCTCGCGCAGGCAACAGTCACGGATTCTTAATGCGCCAATACGGAGGACAGTCTCAAGACCGAAGTCATTGAGATTGGAAGTTTTTTTAGCTTCATCCTCACGGTGGATGGGCCTGCATTGACCAGACCCGCCAATGACGGACGTGAGTTCTAAGCGGATCTGCTGGCCTCGGACTATAGTGTCCTTTCCGGGCCCACGGATGGCTCTGGAATTGCCGCACTTGCCATCAATGGTGACGCGAGCGTTCCCAGCCCTGCGGAGGGCTTCTCTACCCTCGCGCCGGCGCCCGAGCCGTCAACCCTGATCCTGCTCGGTCTCGGTACCCTCCTTCTGCCCGCACGCCGATTCCGACGCCGCTAACCATTCGAGGTCATTCAACGGGTTATCCTCAGCCACCCACTTGCTCACCGGGGGCCCATTCTATATCGGCTCCATCAAAAGAATTGATGGGAAGCACTTTGCAGGCTCTTATTCTGCGATATACTCACCTTGGGCCCCGTCTGCCCAGCACTAGCTGCATAGTGCACCGCACGCCCCTGAGCCCCGTCTGCCCAGGCTGGCATGCCCCTAAAGACTGTCCTTTAAGAGAGTTAGTGGCCATGTATATGCCGCGACGCCATACCCTGATCAGTTTGATTCTTGCGCTCTATGTTCCCGTCAGCGCCGGGATGCCTCCCACACCGTTGGCGGATATAACGGTAGTCCTCGATTTCAAAGGGGCTAATTCGCCAGGGACCACCAGAGAAATGCAACGGGAAGCTACCCTGATTTTGGGAGCCACCGGAGTTCATCTGTCTTTTACCAACCGCACTGAGGCGTCTTCCCACGATTTCAGCGACCTTGTTGTGATGACCTTCCGGGGGAACTGCAAATCTGAACCTCCCGCGCCGCGATACGACGAATCCGGACCTTACGCGGTCACATGGACCACCGATGGGCGAGTTCTTCCATTCGGTGAAGTCGATTGTGAGAAGGTAATCCAGTCAGCGCGCTCCGCGATGTGGGGTGGGGACCTGGCCCGGGCAGAAATGTTTTACGGTCGCGCCCTGGGGCGCGTAATGGCCCATGAACTGGTTCACATGCTCACGAAGTCCGGAAACCATGCGCGCAGTGGGGTGCAGCGCTGGGCGCTTTCGCCGCGCGACTTAACCGGAACGGTGCTAACCCTGAGCAAGGATGATGTAAATCGGCTGCAGGCCTTCTACCACGCACGCTGAAGCCGCTCACCCCCACCACCCCACCCGACATTTGGATCCGCATCCGCTGGTTCCATCACTTGAGCCGGTAAGGGCCGGAGCTTCGCCGCTCCAGGGTAGCCTTCGGGCTTCACCCTGTTCTTCCCCTGCGACCGCCGCCGAACGTACTCGAAACACCAGCAAAAAGCCCACCTCATCGAGGTGGGCCTTTTCATTTCAGTAATCGCATATTTCAAACAGAAAGGTGGCGGAGAGAGAGGGATTCGAACCCTCGATAGAGTTTCCCCTATACACGCTTTCCAAGCGTGCGCCTTCAACCACTCGGCCATCTCTCCCCGGTTTGGGAAGTAGCTTCTTTTAATATTCCAGACTGGATAACGTCAGGTTGGAAGCACTTTCGCACGCAACACAACAGTTCGCGTGTGAACCCTCAGGATAACATGGCCTCGTTCAAAAACCCGGCTAGCGACCCCGAGCGCCACCAGGTGCCCCGCCAGAGGCCGCTGGAGCGGCGGCCGGAGCCGAGACGGGGGCCTGCTGCGTCCCTCCCGTATTACTTGACACTGAGGGCGCGGCATTACCAAACCGCCCGCCAGAACCAGGACCACCAAAATTACCCCCGCCAAAATCGCCCGCACCGCGGAATCCCGTCGAGTTCATACCCGGGGCTTCCGACGAACGAACCGGCGAGCTCAATGTGGGATGGCTGTTGATCCCGGAGCCAAAACGCGCAACCTGCGAGGCTGCAACACCGGACGTACCGATGTTCGTCAGAGGAACACCAGTAGAAACGCCATTGCGTGCTCCCCCTCCGCCACTCCAGTAATACCGATCCGGAGAATAATAAGCGAAAATCGTGCCAGGACTGAAGTACCCGTATCCAAACGGACTCCAGACTGTGCCACTGCGCGGCATGTAGGTATACATTCCCAGATAGGGATTGTAATACCAGCCGCCGCCGAACCCAGGATAACCTGTCGCCGGGTTATAGACGCCCATGCCATTCAGGAAACCGCCGCCCATCAGAGACTGGTTCGCCACCGATCGGGCCGAAGCCATATTGGCCGCCGAGAGGTGCGCGGAGCGATCACGTGTCCAAAGATACAAATCATCGATATTCTTCTCGTCAACCTTCTCCGCCAGCAGAGCAGCGGAGAAAGGAACCTGCCGTCCCTCTTTCACCACCACACGACTCCCACCGGCTTCCACCGACGCCTGGCCCTTGTATACACGAAGCAGACCAGCAGAAGAAGAGAGTTCGAACAGACCAAACTTAATCGGCTGTATCGAATAATCCTTATAAATGATAGTGACCGCCGGATCCTTCACAGAGGAATCCTGCCCGTCGGACTCAACCATCGCGGAGCCTTCCAGGAATTCGATGCGCGTGCTCATCAACCTGTTGTCCAACACCTTGATCGCAGACTTCTCACCAAGCCGGAGAAATACGCCAGGCGTCAGCAGGATCTCCGCCCTTCCGAACTCGGTCCGGAAGACGCTGTTGTCCTTTATTTCAGGGAACTTCCCAGGATGCTGCTCAACGGCCTTGCCATCGATCGAGACGACTCCGTCAAAATAATGCAGCGTGCCGGAGTGGGCAGAAACCACGCTCTGGGCGTAGGCGGCCGTAGTAAAAGCTGAGATGGCTAACGCAGAGATGAGAATGCGGCGAGCGGACATCGTAAGACCTCTGTTGTGATGATCTGCTCATTTTGTCCCACTGTCAACCGGGCATTGAGCTCCAGGGGGGGGAGATATCGACCTGCCACTACACTTTCGACAACAACCTGCCGATATTACATTCGGAGGAAGTTTCATGACCGCTACTGCGCCACTGGATGTATTGATCGTTGACGACTCGGCCGCAATTCGGAAGATCCTGCAAAGGGTCCTCCGCCAGACAGATCTGCCACTCGGTGAGATTCACGAGGCAGGAGACGGGACCGAGGCGATCGAAATCCTGCAGACGCGAACCTTCGGTCTCATCCTGTCTGATATAAATATGCCTCACATGGACGGCTTGCAACTGCTTGCCCGCCTGCGCCAAATGGATCAACACAAGACTGTACCTGTGATTATGATCACAACCGAGGGTGGTCAGGGAAAGGTGATGGAAGCGGTTCAGCTCGGTGCGAGCGGCTACGTCCGAAAACCCTTCACCGCTGACCAGATCAAGGAGAAACTCACCGGCATAGTCTGCTAAATCCCGGTACAACGGAAAACACAACGCGGACCTGGGTTCACCACCCAGGCCCGCGTTTTAGCTTTATAGATCCCGAAATAGACTGGCTTACCGGCCCGGTACGCCCATCCAGCCCCGAGTCCACATGTCACCCATGGTGACGAAAAGCAGGAACATTAACCAAAGTATCCCCGAACAGACGATCATCTTCGTCAACCGAGTCCCATACTTCACATGCATGAAGAACAGGACCACAATGCTGGCCTTAAAGACCGCAATCGACAACGCGACCCAAATGTTCATGGGACCAAGATCAACCGTCGAAATCCAGGCAGTAACCCACGTCATGATGATCAGCGTGGTGAAAACCAGCGCGTAGACGCGCTTTGGAACAATATGATGTTCAGAATGTTCTTGCATCAGAGTAATGGCCTCCCCACGCGGTCAATCAGGTATAGCAGCGGGAACAGGAAAATCCAGACGATATCAACAAAGTGCCAGTAGAGTCCAAACATCTCCACTGGTGTATACCATTTCGCGGTGAAGTCGCCCCGGTTCGCCTGGAAGATCAAAACCAGCAGAATGCCGAAACCGATAATCATGTGCGAAGCATGCAACCCCGTCATCCCGAAGTAGAGGGAGAAGAATAACTGAGCATGCCCGGCGTCCTGACAACCTTCGCATTCGAAGTGCTCGCCCGGAATTTCGTGATGCACCCACTTGTCGTGGTATTCGTAGCCCTTCACGCCAAGAAAGATGCCGCCAAGCAAAAGCGTAGCAATCAGGAAGAAAACCAACAACTGCTTCTTACCCAGCGACGCGTAATGTACCGCAAGCGCCATGGTAAGACTGCTGCAGATCAGGACCGTGGTATTGATTGCCCCGATCAGAACATCCGTCTTGTTGCTGGCCGAGATGAAAGCCGCCGGGTACCATTGGCGATAGACGAAGTAAGCGAGGAACAGGCCCCCGAAGAACATCAGTTCCGTCAACAGGAACACCCACATCCCAATGGAAGCGGATTCTTTTTGTTGGTCGGCGTTCTCGAAGTGGTGCTTCAGATTGGGGTCGTGAGCCGCCTCATGACCGACGACGGCGGAAGTGTGGCTGGAAGCCGCATGGCTAGACAATGTGCGGCACCTCCGTGTTGGAGTAATCGTAGACTTCAGTGGTCACTACTGGCGTTACCTCAAAATTTGCGGTCGGAGGAGGCGAGGATGTCTGCCACTCCAGTGTCGTCGCACCCCAGGGATTATCACCAGCCTTGGCACCATACTTCAAAGACCACAAGAAATAAACACCGGGGATCAAATAGCCAAGTCCCAAGACAGCTGCGCCACCAGAAGAGAGCACATTCAGGACCTGAAATTCCACCGGATACACGTGATAACGGCGGGGCATACCCAAGTAGCCAAGAACGAACTGGGGGAAGAAGGTCAGATTGAAGCCGATGAACACCAGGCAGCAGGCAACTTTCGCCCAAAGCTGCGAGTACATCCGGCCCGTAATCTTCGGCCACCAATAATGGAGGCCTGCCATGTAACCCATGATGGCACCGCCGACCATGACGTAGTGAAAGTGAGCGACCACAAAGTAAGTGTCGGTCACATGTACATCCAGACCCATCGCGGCCAGGAAGAGCCCGGTTAATCCACCAACCGTGAAGAGGCCGATGAATCCAAGCGCGTAAAGCATGGGTGCCGTGAGCCGTACCTGGCCTTTATACATCGTGGCAGCCCAGTTGAAAATCTTAATCGCCGACGGTATGGCCAGGATATAGGTCAGAATGGAGAACACCATACCGGCATATGCAGACTGGCTCGACACATAGAGGTGATGCCCCCATACCAGGAAGCCGAAGACCGCGATTGCCACTGAAGAGAAGGCGATGAAGGTGTATCCGAATGGCTTCTTGGAACAGAAGGTGGACACAACTTCAGAGATCACACCCATCGAGGGCAGAATCATGATGTAAACAGCAGGGTGCGAGTAGAACCAAAACAGATGTTGGAACAGAACCGGATCACCACCATAGGCAGGATCAAAGAACCCGATATGGAGACCACGCTCAAGCATCAGCATGAACAAGGTGACAGCGATAACCGGTGTCCCCAGAATCATGATCACGCTGGTGGCGTAATGTGCCCAAACAAAAAGCGGCAGGCGGAACCAGGTCAACCCAGGAGCACGCATACGGTGAACAGTAACAATAAAGTTCAGCCCGGTAAGGATCGAGGAGAAACCCGCCACGAAGGCAGCCATCGCGGTCAATACGACATAGCCGTTTGAGTATGTAGTACTCAATGGCGTATAAAAGGTCCATCCGGTATCCACGCCACCCGTAGCCAGAACCACCACACCCAGCGTGCCGCCAAGCATGTATACATACCAACTCAACAGGTTGATTCTGGGGAACGCCAAATCCTTCGCGCCGATCATCAAAGGCAACAGGAAGTTACCCAGGATTGCAGGGATGGAAGGAATCAGAAAGAAGAAGATCATTACCACGCCGTGCGCAGTAAAGACCTTGTTATAGGTATTGGAATCCAACAGATCGCCAGCGGGAGTGGTTAGCTCCAGACGGATCAGGGCCGCAAAAAGGCCGCCGACAATGAAAAATACGGTCACTGAGAGCAAGTACAAGAGCGCTATGCGCTTGTGATCCTGCGTCAGAAGCCAGCTCTTTAGGCCGTGCTCCGCATTCATGTAATTCTTTTCTTCCTTTACAGGTACAGTCGCCGCTATCATTCGTATTTCCCCGGCATACTCATTTGTTGCCCGCCGATGTGGGGGCTGTTACGGGCGTGGCGGCTCTGGCCGCCCCGCGCCCCGCTGTTGGTGCAGTCGAATTTGTGGTCACCGAAGCGGGTGGCACCGTATTGGGTGCGCCCTGCTTCAATCCCATCGATTTGACGTAAGCGATCAGTTTCAGCATGCCCTCGTCCGAGATCAACCCTTTAAAGGTGGGCATGACGTCATCAAAACCAGCCACGAGCTTCGCTTGCGGATACATCACAGATTCCCGGATGTAGGACTCATCGGCTTTTACGGCGGTGCCATCTTTCAGGTCCACTCGCGACCCGTACAGGCCATTCAGATTCGGCCCGCGTCCAATGCCGTTGTTCACCGCGCTCGCGTGACAGTTGCCGCATCCGAGTTGATTGAACAGCGATTGACCCTGTTCCGCCATCGAACCCTCGCCGCTACCGGCCGCAAGCCACTGAGAATAATCCGCTTCGTTCATCACGTAGACGGTACCGATCATTTCCGAATGCTTGGTACCGCAGTATTCAGCGCAGAAAATATGGTAGGCGCCAGTCTTCGTCGCCTTGAACCATTCGGTAGTATATTTGCCCGGAAGAACGTCTGCCTTGGTCCGGAACGCCGGGATGTAGAAGTCATGAATCACATCTTCCGAGGTCATGGTCAGCTTGATATTTCGATTCAGTGGAATATGCAACTCGTTAATTTCACGAGCACCTTCCATGTGCTGAACCTTCCACATCCACTGTTTTCCCGTAACGTAAATCTCCATGGAATCGGCTGGAGGCCGGGACTGAGTGAAGTAAATACTCACGCCCCACACGAACATCACCATCGACAGCACCAGCGGAATCGCGGTCCATACGATTTCAAGGACCATGCCTCCGATGCTGTGATCGTCAGCCGGCTTGAATGTCGGCTTGATTCCCGGACGGTGCCGGTACTTAATCGCAAAGAAAATAATGAGGAAGGCAATTAGGAGCGAGAATAGGGCGCTAATGAGCACCATGAACGCATATAACGCGTCCACCTGGCCGGCTATCGACGACGCCGCTTCCGGAAATAGCTGAAAACTTTGATCTGGCATCACAATTCAGGCGGCAGCCCTTAGGCAGCCCGGCTTCCTTTCTGCCGGCTTTCCCGACGCAGCATGATAAACACGAATCCCCCAAGCATTAAAACGGTGGCACCTCCCGCCACGCGCAAGAGACCGAGCGCGTATGGCGTGTACTTCGCCGAGTGCGGATCGAAGTGGTAGCAAAACAGCAGAATCTGGTCCACTGCATTGCCAATCTTGTTGTGTGACGCCTCAACCATTGCGAGGCGCATGTCTTTCGGCGAATAATCAATGCCGTAGAAATATTTCGAAAGACGCCCCTCGGGCGTCAAGATATAGATGGCGCTCGCATGAGCAAACTGGCCGGTATGGGCGTCCCAGGTATAGCGAAAACCTACCGAATCCGTGACCCGCTTCACTGACTCCACGTCACCGGTCAAAAAGTGCCAGTTGGCACCAGCTTCCGGGTGGCCATAACTTTTCAGATATACCGCTTTTTTCGCCGCCGCCTGCGCCGAGGTTTCCCGAGCGTCGAAGCTGATGGCGACCACGTCGTACTCAGTTCCCGGGGTAAAGCGGAGAACCTTGGCGGCGCGAACCACACCGTTTAGAATCTGGGTGCAAAGCATGGGGCACTCGTAGTAAACGAGTGCAAGAACCACAGGCCGCTTCCCGAAGTAGGCTCCGAGGGGCACAGTGTGGCCGGTTTCGTCACGAAATGGCGCGTCGAGGGGTAACTGGGAATCCAACTTCTGTTCGATGGTGACGCTCTTCAGGGGCAGAGGCCGATCCATACCCTTCATATTCAGGAGATCCTGGGTAGGAGCGTTGCGGCCTGCGTTGATCGTTACGCCCTCTTCTGAGCGTAGCGGTTCCGGATAGCCAGGAAGGTTATCCTGACCCATCGCGGATACCGCGCCAAACAACAGCAACACCCCAAGTGCGCTACCTGCGAGGTAACGAACTGTGGTGCCCGCCGAATTGTACTTCAATCGAGTCATTGAGAGATCTTTTCGAGTGTTCTTCCGCCGCTGGCGTCCGAGGGAATACTCCGGTATCCACCATTCGCGCCAGCCGGACTCGGCCGGGACGGAAGGCCTTTCGCGGCCACCAAATCTATAGCCACAGCCACCGGCACACGTACGGTTCCCTTGGTTGTGTCCACCCAGCCGTAACTGGTCAAAAGGGCATCCTCAGAATTGCGAAGTTCTTCCAGTTCCACTTTCGGGAGTTCCGGAAGTGCGGCCGTACCTTTCGATACGCCGCTGAGCCGAGGCTCCGGAGGTAACAGTTGGCGATCTTTCGTCATAGCTGGGCGATTCGGAGGGTTTACCGCGTCCTCTCGTTTCCCGAGGTAAGCGAACATACCCCACACCATTACCACCACGACGAGACAGCAAATGACCATGCCAATGCCATAGCCAGCTACCTGAAAGATATCGATATCCGAACGCTCATGCGAAACATGTGCGCTGTTATCTTGTTCGGGCTCGTGATGTTTATTAGTGATCTCTGCCATGATTCAACGCCTTAACAAAGTCCGGGGCTCCAATCGGCAGCAAGCGCTGCGAACCCAGGTTCCGGAAGAATAACGCCAGCCATAGACCACCAAAACCAACAGGAGCGGTCACATCGAGCCAGGAGAAAATCAGTTGCGGGTGGTCCACACTCGTGAAGTTTGGCTCCACAAGAGCATACACATCCACCGCGTGGATCACGATCAGGTAAATGGCGATCGCCTGCACAATGTTCTTGGTCTTCTTGGCCGGCTGAGAGATCAGCAGGAAGAAGGGCAACATAAAGTGGCCAATCAGCAGAAGAACAGATACCCAGCCGAAGCCGCCGTTCCATCGCTTGATGTACCACATCACTTCGGTAGGCAGGTTGGCCGAATAAGTGATCAGGATTTGCGAGAAGTTCAGATAGGCCCACAACATCACCAGAGCAAAGAGCAACTTCCCAAGATCATGGAAGTGTTTCTTCGTGATGGCGTGGTGCATGGGTTCGTCGGCGGTCAGTTTTACCAAAACGGCGATCATAACCGCCATCGTTGTAAGACCCCATCCGATAATTACCAGGAAACCATAAATAGTGGAGGTCCATTTAGGTTCCAGCACCATCATGTAATCAATGCCGCAGAATGTCATCAAAAGAAAGAACATCAGGAGGCCGGGCGCGCTGAGCGCTTCGAGCCGGGCCGAGATCTTCATCGACTTCGTCTCATCTTCTTCTTTGGACCACTTGGTCAGCAGATAGGTGAAGCCAATCAGAAAAGCTGTGTAGATCACCCAACGTCCCCACATGAATGGGACATTCAGGTAGAGTTCCTTCGCCTGGATGACCTTGTCGGCCAGGCCGGCGGGCGTCGCCCACCAGTAGAGCTTGTCAACCCAAATCAATAGCGGCAGGAAGCCAAAACTCATCACATACAGTGTCTTGGCACCGGCTTCCAGGGGCCGGCGAATGACAGTACCCCAGGCACCACCCGTCAGGTATTGAACCATCAGGAAGCCAAGGCTGGCCGCCCCTGCGCCAAACCACAGCCAGAAGCCAACAAGGTAGGCCCGCAAAAACTGTTCTGTACTGCCACCGGGAAGGAATTTACCCGCAACAGTCAGCGATAGAAATACCAGCCCTACGAACGCCGCGATCGAGGAGCTCCGCTTCAGCGAGTCGCGCAGTTGCGGGGAAGTTTCGTAACTTTGTTCCGTCGTCGTCATTTTCTTTCAGGCTGATTCGAAGGCTTATTCGCACCGGCGCCGAAGGCACCAGGAACGCCGGCTGGTGTTGCAGGATTAGCCGGAAAATTGTGGAAGTCGGAATCTCCAGGAACCAAAGGCTGCATTTTGAGAGCGGCCTTCTGTTCTGCAGTTTCCTGACCGGGTTGGGGCAACTTACCGCGGACATCAGCTGCCAGTTCGCTCGCATTGGCATTTTGGCTCAACTGCAGAACCCGAATGTAGGCGATGATCGCCCAGCGATCCCGAACCGGAACCTGTGCCGCGTAGTTCAGCATGGCACCGTAGCCGTTCGTGATCACTTCATAGAAGTGACCCACCGGAGCGGTACGGAGCCGATCAATATGATAAGAGGGCGGTTGCTTGAAGCCGCGACGGACGATCATTCCCAATCCGTTGCCGATACGGCCATGGCAGGGTGCGCAGTAGATGTCGTACCGCTGTTGGCCACGCTCGAGCAGGGCTTTATCGACCGGAATTGGAAATGCTTCCAGATCCACGCCTTTTTCGTCCTTACCGGTATAGAGAGCGGTATCTTCGTCCAGGTTCCCCCGCGCGATGGTGCCCTCCACTTCCGGACGTCCGCTGCGGCCGTCGGCGAAGAATTCGCTGGGGCGCTGCGGTTTGTACTTGGGCTGATCCTGCATGTCCAGTCGGGCACATCCCGTCAGAAACCCACAAACAGCAATCAGGAGGCCGATCTTTCTCATTTGGCCACCTCGGCGATCTCTTCAGGATTCAGACTTGCAAGGAACCCCTCGGTGGAGGCGCGATCAAATTTCGGATCTTCCGATTCGATACAGAGGAAGAACTTGCTGCGGGAGGCGTTCACGAACCGCTCCACGTTGAATACCGGGTGGTAAGGCGTCGGGAGTCCGTTCATCAGAATCATGCTGATGGCGGCGGTGAGGCCACCAAGCAGAATGGTGCATTCGAAGGTGACCGGAATAAACATCGGGACGCTGATTAGTGGACGACCACCGATGTTTAGTGGCCATGCTACCGCAGAAATCCAGGTGGCCAGACTAAAACCACCGATGCAGCCCAGAATCCCCGCGATCAGAGTGAACAGTGCGACGCGGTTATCGTGAAGATCCATCGCATCGTCCAACTCGTGGATCGGGTACGGAGTGTACGCGTCGAAGTTCTTGAAGCCCGCTTCACGGGTTTTGCGGGCGGCGGCAACGAGCTGACCGGGAGTTTCAAACTCCGCCATCAGACCGTAGAGCCCGTCTTCAATATGTTGTGTGTGGCCGCTCATGTTGTGGTCGCGTTAGTGCGCGACTGGCTCCTTCACTTCCGCGCCGGGCAACAGCATGCGGAGTTCGAAGATCGTGATCATCGGCAGGACACGAACGAAGAGGAATATCAACGTCATGAAGAGGCCGAGGGTGCCGGTGTAAACTGCCCAGTCCCAGATAGTCGGCCAGTACATGCCCCAGCTCGACGGGAGGAAGTCACGGTGCAGGCTGGTGACGACGATTACAAAGCGTTCCAGCCACATGCCGATGTTCACAATGATGGAAATGATCCACAACTTCCCGGGGCTGGTACGAACCTTCTTAAGCCACAGGAATTGCGGGGTAATGATATTGCACAGGATCAGGCACCAGTAGAAGACCGCATAGGGGCCAAACATCCGGTTCCAGATCATGAACCGTTCATACGTATCGGCGCTGAAGTAACCGAAGAACGCTTCCAGTATATAACCGTAGGCGACGATCAGGCCAGTGGCCAAGGTCACCTTCGCCATGTTGTTTAGGTGGCGAAGCGTAATAATGTCATCCAGCCCGTAGAACTTCCGGACCGGGATCATTAGGGTCAGCACCATGCCGAAACCCGAGTAAATGGCTCCTGCGACGAAGTAGGGGGGGAATATGGTGGTATGCCAGCCGGGAATCAGCGAGACCGCGAAGTCGAAGCTAACAACGGTATGAACCGAAACGACCAGGGGCGTAGCCAGACCGGCGAGCAACAGCGAAGCTTTCTCGTAACGTTGCCAGTGCCGTGCGGAATTGCGCCAACCCAGCGAAAGGGCACCGTAGATCAACTGACCCGCGCGTGACTTCGAAGAATCACGAAGAGTAGCAAGATCGGGCAACAGGCCGACGAACCAGAAAACTGCTGAGATGGTTAGATATGTGGATACTGCGAACACGTCCCAAAGTAGCGGACTGCGCATTTGCGGCCAGAGTGCCATTGTGTTCGGGTAAGGCAGCAACCAGAATGCGAGCCATGGGCGACCGGTGTGGAGAACCGGGAACATACCGGCGCACATAACAGCGAACAGTGTCATCGCTTCAGCGAAGCGGTTGATCGCATTTCGCCACGATTGGTTTAGCAGCAGCAAGATTGCGGAGATGAGGGTCCCGGCGTGGCCGATACCGATCCACCAAACGAAGTTGATAATTGCGAAGCCCCAGCCGACCGGGATATTAATACCCCAGACGCCAACGCCCTTAATGAAGAGCCACGTGGCACCCGCCATCAGGTTTTGGAGGACCGCGAAGGAAATCAGCAGGCCGAAAACCCAGCCCAGCGTGATTCTGCGTTTCAGTACGATGCCGCCGACCTTATCGGAAACCGACGCGAGGCTGTGCCCCGGATCGATGACCGGACCGACGTGGATTGAATCCGGAAGTTCTACCGGTTGTGCCATTGGCTAGCCCTCCCTCCCAGTCTCTAGTTCCGGGTTCGGGTTGCGAATGTCCGCCAGGTATGTCACGCGGGGACGCGTGTTCAGTTCACCCAGCAGCGAGTAATTCGTCTTTTCAGCTTTCCACTTCGAAACCTTGCTCTTCGGATCGTTCAGATCACCGAAAGCGATGGCTTGTGAGGGGCAGGTCGCCTGGCAGGCAGTGACGATTTCGCCATCCTGAACCCGGCGGTCTTCCTTTTCAGCCATGATCTTCGCGTAGTTGATGCGCTGAATACAGAAAGTGCATTTTTCCATCACACCGCGGCTGCGAACCGTAACATCCGGGTTGCGCTGCAGTTTGAGGCTTTCCGTTTCCCAGTCCGTGTACAACATGAAGTTGAAACGGCGAACTTTGTACGGACAGTTGTTGGAGCAGTACCGAGTGCCGACGCAACGGTTGTAAACCATGTTGTTCAGGCCTTCGGAGTCGTGTGTGGTGGCGGCGACCGGGCAAACGATTTCGCATGGAGCGTTTTCGCAATGCTGGCAGCCGACCGGCTGGAAGTGCATGGTGGGTTCGTTCTCAGAACCGCTGTAGTAGCGGTCGATACGGATCCAATGCATTTCGCGGGTGTTAAGCACCTGCTCTTTACCGACAACGGCAATATTATTTTCTGACTGGCAGGCGACAACGCAGGCATTGCAACCGGTGCAGGCGGTCAGATCGATGGCCATACCCCAGGCATAACCCTTGTATTCCCATTCCTGGGGATACATTGTCAGGCCCTTCGGTGCCGTTTCGCTTTCCTTCTGAATGAAGAAGGGATCTTTCTTGAACTCCTCCACGGTGCCGGCACGGACCGGGTCACGGCCTTCCATGGCAAAGTGGTGCTGGACGGCGGCGAGGCGGAAGGTTTCACCCTTCTTTTTCACCTTGGCGCCAGCGGTAAACGTGGGATTGGCAGCGTTGCGGAGGCGGTAGGCATCGAAGCCAGCTCCGTTGCCGGCGCGCCCCGAGCGTTTCCGGCCGTAGCCGAGACTCAGAGCAATCGCACCATCCGGTTGACCGGGGAGGATCCATACCGCACCCTCAACAGCGGAACCGTTGGCTGCGATTTCTACGACGTCTTCATTCTTAAGGTCGAGGTCGGCAGCCGTTTTCGGGCTAACGATTACAGCGTTATCCCAGGTAAGGCGGGTAATAGGACGGGGAAGTTCCTGCAGCCAACCGTTATTTGAATAACGGCCATCCAATATATAAGGATCGGCGTGGAAGGAGACTTCTGTTCCGGATCCGGAAACCGCAGCACTGGCCGGAAGTAGCTTGGCCGTGGCGTTGACTGCTACCGGAGCGGAGTCCTTAATGAAACCATCGTGGATTGCGTGCTTCCACCAGGCGTCAAACTCGGCTCCAGTATGCTTCGCCTTCCAGAATTCGCGAATCGTCTGGTAGCCGGATTTTTCAGGGGTTTCACCAAAAGCGTTAAAGAGATCGTGAACGGACTTCCCACCGTAGAGCGGGCTGATCAGCGGCTGAATGATGGACAGCGTGCCATCCGCAGCCGGAGCGTCGCTCCAATGTTCGTAGGCATGAGCTTCGGGAAGCAGCCACTGGCAAACTTCTGAGGTCTCATCGTCATACTGACCGAGGCGGACACGGAGTTTCGCGAGCTGAATCGCACCGCGCAGGTTGAGTTGCGGGGGCGCACTGTAAACAGGGTTACCGCCAAGCACCATCAACAGATCAACCTGACCTGCATTCAGTTCCTGAACCAGAGCCTGGAGTTCAGCCCACTGGTCGGTCGGCTTCTGTTCGAGCGACGGCGTGAACACTACAGTCTTGCCGTTGTTCTCCAGAACCTGATTGATGTAATGAACAACCGCGTGAACTTCGGGAGACTGATCATCGCCGGCAATTACTATCGACTTACCCTTGGCCGCCAGGAGGTCCTTAATTACCGCCTTCTGGAATTTCGAGCCAGCCGGAGCACCGCCAGCAACCGCAGTTGCGATGGCACGGACGAAACCAATGACTTCCGAGGGCTTCACTGCTAACCGATGGTCGGCGCGACAACCGCTGGAGGTTGGAGTAGTTTCAACAGCGTAGAAACGACTGGACTCAACGCCTTCGCGAACACCGCGACGGGTGGCGAAATCGCGAGCGTTCCTCACGCCACCGGGACCATTACCCAAGAAGTTGGCGTCAATTGAAAGGACGACTTCCGCCTGGTCAAACTTAAAAATGGGATTCAGGTATTGGCCGAAGGCAAGCTGCGCGCCCATACGTCGACCGTGACCGGTCGGTTCCCACTGATACCACTTCGCGCCCGGATACTGCTTGAGCAGATCCTGGATCTGAGCGCCCAGCGTTGGCGAGGTGACGGTTTCGGTTAGAATCCGGATACCCGCGCCCTGTTTCGCCTTCTGCTTCTCAACAGCCCGCAGGAATTCAATCAAGAAGGAGGCGAAGGTACGGGACTCACCAATGTAGGTGATGGCCTGCAGGCGGTCCGGATCATAGAGTCCCAGGATTGAAGCCTGCGTGGGGACGTCGGCAGAGCCGAGGCTGGCCGGGTGTTCCGGATTGCCTTCTACTTTGGTGGGGCGGTATTCGTGCGTTTCCACCAAAACCGGATTGGCAATGCCCGAGATCGGGAACGCCGTCGCATAGAACAGGGGTTTGCCGGGCAGGAGCTTTTCAGGTTCCTGGACGTACGGCATTATGTACTCCGGCGGTTGCTTGGTACAGGCTGACAGGCCGGCGAGCGCGAGGGAAGCGCCCATGACCTTCAGGAAGTTACGGCGGCCTTCATCGTCAAGCCATTCACCAGCCTGCCGGGGAAATTCACGATGCAGGTAGTCCTGGAAGCCGTCGGTTGCAGCTAATTCGTCGAGACTGCGCCAGTACTTGAGTCCCTTTGCGCCGTCCAGTTGATTCACCGGATTTAGATTAGTTTGTTCACTCATCGCGCTATCTGTGGCAGGTCCAGCAGGTCTCCAACTTCTGAATGTTGTATTCCTTCACCAGCTTCGGCCCCAGAACTTCCTGCGGCTCGGCGGGTTCATAGCCCATTTTCGTGACGAACTCACGCGGGCGGACAAATTTCTCGGGTTCCCGGTGGCACTCAACGCACCACCGCATCTGCATCGTCGGGCCCTGGTACATGAGGGGCATCTTATCGACGCGGCCGTGGCACGTTTCACAACCAACACCCTTTTTCACGTGGATGCTGTGGTTGAAGTAGACGTAGTCGGGAAGATCGTGAACTTTGGTCCACTTAATGGACTGATTGGTACGGTAGCTCTCGCGGACCGGTTCCAGCGTGGAGCTGTTGATCCAGATCTGCGAGTGGCAGTTCATGCAGGTCTTGGTGGGAGGCACCATGGCATGTTGCGAATTCTCAACGCCCGTGTGGCAGTAGCGGCATTCAATGCCCATAGAGCCGACGTGGTGGGTATGGCTGAACGGGACAGGCTGTTCGCGGGCATCGCCTTGCCTCGTGGAATAACGAGAATCGGCGATGAGCTCGAAGAAGACCCCGGCCAAGACGCCCAATGTGACGACGGCTAGGACGATGCTCGTGCGGGCAAACGAGTTCGCGCTGGATTTGAAAATCTGTGGCATGCGATCTATGATCGGGCACCAGCCGTTGGACACGGCTGGCAGGTCAAAACGTTAAAATTAAATAAGTAATCCGAAGCAGAGCCCGTTTCGGGGAGTGGTTTCGGGAGATACGGGGACAAACCATTATTATGTACCATCACATGACATGGAGGCCAGATCGGGCGGAAAATACTCGTTCCGTCGGTAGGTGTGAAGATGTCAATTGCTGCCTGGTACATGGGAAAGGTTCAGTATACTGCGACACCTCATGCGACGGCGAAGAGGTTTGTTGAGACAATGACAATTCATGCAACAAACCGTCAATCCAGCAGTCCGCCTGTCCGGTTCCATTGCGCTTCCGGGCGATAAATCCATCTCTCATCGTTATGCGATGATCGCTTCGCTCGCCGAGGGAAAGTCCACAATCAGCAATTATTCGACGGGCGCGGACTGCCACTCCACTCTGGGGTGCGTGCAGGCTCTTGGCATCCAGGTGGAGGAAGAGGGCACCACCGTGACGATCCACGGACAGGGCCTGCATGGCTGGAAAGAACCAGCCGGGCCCCTCGATGCGGGCAATTCCGGGTCTACCATTCGGATGATGGCTGGCCTTTTGGCGGCGCAGCCGTTCACCACGAAGATATTTGGCGATGAGTCGCTTTCGCGCCGGCCCATGGGACGCGTTATTAAGCCTTTGACGCAGATGGGGGCTCGTTTCGAGGCAACCTCGCTGCCTGACAAAGAAGGCCAGTTCCCGCCCCTCACCATTCATGGCGCGCCGCTGCATCCCATTGACTACACGCTGCCCGTAGCCAGCGCTCAGGTGAAAACCTGCGTTCTCTTTGGTGGCATCTTTGCCGAGGGCGAGACGATTGTCCGTGAGCCGATGCAGTCGCGCGACCACTCGGAACTCGCTTTGCGCGAGTTCGGCGCGGAGTTGACCGGGCGGAAGGGCGTAATCACGCTGCAGGGCAAGCCCACGCTGACGGGTCGTGAATTGATGGTGCCGAGCGATTTGTCGTCGGCCGCATTCTTCCTGGTGGCTGGCCTGCTGGTCCCTGGTTCTCATCTGGTGCTTCGCAATGTTGGGCTGAATCCCACCCGTTCGGCGCTTCTTGACTTCCTCGTGTCTATCGGCGCTCCGATCAAAATCCTTAAGATCGAATCGACAAATGGTGAAATGATTGGCGATATCGAGGTTCGCCACGCCCCGGTGAAGGGCGGTGTCATCGAAGGTGCGATGGCGGCGGCTCTGATTGACGAAATTCCTGTTTTGGCGGTGCTTGGAGCCGCTTCCGAACAGGGTCTGGTGGTTCGCGATGCCAGCGAATTGCGCATCAAAGAGACCGACCGGATCGCGACCGTGGCCGACAACTTTGCACGGATGGGCATTCAGATCGAAGTGACTCCGGACGGTATGAAGATTCCGGGACGGCAGACTTTCAAAGCGGCTGCGTTCGATTCCTTTGGCGACCACCGCATCGCGATGGCTTTCGCGGTGGCGGCATTGCGGGGAGACGGACCGTCTACCATCGACAACGCTGACGCGGCCTCGGTCTCATTCCCCGAGTTCTGGACCATCCTGAGTCAGGCGGCTGCGCAATGAAGCGGGTACTCCTGACAGTCGCACTTTGCGCCGGGATGCTGTACGGACAACAACCGAAGCGGCCTCGCCTGGTGGGTGTTTCCCGGATTGTGGTCCGTTCCCACGATCTGAACGAGAGCCGGAAATTTTACGGAGATTTACTCGGATTCCAGGAAGCTATCACCGTGAAGAAGGATCTGAAGGCTGTTTTGGGCGGCGGATTACCCTCCGAGCAGGTCTCCAGCGTGTATTTCAAGGTCAACAATCGGCAGTACATCGTGGTGGTGCCGGAAACCTCGGCAACCGAATCGCGGTTTGCCCGGTATGCCATTGAGACGGACGATGTGGAGGCCATGCGCAGCTATCTGAAGGTGGCGGGCAAGGTAGAGAGGACTCCAACCGGCGATCTGGCCTTCATGACGGCGGATCCGGACGGAACACCCATCGAGGTAATGCAGTACACCCCGGACAGCCTGAGCGTAAAGAGCGTCGGCAAATACCTTTCCGAGACTGCCACTTCACACCGGATCATCCACGCCGGATTCTCGATCTCGAAACCGGAATCGGTTCAGTTTTACCATGGGACGCTGGCGACAAGGGAATTCTGGAGGTCGGACTCGACCATGGCCGCTTTCGGACTTCCCAGCCCGAAGGTAACGGGGACGGTGTTGTCTGGGACCTCGAACATGAAACTGCCGGAGAGCGACGACTACGTGGAGTGGTCGGTCTCCCGAATAGGGTCACCGTCAAAAACAGCAGGCCATATTGCGCTGCTGACGCCGGTCAATATGGAAAAAACGCTGGCGGACGTAAAGTCGCGACCAGCGTTTCAGACCTACAAGCAAAAGCACGAGGCTCACGTGGGCGTGAACCATAAGTGGCAGGGTAATTTCTTCGACCCGGATGGTACGCGGACGGAATTTATGGAGCACGATACGGTGGACGGGCTGCCTTCACCGATGTCGAAAGCTCCCTATTTCCCGTAGCCCAGATCGGTTAGCCAGATTTGCATCAATTCGGGCCATTTGGCAGCGCCCAACTTCTGGAAGTTGGGCGCTCGGCCTGTTGCCCCCACTCCATGACCTCCGCGGCGAAAGACGTGGAATTCGGCGGAGATTTTCGCCTTCCTAAGCGCCAGATAATACTCTGCGGCTCCGGTGGCCAGGTTGTCATCGTCGTTGATGAACATGAAGGTGGGTGGGGCTTCTTTGGAGACGGGCGTCTGGGCGTTTACAAAGCCGGGGTAGCCGAGGACCACGAAATCGGGGCGAGTTTGGGCGTCGAAGCTGTTCTCGGCGAGAGCCGCCAGGTGGCCTCCTGCGGAGAAACCCATGACTCCCACGCGGGCAGGGTTCACATTCCATTCTTTGGCGCGGCTGCGGACCACCCGGATGGCCTGCTGGACATCGGCGAGGGACTCGACCTCTGCTTTGTACGTGGAGCCCTCCGCCTTCGCCAGGCGGCTGCGTAATACGAAGGCGGCTATGCCCATCTCGTTGAGCTTCTTCGCCACCAACTCACCTTCCAGATCAATCACCAGATAGCGGTGGCCGCCTCCCGGGGCGACGATGAAGGCCACGCCGGTCGCCTTGTCCTTTGGCGGCAGGTAGACCGTGATGGAGGGCTTGTGAATGTCAGTGAGCCGGTGGAACTGGTCCGGGGTAGCACCGTCGATCCAGCGTTCCGGGGCGGTCTTGCCTTCCGAGCCGGGGGCGACTCCAGGCCAGATGGGGATGATGGGCGCCGTGGTGTGGAAAGCGGCGGCGAAGAGGGCGAGGTGAGCGAGGATCATGGGCACCTTAGATTTTATATATTCCGATGTCCCCCGAGGGGACGCGGGAACATCTGCTGAAACAGCGGCTCAGGCGAGCGGCGGACTGGCGCTCGCCTGAGCCGGGATGCTGCTACTTCTTCGGCGTCGCGAAGGGGCCGACTTCGACCTTACCCTGGGTGTTGCCAAGGGGGCCGAGTTCGGCGGCTACGCCTTTGGCGATGGCGGCGGTTTCGCTGCCGGCCTGGAAGCAGGAGAAGTCGGGGCGGTCGCGCCATGCGAGGGGGCCACAAAGCCGTTTGCCTGCCTTCATGGTGGCGTCGTGGACGACGTTGATGAGGCGCTCATAGTCGGGATCACCCTGCTTGTAGCCGGAGAAGTTGGCGAGGTCGCCGGAGGCGGCGAAGACGGCGGTGATGCCGGGGACGCTGGCGATCTCGGCGGCGTTCTTGATGCCGTCGATGGTCTCGATCATCACGATGAGGACGATGTTGTCATTCGCGGTCTGGCGGTAGCCACCAGGAACGGTGCCCCACATGTTGGGATCAAAGGCCTGTCCCCCACCCATGCTGCGCTTGCCGAGCGGCGGGAAGAAAGTCCAGTCGCGGGCGGCGATGGCTTCTTCCATAGTGTCGACGGTGGGAACGATGATGACGAGCGCACCGGCGTCAGTCGCGTGCTGGATCTCGCGCTCATCGGCATAGGCGACGCGGGCTCCGGGAACGGCCTTCGCGTTGGGGCAGGTGCGCCACATGCGGGCAACGGCTTCCCAATCCTTGGTGTTGTGCTGCATTTCGGTCCAGATGAAATCGTAGCCGGCGTTGGCCATGGCGCAATAAGTGGAAGGATCTGTGGCGGCGAACACGGTACCGCCAGTGACCTTGCCACCTTCGATCAGCTTTTTCTTAACCGGGTTCCAGAGCTTGGCGCCGGCGGGCGACTGGTTCTGGGGGCCGAACTTCCAGGTACCGGGCGTGATGGCACCCTGATTGGTGGCGCCTGCGGGGGCGATGGTGGCAGCCTTGCTGTCAGTTCCGGCGGGCGCGGCGAGCGGGAAGCGCAGAGTTCCGGCGGCGGCGTTGTTGGCGTACGGATCAGCGGTGGCAGGAGGAGGGGTTTGTGCGGACAAGGAGGCGGCCAGGCCCACGAGCGCGGTGGCGAATAAGATTCGGTTCATACGCATCGTATCTTATCGCTATCTGAGCTGTTTGGCTATGGCTTCCGCGATTTGGGCACCGTGAAATCTGCCATTTTCAATAAAGATTTCGTTGGTATGCATGCCGGCGACGATGACTCCGGCGAGGAAAACGCCGGGGCGTTCGCTTTCGAGGGTTTCGGGATTGGTGCGGGGCTTTTGGGTGTCGGGCTGGAAAGTGATGCCGTGGGCGTTGAGGAAGGTCAGGTCGGGACGATAACCCGTCATGGCGAAAACGAACTGGTTGGGGATTTCGACCTCGCCTTGCGGGGTATTCAGAATCACGGAATCGAGCTTGATCTGGGCGACTGTGGTGTTGAAAAAAGCCTGAACTTCTTTGGCCTTGATGCGGTTTTCGATGTCGGGCTTGATCCAGTATTTGACGTGGCGGTGAATTTCAGGGCCCCGGTGGACCATGGTGACGCGGGCTCCTGTCCGGTAGAGTTCCAGAGCGGCGATGGCGGCAGAGTTCTTGGCTCCGACGACGAGAACATCGTGGTCGAAATACGGGTGGGGTTCGGTGTAGTAGTGCGCGACTTTGGGGAGGTCTTCGCCTGGACAGTTGAGGAGATTGGGAACGTCGTAGTAGCCGCTGGCGATGACCATCTTCTTCGCCTGGTAGGTGGCTTTGGGCGTGTGGACGGTGAAGTCGCCGTCATGCCCCGAGAAGGAATCGACGCCTTCGTCCTGGTGGATGTTGAGCTTGTAGTGGGCAGCGACGCGGCGGTAGTACTTGAGGGCTTCGCCGCGGGTGGGCTTGTCGTTGAGGGACGTCATGGGGATGTCACCGATCTCCAGAAGCTCCGGAGTGGTGAAGAACGTCATGTGCGTCGGGTAGTTGTAGATGGAATTGACGACGCAGCCCTTGTCGAGCAAGAGCACAGTGACGCCACGCTTCTGGAGTTCGAGCCCACAGGCGAGGCCTGTGGGACCGGCACCGATGACGATGGCGTCAACGGTGGTCATAGTTTGCTTTCCACCTCAGTGGTGATGGTGGCGAGAGCGTGGGGGAGCGCGGAAGCGTCCTTACCGCCGCCTTCGGCCATGTCGGGGCGACCGCCGCCCTTGCCGCCAACAGCGAGGGCCAGAGCCGAGACGAGCTTGCCGGCCTGGATCTTGCCGGTGAGGTCTTTGGTGACGGCGGCGACGATGGCGACGTTGCCGTCTTCGGCAGAGGTGAGGATGACGACGGCCGACTTCCATTTATTGCGGAGGTTGTCGGCGAGGGTCTTCATCTGGTTGCGGTCGAGGCCATCGATTTGCGTTGCCAGATAGCGGACGCCATTTTTCTCTTTGGAACGGCCTTCCAGATCGGCGGCGGCGGAGTTGGCGATGCGGGTCTTGAGAGCGTCAATCTGGCGTTCCTGGGCGCGTTTTTCGGCGAGGAGACGGTCGACCTGTTCGACGAGCTCGGGTTCGGAGACGCGGAGGAGGCGACCAAGGCGATGGACGGCATCGGAAGTGTGCTGGAACTGGGAGACGGCACCTTCGCCGGTGATGGCTTCGATGCGGCGGACGCCGGCGGAAATGCTGGTTTCCGAGATGATCTTGAACAGGCCGATGTCGCCGGTGCGGGTGACGTGGGTACCGCCGCAGAGTTCCTTCGAGAAATCGGGGATGCTGACGACGCGGACCTCATCACCGTATTTTTCGCCGAAGAGGGCCATGGCTCCGGTGGCGATGGCTTCATCGATGCCCATGACTGAGGTGGAGACCTGGGTATTGCGGAGGATTTCGCGGTTGACGAGGCGCTCGATTTCGAGGATCTCGGCAGGGTCAAGAGCGGCGTAATGGCTGAAGTCGAAACGGAGGCGCGGGGGTTCAACGACGGAACCGGCCTGCTTGACGTGGGGGCCGAGCACGGTTCGGAGCGCAGCCTGCAGGAGGTGGGTTGCGGTGTGGTTGCGCTGGGTGGAGAGACGCTCGGGCTCGGCGACTTCGGCGCGGAACTGGTCGCCGATGTGGATCGGCTCGAGAGTGCGGATTTTGTGAACCGTGAGACCGGGGACGGCAGGGTAGGTATCGAGAATAATGGCCACCGCGATGCCATCAGCGTTCAGGAGAGAGCCGCGGTCGCCGACCTGGCCGCCGGTTTCGGCGTAGAAGGGGGTCTGGTTGAGAACGACTTCGCCTTCGGAGTGGGGTCCGATGGATTCCACCAGAGTTTGGTTGACGAGGAGGCCGGTGACGGTTGAGGTGGCCGAGAGGTCGGCATAGCCGAGGAACTTCGTTTTGCCTTTGGCGAGGAGTTCCTGGTAGGCGGGCGCGATAGTGCCTTTTTCGGCACCTTTCCAGCTGGCGCGGGCGCGATCGCGCTGTTGGCGCATTTCGGTTTCGAAGGCGTCGCGGTCGAGCTCAAAGCCGTGCTCGCGGGCCATTTCTTCCTGCTCATCGAGGGCGAGGCCGTAGGTGTCGTAGAGCTTGAAGGAGATGGTGCCGGGGACGGGCGCGCCTTTTGGAAGGCTGGCGAGTTCGTCGTTGAAGACCTTCTCGGCGACGAGGAAGGTGGTGGCGTAGCGGTGCTCTTCGTCCTTGACGATGCGGGCGACACGCTGGACGGACTCCATGAGCTCGGGGTAGGCGGGGCGCATGAGTTCGGCGACGAAGCCGGTTAATTCGTAAAGGTACGGGTCGTTTCTGCCGATAAGACGAGCATGGCGCATCGCACGGCGCATGATTTTGCGGAGAACGTAACCTCGGCCTTCGTTGGAGGGCAGAACGCCGTCATGGATGAGGAATGCGGCGGCGCGGGCGTGATCAGCATTGATGCGGAGGACGGTATCGGTGCGGTCGCTGGAGCCGTAGGGAGTTCCGAAGATCTCGCCGGCCTTTTCCACGATGGGCAGGATGAGGTCGGATTCGTAGTTGGTGGTCTTGCCCTGCATGATGGCGGCGACGCGTTCGAGGCCCATGCCGGTATCGATGGACGGGCGCGGAAGCGGCGTGAGGACGCCCGCAGAGTTGCGATCGTACTGCATGAAGACGAGGTTCCAGATTTCGACGAAACGTCCGCCGCCATCGAGAGGGAACTGCTCGTGTTCGCGGCCGGGTTCGGCGTTGCCTGGGCCGAGGTCGTAGTGGATTTCTGAGCAGGGACCGCAAGGGCCGGTGTCGCCCATCTGCCAGAAATTATCCTTTTCGTCGAGGCGGAAGATACGGTCCTTCGGGACGCCGGCGACCTTCTGCCAGAGTTCTTCGGCTTCGTCGTCTTCGCGGAAGACGGTGACGTAGAGGCGGTCTTTATCGAGACCGTATTCCTTGGTGATGAGGTCCCAGGCGAACTCGATGGCTTCGGCTTTGAAGTAGTCGCCGAAGGAGAAGTTGCCGAGCATTTCAAAGAAGGTGTGGTGGCGGCGGGTGTAGCCGACGTTTTCAAGGTCGTTGTGCTTGCCGCCGGCGCGAACGCATTTTTGGGAAGTGGTGGCTCGGGTGTAGTCGCGCGTTTCAAGGCCGGTGAAGACGTCCTTGAACTGGTTCATGCCTGCGTTGTTGAAGAGCAGGGTGGGGTCGTTCGAGGGCAGCAGCGAGCTGGAGCGGACGACGCGGTGGCCGCGGGCGGCGAAGAAGTCGAGGAAGCGCTGGCGGATTTCGTTACCGGTCACAAGAAACCTTCTTTAAGTAGTTGGAGATGCCGGCGGACAGGCGGAACAAGTGAGCCTGGACGCTGTTTTTAGAGATAGTTCGATTATAGTTGGCGCGTGTTGGGGGAGAGACTGGAAGGGGCTGGGCTGTGGGTTCGAAAAGGGGGTAAAAAGGGGGGGGGGAAAGGGGGCAAACGGGGGGTAATCGGGGGGTTAAAGGGGGGCGTTTGGGTTGGGTAGAAGTGGTGGTGTTGCCTTGTTTTGTTGAGTTTGGCTGGGTTCGTTTGGTGAAAAAAATGATTTCGGAGCTGACAGGGTGCGGGCGACGGGGTTTGGACGCGGTATTGGAGGGTGGCAGGACGGGTGGATGTACTGGCAATTGCGGTTGTCGGCATGGTTTGTCTCCTCTCGATTTCGATTGGAGCACGGGGGAGTTGCAGGATCTGGCGGGTAGGGGTGCAAGTGGTTGATTTGACTGGGAAGATTTTGGGTTGTGGGAGGTGACTGAGATTTTGGGCAGAGTTGAGGGGGGAGAGATTCGGCAGGGGCCTTTAGCTGGCGCGCCTGATGGTGGCCTGTGCGGCAGGAGCTCCCACAGAGCATGGCCGCGTGAAGTGGTATAACAGGAGCACCAGATGCGCTTCACCTTCGACCCGCGGAAGAGCAAACGGCTGAGAGAGAACCCCAAACGGGGTATTGGCTTCGAAGAGGCGCAGGAGGTGTTTTCGCAGCCTTACTGGATGGACCGCCGGTCCGACGTTCCCGAGCAGTGGGTGGCGATTGGCTGGGTGGGCAGCAAACTGTATTCCGTGATCTTTTAAGTGCGGGAAGACCATGAGGGAGATATCCTTCACCTGGTCACGCTGTGGAGATCAACGAAAGAGGAGATCCGATTGTATGCAGAAAACTCGTAAGGCCGTAAGACCTGTGGCCGCCGAAGAGATTGCGAAGATGGCCGACCACGGGCACGACGTTTCCCGTTTCTTCAAGGGCGAGGGCCGCATGGTTCAGCCGATTCAGCGCGTGAATGTCGATGTCACCGCCGGCATGCTGGAGGAACTGGACAGGGCCGCTCAGGAGTTGAACGTAAGCCGGCAGGCAGTCATCAAAACGCTGGTCCGGCAGGCGCTCGATCAGCATTACCTGGCCCAAAGCGCGAGACGGCCACATCTCGCTTCCTGAGGGTTCGCAGTAACGCGGATCGGGCGGATTCCAGGCTCCAGAGTTCAAGATGCGGCGCGCACTACCAAACGAAAGTCAATTTTGCGTTTGGCCGCGTTAGTGCAAACCGGAGTGCGGCGGGGTCCCCGATGGCCACGGTTAGTTGCGGGGCTGCGCGTTTGGCGTTTACCGGTTCAGGAGCTTTGACACCTGCCCGTGCGGCGGAATTTGGATCCGGTCTCAGGGCGAGGTCGTATTCCTTTTGGGCGCGGCTCTTGTCGCCGGCGGCGAGGGCGGCGGGACGAAGAGGGCCGGCGCGAGTAAACCGTGGGGCGTGTTGGGGGGATCCGGCACGGACCGGGAGCTTTAGCTGGCGCGGGGCATCACTTCACGCTCGATGCGTTCGGAGACATTGTCTCGGGCGACATCGAGTTCATAGTCCTGCTGAAGGCCGAGCCAGAGGTCGGGGGAGGTGCCGAAGTAGCGCGCCAGGCGAAGGGCCATGGTGGCGCTGATACCCCGCTTTTCATTGACGATATCCGAGACATGGTTGGCCGGGACGTGCAGGGCTCTGGCGAGGGCGTTGCGGGACAGGGCCAAAGGGGTCATGAACTCCTCCAGCAGGATTTCTCCTGGATGTACGGGGGCAAGAAGGGTCTTTTGGGTAGCCATTGGTCCTTTTAGTGATAATCCGTTAGTGATAATCCGTTAGTGATAATCCGTCAATTCGACCTCAAATGCATCGGAGCCTTCCCAGCGGAAGCATATGCGGTACTGGTCATTGACCCGTATGATGAATTGCCCGGCCCGATCACCCTTTAGCTTCTCGAGCCGATTGTTCGGCGGGGCAAGGAGATCCTGGAGT
This sequence comes from uncultured Acidobacteriia bacterium, assembly GCA_903929755.1. Taxonomy (GTDB): domain Bacteria; phylum Acidobacteriota; class Terriglobia; order Bryobacterales; family Bryobacteraceae; genus BOG-234. The sequence goes on from CAIYVZ010000003.1 coordinate 80,622, forward strand.
GATCGTGCGCGGTGGAGCAAACGAAGTTTGCGCAGAGCCACTCTTGCGATACCCGACCACCTGCGCGAAACCAGGCGATGAAAAAGAGCCTCGGAATCCGCGTCCCGAAATGTCTGGATCACACAACCATTATGGACTTGGTATTACCATTAGTGTCAAGAGGCCTGCGGATTAGACCGAAAGCGCCTTCAGCAGCGCGTCGCGTGCGTCGAGATAGTAGTGAATGGTGATTTTGGCGGCGAGATCATCGGGCAGGTTATTCAATTGTCGGCGGCTGCCGATCGGCATCAAAATGCTGGCTGCGCCTTTCTCGATGGCGGTCTCAACCACGGAAACCGGATTGAAAATGGTTTCGATGGAACCGCCCAGATTGAGACCACCTGTCACGGCGAGGCCCCCCTTGATGCTCTTTTGCAGCAGAGAGGAGCAGAGCGCGAGAAGCACGCCAACGCCGACCGCCGACCCGATTCTGGCGCTGTCAAACGCGCGAAGTTGATGGAGAACTCGTGCTGGCGGGGTTCGCGATCACCGACGAGTTCGTTTCCACGCGTATACAGGTTCTGCTCAGCAAACCGGACACTCTCATTGAAAGCCGGAGGTGCCGGCTGGTTCAGAATCTTCACACCTCCGCCTGGCCCTTCCGAGATGTCTATCTGATACAGGCCGGGGTTCTCATCGCCACCACCCGCCGAAATAACCCAAACCGGGCCCCGCGGCAGAGGATTGCTGCCGATGGTGTTCTCGCTGTACAGTTCGGGCGTGGCCACAAACTTTTCCACCCCGTCCGATCCCATCGAATAGCTGAACTGCGTATTGCGAAACTCGGCTGACCCGATGCGTTTTTGCTGCTCCTTGACGCGCCTGCGGCACTCCAGTGCGAGCCGCAACGCCCACGCCATCACCTCATCCGAAACGGGGGTCTCGGGGTTCGGCGACATCAGCTTGATGGGCCCGCTGACGGTTTTCTGCGCGCCCGTCGCGTCGCGTCCGCTCAGCGCGGCACCCAGATGCACCCGCCCCGCCAAAACATTCTGCCGGCTCTGGCGTCGCAGCTGGCTCCAGCACTCCGAAAGAAAGTCGCTCACCAGACCGAAGTGATTCGTCAGCAGTTCCTTGTTTACTTTCGGCAAAGCCCAACCCGGCAGGTAGTTGTGCTCATCGGTGACATGGCCGCCCCAAACTGGATCAAGTGCAGGTCAATTTTCATTTAGCAGCACTGTAAGCAATTTTGAGTGCAAATGACGGATCGATCAGAGCGGACGGCACGGATAGAAAAGGCGTGGACAGCACGCCCCACCGGCTGGCTGCGGGAGCAATTCTGTTTAGCGACTGCAGAAGAGGCGCATCGAGTTGAATCAATATGGATGGCATGCCAATACAGCAAGAGATTGGAGCATGGGGCGGGTGCAGGATCTGGCCGGACAGGGTGTAACTGGTTGATTTGATGGAGAAGATTTTGTGCGCTAAGTTGTGACGGGACTTGGCTGGCGCTTCGCTTTACCGTGGACAGGGACCCGGTGTTGCGGACGTGTCGAGCTTGTTGCTTAGTGACGCTCGCGCATCCCTATGTGCCAGCCAGGCGGACGTCTCCGGGTTCTTCTTTGATCGCTGCGAGACGAAAGGGCCGAGGGGCTACGGGCGTTCCGCAGGTTAGGCGAACAGGTCTTTGAGGCTTTTTGCGTCAAAAATGCGGGTGCCGAGGGTGGCGAGTTCGGCCTGGTTCATGCTGCGGATTTGCTTCGCCTGGGCAGGGGAGAGCTTGCCAAAACGCCGGGTTAACAGGTCTACGGCGAAAAGGCGCGCACCTTTTTCCAGACCCTCTTTCACACCCTCACGGTGGACGGGGCCAAAGATGGTGTGTCGGTTGATATCAATCAGGATTGACATTTGCTCAAGTTCCTTCTTCATTATCATCTTAAGCTGGCGGAGGCCTGCCAGCAACATCAGTTCGTCGATGGCCGCGCTGCGCTTGTTGGGGGTCGCAGTTCCGATGCGTTTGAGAATGCGACGAATTGTATCGCGACTGTCGGAAAGCCGAGTGAGGACGGCGAGAATGGCGTCCTCCAGATGTGGACTGGCGAGGAGGTCTTCGGTGGGGATATCGCGAATATCGACGATCCGGCAGGTATACGCCCAGTCCGAGCCGGTCAGCGTGGTCGGCATACGAAGAGGCCTTTCGCCCACGTAGATGACGGTTTGCACCGGAATCGCCCGGTAGCGGCGATGGATGGCCAGGGCATATTCGGCCATGCGGAGTGCCATGCGAGGGTCGTTGCGGCTCTGGAATTCGATGTGGATCAGTTGCCCCGATGCGGTCTTTCCCAGGAGGTCAACGTGCCGGGTGCGGACTTCCGGAAGTTCGGTGCCGAGCCATTCGGTGATGCGGTGGCCGGTGAGACGCGAGAGGAAGCCGTTTTGTAACTGGCGCTGCAGAAGGCTCTTGAGAGCAATATCGTACTGGTTCACGCAGACACCACACACATAAAGTGCATGGAGCTGGATTTTTTCTCAGGGAATTGCAATGGCCGCCGGGCGGAGGTTTCCGCAGGGGCCGGTGGTGGGGTGGTGGGGACGTCAGACGGACAAGGCCTTCAGCAGCGCGTCGCGGGCGTCGAGATAGTAGTGAATGGTGATCTTTGCCGCGAGATCATCGGGCAGGTCATTTAATTGCCGACGGCTGCCGATCGGCATCAAAATGCTTGCTGCGCCTTTCTCGATGGCGGTCTCAACCACGGATACCGGATTGAAGATGGTTTCGATGGAACCGCCCAGATTGAGACCACCCGTCACTGCGAGGCCACCCTTGATGCTTTTTTGCAGCAGCGAGGAGCAGAGCGCGAGAAGCACGCCTACCCCGACCGCCGACCCGCTTCTGGCGCTGTCAAATGCGCGGAGTTGAATGGAAAACTCGTGCTGGCGGGGTTCGCGATCACCGACGAGCTCGTTCGCACGCGCATACAGGTTCTGCTCGGCGAACCGCACGCTTTCCCGGAAGGCTGGAGGTGCCGGTTGGTTCAGAATCTTCACGCCGCCGCCTGGACCTTCCGAGATGTCTATCTGATACAGGCCGGGGTTCTCATCTCCACCACCCGCCGAAATCACCCAGACCTGGCCCGGCGGCAGAGGGTCGCTGCCGATGCTGTTCTCGCTGTACAGTTCGGGCGTGGCCACAAACTTTTCCACCCCGTCCGCTCCCATCGAATAGCTGAACTGCGTATTGCGAAACTCGGCTGACCCGATGCGTTTTTGCTGCTCCTTGACGCGCCTGCGGCACTCCAGTGCGAGCCGCAACGCCCACTCCAGCACCTCATCCGCAACGGGGGTCTCGGGGTTCGGCGACATGAGCTTGATCAGCCCGCTGACGGTTTTCTGCACGCCCGTCGTGTCGCGTCCGCTCAGCGCGGCACCCAGATGCACCCGCCCCGCCAAAACATTCTGCCGGCTCTGGCGTCGCAGCTGGCTCCAGCACTCCGAAAGAAAGTCGCTCACCGGACCGAAGTGATTCGTCAGCAGTTCCTTGTTTACTTTCGGCAAAGCCCAACCCGGCAGGTAGTTGTGCTCATCGGTGACATGGCCGCCCCAAACTGGATCAAGTGCAGGTCAATTTTCATTTAGCAGCACTATAAGCAATTTTGAGTAAAATGACAGATCGATCAGACTGGACGGCACGGATCGAAAAGGCGTGGACGGCAGGCCCCACCGTTTGGCTGCGGGAGCAATTCTGTTTAGAGACTGCAGAAGAGGCTGATCGAGTTGAATCGATCCCGTTCTTTTTCGCTCAATGCCAGCCGCTCCTGTTTTTGCGCCAATCTCAATTGGCTCACTTCCTTCAAGCAGGAACTTTCTACTTTGCTCTATTAGGAACTTCTCATATTGCGGCGACAGGACAAGTTCTCAGGCGTGCATCCGCCGGCATAAACAGTTAAACTCATTTGCGGCGTACTTGCCCCGAGAGGTTATACCCATGCAGATCGAACCTGGACTTCACAGCTTAGGCGACAAAAGCGGAGGATACGTCCGTGCGTACCTCATAGAGGACGGCGCCGACCTCATTCTCATCGACACCCTCCTCGGCCAAAAGGGTACTTTGGTCCTCGACGAACTGAAAGCCCTCGGTCGCCACCCGTCAGACCTCAAAAAAATCATCCTCACCCACGGCCACCAGTCCCACCTCGGCGGACTCGCGGCCCTCAAAGCCGCCACCGGAGCCCGCATCTATTCCCACATCTGGGAGGCCGACGTCATCTCCGGCAAACGGAAAGTGCAGGTGCCACCCACCACCACGCTCTTCCCCCAGAAGCCCCTCGAAATCTATTTCCTGCAGGTAGCCTTCGTTCTCGGTCTCGGCGTCCCCCCTGCTGCCGACGTCGATGAGAACCTGAAGGACGGCGACACCATCGGCCCCCTCACCGTCATGGGAGCGCCCGGCCACACGCCCGGCAGCCTCACCTTCTACTGGCCCGAAAAAAAGGCCCTCATTGCCGGAGACATTGTCGTCACCTGGCCCGGACCCGCGCTCGGCTGGCCCCAGATCACGCTCGACAACAAACAGAACCGCGAATCGGTCGGCAAACTGACTGACATGACCCACGCCGAAATCCTCTGCGTAGGCCACGGCCAGGCCATCGTCAAAGGAGCCGCCGACACCATGCGCGACCTCGTCGCCGGCCGCGAAACCAAACCCGAAACCCTGTAGCCTGCCGGAGTCCGACCGAAGCGGACGACCCGCCAAAGTCGGATGAAACCGTCACCGCTCCCTGCCTGCGCGTCAGCCCTGACCGCTCAATTGCAAATTGCAATACATCTATGAGGGCGCTTCGCTTTGCCGTGGACAGGGACCCCGGAGTTGCGGACGTGTCGGGCTTGTTGCTTAGTGACGCTCGCGCATCCCTTGTGCCAGCCAGGCGGACGTCTCCGGGTTCTTCTTTGATCGCTGCGAGACGAAAGTGCCGAGGGGCTATGGGGGTTCCGCAGGTCAGGCGAACAGGTCTTTGAGGCTTTTTGCGTCAAAAATGCGGGTGCGGAGCGTGGCGAGCTCGGCCTGATTCATGCTGCGGATTCGCTTCGCCTGGGCAGGGGAGAGCTTGCCAAAACGCTGCATCAACAGGTCTGCCGCGAAAAGGCGCGCACCTTCTTCCAGGCCCTTTTCCAGGCCTTTTTCCATGCCCTCTTTCACTCCCTCGCGGTGGATAGGGCCAAAGATGGTCTGTCGGTTGATATCAATGAGGATTGACCTTTGCTCAAGCTCCTTCTTCATTATCATTTTAAGCTGGCGGAGGCCTGCCAGCAACATCAGTTCGCCG
>CAIYVZ010000004.1 GCA_903929755.1 uncultured Acidobacteriia bacterium
CGGTGAACCCGGTGACGAATAAGATCTACGTCGCGAATCAGGGCAGCGGAAATGTGACGGTGATCGACGGCGCCACGAAGGCCACCTCGAACGTGACGACTGGAAGCAGCCCCTATGCGGTGGCGGTGAACCCGGTGACGAACAAGATCTACGTCGCGAATTACAACAGCGGAAATGTGACGGTGATCGACGGCGCCACGAAGACCGTTGATGCGACCGTGACGGCTGGAACTAACCCCTATGCGGTGGCGGTGAACCCGGTGACGAACAAGATCTACGTCGCGAATCGAAGCAGCAACTACGTGACGGTGATCGACGGCACCACCAACCTTGCAGCAAACGTCGCGGCAGGCACCACTTCCGTAGCGGTGGCGGTGAACCCGGTGACGAATAAGATCTACGTCGCTAATTACGGCAGCAATTACGTGACGGTGATCGACGGCTCTAACAATCCCACTAACGTGACGGTGGGAAGTGGCTCCTTTGCGGTGGCGGTGAACCCGGCGACGAACAAGATTTACGTCCCTAATTACGGCTCCAAAAACGTGACGGTAATCGATGGCACCACCAACAACGTAACCACCGTCGTGGCTGGAACCAAGCCCTATGCGGTGGCGGTGGACCTGGTGACGAACAAGATCTACATCCCTAATGACGAAACCAACGACGTGACGGTGATCACCGAGCAGCAGGTGCAGGCCATCCCCTTAACCACGGCGATCACCCCGCTTACGAACAACCAGACCACGTCGTTAAGCCCCCGTTTCACTTTTGCCGCCACCAGCAGCTTCAGCCCGAATGCCACCACTCCCGACAAAATCTTCTACCAGCTCGACACCTGGCAGAACGCCTGGAGCACGGCCAGCGGCAACACGGGCGCGCTCACCAGGCCGCAGCCCGGGTACCATATTCTCTACGCCTACGCTGGGGACGGCCAGGAGGCCAGTTCCACCCAGCTGAGCGCGGCGGTGACGGGCGCGATCAACGCCTACGGCTTCCTGCAACTGCCGATTCACTTCAGCGTCTCGGCGCCAGCCACACCCACGGTGGGCAGCAGCTTCCCGGTAACGGTGACGGCGGTTGACCCTTCGAACAATACCGTGAGCGACTACAACGGAACCGTGCTACTCACGAGCTCCGATAACAATGCGAGCCTGCCCGTCAGCATGGCGCTGGTGAACGGCGTGGGGACTTTCACGGACCTGACCCTCCGCTCCAGCGGTGCCCAGACCATCACTGCGACGGACTCGGTGAACGCAATCACGGGCGTGGCGGCGGTGACGGTGTTGAGCGCGAACGTGATCACCTTCACCGCGCCGACGGACACGGCGTTGACCGCCGGGCCAGTGACGCTCAGCCCAACGGCGACTTCGGGCCTGGCGGTGAGCTTCACCTCGAACTCGGCGTCGATCTGCACGGTATCGGGTACAAGCGTAACGCTCGTTTCGGCGGGCGTCTGCTCGATCACCGCGAATCAGGCGGGTAATGCACTTTACGCTGTAGCGGCGGCGGTGACGCAGACCTTCACCGTCACCAAAGCCACGCCCACCATCACTTGGGCGAACCCGGCCGACATTTTATTCGGCGGGTCACTCGGGACAATGCAACTCAATGCCACGACGACGGTGGCGGGAGTCTTCGTCTACACGCCTGCGTCGGGGACGGTATTGGCCGTGGGGAATGGCCAAACTTTAAGCGTGGTCTTCACGCCCACGGATGCGGCCAACTACATGGCTGTCTCGAAATCGGTGTCGATCAATGTTCTGCCGGTGCCCCCCACCACTCCGGCGAACCTGGTGGTGACCAACGTGCTGGCCCGCGATCCGGTCACTCACGAAGTCGTGGTCACGCTCACCATCGCCAATAGCGGCGGGACCAAAGCGAGCGCCGTGAAGTGCACTAGTCTCAAGATCGGCACCACGGCGGCCACGACTGCGGTACCCCTCGCGGTGGGCGATCTCGCGGCCGGCGCGCAAGCGACCGTCACTCTGCGCTTCCCTGCGACGGTTGGGGCGGCGGGCATTAAAACCACACTCGTTATCGCCGGGACGTACACCGGCGGCACTTTCGGAGGAACGGCGCGAATCACGCTGCCGTAGTCAAAACAACATGAAACTCATACTACTCACGCTTCTGCTGGCGGTTCCGTCCGCCTTTGCCACCCCGGTCACACTGTGGTTCCAGAACAGCACGCTGACCGGGGCTCCCGGCGACACCTTGACGTTCTACGCGACGGCGAGCAATAGCTCGGGGGACGACATCAACCTCAATGGCGATTCGTTCACTTTCACCTCAGAAAGTGCGCCGCTGACCGGCGATGACACGCCCTTCATCACCAACTGGCCTCTGTTTTTGTCCGCCAATACGACGTTGGCGAGCCCCGCTGCGATCTTGACGATCACGCTCGGTCCGTCCGCCCTGCCCGGCAACTACGCTGGCTTCTTCAACCTGCTGGGCGGAACCGGAGCATCGGACCAGGATCTCCTCGTCTCGGCTGCGTTCAACGTCACGGTGGAAACGGCCACGCCGGAACCTGCCTCGGCGCTACTGTTGGCGGGCGGGTTGGGCATCCTGTTCTTCGCGGCCCGGCGCCGGGCTATCATTGTCGGCCGAATCTCCAGGCCGGTGGGGTAACTGAGCGGGCGCTGCCCGGCAGCATAGCTCTGGTGACCGGCGTGTTGAGGTTTACGTAAGTGAGCCTCAACACCACCGGCGCGCAGACCGCAATCGCGACCGACTTGGTGAACGCTGTCACGGGCGTGGCGGCATTTTGAGAAGGTCGTGTTCACGATCATCTTTGTGTGGGTGGTTCCGGTGCTTCTGGAAGCGCGCAAAGTCCGCCGGTAAGGCGATACAATAGGGTTCGTGGCACCCGCTCCGGCACAAATTGGACTTGAAGAACTCCAGGATTATTCCGAAGACGGCGTAGATCTGACTCTGATTCGATGGATGTTGTCTTTAACGCCGGCAGAGAGGCTTTCCGTCCTCCAGGCGCATGTCACCTCCGTTGTAAGGCTGCGTGCAACCCTTCGGATCAACTGATTTTTTCGCAATCCTTGAGGTTCTGGTCCGCCACAAGGTCGATTTTGTCCTTGTAGGCGGGGTCGCCGCAGTCTTGCAGGGCGCTCCGATAAACACGTTTGACCTGGACATTGTCCAGTCGAGAGAACCGGGCAACATCACGAGGCTGGTCAACGCGCTTCGCGAGCTGGATGCCGTGTACCGAATGCAGCCCGAGCGCCGACTACAACCGAATTCGAGCCACCTTTCGTCCGCAGGGCACAATCTTCTGGTTACAAAATTCGGACCTCTTGATGTCCTGGGCACGATAGGCCACGGCCACGGGTGGGATGAACTCGCGGCGCGAACGGATACCGTGACCCTCGGAGAAGGCCTAAGCGTGGCGGTGCTGAATCTGCCCATGCAGATCGCGGTGAAGGAAGAGGTGGCCGGAGAAAAGGACGCTCACGCCCTGCCGATCCTTCGCCGAACGCTGGAAGAGCGGCTGAAAGGTTAGTTAGCGGGAGAAGCGGCTGGCGACCGGGGCTGGCATCGGGACGTTCGGGCCTTTGATGGCTGCCCAGAGGATTTCGTTCAGCTCGTCGTCGTCGATCTCGTCGGCCACGTCGAAGCGCATTTTTGCAGACCTTGCGGCTGAGGCGGTGTTTGCGGGATTGCGAGCGGTGAGCGGGATTCGGGCCTGTTCGGCTGCGTAAGGCCCCGAGGCCGGGGTGTCACTGAACAGACTAAACATGGGGCGGGCACCGGCGTCGTAAGTGGTTAACGGGTGCAGGCCGAGAATCAGTTCCATGGTTCTGAGCACGGAGGCCTGGTTGTACATGGTGCTGTTGACCTGGCCCTTACGGACCCAGGGCGAGATGACGAAGGCGGGGGAGCGGTGAGAATCCACGTGGTCCGGACCGTTCTGCGCGTCATCTTCCACGACGAAGACGGCGGTTTCGTTCCAGAATTTACTCTTCGATAAGCCTTCGACGATCATGCCGAGGGCGAGGTCGTTATCGGCGGCGGAGGAGAGGGGGGCGATTTTGCCGGCGGCGGTTCCGCTGGTGTGATCGTTGCCGAGGCGCATGATCATGAACTGGGGCATGGTGCCGGCCTTTTCGAAATCCTTCACTTCGTCGAGGAATTCTTTGGCACGGTCCACATCGGTGTAGTCGAGATCGAAGCCGCGGAAATTCGGGTCGGTGTTGGGGGCGAGAATGGGGTCGCGGACGGAGAGGATTTGGGTTCCGTCGGCGTCGGCCTTCGGACGGTTGTCCACGAAATAGCCGTAGTTGCGGAGGGAGATGCCGGCCTGACCGACGGCGGTCCAAAGGTACCCGGCGGGCGGGGCATTGGCGGGTTCCTGGCCCTCGTAATCGTAAGTTTTGCGGCGACCGGCGTAGCTGTTGGGCCACATGCGCTGGGTGTAGTCGGGGGCGATGGCGGCGGTGGCCCAGTTGTGGCCGTCGGCGCTGACATCGGAATTGACGTAGAAGTTGTCGAGCAGGACGAAATCGCGGGCGAGCTTGTGGTGGTTGGGGGTGACGTCTTCGCCGAACAAGACCAGGGACGGGTCACCATTGCCCTGCTTCATATCGCCGAGGACCTGATCGTAGGTACGGTTTTCCTTGACGATGTAGAGGACGTGCTTAATGGGGCCTCCGGCGCGGATCGGGCTACCTGCCGGGGCGCCGGAATCATCGAGTTTCTGGTCGCGATAGGGCGAATTGGCGAGAACTTCTTTGGTCCAGGCATCGAGCTTGGCGTCGTCACTGGGATCGACGAACTGGACGGTGCCTTTTTGCATGGAGCCGACGTACTGGCGGACGCGAAGTGCGGTGGTGGTTCCGGCAACGGCTTTCGCCGGGCTGGGACCTTCCGGATTGGGGAAGGAGCGCAGGCCTTTTCCGTTGAGGACACCCATGCGGCCATCGGGCAAACCAAAGGCGGAAGTGGGGTACCAGCCAGTGGGGACGAAGCCGAGAACACGGCTGCGGGGGCCGGTGATATCGACAACGGCGGCGGCGTTGGCATCGGCACAGGCGACAAAGAGGCGACTGGCGTCGGAATTGAGGCCGAGACCGGAGGGCGTCATGCCCAGAGGCTGGCGGGGAGTGAGGGCCAGGTTGACGGTTTCGAGGCGCGACATCTCGCCGGATTCGGAGACGCCGAGGACGAACACGTTATTGGTATTGCTGGCGGAGACAAAGACGCGGGCTTTGATTTCGGGGTGATCCTCCATCTCGCCGTTGCGCCAGACCATGTCGGTGGGGTGGGGGCCAAGACGTACCGTATCGATGCGGTCGCCTTTGTTGGTTTCGAACTGGCCAATGGAACCGTCGGCCCAGCTGGAAACGTAGAAGCTCTTACCCGACGGGTGGAACATGATGCGATAGGGGCGGCGACCGGTCTTGAAACGGGAAAGAATGAAGCCGGACTGTGGGTTGACGACTACGACGGAGTCGTGAAAGAGGTCGGCGACGTAGAGGAGGTGACCGTCGGGGGCGAGTTGGACGTCCCCCACGAAATCTGTCGCTTTGCGGTCCTTATCGGCGACGAGGGGGAAGGTGCGGCCTGCTGTCAAAACGCCGTCTTTCAGGGAGAATTCGAAGACGGCGGCTTTGGAACCGCCGCCGACGTAGACTTTGTCGCCGGCTTTGGTCATTGAAAAACCGAGCCAGGCGTCGGGGACGGGGGTACGGCTGAGTTCTTTGGTGGCTGCGATGTCGATAACGGAGATGCTGGGCGGGTCGTAGCCGCCGTTGAGGACGAGGAGGTACTTCTTGTCGGGCGTGATGAGGCTCGACATGGGGAAGGTGTCGACCGGGACCTGGGTTCCGGCGGCTTTCACGCGCCACCCGCTGCTGAGCAGGAAACTGCCATCGGGCAGGAAGCCGACCTGCTCTCTTGGGGCCGGCTGCGACATGAGCACGGCGGATGCAACCACAACCAACGCCACTTTAAAAGCAGGCTTCCCGCCTGCGTGCATTTTAGTTTTCATTCGTTTTCGAAGTATCTTTGGGCGATGGGAAAGCGTCTGCCGATACCGAACGCTTTCGAGGTTACTTTCAGGCCCGGGGCAGCCTGTTGACGCTTGTATTCATTGCGGTCGACTTTGAGGGCGACGGAGCGGACGAGGTCTTCGGGCAGGCTTAATTCTCCGGCGATTTCCCTGGCGCTGTGGAATTCTTCCACGTAGAGGCGGAGGATGGCGTCGAGGATTTCGTAGGGCGGGAGGGAGTCGCTGTCCTTTTGGTCGGGCCGGAGTTCAGCGGAAGGCGGTTTTTCGAAGACGGATTCGGGAATTGCTCCGCCGTGCCGATTGCTGCCGATGCGGGAGAGTTCGTAGACGAGGGTTTTGGGGACATCGCTGATTACGGCGAGGCCGCCGCACATGTCGCCGTAGAGGGTGCAGTAGCCAACGGCGATTTCACTTTTGTTGCCGGTGGTCAGGACGATGGCTCCGAATTTGTTGGACAACGACATGAGGGTAAGGCCACGCAGGCGGGCCTGGAGGTTTTCCTCGGTGACGTCGTCGGCACGGCCTTTGAAAGCGGGGCCCAGGGTCCGCCGCATCTCTTCGTACGCGGGGGTGATGGAGATAACGTCGAACGGAATTTGGAGCTTTTCGGCCATGGCTCGGGCATCGGTGACGCTATGGTCCGAGGAATAGGGGCCGGGCATGGCGATGCCGTGGACATTTTCACGCCCGACGGCATCCACGGCGATTACGGCGGTGAGGGCGGAATCGATGCCCCCGCTGAGCCCGATCAGGACCTTGCGGAAGCCGCATTTCCGAATGTAATCGCGGGTACCGAGGACGAGGGCTTCGTAGACGGCCTCGCTTTCATCGGTGAAATCGGCGCGAAGGTCGCCGAGGCCGGTATCCAGATCGGCAATGACGAGGTCTTCGCGGAAGGAGGCGGCAGAGGCGATGATTTCGCCGTTGGCGTCCATCACGAAGCTGGAACCATCGAAAACTACCTGGTCGTTGCCGCCGACCTGGTTGACCATGACGACAGGGGCCAGATGCCGGCGGGCTAAGGCGCGGAACATGTCGAGGCGCAGTTCCCGTTTTCCGAGGTGGAAGGGGGAGGCGTTGACGCTCAACAGGAGCGTGCCGCCCATTTTCATTAATTCATCGACGGGATCGCGTTCGTAGAGACGGTTGGGCCAGAAGCGTTTGTCGTTCCATGCGTCCTCGCAAATGGTGAGGGCGACGCTGCGACCGTCGAGAGTAAAGAGGGCCTGCGAGTCGGCGGGCACGAAATTTCGAGCTTCGTCGAAAACGTCATAGGTGGGGAGGAGGATCTTGGACTGGCGGAAGAGGATTTCGCCGCGGCGGAGGATGGCGGCGGAGTTCGTGGCCTGTTTCCCGGTTGGGATGAGGCTTCTGCCGACGTAGCCCGCGACGATGGCGACGGGCAGATCACGGGTGGCGTCTGCGAGACGTTGGAGCGCGGCTTCTGATTGCGGGATGAAGGTGCGTTTTTCGACGAGATCGCGCGGGGGGTAGCCGGTAACACAGAGTTCGGGAAAGACGAGAATGTCGGCCCCGCGTTCGGCGGCGTCACGCGCGAAACGAGTGCAAAGGGCGAGGTTTCCGGCGAGATCACCGACGGTCGGATTGATCTGCCCGATGGCGATCCGCATGTATCCCCATTTTAAGGGATGGGTGATGGTGAAGGGTTCGGCTAATTTTGCATGCGGCGAAGGAGCCAGGCGTGGGCGACGCGAATCTCGCGACCGATGGTGGCGACGGAGGTGTCGGTGGCTTCGGCGATCTCCTGCGAAGTCATACCGGCGAAGTAGCGCATTTCCACGATACGGGCTTTTCGTTCATCCTGGAGGGCGAGAGCTTCGAGGGCTTCGTGGAGGGCGAGGATGTCGGAACCCTGGTTGGGGGCTGCGGCGACATCTTCCCGGAGGGTAAGGGGTATACCGCCACCGCCTCGTTTGGCAGCAGCTCTGCTGCGGGCGTGATCCACAAGAATGGTACGCATTACCTGGGCGGCGAGACCGAAGAACTGGGCGCGGTTTTGAAATTCCAGGTCCTCCTGCGCGGCCATCTTGAGGTAAGCCTCGTGGACGAGGGTGGTGGGCTGGATGGTTTCCTGCCTGCTGCCACGCCGGAGGTGAGCGGCCGCGAGTCGGCGCAACTCCTCATACAGGAGGGGCGTGAGGCGGTCGAGAGCTGTGCGATCCCCTTTGCCCCAACTGACGAGCAGTTCCGTTACCTCGTGCTTTTCCACAAGTTCATTCTCCAACGCGGGTATAGGGGACTTCCTAAACGTATAGAACGATAAGCATCGTCCGAACAGCTCAACCAATCTGATGAGGGGGTGCGAGCATATTCTCATCGAAGGATGAGCCTGAGCGGGGGCTGACGAGGCGTGGAGCGGGGAAGTCCTTTCCGTTTGGGTTTTGAGGTAATGCGGTGTGCCTTTGCATGTGCCGCTGAGAGCAAACAAGCTC
>CAIYVZ010000005.1 GCA_903929755.1 uncultured Acidobacteriia bacterium
CCTCGATCTGACTCAGGCTGCTTACTTCCGTGTCGTTCATGCTGATGATCAATCCCCAGCATCCAACCCCTTCTCCTCAGGCTCACCTTGCGTGAGAATCCGTACCCCCCTTCAGGCTCATCTTGCATGAGACAAGAGTGAAGGGCCTGCTCACCGCCAACTCGTGCAATAATCTCAGCCGTTGTGGCTGAGATCGGGTGAACCGGTATGTAACGAACCAGTTCGTCCAGAAATTTGCGCCGCAGCACCGCTTTCTCTCGATCTGCCGTGTGGTAAATCCCATGTCCCAGTTCAGCGACTGTTATTGCAGACAGCGCGATTGGCACGTCCCCTGCCTGACCCCGCAAGCGCCGAATCAGCTGAGGCGTCGTCAGCCGTCCACGTTCAGCCTGGATCAGAATGCTGGAATCAACCACCAGGCCTTTTACTATTCCCAGGTCGGGGGTGTCCATGGCACGTTCCGGTCAGCGATACCTTGCTCCACGTCCCGCGCGAAGTCCTCATCAACTACGCTACAAGCGCCCCCGGCTTCCATAGCGGCGATAATCTCCGACATCGTGACAGCCGGCCCACGGACAGGGCTCATAACCGCAACCGGCCTCCGCTCCTGTTCGACCACGACCTCACTCCCTTGCCGCACTCTTTCCAGCACAGCATGAAGATCCCGCGCAAGTTCTGCTTCGCTCATGTAAAGCACGGCCATATTCCTGATGATAACGCCGGGCCGAAAGTGTGGCCACCTGAATGATCACAACTTTTTCAACAAAATCTTCCCAACCAAATCAACTACTTGGCCCACCCCACCCCCAGATCCTGCATTCCGCCCATGCTCCAATTCAATCGAGAGGAGCAACGAAATGCAAAATCCAGGTCAACCCACACCCCCGCAAACCGGTTTCCCCCGGCCTTCCCCCCCGAAAAACACGTTTTTCGCAAACGAACCCAGTAATCTCCAACAAAACAAAGGATCTTACTGGGTTCCCACGCCGGGTTTTTGCGGGTTATTTACCCCATTTTTCCGGGTTTTCGCCGGGTTTTTCCCCCGTCTTTCCCGCACCCGAACCCATCTGCTCAGCCGCTGCTTCCCCAGCCTTTTCTACCCCGTCCCCCAGCCCCAATTTCTCCAGCTTCTTAAAAAACTGTTTCACCATCAGCTTCGAGGTCGTATCAATCATCCTCTGGCCCACGCTCGCAATCGACCCGCCAATCTGCGCCTCGCCTGCAAACTCAATCCCCGTAGCCGTAATCGCGCTCGTAATGCTCAGGCCATCCCCCAGCCCGCTCAGCTGGATCACGCCCTCGCCCTTCACAAACCCAATCTTCCCCGTCCCCTCCACCAGCATCTTGAAGGAATACGGCCGATTCGGCTCCGTCAACACAACCTTGCCCTCAAACTGGCCCGACAAGCTCGCCAGCACCATCTTCAGGCCCAGCTTGTACTCGTTTTCTCCCGTCTTCTCCAGGCTGTTACACCCCGGAATCGCCAACGCCAGCATCGCCGGATCCTGCATCAGGTCGTACGCTTTCTCCGGAGGAAACGGCAGTTGCGCAGTCCCCGCAATCTTCAAGCAGACCTCGCCAGCGCCGCGCGCAGAGCCCTCGCCGTATAGGCCCCCGCCAAATGTGCCCGATACTCCGCCGTAGCATGCAAATCCGACGACGCATCCTGACCGTCCGCCACCAGTGCGGCCGCCGCCTGGATATTCGCGTCCGTCACCTCTTTGCCCACCAGCGCGTCTTCCACGTTCCGTGCCCGATAAGCGTTGCCCGAAAGCCCCGTCATCCCCACGCGGACCAGCGTAAACTTCCCGCCCTCCTGCCGCACCCGCGCCGCCGCTCCCACAATGGCGAAACCGCTCGCCGGCTGCAGGAACTTCTGGTAGCTCGTGCCCGTCAGCCCGGCATCCACCGGAACAATCACTTCGCTCACAATCTCACCCGGCTCCAGCGCCGTCGTAAACGTATCCAGGAAGAACTCTTCCGTGGACAACGTCCGCGTCCCCTCGCCGCTCACCAGCACAATCTTCGCGTCCAGCGCATGCAGCGCCGCCGGATAATCGGCCGACGGATCCGCATGAGCCACACTCCCGCCAATCGTCCCTCGGTTCCGCACCTGGATATCGCCAATATGCGCCGCCGTCTCCGCAATCAGCGGACACTTGCCCAGCAACAGCGGCGAACTTTCCACTTCGAAATGCGTCACGCCCGCCCCAATATGGAGCTCGCCATTCTCTTCGCGGATGTAATTCAGTTCCGGCAACCGGCCAATGTCCACCAGATGCTCCGGATTCGCCAGCCGCAGCTTCATCATCGGGATCAAACTCATCCCGCCGGCCAGCGGCTTCGCGCCCTCCGCCAGCAGCGCCAAAGCTTCTTTCAGAGACCCCGGCGCGGAGTATTCAAATGAATTCGCAATCATGCCTTCTTCTCCTGAATAGAGCTGTCCTGAATCAGCTTCCAGATTTTTCCTGCCGTCATCGGCATATCAATGTGGCGAACTCCCAGCGGAGCCAGCGCGTCCACCACCGAGTTCACCATCGCGGGCGTCGAGCCAATCGTCCCGGCTTCCCCCACGCCCTTCGCGCCCAGCGGATTCACGGGCGACGGAGTCACCGTATGCGCGCTCTCCACCCACGGCATCATACGCGCCCGGGGCATGGCATAATCCATGAACGTCCCCGACACCAGCTGCCCGTTGTCGTCGTAAATACCGTGCTCCCACAGCGCCTGGCCCAGACCCTGCGCCACGCCGCCATGCAACTGCCCGTCCACCAGCAACGGGTTAATTATGTTGCCGATGTCGTCAACCGCCAGATAGCGCTTAATCTCAATCTGCCCCGTCTCGGCATCCACTTCGCTCACAATAATGTGCGCGCCGTAAGGATATGCGAAGTTCGAGGGTTCCCAGAACCGCGTCGCCACCAGCCCCGGCTCCGAACCCGTCGGAATCACGATGCCGCGATATGCCGCCGCCGCAATCTGCTGGAACGTCACCGAAGTCCCGTTACTCGCCGTACAGTGCCCGTCGGCCAGCACAACATCGCCGTCCTCCACGCCCAGCATCTTGGCACCAAACCTCTTCGCCTTGTCCCGGATATCCTGCAGCGCGTAGTGCAGCGCCGCGCCGCCAACCGCCGTGTTCCGGCTGCCGAACGTGCCGATCCCGTACTGCACAATCGACGTGTCGCCGTGCAGCACAATCACGTCATCCATCGGAACTCCCAGCTCATCCGCCGCAATCTGCGCGAAGGCCGTTTCCTGGCCCTGCCCGTGCGGCGAACAGCCGGTCATCACCGTCACTTTGCCCGAAGGCTCCACCTTCACGGTCGCCGATTCCCAGCCACCTGCCGGTGTCGCCGGCGAGGGCCCGAAACCGCACAACTCGCCGTACGTCGAGATCCCGATCCCCATCAGCCGACCCTCGGCTCTGGCCTGCGCCTGCTGCGCCCGCAGACCCTTGTAATCGATCATCTCCAGCGCTTTATCCAGCGTCGCCGCGTAATCGCCCGAGTCGTACGTCAGCCCCGCCGCCGTCAGGAACGGAAAATCGTCCTTGCCCGCGAAGTTCTTCAGCCGGATCTCCACAGGATCCATCCCGAGTTCCGCCGCCAGCATGTCCACCATGCGTTCAATACCGTGCGTCGCTTCCGGACGTCCCGCGCCGCGATAAGCATCCGTCGGCACTGCGTTCGTAAACACCCCAATCACCTGCGCGCTGATATTGCGGAACTTGTACAGCCCCGGCATCATCAGCACCGAAAGCGTCGGAATCGCCGGCGTCAACAACTGCAGGTACGAGCCCAGATCCTGTATCAGCTTCAGCTTCAGCCCCAGAATCGTGCCGTCCCGCATGGCCGCGATCTCCAGATAATCCACGTGCCCGCGCCCATGGATCGTCGTCTGGAAATTCTCCCGCCGCGACTCAATCCACTTCACCGGCTTGTGCAGCTTCATCGACACAAAGCCCATCAACGCTTCTTCCGGATAAACGTTCAGCTTCGAACCAAAGCCGCCGCCCACTTCCGGAGCAATCAGCCGAACCCGGTTCTCATCCAGCCCCAGCTGCCCCGCCAGAATCGACCGTGCCAGGTGAGGAATCTGCGTCGAAGTCCAGATGGTCATCGACTTGTCGGCCTGCTTCCAATCGGCGACGACGCCGCGCGTTTCCATCGCGTTCGGAATCAGCCGCTGACTCACAATCCGCTGCCTCACCACCACTTCGGCGTCCGCGAAGGCCTGCGCCATATCGCCGCCTTCCTGGTTGTGCACGAACGCTGTGTTGTCAGGCCATTCCGGATGTACCGCCGGAGCGCCTGCCGCCAGAGCTTTTTCAGGGTCCGTAACCGCCTGCGTCGGTTCCCAGTCCACTTCGATCAGATCCACGCCATCAGCGGCAATGTACCTGTCTTTCGCCACCACCACGGCCACCGCGTGGCCCACAAAATAGGTCCGGTCCTGCGCCAGAATATGGTGCACCGGTCTCCGCAGACCCGGCAGATCGGCCGCGCAAACCACAGACCCGACACCCAGAATGTCCGCGCCCGTGTACACCGCCACTACCCCCGGCAGCGCCTGAGCCTTCGAGATGTCAATCGACTTGATATTCGCCGCGCCGTGCGGACTCCGCAGAATCGCCGCGTGGTACATATCCGGCAGCTTCACGTCCTCCACGTAAGTGGCGGTGCCGGTAATCAGCCGCGGATCTTCTTTGCGCTTAATGCGCTTCCCAACCAGTTTTTCGAGTTTCGTAACGGTGGTCGACATGGTGTTTTAAGCCCCCGCTTTCGGAAGGGACGCGAGAGCGTCCCTGTGCAAAGATGCGGTCCGAACCGCGTTCACAATATGCTGATATCCCGTGCAGCGGCACAGGTTACCGTCCAGACCCTCGCGAATTTCGTGCTCGGTCGGATTCGGGTTCCGCTCCAGAATCTGCTTGGTAATCATGATCATGCCCGGCGTGCAGAAGCCGCACTGCAGAGCATGTTCCGTCCAGAAGGCGTCCTGGATCGGGTGCAGCGTGCCATCGGGAGCCGCCAAACCCTCAATCGTCAGAATCTCCGCCCCGTCGGCCTGAACGGCGAACATCGTGCAGCTTTTCACCGCTTTGCCGTTCACTTCAATCGTGCAGGCGCCGCAGAGAGAGGTCTCGCAGCCCATATGTGTTCCAGTCAGTCCGATTACCTCGCGAAGGTAATGGATCAGGAGCATCCGCGGCTCCACTTCGTGGGAATGCTTCGTCCCGTTCACGGACACGTTAATAGTTCGCATAGTTTGGTCCCCGGCCAGTATAACCTTGCAAAGTATAACAACGTTCCGCGGCAAAGAGTACAATTCAGCGTGATGAATCGTCGCGCCTTCCTTGCCACCACCGCCGCGCTCCTTCCGGCAGCCCAGTCCACCCGCCCCAACATCGTCTTCCTCCTCCCCGACCAGCTCCGAGCCCAGGCTCTCGGCTGCATGGGCGACAAAGATGCGATTACCCCCAATTTCGACCGTTTAGCCTCTCAGGGCATCCTGCTGAAGAACACCATCGCCAATACTCCCGTCTGCTGCCCGGCCCGCGCCATCCTCCTCACCGGCAAGTACGCCAGCGAAAACGGCATGACCGCCAATGACCTCCGCCTCCGTGAATCCCAGGTCACCGTCCCCGCACTCCTGTCAAAAGCCGGTTACCGGACCGGCTTCATCGGCAAATGGCACCTTGACGGTGGCCAGCGCCTGCCCGGCTTCATTCCACCCGGCCCGCGTCGCCACGGTTTCGAATTTTGGGCCGCCAACGAGTGCAGCCACGCCCACTTCAACACCCAGTACTTCCGGGACTCGCCCGAACCCATCCCCATGCAGAAGTTCGAGGCCGAGGGCTGGACCGATCTCGCCCTCGAATTCCTCGACGCCACCAAATCCGACCACCGCCCCTTCTTCCTGACCGTTCAGATGGGCCCGCCGCACGATCCCTACAAGGCCCCGCCCGAAAACCGAGCCAAATTCGACGCCGAAAAACTCCAGCTCCGCCCGAATTATGAGGAAGGCCCCCGCTCCCCAGGCCGCGCCGGTCTCGCCGAGTACTATGGCATGGTCAACGCCGTCGATGAGCAACTGGGCCGCATGATGGCGAAACTCGACCAGCTCGGCCTCACCGAAAACACCATCTTTATCGTCTCCTCCGACCATGGAGATATGCTCGGCTCCCACGGCCAGCGCTTAAAACGGAAACCGTGGGAAGAATCTATCCGAGTTCCCGGCATTATCCGCTGGCCCGCCAAAATCAAGCCCGGCCAAACCAGCGATCTACTCTTCAGCCACATCAGCTTCGCCCCCACTGTCCTCTCCTGGTGCGGCGTCAAGCCCCCCGCCACCATGCAGGGTCAGGACCTGTCCAAAACCATCACCACAGGCAAAGGCCCAGCCCCCGACTCCGTCTTCATGCAGATCTTCGGCCCCTATAAGGGTGACGAAACCGAACGAGGCTGGCGAGGAGTCCGCACCGCCCGCTACACCTACGCCCGCTTCGAGGACAAGCCCTGGGTCCTCTTCGACAACGAAAAAGACCCGTACCAGCTAAAGAACCTGGCAGACGATAAAGCGCTGGTCGCACCGCTGGACCGCATGCTAACCCGGCACATGAAGGCCTCCGGTGATTCCTGGTCCAAAAACTGGGTCCACCTCGTCGAAGACAAGGGCTATCTGTACACCGGAGACACCTATTACAGCGTCAACGAGTTCCTGGAAGCCGCCGCGAAAAAGGGGGTTACAGTGCCCCGAATCTAAGACGAAGCCTTGATGGCCGCCAAAACCCTTGCTGGGGTGAACGGAGCTTCCCGCAGTCGGGCCCCTGTCGCGTCAAAAATGGCATTGCCGATCGCCGCCTGAATCAGCGTAATGGAGGTTTCACCCGACCCGCACGCTTCCTCCTCAGGCCGGTTAATCAGCACCGATTCGATCACTGGCGTCTGCATACCCAGCGTCAGACTCCGGTAGTTGCCCCAGTGCACCGAAGTCACCTTCGTCTCATCCCAGGTGACCTCCTCGCCCAGCGCCCGGCTCAGACCCTGCAGCGCGCCGCCTTCAATCTGGTTCTTCATCCCGTCCGGATTCGAAATCGGCCCGCTGTCATTACTGACCACGATCCGCTTGGTGACAATGCGCCCCGTTGCCAGATCCACTTCGATCTCCGCCACCAGCGCCGCATACCCGTTGTCGCCCTCATAGGCGACCACTGCAATCCCGCGCCCCGGTGCCATCCCGGTCTTCGGCCGTTTCGGGTTCGGTGAAGGCCGCTTCTGCCAGTTCGCCGCTTTGGCCACTTCCGTCAGCGCATCCCGCAACCGGAAGAAGCTCAAATGCCGCAGTCGGTACTCCAAAGGATCCGCCTTCAACCTTGCCGCGATCTCGTCCATAAAGCACTCGTGGGCAAACGTGTTCTGCAGCCGCGCTGGTGACCGCAAAGGCCCGGTGAAGAACGCCGACCGGACGTTATGCACCAGAACCCGGACCGACTTCACGTTGCCGCATCCGGCCCCGGCATAGGACGGAATCCCGTTGCTGTTGTTGTTGAAAGCGCCAGCCGCTGGTGAGGGCGAACGAGGTACGAACGGCTCCGGTGCGTATCCCAGCAGCGTCCCGGTGACCACATTTCCGGGAGTGCTCGGCCCCGGACGGTTCCCCAGCGTCGGAGACCAGCTTTCGTGGTCCCAGGCGATGATGTTGCCCTGGGCGTCCAGCCCCACCCGTTCTTCCAGTGCGTACGCGTGGCCAAAGTTCTCCCACGCCATCTCATCGGCGCGGCTCAGTTGCACCCGGACCGGTTTCCCCACTGCCTGGGACATCACCGCAGCGTCGTATGTAACCGTATCCGCCCCGTTCAGGCCGTAGCAGCCTGAACCCCGGCGGAAGATGACGTGGACGTCGGCGGGCTTCAGCCCCAGCAAGGTGGCGCAGGCCGATTTCTGGTACCAAACACCCTGTGTCCCGGACCAGATGGTCGCTTTATCGCCCTGCACATCGGCCACGGCGCAGGAGCCGCCCACTGACCCGTGCATCTGGTACGGATGGTAGTAATTGCCCTTCATCACCGTCGCGGCGGAAGCCAGTTTCTGGTCCACATCGCCCGAATCCAGAAGGCGGGTATCGCGAGTCGGCTGCTGCTTCTTCAGGTGGTCGGCGAAGCCCGCGAAAGGCGGTAGCGCCGGCCCCGGAGTCCAGTTGACCTTGAGTTTTTGAGCGGCCTGAATGGCCTGCCACGGCTTCTCGGCCACCACCCCGACGAAGTCCTTCTTCGTGACGATCTTCACCACTCCAGGCATCCCGGAGATGGAGGTGCCATCCACCGAGGCCAGCTTCGCCCCCGGAGAAGGCGGACGGACCACCCGGCCATGCAGCATCCCGGGTACCCGGACGTTCTGGACGAACTCAAACCGCCCCGTCACGATATCGGGGATATCGGTACGCGGGATCGGCTTGCCCAGGACGGTCCATGTCTTCGGATCGCGGCGTTTGGCGTTCGGGTCGAGCGTCAGATTGAACTTCTGGCCCCCAAGCAGTTCGCCGTAGCCAATCTTCTTTGACGCTGAACGAACCTCGCCGTTGACGGCGCTCAACTCGGAGACCGGGACACCGAGCTTGGCCGAAGCCAACCGGATCAGGGCCTCCCGGGCCGTCGCGCATGCCAGCGCCAGATTGCCATGGTTGAAGTTCGCCGGGTGCGACTGGCTCCCCGAAGTATGGGCCTGGTCGGGTGTCAGCGCCGTGTCGCAGGTGATCAGATTCACTTTGGCGAAGGGCACACACAGTTCTTCGGCCACCAACTGCGCCTGCGCCGTGAAGATACCCTGGCCCAGCTCTTCTTTACCGCTGTAAGCCGTAACCGTGCCATCCGCGCCGATGGCGACCCAGGAATCCAGTGCCTTCATGGAAGGCGAGCCCGGTACCTGACCAAAGGAGGGGAACTCGACGAACATTACCCCCGCAGCCGCTAAGAAGGTCCGCCGGTTCACTTGCCTTCTCCAGTGGAGCGAACCTTCTCAATCGCCTTGACGATGCGGGCGTTCGTGAAGCAACGGCAGAGGATACCCTGCAGGGCCCGCTCAATCTCGGGCTTCTGCGCCTTCGGCTTCTTATCCAGAAGCGCCTTGGCAGAAAGGATGACCCCGCTCATGCAGTAACCGCACTGCGCGGCCTGCAACTCGATGATCGCCGCCTGCAAAGGATGCGGATGCTCCGGAGTCCCGATTCCTTCGAGAGTCGTAATCTCCACGCCTGCCACCGACGCAACCGGAATCACGCAGGACCGGATCGCTTCACCCCGCACGATCACGGTGCAGGCTCCGCACTGGCCCAGCCCGCAGCCGAACTTCGGCCCGCGCAGCCCCAGGTCATCGCTGAGGGCGTAAAGCAGAGGTGTGGCCGGGTCAATATCGACCTGATGGGTCTGGCCGTTGACTTTTAGAGTGATGGCGCTCATTTCGCAGTTATGATAGAGCACGTGATCACCCGTCGCAACTTTCTTGGCACAGCGCTCGCCGCGCCCGTCGCACTGGCCGCTGCCTCAACCCGTAAATGGCAGCTCGGCATCAACACCTATTGCCTTCGTTTCTGGCAGATGAACGACCGCCAACTCATCGACTGGGTCGCGCAGCACAAACTCGATGCCATCTTTCTACAGGACTCGCTCGACCCCGGCGTAATGGAGCCGAAGCACTGGGGCGAAGTTCGCACGTGGACGAAGGACGCCAACCTCCACATCGAAACCGGAGGCGCGGCGCTCCTGCCGAAGACCAAAGAAGGGATCCCGCAGTCGATCGCGACGCTCAAGAAGAACATCGCAAGAGCCCGGGGCATGGGGGCGTCGATGGTGCGGACGCTGATGGCGAGTGACCGCTATGCCATGCCGGAAGGGCCCATCGAGCAGCAACTCGAAATCGCGGTTCAGATCCTCCGCGCCGCCCGCACCGAGGCCATGGACGCGGGGCTCAAGATCGGCCTCGAAAACCACAAAGACGTGCAGGCCTGGCGTACGAGGCAGGTGATCGAGACGGCAGGCAAGGAATTCGTCGGCTCGTACCTCGATACCGGCAACCCCGTCTTTGTGGCGGAAGACCCGATGACGACGGTGGAAGAACTCGGTCCCCTCGCCGTGAGCTTCCATCTCCGGGATTCCGTCGTTTACGAACATCCCGAAGGCATCGCGATTCAGTGGGTCCCCCTCGGGGAAGGCACCATCGACTTCAAGGCCATTGTGGCGCGGGCGTCGGAGCTAATCCCGAAGGACGTCTATATTTACTGCAAGCCGATCACCGCCCGTCCCCCGGTCGTGCTGCCAGTCTATGGGGAGGAATTCTGGACGAAGTGGTTCCCGCAGGCCCGCTCCCGCGATTTCGCCCGATTCCTGGCGCTGGCCAAACGAGGCCGCCCGTGGAATAGAGCCCACCTGATGGCCGACCTCCCCGAAGTCCGCGACAAATACATGGACGCCCTGAAAACCCAGCAAATGGCCCACATGGAACAAAGCCTCGACTACTGCAAGAAAGTTCTCGACCTCGGCGTCCGCTGGCGAGGTTAGCCTCGTCCGAGGAGGACCGGGCCGACGAGGAAATCGGCGGCGTACACGGAGTTGATATTCTGCGCGGTAATCAATTCGTGTTCCGCGTAGTGAGCGGGAGGGACTTTCCGCCCGTGCACGATGTCATGGGCAATTTCCATGATGGCTTGCCCGTACCTCTCCGGAAATACGGCGACAGAGCCGATCAGGCGGCTGTCGGTCCTGCGAATCTCCTCCCTCGCTTCTGGTACGGCGCCGACGCCAACCGCTGCGCACAGGTGTTGGCGGCCAGCTTCCTGAAAGGCGCGGAGTGCGCCCAGGATGGTGGGGTCATTGATGGACGCCAGCAGCGTCCTTTTTGCCGCGGTGTTTCGCAAGTGCCGGCGGACGGCATTCTGTGCGGTCTCGAAGTCCCCTCTGGTGTTCAGATGAACGGTGCGTCCAGCGCCGGGCAGGGCTTCGCGAATCGTCCGCTCGGCTCCTGCGAGACGCAGGCGGGGAAGGGAACCGGCGGCAGCTTCTTCGAGCAATACGATCTCGTCCACTTCCCCGTGCCAGAGCGACGTGGCGGCGCGCACGAGAGTGTGCCCAATCAGCTGGCCGACGCGGAAATTGTCGATGCCGAAAAAAGTCGCGCCGGGGTGTGGAATGTCAATGGCGATCAGTGGGATGCCTGCCTCGGTAAACCCCGCCCCGATGCGGGGCGCGAGTCTCTCGTAGGTCTGGAATTCGATAGCCAGATCCACCCGGTCCGCGATGAGCGTTTCGGCGTTCCGAATGGCGGAACGGGCGCTGTAATGGTTGTCGAGTTCGACCAGATCGAACTCGTGCTTCGCAGCCGCCGCACGGATGCCCCGGGTAACGGCGTCGGAAAACGGGGTATTGGATGCCTGAGCGGCGTAACCGATCCGAAAAACCCGCTGGTTCCGGATCGTGAGATTGGTCCGGTACCGGTGCCCGTCCACACGCCGGAGGAACCCCGAAGTTTCGAGGGTGTGGAGAATCCGAAAAGCGATCGTCTTCTCGATTCCCGCCATTTCTGTTACTTCGGCGAGAGTCAGGTCGTGGCGATCATCCTGGAACAGACGCAAAACGGCACAGGCGCGGGATACCGTCTCCAGTTTGTAAGGTGTCTGCATTGCGATTATCGCAATTATACGCTTGTTCGCGTCCGCTGCCTGCTCCGATGGAAGTTAACTTTATCAGGCATTTGGTGATCCGCAGTATTGCGATATGCGCAATTTGTAGTCACCTTGTCTTTTCCCCTTGAACAATCAGTGTGCATAAGCGCATAGTCGATGAACGCCGTCGTACGGTCCAACAGAGGAGAGTCTTGATGAGAACAGTAAAGTTTGCTCTCGTATGGGGAGCAGGGCTGCTTGCCTTTGCTTCCGTGATGAGTGCTCAGTCCGTTACCGGATCGGTAACGGGCACAGTGGCAGACCCGGCAGGCGCAGTCGTTGCCGGGGCTAAAGTTCAACTCACCAACAGTATTTCGAAGCAGACCCGCGACTTCACAACAAGTTCCTCGGGCGCTTTCGAGTTCAGCAGTCTGATTCCCGGATCCTATAGTGTGCGAGTCACCCAGACCGGCTTCAAGGCATCCGAGCAGAACGTCACGGTCAGCGCTCAGGAGCGCGTCGATCTCCACACGCTCCGGCTTACAGTGGGCGACGTGGCAACTTCGATTGAAGTCCAGTCGGAAGCGGCGCACGTGGCGACGAACAGTTCCGATCGGGCGCAGAACGTCAACCTGACGCAGATTGCAGACACTCCGGTTCGCGGGCGAGACTTCATGGCGGTCCTGAAGGCCCTGCCAGGTGTGCAGGATCTCGGCAATCATGACTCGCGCGGGTGGGGCGGCAACACGCCGACGATCAACGGTGGTCAGATGGGCCAGGTGGTGGTGACGCTGGATGGCATCGTCAGCCAGGACAGTGGTGCCCCCAGCATCAACGGCTACATTGCGCCCAGCATTGACGCGGTTGGCGAGATCAAGCTGCTGGTCTCGAACTTCAATGCCGAATACGGCGCGCGCAACGGTGGCCAGCTGAACATCACCATCAAGAACGGTTCCAGCAAGTACCACGGAACCGCATACTACGACTGGCGCCACGAATCACTGGATGCGAACGAATGGTTCAATAATCGCCTGAACGTGGTGAAGCCCCGCTATCGTTTTCAAAACCCCGGCGGCACCATCGGTGGCCCGCTGCTGATTCCTGGGACGCGCTTCAACAAAGACCGGAACCGCCTGTTCTTCTTCTTCTCGTACGACTACCTGGCAAACCACGGCATTGCGGGGCCAAACCGTTACACTATGCCGACCGCGCTGGAACGCACGGGGGATTTCTCGCAGTCAGTAAATACCAATGGCACGCCGATCTTAATTCGAGACCCAAACTCAGGAGCGGCCTGCTCGGCGGCGGGCGGCACGGGTTGCTTCACGGGTAACAAGGTGCCGGCGAGCCGGATCAGCAACATTGGGCTCGCGTTCCTGAACCGCTTCCCGCTTCCGAACTTTCCGGACGTGACGGGTCAGCGGCAGTATAACTTCCAGTTCCAGGGCACCAATACGCAGCCCCGCGAAGACAAGATTCTGCGCGTGGATTACAACATATCGTCGAACGACACGATGTTCGTCCGCCTGTTACAGGATTATCAGGACCAGTCGGGCTACGGCGCCATACTGGGTGCGCTGGGCGATGGCTGGGGCCAGTTTCCCCACAGCTATCACATTCCTTCTGCGGGCGCGGCCGCGACCTATATTCACACATTCCGTTCGAACCTGATCAACGAAATGACGCTGGGCATCAACCGGGCGCATCAGGGGAACAGCCCCACGGAAGACACTCTCTTTGCGGCCAGCCAGCTTCCCCTGAAGGATGCGAACGGAAACGCGATCAAGCTGCCGAATCTGTTTGGCGCGAATACGCTGAACCTGTTGCCCCAGGTGAACTTTGGTCTGGCCCCCGGTTTCAGCGCGCAGTCATCGCCGCTGGGGATTCCGAACCTTCCGCAGTTTGGCTTTGACAGCCGCTGGCCTTTCGACGGCACCGACGAATCGCACAACATTGTCGACAACCTGACGTGGATCCGGGGAGCGCACACGTTGAAGGCCGGTTTCTATTTTGAGTCTTCGGCGCGTAACGTGAGCTCATACACCACGTACAACACGGCAGGAACTTACTACTTTGGATCGGATCTGGGGAACCCGGTGGATACGGGTAGTCCGTTCTCGAACGCGCTGACTGGAAATGCTTACGGTTACGGCGAAGACAACCGCCGGAATATTGAGCATGCCCGCTATCGCCAGACGGAGTGGTTTCTGCAGGATACCTGGAAACTAAACCGTCGCCTGACGCTCGATTACGGTTTGCGATTCCAGTTCCTTGGTACCATCAGTTCGGCTAGTGCGACGTTGGGGGTATTTGACAAAGCAGCTTACAGCGATTCGAAAGCTGGCCAGTTGCTGTACCCTTATTGCACCGTTCCGGTGGGTGGCAGCGTTAGTTGCCCGGTTGCAAACAAAGCTTCCATCAATCCTGCCAACGGCAAGGTATTTCCGTATGCGCAGCAGGGGACCTTTGATCCTTCTTCCTTTAGTGCCAGCACGCTTCCGTTCTCGGGCATCATCCAAAAGGACCGGATGCTGTTTAATAACCCGCCGCTCCAGTATGCTCCGCGTATTGGTCTGGCATGGGATGTTTTTGGTGACGGGAAGACGGCGCTTCGCACCGGGTTCGGTATCTTCTACGGTCGCGCTTTTGGTGTCGCCACCATCGGCGCCACAGGACAAGGTGTAGGCCCGCTGGCAGCCCCTCCGATTTATCAGGCGCCGCTGATTCTGAACACTTCGATCAATAGTTTGATCGGCTCTCCGGTGGTTTATACGCCCCAGAACACGACAGGCGGGTCGCTCGATTACAAGCCGCCAGCCACTTATAACTGGTCGTTTGGAATCCAGCGCGATCTGGGCATGGGCTTTGTGATCGATGCCACCTATGTGGGCAACGTGGCGCACAACCAGTTCAACCAGGGCCGTATCGACTTCAACGCGGTGAAGCCCTACACGATCTGGTCACCGGCTGGCGGGGCCAATCCAAAGTACCTCGATCCGACCAGCGGCAGCGGTGGAACGGGCGGTTTCTATTCGACCAACCTGATCCGCGCGCTGTCGGGTGGGTATCGCGGCTGGGGCGCCATCCAGATGTACACACAGGACGGCGCGTCCAACTACAACGCTCTTCAGCTTGCGATTAATCGGCGCTTCTCGAAGCGCTTCCAGTTCGGCGGTAACTATACTTGGTCGAAGACCATCACTTACAACCGAAACCAATGGGTAGATGATCAGCTTCTGAAAAATGTAACGTCGAACCGGCCGCATGCGGTGAACATCAACTGGGGCTATGACATCCCGAGTTTGGCGAAGTTTGTGAAGAACAACGTTGTCGCAAAGCAGGTGTTCGATGGCTGGCACTGGTCGGGCATCGGGACCTTCTTCTATGGCCAGGCGCTGGCGATCGGGTGTTCGGCGAATGGCGCTCCCATCGGCTACTGGACCGGGACTCCCACCGGTGGCTTCCCGTTCCGTTGCCAGCAGAACGGCAATTTGTGGCTGGCAGATGGCGCGACACCGGCTTCCACTTACACGGGGACGAACGCCAGTCTGGCGGCGGCCGACAAGCGGCTGTGGTATCCGTTCAATCCCGCCAGCTTCGTGCTGCCGTCGGCCACTTCCTACGGCATCGGTAACGCGCAACCAACCATGACCTACGGGCCGGGCGTGATGAACTTCGACATGGCGCTGCAGAAGGACGTGGTGATTCCCGTTCGGGAGCATCCCCTGACGCTGAGCTTTAAGGCTGAGGCGTTCAACGTCTTTAACCACTTCAACCCGGGTAATCCGGCTACGGGGCTGGCGATTAATTGCGCCGCGTCCAATGGCCAGTGCACCAACCCGACCAGTTTGTCGGCCTACACTTCGACGACGTTTGGCACGATTACGTCGGCGGCGGTGCAGGCGCGCCACGCGGCATTGACGATTCGGCTTCGGTTCTAGACGGAGCTAAAAATGAATCGGGCGGGGCGGTCGCTTGTACGGCGGACGCCCCGCCCAGCGGTGTCTTCTGGCATATGATTTCAATAGGGATACCATGCGAAATTTCTTAGTTGCAGGCCTCGTTGTGATGTCCGCCTCGGCTGCGGCACCGGTAGACTACGGCAGGGATGTTCGGCCGATTCTTTCGGACCGCTGCTTTTCGTGCCACGGCCCCGGGGAGAATCCCAAGGCTGGTCTTCGGCTGGATATCGAAGACAGCGCCCGGCGTGTTTTGTCCGGTGGCGTGGGGGCGGCGAAGATTCTGACGCGGATTGCTCCGGATAATCCGGCCCGGCGGATGCCTCCTCCCTATTCGGATCGTAAGCCGCTGACGGAAAAAGAGGTCGCTACCGTTCGGGCGTGGATCGAGCAGGGGGCGAAATGGCAGTCGCACTGGAGTTTCACGCCTCCGGTTCGTCCCGCGACGCCTTCGGTCAAGAACCAGAGCTGGGTGAGGAATCCCATCGACAGCTTTGTTCTGGCGCGCCTGGAAAAAGAGGGCCTGGCGCCTTCAAAGGAAGCGGATCGGGCTCGTTTGCTGCGGCGCCTGACGTTCGATCTGACCGGTCTGCCGCCTACACCTGCGGAACTTGACGTATTTTTGGCGGACAAAACCCCGAACGCCTATGAAAAACAGGTTGATCGCCTCCTGGCATCGCCTCGCTATGGCGAACGGATGGCGGTCGATTGGCTGGATGCGGCACGGTACGCCGACACGCACGGGTACCAGACCGATCCCGAAAAAGAGATGTGGCCGTGGCGCGACTGGGTGGTGAATGCCTTCAATCGCAACATGCCCTACAACCAGTTCACGGTTGAGCAACTGGCCGGGGATCTGCTGCCCAATGCCACTGTGGACCAGAAGATTGCCACTGGTTTCCAGCGCAATCACCGCATCAACTCCGAGACCGGCAGTATTGCGGAAGAGTTCCACGCGGAGAATCTGGTGGACCGCGTTAGCACTTTTGGCACGGTTTGGCTGGGCCTGACGGTGGGTTGCGCGCGCTGCCACGACCACAAGTACGACCCGATCCCGACCAGGAATTTCTACAGCCTGTTCGCCTTCTTCAACTCTGTGGAAGAGATGGGAAATGGCGGAACTCGCGATGCCCGTGGCAATTTCAAGCCATTCCTGCGGTTACCCGCTCCGGAACTGGAAGCTCAGTTAGCGGCGAAAGAGAAAGAAGTTGCAGCGGCGAAGGAGCAACTGGCTGCGCTGGAGAAAACGCTGGCAGGCAAAGCAGTTGCGTGGGCCGCTCCACAGTGGCAGGTTTTGCAGCCCGCAGAACTGAAGGCTGACGGTGGCGTCACCCTGAAAGGGCTGCCGGATGGGTCCGTTATCGCCGGCGGCGCTGCGCCGCCCACTGCTATCTACGAATTCACCGCCGAGACCGCAATGAAGGGGATCACGGCGTTCCGTCTGGAACTGATTCCCGATGCTTCGCTGCCCGGTGGCGGGTCGGGGCGCGGGGTGGATGGCAAGGGCGTGGTCACGCTGTTTGAAGTTCGCTCAGGCGAGAAAAAAGTTGACCTTACACGCATCACCGCCGACTTTAAGTCTGAAGAATCGGAACTGGACCTGGTGGTTCGTCCGCAGGAGCAGTTGCGGCGCGGGTGGGGTATCCAGCCCGAGATGAACAAGCCGCACTATGCCGTGATCGAAACGGCCCGCTTCACCGATGGTGGCAAATTCCGTTTCCGTATCGGCAGTGAATACGAAGGCTCGCCGGTGGGGCGTTTCCGTGTTTCGGTGACCGATTCGGAATATCCGGAAGTGGTGCCGGAAAACATTGCGACGCTGTTGCAGACGACGCCTGAAGATCCCGCAGTCCGCAAGTACTTTACTCCGCATCCGCATGATCGCCGCGTGGCGAACGAAGTGGTTCTGAAACTGGACTCCGAACGGCGCACGATTGAAAACAAGATCCCTTCGACGATGGTGATGTCGGAGATGGACAAGCCGCGCGAGACATTCGTTCTGGCTCGCGGCGCTTATGACAAGCCCAGCGATCAGGTGACGCCTGCTGTCCCCGCCTTCCTGCCACCTTTGCCTGAGGGCGCGCCGCTGAACCGGCTGACGCTGGCGAAGTGGGTGGTGGACCCTTCGAATCCTCTGCCCGCGCGGGTCGCGGTGAATCGCTACTGGCAGACGTTCCTGGGCACGGGGATCGTGAAGACTGCGGAAGATTTCGGCTCGCAGGGCGAAGCGCCGACACACCCGGAACTGCTGGACTACCTGGCGACGGAGTTCCTGCAGAATGGCTGGGACGTGAAGGCGATCCAGAAGCTGATGGTGATGTCAGCCACGTATCGGCAGCAATCGGCCGCGACGGCCGAGATGCGGGAGCGGGATCCGGAGAATCGTTTGCTGGCCCGTGGTCCGCGGACTCGTCTGGCGGCGGAAATGATTCGGGATCAGGCGTTGTCAGTGTCTGGTCTGCTCAATACAAAGATGGGCGGCATTGCGGTGAAGACATATCAGCCGGAAGGTTTGTGGGAACAGCTTTCGGCGTTCCCGGGACGCAAGCTGTACGAACGTTCGAAGGGCGATGACTTATGGCGACGCAGCCTGTATTCGTACTGGAAACGGACCGTGCCGCCACCTTCCCTGATGGTGTTCGACGCGCCGACTCGCGAGTTCTGCGTGGTGAAGCGCGGGGCTAGTTCCACGCCTTTGCAGGCGCTGGCGCTACTCAACGACGAAATGTATATCGAGACCTCGCGCAAGCTGGCCGAACGCATGATGCTGGAAGGCGGCAAGACGCCCGCGCAGCGCCTGGGCTGGGCTTTCCGTGTGGCAACCTCGCGCACTGCGAGTCCGGCGGAACTGAAGATCCTGGAGCAGGGTCTGAGTAAGCGCCTGGTGCAGTACCGGGCTGACAAAGCCGCGGCGAGCAAGTTACTTGCCGCTGGGGAAGCGCCTCGTAACAAGACGCTGGACGAAGCGGAACTGGCGGCTTACACGACTGTCGCGTCGGTGATGCTGAACCTGGATGAGGTGATTACGCGCCAATGAATCCGCTACGTGAACACCAGTTGATGATGACGCGGCGGCAGTTGTTTGGCCGCACCGCGACGGGGATTGGAGCGGCGGCGCTTGGATCGATTCTGGCTCCGTCGGCATTTGCGGCGAAAGGCCTGCCCGGGTTCCCGAACTTCCCGGCGAAGGCGAAGAGGGTGATCTACCTGCACCAGTCCGGGGCGCCTTCACAGATGGATCTGTTCGACTACAAGCCAGGGCTGACGAAGCGCTTCGCCGAAGAGTTGCCGGATTCGATTCGCCAGGGACAGCGGCTGACGGGCATGACGTCGGGCCAGAAGAAGTTCCCGGTTGCGCCGTCCATGTACAAGTTTTCGCAGCATGGGAAGGCCGGTGTCTGGCTCAGCGAATTGCTGCCGCATACGGCGAAGGTCGTCGATGAAATCGCGGTGGTGAAGAGCCTGTTCACGGAGGCGATCAACCACGATCCGGCTATCACGTTTATTCAGACCGGCAGTCAGGTTGCGGGGCGGCCGTGCATGGGTTCGTGGGTGAGTTACGGGCTTGGTTGCGAGACTGACGATTTACCCGCCTTTGTGGTGATGATTTCGCGCGGGACGGGGCGCAAGGTGGACCAGCCCTTGTATGACCGGCTGTGGGGCAGCGGGTTTCTGCCGACCGCGTATCAGGGTGTGAAGTTTCGGTCGGATGGTGATCCGGTGCTGTATTTGTCGAATCCCGCAGGGGTGGACGCGAAGGTCCGCCGTTCCATGCTGGACGACATCCGGCAGATGAATGAAGTGAACCTGAAGGAGTTTGGGGACCCGGAAATTGTGACGCGGATTCGCCAGTACGAAATGGCGTACCGGATGCAGACTTCGGTGCCGGAACTGACGGATTTGTCGAAGGAACCGCAATCGACTTTTGATCTGTATGGACCGGATGCGCGCAAGCCTGGAACGTACGCGGCGAACTGCGTTTTGGCGCGTCGTTTGGCGGAGCGGGGCAGCCGGTTTATCCAGCTTTATCACATGGGCTGGGACCACCATGAAGGTGTTCCGCGCCAGTTGCCGGGGCAGTGTATGGATACCGACCAGGCTTCGGCGGCACTGATTACGGACCTGAAACAGCGCGGCATGCTGGATGAAACGCTGGTGATCTGGGGCGGTGAATTTGGCCGCACGGTGTACTGCCAGGGGAATCTCTCGCCGGAGAATTATGGCCGGGACCACCACCCGCGGTGCTTTACGGTCTGGATGGCAGGTGGTGGCATCAAGGGCGGCGTCCTGCATGGTGAGACTGACGACTACAGCTACAACATCACGGAGAACCCGGTTCACGTGCACGATATGAACGCCACGATCATGCGCTGCCTGGGCGTGGATCATACGAAGCTGACGTATCGGTATCAGGGCCGGGACTTCCGATTGACGGATGTGCATGGCGTGGTGGTGAAGGAGTTGCTGGCTTAGTTTGCCCGGTCGGCCAGGTCGCGAATTCCGGAGGCCTCGATGATCTGGCTTTTCAGGTTTTCCCGATACGCCTGGAACATGGCTCGGCCGAGGTCCTCGCCTTTGATGTAGAGGCTGCGGAAGGGACTGAGGATTCCGAGGAACGGAATCAGCAGCTTGATAAAAGCTGGGGTACGCGCTGAGGCCTTGCCTCCTATGGCGGCGGGCCGGAAGCAAACGGCTCCGTTCAGCGCGATCAGTTGCTGCTCCGTCTCAGCCTTCACTCTGGCCCACATCATGCTGCTTTTGGCGCTCGTACCCTGGCCGCTGATGTAGTGGAATGCCGCGTTGGGGCTGTGTTGTTTCAGCATCTTTGCGGCGGCGAGGGTGAAGCCCTGCGTGATCCGGCGGTACTCTTCTTCGCCTGATGTTTGTGTGACGGAAACCCCTAAGCAGAAGAGGCAGAGATCAATGTCCCGGAAGGCTTCGGGGATGGCGGAATAGTCGAGATAGTCCTGGTGGAGGATCACCTTCATTTTGCCCGCAGTCGGCATCGGGCGCCGGGCGATGACTCGCACTTCTTCCACGAAATCTGACAGGAGGCAGGCTTCCAGCACGCTGCCGCCCGCCATGCCGCTGGCGCCGAAAAGAAGGACTTTGATCACGCTCCTATTCTCCGCCAGCGACAGTGCCAGAATGGGGGCAGATATGCGACTGGCACTGATCCTCGGGCGCGTTTTCGGTTGCGAAGCTGCGTGGTGGCGGCGACCTGGGCAGAATCGCGGACGCGGGCGGCGGGCGGAACAGCCGAGTCGGCTGCGTGGGAAGGGCGATTTGGAAACTACGCGGAGCGCGGCGGCATGATGGTGCCGCTCGAAGGGGAGGTCGCGTGGATGATGCGGACCGGGCGGAAACCTTACTGGCGGGGCCTGGTCACCACCATGGAGTACGTTACCGCCGCCACGCGGAAGTGAGGGGCCAGAATTCCACTTCGACGCGGCGGGGCGCGGGGCCGGCTGTGACGAGTTCCAGGTTATTCGCTCCGGCCGGGGGGTAGGCAAGGTCGGTCATGGCGACGAGGCCATCCTGGGCGAAGACTTCCACCGTGGAGCGGTCTACCAGGATTCTCAGTTTCAGGATTCCCGTGGCAGGGGCGGGGAGCGGCGCGGTGATCCGGGCAGGGAAGTCCTTGCTGAAGCCGGTATTGCCGGAATGGGTCCGATCAACATAGAGTTCGCCTTTGGCTTTGTCGTAACCGACGGTGGTCCAGGCGTTCCCCGCCGCGAGAAGTTTCCACTCAACCTTTTGCGCGTCTCCGAGCGTGATTGTGCTCTGGAGTTCGTAACTGTCGCCGGCCTTCGCCTGCAGCGCCGTGTTGAGTTCCTGGACATTCTGGCCGCTCCAGGTAAATCGGTCGCCTCTCAGGCTGGAAAGGCCAGCGGCGGGTTGCTGTACCAGGCGCAGGCCTGCGGGCGTGGTTTTGAGACCGAGTTGGCGCGGCACTGTCATCTGGCCGCGCCAGGGCGAGGTGGGAACCTTTGCGGCATACTGCCAGTTATTCAGCCAGCCAAGCATTACCGGAGTCTGGTTGCGTGGCAGGCCGTTGAAGACCAGAGCGCAGTAGCAATCCTTGCCGTAGTCCGTCCACAGGGTGGTGGCAGGCGGGTTATCACTGGTGAATTTTGTGCCGTCGAAGGCACCGACGAAATACTGTTCGCCGGAGCCGCCCTGCAGCGCGCCGGGATTCAGGCCGATTTTCAGCACGAAGCGCGTGCGCGTGGAACTGCCGTCTACCGGAACTTCCACCAGGGTGGGGCATTCCCATTGGCCGGAGGTGGCTCCGGCAGGGCCAAATTCACTGAGCTTGCTCCAGTGCTTCAGGTCGGGCGCGCCATAGAAGAGGATTTTGTGTTCGTCGGGCAGGGCCACGGCCATAATCCAGCGGCGGCTGCCGGGGTGCCAAAAGACGTGGGGATCGCGGAAGTCGCTCATTCTCAGGTCGAGGACGGGGTTCGCGGCGAACTTCGTCCATGTGCGGCCGCGGTCATTACTCCACGCCAGATTCTGCGTCTGGAGGGTGGGGCTGGCGCCGGATTTTGGCGTGTGGCCGGTGTAGACGGCTACGAGGCAGGCCTTGCCCTCTGTGCAGAAGCCGCTGGTGTTGTGTTCATCGACGACCGTGCTGCCGGTGAAAATCATGACGCCGTTTTCTTCAGGTAACGCGACGGGGAGTTCCTGCCAGTGGATGAGGTCGGGGCTGACGGCGTGCCCCCAGCTCATATGGCCCCAGGTGTCACCTTGTGGGTTGTACTGGTAGAAGAGGTGGTATTCGCCGTCGAAGAAGACGAGGCCGTTGGGGTCGTTAGTCCAGTTGGTCTTTGGCGAGAAATGGTACTGAGGCCGGTAGGGTTCGTTGTACTGGGCCTGAGTTGTCAGGGTAGCGAGCGCAAGCAGGGCGAGTGTTTTGAACACTCGAACATCATATCCGTTTAGACGTCGAGACCGACGGCGCGCATCAGGTCGAGCGCATTTGAGCGCTGCACCACACCGGGGCGCATCCGGTAATCGAACACCAGCGCGCCGGCTTCGAGGCGATCTTCGAAGTGGACGTTGATGGCGCGGGGCGCCAGTTCGTCGGCAACGCGGGCGAGGGAAAGGTCGTGAGTGGTGGCGATGCCGATGGCTGCGCGGGCGAGCAGGGCACGGACCAGGCCGGCGGCTCCGATGGCGCGGTCGTGGGAGTTGGTGCCGGCGAGGAGCTCGTCCAGCAGGAACAAGGCCGGGGCAGGGAGTTCCAGGATCTGGCGGAGGCGGAGGAGTTCGGCCATGAAGCGGGAGACGCCGCCTTCGAGCGAATCGACCGTGCGGATGGAAGCGCCCAGAGAGAGTACGGAAAGGGTGAGGCTGGCCGCGCGGACGGGAGCTCCGGCGAGGGCCAGTACGGCGTTGGTGCCGACGGTTCGGAGGAAAGTACTCTTGCCCGACATGTTGGAGCCGCTGACGACGTAGAGGCCGAGTGGTGACGTGAGTGCGATCCCGTTCGGGATGGCGCGGGCCGGATCCATCAGGGGATGCTGCAGCTGCTCGCCTGCGATGCCGGCTGTTTCGGTGAATTCGGGAAACGGATCCTCGGGGTGCTCGTAAGAATATCCGGCCAGGGCGGAGAGCGCTTCAATCTCAGCAACGGCATGGAGCCACTGCGGGACGAAGGCACCGTTTTCGGCGCGCCACTGCTCAATGGCCATGGCGGTTTGAGTGCCCCAGAGCAGGAGGGGGCCGAACATGCGGACAACAACGTTGTCGCGGGAATCGAGCAGTTCCTGGAGACGGCGGAGGCGGGCGATGCGTTTGGAGGCTGAGTCGCCATGCGGTGGCCGGATGCTTGCCTGGAGCGCGGCCAGCGGCGGGGAAATCAGATCCACGGATTCGAGTTCGGTGAGGATTCCGGAGAGGAGGTCCAGATCATGCGACGGCGCGTGAAGGCCGTGGATGATGGGGAGAATGCGGTCCCGCAGGGTGGTGGAGAAGAGCCCCTCAACCACCGCGATCAGGATCAGGGCGATCCGCGATTCCACGCCCATGAAGGAGGTGGAGAACCACCAAAGCAGGATGACTCCGGCGATTATGGCGAAGATCAGCGCGAGGCTTCTTTGCCATTTTGCGAAGGGAACGACAGGGGCTGCCGCCCACTGGGTGAGGTGCTCGGGGTTGACGCCGGTTCGGAAGTCTTCGCCGAGGATGGCCAGTTGTTCGCGGAGGTGGAGGAGGGGCCGGAGTTCCGCGATGGCTTGATGGCGGGCGCGGAGTTCTGAGACGGGTGAGGGGCCTTTGAGCCAGGCGGCGAGACGTGCTTCGCCGCCTCGGGTACGGGCGGTAGAGAGGAGTTGGAAGAGCGAGCCCCGGCCAAATATGTCCAGGTCGGCGGCGTAGGGGTGCTGGGGATCAGAGAAGCGGTCCCCGGTTTCGCCGAGGCCGTGCCATCGATGTTCGAGGCGGGCCAGGCCTCGCTCATAGAAATGGATGGCGCGCTGCATGCGGGTGGCCGCACGATCCGCCTGGGCGTGGCGAAGAATCAGGAAGATAAACAGCAGAATGGGAAAAACAACCACCCAGAGCGGGATCCATAGCTGAATGGCCATGAAGATTGTTCCGGCGATGGCTGCCGCTGCGGCGAGACGACACCAGCCGAGGATGCGCCGGCGACTTTCCAGGGATTTCAGGGAACCGGTTCTCTCGGCCAGTCTCTGGGAGTAGACGCTGCCGGGAGTTGGGAGAGGGGGTGCCAACTTTCAGGGTAGCGGACGGCGTAACGGGAAGGAAGGCGGCTCGATATGTTGAGTGTGGGCGGTGAGCCCAAGGCCCGGGCATCCTCCATCCCCGGCGTGTGATGAATCAGCTCCGGTACATCATCCTCAAGTCTGGAAGCGCGGCCCCCTCCAGGGCGGAAGCCAGGTTCAGGAGATCTGTCCGCGGCAAGACCGGGGTGGGTGCGGGGCGTCCAAAGAAGTGGCCCTGCATGTACTGAACTCCGAGTAGCCACAAGTTTTCGACGGTCCGCGCACTCTCTACGTTCTTCGCGATTACGATGGAGCCACAGCGATCGGCGGCTTCGACGATCCGGCGGATGGCGGACGCGCAGAGGGGGGATTCGATGTCGTGCAGCAAAGCTGACGAGAGTTTGACATACTCCGGACGCAGATACTGGAGCAGCTCCAGGCCCCCCTTGGCGACGCCAAGGTCATCCAGGGAAAGGCAGCAACCTTGTTCGCGGAGCGTGTCGGCGATGAAACGAAGGTGGTTATGTTCGTTTTCCGTAGCGTTCACAACTTCAAAAATCACCTTAGCGGGGGCAATTCCTGAGCGTTTGAGGACGGAGAACGTATCAGCGAGACACAAGGCCGGTTCGTAGATGGTGTGTGGCAGGAAGTTGATAAAAAAAGCTCCCGGGCCGCCCCTGTCAGCGATCGCCTGAAGGGCTAATTGCCGAAGTCTGTTGTCCACCTCGCGCTCGCTTTGGCGCAGCCAGGCCGCGTCGAATATCTCGGCGGCAGAATGTTGGCGATAGTTTTGTCGTGTGCCGGAATGAACCCGAGCCAGGCATTCGTGAGCGACTGGCCGGTTGTTCGACGTGTCGATAACCGGCTGAAACCAGATGGTGAACGCGGGTCCCCGGGACTCAGGATCGCCGGAGCCGAAGGGGTTGGCCATGGCTTGTTCCAGCCAGCCGGTTTCCTGGATTCTCCACCAGTCGTCAAGAGTATGTTGCTCAGGAAAGCCGGAAGTTCCAATGGAGGCGACTGTGACCCCGCTCTGCTCTGATTCATCTAAAATATAGCGTAAAAGCTCCACGGCGCACGCCGGATCTCTGGGGCCAACCAGGGCGAGCATGGTCCCGCGCCGCTCAAAAAGCAGATTGTGCTGGGCGAGGGTACCGGCCAAAAAGTCTCTCAGTTCCTGAGTCGCCGGGATCAGGCACAGACTGGCCCCCGCCAGGTTGTTATCGCCGCTGCAGGAGATGCATGACATGTTCTTACATACACATCGGAGGCAACGGGAGATTTCTTTAGCCCTTCTTTGTACCAATTTGGAAAACGATTCGAAACGAAACAAATCGCCCTGTGAGAGCGGTTCCAGGGTGACGCCGGGTAAGGGTCTGCGCGAAAATTTCTCCTCAAAAAACTTAATCTTTGTATTTTCAGGCCTTCGGCGTGGGAAACTGGTAGTTTGGCAATTCACCGTAAGATCCGCTACTGGAAGCTGCGCAGTACTGAACTGCAGCTGGGCGACAAGACGATCCTGATGGGCGTCCTGAACGTAACACCGGACTCATTCTCCGATGGGGGCCAGTTTCTGGACCCCGAACGGGCGTATGCCCGGGCGTTGCAGATGGAGGAAGAAGGCGCCGACATCATAGATATTGGTGCGGAATCGACACGTCCCGACGCCCGGCGCATCTCTGTCGACGAGGAATGGCAACGGCTGGTGCCGGTGCTGAAGAAGCTGCGCAACAAGCTGGGAATCCCGCTGTCGATCGATACCTACAAGAGTGAGATCGCTGAACGTGCGTTCGAATACGGCGTGGAGATCGTCAACGATCCGAGCGGTCTGACTTTCGATCCGAACGTGGCCAAAGTGGCCGCGGCGGGCGATGCAGGCTTAATTCTCAACCACATGCGGGGAACTCCGGAGACCTGGAGCAGGCTGGGCCCGATTCCCGATGTGGCCGGGACAGTAGTCCGCGAGCTGGAAGCGATGGCGAGCCGGGCCCGGATGGCGGGCGTGGAAAAGAATCGGATTGCACTCGATCCGGGGCTTGGCTTCGGCAAGCGTAAAGAACAGAATTCAGAGATCATCGCCCAACTGGGGCGGCTGGTGGCTCTCGATTATCCGGTGATGGTGGGGGCGTCTCGTAAGGCGTTCCTGCTGGCGCTGGCGGAGCAGGAACTGGGCTATGCAACAGCTGCCGCCGTTGCTGTAGCGATCGTGAACGGCGCGGATATTATTCGTGTTCACGACGTGAAGGCAATGAAGGCCGTGGCGATGGTGGCGGATGAAATCGCACGTACAGACGCGGCGGTTTCGCGCCTGGCGGAAGACGAAGCCGATAAGCTTGCGACCTCGAAGCTGAAAAAAGCGGGGAAGAAGGACTGGCTGGAACCGGAACGGCGTGCGCCGATGAGAGCGCCCCTGATGAAAGTGGAGTCGCCGGTTGTCGTGGCCCAGATTGCGGATAAGCCGGCTGTTGACTCGGGTGCCGAGGGCGAAGTTTCGCCGATGGCAGCCTCTGCTGACGGCTCCACGGCCATTTCTGGTGATTCTGGAGAGTCGAGCGAGATCCTGACGGAAGGCGCAGTACAGGCCGAAGGCACGCAGGAAAATGCAGGCGC
This sequence comes from uncultured Acidobacteriia bacterium, assembly GCA_903929755.1. Lineage (GTDB taxonomy): Bacteria > Acidobacteriota > Terriglobia > Bryobacterales > Bryobacteraceae > BOG-234. Next base: position 26,957 of record CAIYVZ010000005.1, read on the forward strand.
GGTGGACGGCGAAGGGAAGCCGGTGGCCAGCACTCCGGTTGGTGGGGATCGTCCGGTCCCGAAAATTTACCCCAGGCCGGAAGCGAATAAGCCGCTCTACACGAAACCGCAGGGGGACCGCCCGCCTTATGGTGGAGACCGTCCGCGCTTTGGTGGAGGGGACAGGCCGCAGGGAGATCGTCCGCAGGGAGACCGTCCGCGCTTTGGTGGAGGAGATCGTCCGCAGGGAGATCGTCCGCAGGGAGATCGTCCTTCGTATGGTGGGGGCAGGCCGAGTTTTGGCGGTGGTCGTCCGCAAGGGGATCGTCCGGCCTATGGTGGCGGCAGACCGAGTTTCGGCGCCGGTCGTCCACAGGGGGATCGGCCACAGGGGGATCGGCCACAGGGTGACAGACCTCGTTATGACCGTCCGCAGGGAGATCGTCCACAGGGAGATCGTCCGGCGTATGGTGGGGGCAGACCGAGTTTCGGTGGCGGGCGTCCGCAGGGGGACCGTCCGCAGGGTGACAGACCTCGTTATGACCGTCCGCAGGGAGATCGTCCGCAGGGTGATCGTCCAGCCTACGGTGGTGACAGGCCGCGCTTTGGTGGTGGAGACCGTCCGCAGGGTGATCGACCGTCTTATGGTGGAGATCGTCCGCGTTTTGGTGGCGGCGACCGTCCATCCTATGGTGGGGGCAGGCCGAGTTTCGGTGCTGGCCGTCCGCAAGGAGACCGTCCGCAGGGTGACAGGCCGCAGGGAGACCGTCCACAGGGAGACCGTCCGTCCTATGGCGGCGACCGCCCTCGTTTTGGTGGGGGTGATCGCCCCGGCTTCAAGCCTGGTGGGTTTAAGCCTGGTGGCTATCAGGGGAATCGTCCGGATGGTCCGCCGCGCTTTGGTGGCGGTGACAGACCTGGTGGTGACCGACCTGGTGGTGACCGACCGAGTGGTGGAGAATGGAAGGATCGGGGCCCTCGTCCCGGTGGTGATTCCCGCCCCGGTGGCCGTCCGTCGTTCGGTGGCGGTGGTGGCCAGGGACGTCCGCCAAACCGGCCGTTCCGCAAGCGCCCGTAAGGGCGTTTTGGTGCCGCTTTTCAGTTAAAGCAGGGCCCTTAGCTCAATGGTTAGAGCAGCGGACTCATAATCCTTATTAGCGGGTAGCTGCTATTGAACTACGCTGGACCTTCTCCCGTGTGTATCGGTTGATATTGGCTTATATGTCTTTGTTTCTAAAAGACATATAAGCCAATTGTCATTTGTCAGCGCGTTCGATGAAGCGCTCGCGCGATCTCAATCGGTACAAGCCTATCTATGCGAGGGGTGGGCATAGTATTGGGCATAGGCGCTGGTTGAACGTCATTGCGATGTCCTGATCGGAAAGTCCAACTCTGCCGCCATGGATTCCAGTTCCGGGCACCACTCGACCGGCGTTGCAGATGTTGGCGACCACGGGAGCCTCCGTGACCACGATTGGTCAATGAGCGGGAGTACAGACACCGTTACTCATTTGGAAGCCACCCGGATCATGGGACATTTCGGAAGCGTAACGGCATCCCTGCCCACGTCGCGGTGCAGTTCGAGCACCATTGCGCGAGTGGTGATCGGCATGCGTTGTAAATGGCATGACGAACACGAAGAGGTGGCTGATTGGCGGCGCGAGCGCCTCGTTGGTTTTGGTGGGAGGGTTGTCTGTGGCAGCGTCGGTTGTGGCGAAGCGTGTCGCGCCTTACATACGGGAACAGGCGATCGCGTACATGAAGACCCGGTTTGCGGGGGAAGTGGAACTGGGAAGTTTGCAGGTGCACGTTCCGGCGGGGATGTCCATTCAATCGTTATTGCGGCCAAAGGGGACGCTGGCCCATGTGGAGGGTGAGAACCTCGTGTTGCGGCAGGCGGGCCGGGGGGACGGGCCCGCGCTGTTCCTGCTGAAGCGTTTCCGGTTTGAGATTGACCTCGGGGCGTTACTGGAGACTCCGAAGAGAATCAGCCGGGTCACGCTGGAGGGGATGGAGATTCAGGTGCCTCCAAAGGGAGAACGGCCGGAATTTACAAAACGAGAGAGTGCGAAGGCTGGCGTGGTGATTGGCGAAGTGCTGATTCGCGATGCGAGGTTGGTGATTCTGCCCCGGGACAAGAGCAAAAATCCCCTGGACTTCGAGCTGCGCGAGATCCGGTTAAAGGATGCTGGTAAGGACGCCCCCATGCGCTATTCGGCCGTGCTGACGAATCCGAAACCGCCCGGCCAGATTCACAGCACCGGGACGTTTGGGCCGTGGGTAGCGGAGGAGCCCAGCGACACGCCTCTGGCGGGTCAATACCTGTTTGAGAACGCGGACTTGGGCGTGTTCTCGGTGATTGCCGGGACCCTGCGATCCACGGGAGATTTTGCCGGAACGCTTGCCTCGATTGTGGCGAAAGGCGAGGCTTCCGTGCCGAACTTTCAGCTCAAGAGCGTGGGCCATCCGGTGCCGCTTTCGACCACATTTGAAGTGCTGGTGGACGGCATGAACGGCAACACGGAACTGAAGCCGGTGATCGCCACCCTGGGCTCAACGCAGTTCACGACGACGGGATTTGTGGTGAAGCATATCGGCGACAAACAGCGGACCATTTTTATCAACGCGAAAATCCCGGGCGGGAATCTGCGGGATGCGCTTCGCCTGGCGATGAAGGGCGAACCAATGATGGAAGGGAAGCTGAAACTAAACGCGAAGATCGGCATTCCCCCTTTGGCGGAGAAGGTGAAGGAGAAGATTACCGTTGACGGCGCCTTTGAGGTGAAGGGGGGCCGGTTCCTGCGCTCGGCAATTCAGACGAAGCTGAACGGGCTATCGCACCAGAGCCAGGGAAAACACGGGGGCGAGGAGGTGGACGAGGCAGTCCACCGGATGAGTGGCGAGTTCCGCATGGCCGATGAAATGATCACATTCAAGACCCTGGCGTTCTCGGTTCCGGGGGCGGCGGTAAACCTGGGCGGTGTGTTTCGGGTGGGCGCGGACGAACTGGATTTCCACGGCGCACTGATGTTGGAGGCGAAGCTTTCGGAGACGCAGAGCGGGTGGAAGCGGTGGGTGTTGAAGCCCGTGGATCCTTTCTTTTCGAATCATGGGGCGGGGACATTCCTGCACATTAAAGTAACGGGGAGCGCCAGCGATCCACAGTTTGGCCTTGACCGGGGTGGGACAAGTCCTGCGGAGGAGGCCGAGAAAAAGTCGCGGTAAGGTCTACTTAAACGCTTTGATCAGCGCTTCGAACTGCGCGTGCGGCGATTGGGCGTGGGGAGTTACCGGCGGCACCTCGCGCTCAATGTTCAGGAGTTCGTAGACGGCCATTTGCGCCGCGCGGACCGAGTATTCAACGGTGAAGACGACGTCTTCCGGGATCTCGACGAACTGACTGATGAAGGCGAGGTTTTTCGAAGCGGCCGGGACGGGCAGGGGGCGATCTCCAGGCAGGCGCGGCATGAACATGCTGGTGATGTAGGGCATGCGGCAGGGGATGCAGTTGGCTCTGGCGAAGGTCTCGAGATCGAAGCGGAGGTGGCCACAGAGTTCCTGGAGGATCTCCGCTCCGTTGCAGGCTGCCATTGGTTTCGGAACGAAGTCGCCGACGCGGTCCGGGAAGAGTGCGTAGCCCCAGAAGACATGCACCCCGGCGGGTTGGTTTACGAAGTGGGGCTGGAAGGCGAGCACGATGGACAGGAGCCAGTTGGAGTCCTGAAACGTGACCAGCCCCCCCGTGCCAGGCTCATTGCCGCTAAAGCTGGTCATCTGATCAAAAAACGCGGGGTTCTGCAGGGTGACCGTAAAGGACTCCCAGACCGATTGCGCGATCAGGCTGTTAAAGGCGGCCGGGTTTCCAAAATCGGAGCGGCCCGCAGCAAGTTTTTCCCAGAGTGTCCAACCTCCGCTGTCGGCCTTGGTTAGCTGGGCCGGGGCTGTTGTCATGCTGCCCAGGCTGGAGGCGTCTGTCATGGAGCCGTTCTGGAAGAAGACGAGGTCGCCTTCGTTCACGGCTATGGTGTCGGCGATCCCGGAGACGGAACAGTGCAGTGCGGTTACAGTGAACCGGCCGTCCTGCTGCGTGTGATCCATATCGGTAACCGTACGGCCGGTAAGGAAGTGGACGCCCTGGTGGGCGAGCCAGGCTTGCAGCGGCAACACAAGCGAATCGTACTGGTTATAGACGGTTCGCTTCACGCCGGCCAGGGTTTCAATGCGGGAGAACTCCAGCAGAAAGCGTTGCAGATAGCGCTTAAACTCGATGGCGCTGTGCCAGGGCTGGAAGGCAAACGTAGTGGACCACATGTACCAGAAGGGGGTCCCAAAGAAACTGGGGGACAGCCAGTCGGTGATGCGGCTTGCGGCGAGGGCCTCTTCTGAGGTGCGGCTGAGTGTCAGGAGTTCGAGGCGGTCCCGCATGGAGAAGCCCATGGAGGTGACGGGGACTTTCGCGCGGCGGCAATCGACCAGGCGTGCCCTTGAGTTCGACTTGTGGAGTTGGTTGAATTCGAGAGTTTCATCGAGAACCGATTTGCCGGGATGCTGTAGTGAAGGGATTGATTTGTAGAGATCCCACGTGCACTCGTAGTTATCGGTGGTGAGCATACGTCCGCCGCGCATTGAGTAGCCGCGGACGGGGTCTCCATCGCCATCAAGGGCACCGCCGAGGATGGAGGCACTTTCGAGGATAGAGATATTGCCACCGGGGACGTTGCCGTCGCGGATCATGAACGCGGCAGCCGCGAGAGAGCCGATGCCGCCCCCGATAAGCCAGGCTTTGGATTTTGTGGGCATACCCGCGCGTGTACGAAGACTCTGCATGGCGGGCAAGGTTGCAGGTTCAGGGCCACCACGTTGCAGGGTCGATATTGGAACGAACTCAGGTGACAGCTTCGAGTCAGGAAACCCAGGACGATGCGTCACGATCGATACGGAGAATAAGGTCCTGCGGATCTCCACGGACGGACAGGTCTGCGAGCATCCGCTCTACAACAATGAAGCCTTTGAAGCGGTAAGCCGCGAGTAGGTCCGGATTCGGTGGTCTCTTCGCTGCTATCACACCTTGTACGTGGCTGGGATTGCCGAGCCTGCAGTTACCGGAAGACCTCATACGCATTCAGGAAGTCACTGTACGCATTCAGCCGGATCTCATCATCGAGACAGGAATCTGCGATGGCGGTTCCCTGCTTTTTTACGGTTCGCTGTGCGAAACACTGCGAAAAGGGCGCGTATTGGGAATCGACATCGAAATCCGTCCCGCTGGGCGGGCGGCCGTTCACTCGAGGATGCATCCGGGAGAAATAGTAATGATTATGCTGGAATCCCACCATCCCCGGCAGCACGTGGCTGGGGAACTGGAAGCGTACGCACAGCTCGTAAACGCAGGGTCGTGCATTGTCGCGTCTGACGGCATGAGGGACCTCTGTGACGTGCCCGGAGGCAAACCGGAATGGGTGACCGGCAACCCCGCAAGGGCCGCCATTGAATTTGCCGGGCGCCACCCTGAATTTGAACTGCGGCAACCGACATGGCAGCCAAACGCGAGCCGCCTTGAGAAGAACGTGACTTATTGGCGAGACGCCTGGCTTTGGCGGAAATAGCCGACCTCCAGCAGGCATATGACCTTATATGGTCACAGAACATAGCGCTATCGAGCGTGACTCCACACTTTAACTCTTCCGAGCCTCGCCGACCATCATCGGCAGGGTGGCAGCAAAGTCTCGCAGTTCGCCCGCGTCAATCATCAGCTCCAGAAACGTCCGTGCATTTCGCCTGTTGGTCTGGCCCACCCGGGTGAACCGCCGCCTCTGGATCCGGGTGACTACGGGGCCGGCTGCCACAGGGGGTCCAATACCGCAACTCGCGAGCATACCGATGCCTGCGTGCACCCCGAGCCCCCCTATTAATCAAGGGCCGGAGCCGCCTTCGGGAACTTTCGTATGCTTTTCAGGACCGACATCTTTCGGACCCTGATTCTTAGGGAACAGAACTGAAAGATCTGTATTTCGGAAGCCCTCGTTCTTCAGGGAAGAAACTGCGTCTTCCACGCCGCCGCGATCCTTATAGGTGTCCATACCCTGCTGTCTTCGATGACATGATTCTTTCCCTGCCTCGTTCCTTCGCTCGCCAGTTGAAAAGGCACGCGTGAGGCCCGAGACGGCCGTGCGCACCGTTGGACGAAAGATTGCATAGCTCCGGGCAGGAGAACAATCCAAACGTGCCGCTGTTAAATCTGGTAATCATCTTGATCGTCGTTGGTGTGGGGCTGTATCTGGTGAATCGGTACATTCCCAAGACCATTCTGAACACTGTTATTGTTGTTGCCGTCTGCGTCTGGGTCCTCCAGTCAGTGGGGCTCTGGAGCGATGTTACAAATTTGCGCCTGAAGCGTTAGCAGGCTGCTGGAAAACTAAGTACCCTTTAACAAACAGGTTCAGCGGAACGCCTGGTTCTATATGCGTAGCGAAGATATACACCAGGATGAAGCTGTTCAGCTATGGCCGGTTGGAGGCTCGGATACCGGCGGGCCATCCCCTGCGACCGATGCGGACGATGGTGGATGACGCGCGATCGATTCCGCCCCAGCGATTACTGAGAGCGTTGTTATTGCAGATGCTGTATTCGGTGCGCAGTGAGCGCATGTTGATGCTTTCGGCGCAAAGACAGCGGTGACGACCCGTTGAACCCTCCGCCCCCGGACCAGGGCAGGAATCCAACCGTAACCTGGCATAGAGAGAAGCGTTCCAATGAGACTCATCACTCACTTACAGATCCAGTGGCGCGACTGTACAAGAAGACCCGGGGAGCCGAAGCGCCGCCTCGGGTATCTCGGCCACGCACTGACCGAACACCGGCACGGCGGAGCAAAACTCGACGCTGGAGATGTTTGGCAACAAGCCGCCCTCAAAACGAGTCACCCTGGGAGGCGACAAGTGCTACGACATACGCAAATTTTTAGCCAGGACGGGGGACCTGAATGGGACTCCGCACGTGGCGCAACATTTTTTCAGCAGCCTGTTAGGCGGGAGCAGGGACCTGTGCCCGAATCTGGTCAGGTGACGGCACAGCGTCAGGCGGTTGGGTGCGCTCACGGACAGGAACGCTGACCAGGCCTCTATCCCGTGGCCATCCGCCGGGGTTTTGGAGCGTGGCGAGTTAAATGCCTGTTCAACATGGACGGGAGCCTGTGCAACGTTACTCTCGGACTTTCTCTAAGAAAGCGACGCTGACCAGGCAGCCGAACAAAACCTAAGGAGTTTTACCAATGATGAAAACCAACAACCTGAGGATCACCGAAGCAGGTAGTCAAAAAAAAAGATCCATGGAGTTACATACACAAATGAATACAACGCGCTTCACCAAATCCGCCGCAGTAGCGGTTGCCGTGCTCGTTTTCGCGACAACCAGCGCCTTCGCCGCAAGCATCACCTATAATACGAACTCCGCCCTGACGGGGTTTGTGTCCTCCAACGGCAGCCCCATCACCGTTACCAACCTGCTCGCCAGTTCAAACAACCCTCAATCCTCCCTATTGTTCACACCGAATCCTACGGCTGCCACAGGCACACCGTCGGGTCTCAATCTTGGAGACTTTCTGTTGACTTGTACCGGCTGCGGAACGACCGCTTCCACAATCTTCAATCCATTCAGCTTCGACCTGGTAGTGACAGACGTTACTGACGGAGCCACGGGCATGTTCATCGGGACTTCATCCGGCGGTACGGTTTCCAGCAATTCAACCACAATAGTTATCCACTGGGCGACAGCCATTGTTGGCTCTTTGGAACTGGGACCGGGCACCTTCAATGCGAATTCGGGAAACTTCGGGACGACCGTCTTCAATAAGCTGACGGCAGACACCGTTCTTGCCGCTCCGAATTCCGGATCGCCCGTGGGCGTCACCACGATTCAGGGACAGATTGCGGATTCCTCCGTGCCAGAGCCTGCAACATACAATCTGCTGGCTGGTTCGTTACTCTGCCTTGCGTTCTTCGGCCGCCGTAAGCTCGCCCGCAGTTAACGTTGTCTTCCTGTAAGCGGTAGGCTAGCCGGATACGGCGGCAGAAGATATCAACTCTGCCGCCGATCCGGCTTTTCTTATAATTTCGTCGTGTTGGGTTCAGTCAGAGTTGTTTCGCTCCACCCAAAACCGGAACAGGGAACTGTCCGGTTTGAAAAGTCCCCGGTCACTCCTCCGAACGGTCGGTCTCCCAGGATCCCGGAGCCGAATTACCCGAGGGCCTGAAAGGTGGGTCTCCCGAGGATGGCCGACGCGGCTGTGTTAGCCCGTACTCAACGTCCGCTGGCAAAACGTAACAGTTCAGGTAGGGCGGGAATTCTTGAGTAGGGACGTGGGCGGTTGTGCCAGGCGGTGTGAGCGGATGGCGCTGTTGAGGTAGTCGAGAGGGTGACGGTTCTGCATGCGGCAGGTTTGCGTGACGGTCAGCAGGC
>CAIYVZ010000006.1 GCA_903929755.1 uncultured Acidobacteriia bacterium
ATCCACTGGTACAACAACACCAGAATGCACTCCACCCTGAATTACCTCAGTCCGGCTCAGTTCGAAGAAAACTGGTACAGGGCCGAAGCAGCGGCAAGACTATAACGAATTAAGGGATACGGATTCTGAGGGCAAGGTCAAAGCACTTGCGCCCTTCAACTTCGCAAGGACTTCATACGTGAGACGCGTTTTCCCAACACCCGCGAATCCCTGAAGAGTGATGATGGGGCTTCGAACTATTTGTCCTAGATCGATATGACTGGAAAGAAGGCCGCCAGCGGCTTCCCATGCCGGGACGTCCACGAATGATGGAGTGGCCTTGGTGATGTTGGGTCGCCAAGCATCGAAAAACAATGCGGGTCCGAGATCCCGCCTGAAATGAGCTGGTATTAGCGACGGATACATGTTTGTCCAGGGACTTAGCTGAGCCGTCGTGGCAACGCGTGCGGCAGGTGCCTGGGGGTTGATGGCATGCACCTGGGCCGTGAGGAAGGTTTCCCACTGTGTTTGCTTAGCTGCAGGCATGCTGTCGCAAATGGCCAGACGATAGCCATACCCTTGCGAAATGAGCTCTCTTGCGTAAGGCTTGGCAACTTCTTTGGCAAGGTCTGCGTTAGAAATATCGGCGTAGTCTTCCGCTTTGTACTGCCAACAAGTTGGCACTGAGAAGTATTCGGTAGAATCTCTCTGCATTGCGCGCCGCACTTGTGTGTCGACTCCACCGTCCCCAATGTTGGTTCGTAGCGATGTGAGGATTTCTGCTTGACCAACTCCACACACGAAGCCATGGCTTTACACTAGCGCGTCGATGAAGTTGGCGAAAGGCTGACCTCCGCCCCCCCGGAGCATTGCGAAGTCGTTGTTTTCAATATTCCACATGGTCTACCTGCCTACGAGATGCTCGTGAGTTGAGGGCAATCTTTACACTCGAACTTTACCGCTGTCCGCGTCGGCGGCCCTGACAGAGAATTGGCGATTTCGCTGATCGTGGTATTGAGTCGCGTCCGAGGGCCAATTCGGCCCACGAACTCGACAACATAGTTGCCTCAACTCATATCCGTTTTTGGGATATACGGGCCCCTCCCGAATTGTATCTCCCAAGAGGATATCGGGGCCTTGCTGGCAGTAGTGAGTAGCTGATCAGGCGGGTTCTGCTAGGTGGAAACACCGGAGCACGACGTCCCCGGAAGGCAGGCGATTATGCAGGAGGCCGTGCCGACCCGCAGTTGGACGAGCATAAAGACTCCACGGACGAAACGTGTGGGAGTTGTTCGACTGAGTTCGGCGTAGGTTTGGGAGCGATTATTTCGGCGGGAAGTCGGAAGCACGTGGATTCAGGGGGCTTCATGCCGTGGTGCAGGTCGCGGAGGGCGGTCCGAGATATGCAGTTACTCTAGCTGCAACTGCGTCATAATGACGGAAGTAGAGATGATGAACGTGAGTCTGGAAATACCGGAAGATTTGGGGCGACGGATCGGGGCCGACGCGGGGGAATTGTCGCGGGCGGCGCTTGAGGGTTTGGCGCTGGAAGCGATCCGGGCCGGGAAGCTGACCGTCCCGCAGGCGCGGCGGTTGCTTGGGATTCCATCGCGGTATGAGATGGACGGGTTCCTGAAAGAGCATGGAGTGTTTCTGGAACTCACACTGGACGATGTCCGCCGGGACAGTGAAGTCGCGCGCATCGCTTCCGGGGTGTGAAAGCGCTGTGAGCGGCGCGCGTTCAGACAAGAGTGCGGTGACCGTGGTGATCGCCGACACGTCGCCGATCAATTACCTTGTGATGATTGGTGAGGCTGGAATTCTGGAGCGGCTTTATGGCCGGGTCTTGATTACCAAAGAGGTGATGGCGGAACTGGTGGATGCGGGCGCTCCGGCGGCGGTGCGGGCATGGGCGATGGGGTTTCCTAAGTGGGTGGAGATTCGGAAGGGTCCGACGCCTGATGTTTCGCTGGGGGAACTGGATGCCGGAGAGGCTTCGGCGATTGCCCTGGCTGAGACGGAGGGGGATGTCCTGCTGCTGATTGATGAGGCGGCGGGGCGCAGGGAAGCGAACAGGCGCGGGATTCGGAATACGGGGACGCTGGGTGTGTTGCGGTCGGCGGCGGTGGCGGGGCTGGTGGATTTGGCCGTTGCGCTGGAACGGTTGCGCGGGACGAATTTTCGGGCGTCGAGAACGCTGGTTGAGGGGTTGCTGGCGGAGGATTTGGAGCGGCGGCAGGGATAAGTCGGCCTGGTGCGCCGGGGTTAGACGTGGGGCTGGTCGTTTTGGGGTGCGATGGCGCGAACGTCGTCGGCGGTGAGGTTTGGGTAGGCGGAGAGCAGGTCGGCGGTGGATTCGCCTTCGGCGAGCTTGCGGCGGAGGAGTTCGACGGGGATGCGGGTGCCGCGGATGACGGGCTTGCCTTGCATTATGTCTGCGTTGATTTCGATTCGGGTGCGCACGTCGTTTACGCGCGGGGCGGGAGAACTGCGTTGACGGTCAGGGTCGCGGCGGGGGCGGTGAGCGGGGTCAGGGTTTGGGTTTCGTCGTGGGTGGTGACGGTGGCGTAGGCTCCGTCTTGCGGGTCGCGGTGGATGTGGAGGCGGCGGTTTTCGAGGTCGACGACCCAGTAGTCGGCGATACCGGCGCGGGCGTAGAGGCGGGCTTTGGGGCCGAGGTCGAAGGCGAGGGTGGAGTCGGAGATTTCGATTACGAGGCGAATGTCATTACCGGATGACAATCGGGGCCCGGGATTGCTGGTGGTGTATTCGGTGGCGGCTTTGGCGAGGACGGCGAAATCGGGTTCGGGTTCGCTGGTGGGGTTGTCGTGCGGGGCGACGTCGATGGGGCTTTCTGGATTGACGAAGAGGACTCCGAAAACTTCGTTCAGCCACTCGGCCATCAGGACAAAGGCGATGACGTGCGGGCGCTTTTTGGACATCCGGGTTAGAAGATCCCCTTCGATGAGTTCGAGGCGTTCACGGTCCCAGAGTCCGGTGGCTTCGAGGGTGCGGCATTCTTCGCGGGTCCAGCGCTTGCGCGGAGGGTAGACGGCAGGGGGGACCTGCGGCGTCCGGGGTGCGGTTGTTGAGGCGAGTTCAGCCAGCATTTGGAACTGGTTTGATTTTAACGCAGATTTTTGGATTGGGCGGGCGGTTTTCGGAGGGAAGCCGGCGAGCGCGACATGCGTTGGGTCAGGGTCGTGAGGCTGGCTCGAAGGTGATGCGCAGGTGGGTGCCGGTGGCGGTGGCGAGGCGCTCCAGGGTTTGGGTGGAAGGGCGGGTGCGACCGCTTTCGAGGCGGGCAATTACGGATTGGGTGGTGGACATTCGCTGGGCGAGTTGCTCCTGGGTGAGGCCAGCGGTGACGCGAGCCTGGATGACGGCGCGGGCCAGGGCGTATTCGGGTTCGAGGGCTTGCCAGGCGGCCTGGTAGTCTTCGCTTTGCATCCATTTGTTGTGGAGGTCTCTGACTTTGGTCATTTCATTAGGTCCTTTGCGCGGCTTAAGGCGAGGGCGATTTCACGCTTGGGCGTGGTTTGGGTCTTCTTGACGAAGACGCGGAGGACAACAACTCTCCGGCCGATGGCGGTGACATAGAGAGCACGTGAGATTCCGTCGCGGCCTTTCATTCGCATTTCCCAGAGGGGGCCTGTGAGGTGTTTTACGTGCGGTTCACGGACACGTTCGAGGCCGAACTCTTCGATCAGGAGAACGATACGCCCGAAGCTGGCACGCATGTCGGCGGGCAGTTCGTCGAGTTCGGCATCTACAGTTGCGTTGAGGGTTTCTACAGTCCACCCAGCGGCGAGACCACTATAGCATTTTTGCTATGCGCAATAGCGCGCGCTTGCGGATGGAAGCCGGTTGGGTGTGAGCGGGAGGCTGGCTCGTTCCCTCGGCCTTGGGGTACCGCTTCCTTGCGGGCTCGGCTCGGTAAGAGCGGGGGTGGAAGGGTAAGAGCGGGGGGGGGGACGGGTGGAGCGGGGGGTGGGGGTTCGGATGGAAGCCGGCGGGTGAGTAACTGAAAGGGATTGAGCCGCCGGCTTCCGACGTGGAAACGTCAGGTAGCGCTGTTCGTTCAAGAGACGGGGTGGTTTGTTTCAGAGTTTCAGGATTATGCGGCGTTGAGCTGGCGAGAAGGGGGAGAATGGAGGGGCTATGGTTTGGAAAATTGTGGGTGGGTTGCTGGCGGTTTGGCTGGTTTTGCTGACGGCTCAGGTCCGGCTGGGCGGGTGGAGCCATGCGTTTTTTGTGGCGGTGATTTTGCTGGGCGTGGCGCAGATTATGCGCGGGGAACGGCCAGCGGGGTAGTCCGCACGGCTACCTGCCCAGGCTGAAGCGACGCTTTTGGGGCTCGGGGGCCGGGGGGAGGGCGACGAGAGCGCGGTCGATGGCGTCTTGCGCGATGGGGGCCATGACGCGGTAGCCTTTGGCGTTGGGGTGGAGACCATCGTCGCCCTGGTCGGCGGGGAGGAGGCCGTTGGTGTCGGCGATGGCGGTGTAGTAATCCACGTAGGAAAACCCTTCGCGCTGGCAGTATTGTTTGAGCCAGTCGTTGACCTGCCGGATGTTGGCGGGGGGGCGGGCGGTGACAACGTCCCAGGCCGGGTTAATGTCCTTGTGATAGTCGCTCACCGGGAGGATGGAGGCGAAGAGGGGCTTGATGCCGTTGGCCTTGGCGAGGGTTCCGAGCATAGCGAGGTTGTCTTCAATGTTGGCGGGGGAGATGCCGCGGGCGATGTCGTTGATGCCGGCGAGGATGAGGACGGCGCGGGGGTGGAGGTTGACGACGTCGGTGAGGAAGCGGCCGAGGAGCTGGGTGGTGGTTTGGCCGGAGATGCCGCGGTTGACGAAGTCACGGGAGGGGAAGTATTCGTTGAGACGCCAGGCGTCGGTGATGGAGTCGCCGAGGAAGACGACGCGGGGGGATTTGGGGGCAGGGGGGAGGAGTTTGGAGTTCGAGTCGGCGTAGCGGCGGTAGTTGTTGGGGTCGGCGGCCTGGGCGGCGGTGGTGGCGGCGGAGGAGACGACGAGGGCGTCGAAGTGGCGCTGGAAAAGCCCGGTTGTGCTGCGGAGTTCGTCGAGCTGGGTGGCGGCGATGGCGGGAAGCGAGTTGGGGCGGGGGAAGGTGTCGGAGACGGCGAGGAAGGCTTTGAGGTGGTTGAGGAAGTGGTAAGTGGCGGGGACGCTGCGGTTGGAGAGGCGGAGGGCGTCAGCGGCTTTGGTGGCGTTTTGGCGGAGGACTTCGGTAGCGGGGAGGAGGCCGGGGAGGGCGACGCCGGTGGATTCCATGAGCTGGAGGGCTCGGGTAGCGGTGTCGAGGGTGTCTTTTCCACTTAAGAGAGGGCTGGGCGCGTTGTTTTGGGCAAGGGCGGAGACAGCAAGGGTGAGGGCGAGCAGGAATTTCATTAGTTTTCTTCCTTCAGGAGGCGGAAGGTGATGGTTCCGATGGTGAACTGGAGGCGAACCTGGAGCTGGACGGGGAGACGGCGTTCGTCGTCAGTGAGCCAGATGTGGAGGTGGCCGGGTTTGCTGAACAGGACGTTGTTAAAGAGATAGACCTCGTAGCGGACGGCGCGGAAGGTTCCGGCGGGGGTGTGAATGTCTTCACGGTCCTGCGCTTCGATGCGGGCCTGGACGGACTTTTTACCGTCGGAGATGGGGATGCGGACGGTTTTGCCGGGTTCGAGGCGGAGGCTGCGGAGGGCGAGGAGGCCACCCATGACGTCGTGGACGCAGGGGGGGATTTCGACCTCTTTGTTGGTGGTGGCGGCTTTGACGAGGTCTTTTTCGGTCCAGAAGGCTTTGGCGGCTTTGGCGTCGAAGGTGACACGGGTTTCTTTGCTGCGATTGCCTTCTTTGGCGATGAGGGAGCTGGATTCGGCGCAGAGGTTGGGGCCGAGGAGGGCGCGGTAGTCATCGTCGACGCGAAAGAGGCGGGAGACGAGGCCGGCGGATTCGAGGTGGAGGCGGATTTCTGAACTGTTGGGGCGCTGGGTGGGGAGCCAGGAGAGTTTGGCGGTACCGGCGGGGATCAGGCGCCACTCGATGGCGAATTGGAGCGATTCGGGGGGGGCGGCGGGGGCGAGCGCGGAGAGGGTGAGGATGGCCGTTAGTAATTTGAGACCGGAAACGGCGGAAGCTCGCATGCAGCCGTCAGTTTCTCACATTGGGATGCAGCGGCGGGGAGTAGCGACCTGGGGGGGCTTCATCGTATGATGGCGGAGCGAGACCACAACATGTCGAACTCTGAACACAAGCCCGGAATTGGAACACTGGCATTGCATGCCGGACAAGAACCTGACCCGACCACAGGCGCGAGAGCGGTACCGATCTACGCGACGTCGAGCTACGTGTTCAAAGACACGGATCATGCGGCGAACTTATTCGCGCTGAAGGAGTTCGGCTTCATTTATTCGCGGTTGATGAACCCGACGAATGACGTGCTGGAGAAGCGGATGGCGGCGCTGGAAGGCGGTGCGGCGGCACTGGCATTTGCGAGCGGCCAGGCGGCGATTACGGCGGCGATTTTGACGATTGCGCATGCCGGGCAGAACATTGTGTCGTCGACGAGTTTGTATGGCGGGACGTGGACACTGTTCACGCAGACGCTGCGGCAGCTGGGGGTGGAGGTACGGTTCTTCAATCCGGACAAGCCGGAAGAAATACACGGGCTGGTAGACGAGAAGACGCGGCTGGTGTATCTGGAGTCGATTGGCAATCCGCGCAACGACGTGCCGGATTTCCAGGCGATTTCCGATATTGCGCACGGGCACGGGATTCCGGTGCTGATGGATAATACGGTGCTGACGCCGGCGCTGTTCCGGCCGTTTGAGCATGGCGTGGACGTGGCGATCTACTCGACGACAAAGTTCCTGGGGGGCCACGGGGTGCACGTGGGCGGGATTGTGGTGGATAGCGGGAAGTTCCTGTGGGCGGCGAATGCGGCGAAATGGCCGGAGTTCACGACACCGGACCCGTCGTATCACGGGGTGGTGTTCGAGGAAGCGCTGCGGCCGATGGGGAACATCGCATACATCATCTATATGCGGACGCACTGGTTGCGGGATACGGGAGCGGCGATGAGTCCGTTTGCGGCGTTCCTGTTCCTGATGGGGATTGAGACGCTGCATTTGCGGATGCCGCGGCATACTTCCAATGCGCAGGCTGTGGCGGAATATCTGGCGGCGCATCCGGCGGTGGAGTGGGTGAATTATCCGGGGTTGCCGGGGCATCCGCATCACGAAAATGCGAAGAAGTATATTCCGGGCGGGCCGGGCGCGGTGGTGGGATTTGGGATTAAAGGGGGGCGCGAGGCGGGGGTGAAGTTCATCAACTCCGTGAAGATGGCGAGCCACCTGGCGAACCTGGGGGATGCGAAGACGCTGGTGATTCACCCGGCTTCGACGACGCACCAGCAGCTTACTGAAGAAGAGCAAGTTGCGGCAGGTGTGCGGCCGGAGTACGTGCGTATTTCGGTGGGAATTGAAGATATTGAGGATATTGTGGCGGACTTCGCCCAGGCGCTGGCCGCGGCGCAATGATTGCGAAGGCGTGAAACACTATTCCCTGCTGCGTCACTGAATGAGTGATTTGCAGCAGGGGAACAGGTGTTATTTGTCTCGACGATGCTCCTGAACCGAGCGTTGAGGATGGAAAACCTTTCTAATCTGGTGTGATAAGGTTAGGAAATCGAGTCTTCGCAGGAAGGTTTGTGTCTTCGGTGTGTCTGGACATACCTCTCTTAGGGTCAGGCCGCACATCGGGTTGAGAGTCTAATGCCCAGAGAACAGCAAGGTTTGATCCCATCTTCAGATCCGGGTCCCGGTGCGGCGCTGCCAACGGTTGTGGAGCGCATTTCGTACTACCAGGCCCAGCCGCAGGAAACGGAGACGGCGGCAACTGTTCCGCTGGGACATTATCTCTGGATGTTGTCGCGCCATAAGTGGCGCCTGCTGCTGTTTGTGGCAACCGCGATTGCGGTAACTATCTTTGTTTCGATGCGGCTGACTCCGTATTTCGAGTCGACGGCGACGCTGGACGTTGACAGAATGGCGCCGAGCGGCATTATTGGTCAGGATGCTTCGAATGCGCGCAGTTCGTCGATGGCGGACTCGGATACGTTTCTGGCGACCCAGATCCGGCTGATCCAGTCGGATTCGGTAATTCGGCCGGTGGTGCAGAAGTACAAGCTGCAGGCGGCGAGAGAGAAGACGGCGGACAACTTAGCCGGCGATGAAGCACCGGTGGTGCTGCCCTATTTAAACGTCCAGAGACCGGCGAAGACATACCTGCTCACGATCGCGTTTCGGTCCCCGAAGCCGGTATTGGCGGCAGCGGTGGCGAATGCGATTGCCAACAGCTACATTGATCACTCCTACCGGACACGGCTGAATTCCTCGGAGAAGCAGGCGAAGTTTATTGCGACGCAGCTGGAGGAACTGAAGGCGAAGATGGAGCGTTCGTCGGGGGCTTTGGTGCAGTTCGAAAAAGATTTGAACGTGATCAGCCCGGAAGAGAAGACGAACATTCAGTCCGCACGGCTCTTGCAACTCAATACGGAGTGGACGCGGGCACAGGCGGACCGGGTAACCCGGGAGGCGACAGTAAAACTGGCCCGCGCGGGAACGATTGAAGCTCTGGAAGCGGTACCCCAGGGGGAGCAACTGAAGCGCCTGAGCGACAGAATGGGCGAAGAAGCGGAGCGTTTTGCGGTCCTGAAGACGCAGTACGGCCCGAATTGGCCCGAGTACAAGAGAGCTTCGGCGAAACTGACACAGTTGCAGCAGGAGTTCGAGAGCCTGAAGATTGCAGTTGGCAGGCGGATCGAGAACGACTACAAAGAAGCGGTGGACCGGGAAAAAGGCCTGCAGGCGGCGGTAAACGAAACGAAGGCGGATCTGGACAAGCTGAATGAGAAAGCTGTCCTGTACCGGACCCTGAAGCGGGACGCGGATGCAGACAAGACGCTTTACAACGATCTGGACCGAAAGATTAAGGAAGCGGGGATTAACGCCGGTTTCCAGAACAGTGCAATCCGATTGGCGGATCCGGCACGTCCGGCGCGGAATCCGATTTTCCCGAATATACGGACGAACGTGATCCTGGCGTTTTGTATTTCGCTGGCGCTGGGCGTGATTGTGATCTTCCTGATTGAGAGCCTGGACCACACGCTGCGGGATCCGGATCAGATTCAGCGGCAACTCCAGACGGAAGTACTGGGAGCGCTGCCTGTGGTTAAGGCGTGGCGCGGACACCTTCCGGGAGTGGATAAAGATGGTAAGCGGCGAGACTTCTTCGGGAGTTCGCGGGGCGAGGCGAATACGTATGAAGAAGCTGTCCGTACGCTTCGCGATTCCATTCTGTTGCCCAGTGCGCAGAACCGGCCCAAGAGCCTGCTGATAACTTCCGCCACACCTCGTGAAGGGAAGACGACGACGGTAACAGTTCAGGTAGGGCGGGAATTCTTGAGTAGGGACGTGGGCGGTTGTGCCAGGCGGTGTGAGCGGATGGCGCTGTTGAGGTAGTCGAGAGGGTGACGGTTCTGCATGCGGCAGGTTTGCGTGACGGTCAGCAGGC
>CAIYVZ010000007.1 GCA_903929755.1 uncultured Acidobacteriia bacterium
GCCTGCTGACCGTCACGCAAACCTGCCGCATGCAGAACCGTCACCCTCTCGACTACCTCAACAGCGCCATCCGCTCACACCGCCTGGCACAACCGCCCACGTCCCTACTCAAGAATTCCCGCCCTACCTGAACTGTTACATGCCTTCAGCCTGCCAACGTAAAAAATGCTACCCAAGTATATGTTGAACTGTTAGTTTAATCAATATTTATGTTGAAGATGTGATTAATTTTACTCGGCTGTGGTTTGCGGCTGTTTTCCCTGTGCCGGAGGGTTTTCAGCGCCACGTGAGCCGGAGACACTGCCGAATGGCACGGTGCCCGGTCGAGTGCGTACCTTGCAGGGGAGATTTCTCCCATCACCATGCGGATACGGATGTCTCGAAGGTCGGCGACTGCTGGGCGCGGTCGGGACGCCGACTGTAAGATCCGTGGACAACAGCAGCCATCAATCAGGAGCCATCAATCAGGAAGGCCAGGCGTCGAAGGTCCATCCACATCGGCTGATCTCGTCGCTGCCGTTGACGACCGGCCCGCTCATGCCATGGCTGCCCGGTTGCAATTTCAGCAACCCCGCGAGGTCACCGACGTTGCTTTGCCTTAGCTGCCCGCTCGCTGATCCGTCGTTCGACCGCTGCAAGTTGCCTCTGCAGCCGTGTCGTATGGGCCATGCGTCCGGCCCGCATCCAAATCTGCCAGCCCCGCTGCAATATGTTTTTCGACCAGCGACTGCGGAGTAATCGTCATTGTGCCGTTCTCAACACTGGCTTCCAGCAGGTCGCCGACACAGGGTACCCCCGGCCGTGAGCCGATCACCGCCCCGAAAAATAAATCCCCCACTGATCCTAAACCACTTAACCCCATTCCCCACCCCCCACCGCCACCATCTTCCTCGCCCCCCATGCCAAACTCCCAATCGAGAGACCCCTCTCCAGGAGATCAACATGTTTACGCTCAACGAATTCGTGTCTCACGACAACGTCCCCGAAAACGACCGCGCCTTCTACCGCCAGCTAACCACCGCCTTCGAAGCCGACCTGCAACCCTTCGGAGCCCTCGAAGTGGTCCTCGCCGCCGACATGCTGCGCTGCACCTTCCTCATGCGGCACTACTCTTCCGTCGACCCCGCCACCCTCACGGACGACGCCGCTCGCCAAATCCTCAACATTCGCCACAACGCCGCCCTCAAAAGCTTCCGCTGGAGCACCAACCAGCTCCGCAAAACGCAAACTGACCGTGAAATCGGGAGCCGCGTCGGCTGCCATCCCCGAGGCCTTGCCGGTGTCGGCGAAATCCTCAAAGCTACCAACGGCACGTCCCGAACCCAAGCCGCCCCGCCCAACCACCCGTCAACCAACCCGGCCCCTTCACCCAAACCAGACCCCAAACCCGCCGCCATGTCCCTCGCTGACGTGGAAGCCCTCCTCCACAGGCAAATTGAAGAGGAAGGCGAAGCCGAGCTGCAGGCCATGGCCGCCACTCACGCCGATTTGAAAAAACAAACCCAATTCGTCCCCCGCAATGCCCCTTGCCCCTGCGGTTCCGGCGAAAAACACAAGCGCTGCTGCGGTAAAGACGCCCCCGCAGTCCCCGGCGACTGGCTCCGTAACCTGAAAACCGCCGCCTAACCCCTCGAAAACCGCCCCGCCCTCACGCCGTACGCCCGAAGTGTATTCTCACCGCCCGCCAGGCGCCAAATGCTCCTCAAAATACCGCGAAATCAACTGATAAATATGCAACGACGTCCCCTTACCCTCCGAAATCGCATGCGTCCGGTTCGGATACTCCATAAAGTCGAACGGCTTTCCCAGCTCAATCAGCTTGTTCACCAGCCGCTCCGTCCCCTGGAAATGGACGTTATCGTCGCCGCTCCCGTGCACCACCAGCAGTTTCCCCTGCAACCCCTCGGCATAGTTGATCGCCGACCCCTTCTTGTACCCCGCTTCGTTCACCGCCGGCAGGCCCATATACCGTTCCTGATAGATGGTGTCGTACAACCTCTGGTCCGGCACCGGAGCCACCGCCACGCCTACCTTGTAAAGCTCCGGAACCCGGAACATCGCGTTCAGTGTATTCGTCCCGCCACCGCTCCAGCCCCAAATCCCAATCCGCGCAGCATCTATATAAGGTCGTTCCGCCATCAGCTTCCGCAAAGCCTCCGCCTGATCCTTCGACGACAAGTCCCCCACTGCCCCATACACCGATTTCCGCCACGCCCGTCCCTTCGGGGCCGGCGTTCCCCGGTTATCGAAACTCGCAATCAGGTACCCGTCCGCCGCCAGCGCCCGGTGAAACACTTCATTGCGCCCCGCCCACCGGTCCACCACCGTCGTCGATGCCGGTTCCCCGTACACATGCACAATCAGCGGATACTTCCTGCCCGCATCGAAGTTCGGAGGCCGGATCAGATACCCGTCCATCACCGTCCCGTCGCTCAGCGTCATCCGCAGGAACTCCGCCTTCGATTCCAGCAGCGGCCCCGCATTCTTCTGCAACTCCGCATTGTTCTGCAGTACCCGCACGCTCTTATGCTCCGGCAGACTCACCAGCTCAATCAGCGGAGCCTTGTCAAACGCCGAATACGTGTGGAACGCCCACTTGCCGTCCGGCGAAATGTTGTACGCATGGCTTCCGGCCTGGTCCGCCGGAGTAATCCGCGCCGCCATGTCGCTCCGGTACAGATAACTCTGTGTCGCATTCCCGGGCGACGCCGTGTAATAGACCCACTTGCCCTCCGGGTCAAACCCGGCCACGCCTTCAATGTCGCTCGCCGCCCCCGTCAGCAGCTTCGGCGCGCCCCCGGCTCGCGGAGCCAGATACGCATGTCGCCACCCGTCCCGCTCGCTCACCCAAAGCAACTGCTTCCCCCCGTCCACCCAGTCGAACCCGCCCACCCTCACATCCACCCAGGCCTCGTCCTTGTCTTCAAAGAAGATATTCGCCTTGCCCGTGGCCCGGTTCGCCAGATACACCGACAAGTGATTCTGCAGCCGGTTCAGCTGCCCCACCACCAGTTCCTCGGAATTGCCGCCCCACTCCATGCGGAACAGGTAGTTGTCGCGCGGATCTCCCGGAATGCTCAGCCACCGCGTCGCGCCCCCGTTAGCCGCCACCACGCCCACCTTCACCGCCGAGTTCTTCGTTCCCGTCTTCGGGTAGGGGATCAGCGTCGTCTTCGGATACAGCTCCGAAGTATTGTCAATCAGCGTGAACTGCTGTACCCCGCTCGAATCGAACTGCCAGTAAGCGATCTGCTTGCCGTCCGGACTCCACCGGATGCAGTCCCGCAGCGCCAGTTCTTCCTCATAAACCCAGTCCGAAGTCCCGTTGATGATCGTCGCCGACCCGTCCCGCGTCAAAGCCTTCACCTTGCCCGACGCAATGTCCTCTACATAGATGTTGTTCGCCCGCACATACGCCACCCTCGTCCCGTCCGGCGAGAAATGCGCGAACAGCAGAGACGACTCCTGTGCGGTTCCCCCCAGCTTCTTCAGCGCGCCGGTGGCCCTGTTCAAAACCCAGTAATCCCCGCGCGTGTTGTTTCGCCAAACCTTCTTCGTATTCGTGAAGATCAGCAACTGCGTCGCGTCGTCCGACCAGTGATAGTCGTCAATCGCCAGCGGCTCCCTCGCCTTCGGCGGTGTTATCGCCGCCGCCGAGATCAGCACCCGCCGCGCCCCCGTCGCCGTCTCGTACCGCGCAATCTCCTTCGCCTCCAGCATCGTGTACGCCGAGCCCTTCTCTATCCACCGCGCCGGCCCGAACGCCTTCGCCTGCAGGTCCTTCGAATCGAAGATCTGGTGCAGATACCGGTCCAGTTGCTCGGAAGCCCGGCCGTTTCCGGCGGCCGCGGTCAACAACAAACAGAAAGCCAAACAACGAATTTGCATTTGATCCAGAATAGCGAAATTCACCTCCCTTTGATCTTTTCGCTCAACGCGCCCCGCTCAATTTCTCCCGTTTCGTAAAATAGAATCTGAATGCCAAAGCAAGAGTTTCAGACAGAAGTGAATCAGCTGCTCCAGCTGATCATCCACTCCCTTTATTCACACCCGGAGATCTTCCTCCGCGAACTGATCTCGAACGCCTCGGACGCGCTCGATAAGCTCAAATACCTGAATCTGACCGAGGAACCCTACAAGTCCCTGCCGTTCGACCCGCGCGTCGATCTCGAACTCGACGAGATCAACACCCGGCTCATCATCGCCGACACCGGCATCGGCATGAACCAGGAAGATCTCATCGCCCACCTCGGCACCATCGCCCGCTCCGGCACCAAAAACTTCCTCCACAATCTCTCCGGCGACGCCAAACGCGATTCCAACCTCATCGGCCAGTTCGGCGTCGGCTTCTACAGCGCCTTCATGGTCGCCGACCACGTGGAAGTCATCTCCCGCAAGGCTGGCGAAGACACCGCCTGGAAATGGATCTCCGACGGTAAGTCCGGCTTCGAAATCGAGCCCGCCGAACGCGCCACCCCCGGCACCACTGTCACCCTCTTCCTCAACGAGAACGGCAAGGAATACGCCAACAGCTACAAGCTCCGCGAGATCGTCAAAAAGTACTCCAACCACATCGCCTTCCCCATCTTCCTCACCGCCGACAAGAGCGACTGGAATGAAGAGGAAAAGCGCTCCGTCACCAAACGCGAAACCGAGCAGATCAACTCCGCCTCGGCTATGTGGAAGCGCTCCAAGACCGAACTGAAGGACGAAGACTACAAAGAGCTCTACAAAACCATCTCCGGCGACTGGGAAGAGCCCCTCTTCTGGTTCCACACCAAAGCAGAAGGCACCCAGGAGTACACAACTCTCTTCTACGTGCCCTCCCTCGCCCCCATGGACATGTACCAGGCCGACTACAAGCCTGGCGTCAAGCTCTATGTCCGCCGCGTCTTCATCACCGACGATTCGAAGGAACTTCTCCCCGGCTACCTCCGCTTCCTCCGCGGCATCATTGACAGTGAAGACCTCCCCCTCAACGTCAGCCGCGAAATCCTGCAGCAGAACCGCATCCTCACCGCCATTCGCACCGCCAGCGTGAAGAAGGTTCTCGCGGAACTCAGCAGCGCCGCGAAGGACCGCCCCGAGGACTACACCAAATTCATCACCCAGTACAACCGCCCCCTCAAAGAAGGCCTGTACAGTGATTTCGCCAACCGCGTAACCCTGCTCGACCTCGTTCGTGTCAAGTCCACCAAAGTCGATGGCTTCACCAGTCTCGCCGAAGCCAAAGCCCGTATGCAGGAAGGCCAGAAGGGCCTGTATTACATCCTCGGCGGCGCCGAAGCCGTCCTCCGCACCTCGCCTCTTCTGGAGATCTACCGCAAAAAGGACATCGAAGTCCTCATCCTCGACGACGAGATCGACGAAATCGTCTTCTCCGGTATCGACAAGTATCAGGACATCGAACTGAAGGCCGTCAACAAGACCTCCACCGGCGAGGATCTGAAGGACGAAGCCACCGCCGATACCGCCGAAAAGCTCAAGCCCCTCCTCGAAAAGATCAAGGCCGTCCTCGGCGACAGCGTGAAGGACGTTCGCGCCTCCGTCCGCCTCGCCGACAGCCCCTCCTGCATCGTGTCCGACGAAGATGAGCCGACACTCAAAATGCAGCAGATGCTCAAGTCCATGGGCCAGACCGGCTTCCCGCCCATGAAGCCCGTTCTCGAAATCAACCCCGACCACGAGATCGTCAAGAAGCTCGAAGCCTCCAGCGACGAATCGCTCGTCGCCGACGCCTCCTGGCTCCTCCTCGAACAGGCTCTGCTCATCGACGGAGTTCCCGTCGAAAACCCCAGCCTCTTCGTCCAGCGCCTCAACCGCGTCCTCAGCCGAGCGGTGTAGCCAAAGCGTTTGCCCGCCAGGCGTATCCTTAGAATCACCAGGAGCCACGCAGATGGGCAGTATTCCGGCGGGCATCACTCTCGCCATCAACGCAGGCTCTTCGTCGATCCGCATCGCGGCCTTCAACGAAGACACCCTCCTGCGCCGCGACAAACTCGAACACCCTGCTGAGCCAGGTGAGACCACAACTCTCACCTGGCTCAATCAGCATCTGGCCGGTCTCGCGCCCTCGGGCCTGGCACCTTCCGCTATCGCCCACCGCATCGTCCACGGCATGGCGCGCTCCGAACCCGCGCGGATCACCCCCGCATTGGTTGTTGAATTGCACCACAACATTCCGTACGCCCCGGAACACATGCCCCGCCAACTGGCCCTCATTGAAGCTTGCACCAGCCAATACCCCGGCGTGCCCCAAATCGCCTGCTTCGATACCGCCTTCCACGCGCGGATGCCCCGCGTTGCCACCCAACTCCCCCTCCCGCGCCGCTACGAAGCGCAGGGCCTGCGCCGCTACGGTTTCCACGGCATCTCCTGCGAATATCTCCTCGAAGAACTGGCCCGCCTCGCTGGCCCGCAGGCTGCGGAAGGCCGCATTATCCTGGCCCACCTCGGCAACGGAGCCAGCCTCACAGCCGTCAGCAACCGAGCCAGTTTCGATACCACCATGGGCTTCACCCCCGCCGGAGGTCTCGTGATGGGCACCCGCACCGGAGACCTTGATCCCGGCGTCGCCGCCTACCTCTTCGCCTCGGGCCTTACCGCCGACCAGTTCACAAATCTCGTCAGCCACGAATCCGGCCTGCTCGGCGTTTCAGAAACCAGCGCCGACGTGCGCCGCCTCCTCGCCATAGCGCCAGAAGACCCACGCGCCGCGGAAGCCCTCAATCTTTTCTGCTACCAGGTCCGCAAGAACATCGGCGCTCTGGCCGCGGCGCTCTCTGGTCTCGACACGCTGGTCTTCGCCGGAGGCATCGGTGAAAACTCCCCCGCCATCCGTGCGCGCATCTGCAACTCGCTCCAGTTCCTCGGCCTGGAACTCGATCCGTACCGCAACCAGAAGAGCGACCCCGTCATCTCTGCCCGCGACAGCCGCGTGGCTGTCCGCGTCATCCCCACGGACGAGGAAACCATGCTCGCCCGTCATGCCCGCCGTTTCTTGAAAAGGTAAACCATGTCACAGCCCCTGTCGCCCCTCGAACTCTCCCGGATGAACGCCTGGTGGAGAGCCGCCAACTATCTGTCCGTTGGCCAGATCTACCTGTACGACAACCCTCTGCTCCGCCAGCCCCTCACCACTGCCCACGTCAAACCTCGCCTCGTGGGCCACTGGGGCACCACTCCCGGGCTCAACTTCCTCTACGTCCATCTCAACCGGGTCATCAAGGCGAATGACCTGAACATGCTCTATGTCATCGGCCCCGGCCACGGTGGCCCCGGCATTGTCGCCAACACCTACCTCGAAGGCACTTACAGCGAAACCTATCCCGATATCGCTCAGTCCGAAGCCGGCATGCAGAAACTCTTCAAACAGTTCTCCTTCCCTGGCGGCATCCCCAGCCACGTGGCCCCGGAAATCCCGGGCTCCATCCATGAGGGCGGGGAACTCGGCTACTCCCTCCTCCACGCCTATGGCGCCATCTTTGATAACCCGGACCTCATCGCCGCCTGCATCGTCGGCGATGGCGAAGCCGAAACCGGCCCGCTCGCCACCAGCTGGCACTCCAACAAATTCGTCAACCCCGCGCGCGACGGAGCCGTCCTCCCCATCCTCCACCTCAACGGCTACAAGATCGCCAACCCCACCATCCTCGCCCGCATCCCCCACCACGAACTCGAACAACTCTTCCTCGGCTACGGCTACAAACCGTACTTCGTGGAGGGTCACGATCCAGAAACCATGCACCAACTCATGGCCGCCACGCTCGATACCGCCATCGCCGAGATTCGCACCCTCCAGCAAACAGCCCGCGACAATCCTGCAGCTCCGCGCCCGCAGTGGCCCATGGTCATCCTCCGCAGCCCCAAAGGCTGGACCGGCCCGAAGTTCGTGGATGGCAAGCAGGCCGAAGGCACCTGGCGCTCCCATCAGGTGCCTCTAACCAACTGCAACACCAACCTCGAGCACCTCGAAATCCTCAACACCTGGCTCCGCAGCTACCACCCCGAAGAACTCTTCGACGCAACCGGCAAACTCCTTCCCGAGATCGCCGAACTAGCGCCCACGGGCAATCGCCGCATGTCCGCCAACCCCCACACTAACGGCGGCCAGCTCCTCAAGGATCTCCACCTCCCCGACTTCCGCGCCTACGCCGTCGCTATACCCAAGCCCGGCACCGTAACTCTGGAATCCACCCGCGTGATGGGCGACATGCTCCGCGACGTGATGACCCTCAATGCCGATGCGCGCAATTTCCGCGTGGTCGGTCCCGACGAAACCGCCTCCAACCGCCTCGGCAGCCTCTTCGAAGTCACGGACCGCGAATGGATGGCCGAAACGGTCCCCGGCGACGACCACCTCAGTCATGACGGCCGCGTCATGGAAATCCTCAGCGAACACATGTGCCAGGGCTGGCTGGAAGGCTATCTCCTCACCGGCCGCCACGGCTTTTTCTCCTGCTACGAAGCCTTCATCCACATCATCGATTCCATGTTCAACCAGCACGCCAAGTGGCTCAAAGTTGCCAAGGAAATCCCCTGGCGTCGCCCCATCGCCTCCCTCAATTACCTCCTCACTTCCCACGTCTGGCGGCAGGACCACAACGGCTTCAGCCATCAGGACCCCGGCTTCATTGATCAGGTCGTCAACAAGAAGGCCGACATTGTTCGCGTCTATCTCCCTCCCGATGCCAACACCCTCCTCTCTGTAACGGACCATTGCCTCCGCAGCCGCGATTACGTCAACGTCATCGTCGCCGGCAAACAGCCCGCCCTCCAGTACCTCGATATCGAAGCCGCCGTCCGCCACTGCAGCGTCGGCATCGGCATCTGGGGCTGGGCCAGTAACGATCAGGACACCGAACCCGACGTCGTGATGGCCTGCGCCGGTGACGTCCCCACGCTTGAAACTCTCGCCGCTGTTGACCTTCTCCGCCAGCACCTCCCCGACCTCCGCATTCGCGTCGTCAACGTCGTGGATCTCATGACGCTGCAGCCCTCCAACGTTCACCCCCACGGCCTTTCCGACGCCGACTTCGACTCCATCTTTACCCTCGATAAACCTGTCGTCTTCGCCTGTCACGGCTATCCCTGGCTGATTCACCGCCTCACTTATCGCCGCACGAACCACGACAATCTCCACGTCCACGGCTATAAAGAGGAGGGCACCACCACCACGCCCTTCGACATGACGGTCCTCAACGACCTCGACCGTTTCCACCTCGCCGGAGACGTCGTTGACCGTGTCCCCCGTCTGCGCGACCGCGCCGGCCACTTCAAACAACTCCTTCGCGATAAACTCATCGAGCACAAGCGCTACATCATGGAACACGGCGACGACATGCCCGAAATTCGCGACTGGAAGTGGCCTTACTAATGGCGGCCCCCCCTCCCTTCTGGGATCGGCCTCTCGCGGAATTACTCCGCCAGCTCGAAGCGACACCCGCCGGTTTAACTACAGGCGAAGCGAAACGCCGTCGCCGCCTGCACGGTCCCAACTCGCTGGAGCAGGAGTCTCGCTTCGCCGTAGTCGGCAGCTTCCTCCGCTTTTTTGCCAACCCCCTTGTCCTCATCCTCCTCGCCGCCAGCGTCATTTCGTATACGCTCGGGGATCCGGTCGGTGCCGTCATCATCACCGCCATGTTGTTGCTCAGTGTCCTGCTCAACTTCTTCATGGAGTTCCAGGCTCACCACGCCGTGGAGCAGATCCGCAAGCAAGTCGCCACCACCGCCGCCGTGCTCCGCGATGGCAGGGAAATCGAACTCCCGGTCGCGCAACTCGTCCCCGGCGACATCGTCATCCTCAACGCCGGAGACCTCGTCCCCGCCGATGGCCGACTCTTGAGCGTTAAAGATCTGCATGTCCGGGAATCTGCCCTGACTGGCGAATCCCTGCCCGTGGAAAAGTCCGTCGCCGACCTTCCGCCAGGTCCGCACAGCGCCGTCGCTGCCACCAACAGCGTCTTTCTCGGTACCGCAGTCCAGACCGGCATCGCCACTGTCCTCGTCGTCGCCACGGGCCGAAACACGGCCCTCAGCGCCGTCGCCCATGACCTTTCCGCCCGTCCGCCTGAGACTGAATTCGGCCGCGGGATTCGTCAGTTCGGTTCCATGATTACGCGCGTCATTCTGGCGCTCGTCCTCTTCGTGCTCCTCATCAATCTTCTGCTCCACCGCCCGCTGCTTGAATCCTTCCTCTTCGCCGTCGCGCTCGCCGTCGGCATGACGCCCGAGATGATGCCCCTCATCATCACCGTCACTCTCGCCCGTTCCGCCATGCGCATGACGAAGAAGAAAGTCCTCGTCAAACAGCTCTCCGCCATTGAAGACTTCGGCTCCGTCACTATCCTCTGCAGCGACAAAACCGGCACCCTCACCGAAGGCGAAATCGTCCTCGATCGTCATGTTGATATCACCGGCAGGGACGACGATAATGTACTCCGCCTCATCTACCTGAACAGTTTTTTCGAGGCTGGCATTAAGAGCCCTCTCGACGACGCCGTTCTCAAACACGAACGCCCCAAAATCGTCAACTACACCAAGATCGACGAGATCCCCTTCGACTTCACCCGCAAGTGTCTCTCTGTAGTGGTAAGCCACGAAAACAAACTGCTGCTTTCCACCAAGGGCGCGGCGGAAAGCATCTTCGCGCTGTGCAGCACCGTCACGGTGGAGGGAGAACCGCAGCCTTTCGATGAAGCGCGGAGAGCCCAGGCCACCGCCACTTACCAAAAACTCAGCGCCGATGGTTTCCGCGTCCTCGGCGTTGCTTCCCGGCTTGTCGGCGTTGCAGCCGCTTACTCGGTAGCCGACGAAAAGGACATGAATCTCGCCGGTTTCGCCTGCTTCCTCGACCCGCCCAAAGAAGGCGTCCAGGCGGTGCTTGAAGCCCTCCGCAAGAACTCCATCTCCGTGGTCGTGATGACCGGTGACAACCAGTACGTCACCCAGAAGGTAGCTCGCGACGTCGGCCTCCCCGCCGACCTCATCATCACCGGCGATCAGCTCGACAACATGGACAACGCCGCGCTCGCCGTCCATGCCGAACGCGGAGCCATCTTCGCCCGCGTCGCGCCGGAGCAAAAGAATCGCGTCATCCTCGCTCTCCAGGCCAGGGGCCACGTGGTCGGCTTCATCGGCGATGGCATCAACGACGCGCCGTCACTGCACACCGCTGATGTCGGCATCTCCGTCATGAACGGCGTCGATGTCGCCAAAGACGCCGCCAAAATCATCCTCCTCGAAAAGGATCTCGCTGTCCTCAACGATGGCGTCATGGAAGGCCGCCGCTGCTTCGCCAACATCATGAAGTACATCGTGATGGGCACCAGTTCCAACTTCGGCAACATGTTCAGCATGGCCGGCGCATCGCTCTTCCTGCCCTTTCTGCCCATGCTCCCCACGCAGATCCTGCTCAATAACTTTCTCTACGATTCCTCGCAGATCAGCATCCCGGGCGATAACGTAGATCCCGCGCTGCTCACTCGCCCCAAGCGCTGGCAAATCAGCTTCATCCGCCAGTTCATGATGATCATCGGGCCCATCAGCTCCATCTACGATTTCCTCACTTTCGGCGTCCTCCTGCTGGGCTTCCACGCAGCCTCCAACGCGGCGCTGTTTCGGACAGCCTGGTTCGTCGAATCCCTCGCCACACAGACCCTGGTAGTCTTCGTCATTCGCACCGCAGGCAACCCCTTCCAAAGCCGCCCCGGACGCGCCCTGCTCCTCTCCGTTCTGGCCGTCGTCACCATCGCCACGGTTATTCCGTGGACCCCACTGGGCCCACCCCTCGGCTTCACGCCTCTCCCCATGACGTTGCTCGCCGCCATCGCCGGCCTCGCCATTACCTATCTGCTCGTCGTCCAGCTAGTGAAGACCTGGTTCTATCGCCGCCACGCCTTGCTCTAAGCCGCAGGAAGGTTCGGGCTCCGAGGCCAGTTCCTTGCCACAGCCAACCGCGCGCATGATACTTATTAAGCCATGATCATTCATGTTCGCCAGACTTCACCCTCCGCCTCCGAAGCCGTCACTGGCAACCATCGCGTGATGATCGACCGTCCCACGGAAAAAGGAGGTTCCGATGCCGGTCCCATGGGTGGCGAACTCTTCCTCGCCGCCATTGGAGGTTGTTTCATGAGCACCCTCCTGGCCGCCGTGCGTGCCCGCGAAGCCGATGTTACCGGTGTCCAAACCGTAGTGGACGCCACACCGACCGGGACGCCCCCGGTTTTCGGTAAGATTACCCTGACGGTCTCTGCACAAACGGCGGATCCCGCGCTCCTCGGCAAAATCGTCGATATCGCCGCTCACGGCTGCATCATGATCAATACCCTCCGCGATAAACTCGACATTACCATCCAAACCGCATGAACCGTCGCCATTTCCTCGCCACCACCGCCGCAGCCGCCACCGCCGCGCCCGCCCCCAAACCCAACTTCCTCTTCCTCATTGCCGACGACCTCACGTACAACGGCATTCAGGCCATGGGGGGCCACGAAGTCGCGACTCCGAACCTTGATCGCCTCATCGCCCGGGGTTGCGCGTTCACGCACTGCTTCCACCAGGGTTCGTGGACGGGAGCCGTCTGCGTCGCCAGCCGGTCCATGCTCAACAGCGGCCTCACCACCTTCCGCGCCCAAAAGCAATTCGAAACCACCCCTCTCTGGGGCCAGACCCTCGGCGACGCCGGTTACAACACTGCCATCGTGGGTAAATGGCACCTGAGCAAACCTGCCTTGGAACGCAGCTTCAAAAACCACGAAGCGGTCTTCATGGGTGGGATGTACGAGTCCGGCCCCGACGCCTACAACCGCCCCGCTCCAGGCAATAGCTGGACCCCCTGGGACACGACCCGCGGAGGCCAGTGGCTCCACAGCCAGCCGTTCCGAAAGAACGAACCTGACTCTATTCAGCACTCCGCCCAAATCTGGGCCGATGCTGCTGCCGAACGCCTCCGCGACATGGCAGCTAAACCCGACCCATTCTTCTTGTACGTCGGCTTCACTTCCCCCCACGACCCGCGCCAGGCGCCCAAAGAATTCGTTGACCGCTACCCCGCCGGTAAGATCGCCGTCCCCGCCAATTACCTTCCGGAACACCCCTTCGATCAGGGCGATGCCAAAGTCCGCGATGAACTCCTCGCGCCCTTTCCCCGGACTCGCGAAGCCGTCCAGTTGCACCGCTCCGAATACTACGCCCACGTCACTTATCTCGACCATCAGGTCGGCCGGATTCTGGACGCGCTCGAAGCCTCCGGCAAAGCAGCCAACACCTACATCATCTTCACCGCCGACCACGGTCTCGCCGTGGGCCAGCACGGGCTCATGGGCAAGCAGAACATGTACGACCATTCCACACGCATTCCGCTCATCGTCGCCGGCCCCGGCATCCGCAAGAACCGCCGCGTCAACGCCATGGTCTACCAGCACTCCGTCTTCGCCACCACCTGCGACCTGGCCGGAATCCCCGTCCCCCAAACCGTGGAATTTCCCAGTCTGAAGCGCCACCTCCACTCGGCCACCGCTACCCCAAAGAACGAAAGCGTCTTCTGCTGGTATCGCGATTTCCAGCGCTCCGTCCGCACCCGCGACCACAAGCTCATCGTCTATCCGCTGGCCCGGAGAACCCAGCTCTTTGACTTAAGAAAGGACCCGGCGGAGACCAAAGATCTTTCCGTCGAGCCCCGTTACGCCGCGCTGAAAACTTCCCTTACGTCCCTCCTGAAACAACACCAGAAGGACCTCGCCGACCCCCTGACTATTTAGAGTAGTTCTTCCGTCGTCGCCGCCACATGCTGCGACTTTCTCAGCTGGGGACAGGTCGCTATGCACCTGGCGCTCACTGGCCTCGACTTTAAAGTCGCTGACCAGCCCGAACTCGGGGAGCAGGTCCGTCTGCTCGACACCCGGTTTCAATGCGCAACACCCTGATGGTTTGCGCGAAATCGCCCAGCCTCCCGCCGCTTATCCCCGTTTCAGGCCTCCAGGTGTGGCGATTCAAATGCACCACGTCCTTTCTATGACCTCACTTCGGCTCGCCATCACCCTTCTTCCGGCAGGCTTGTTGATCCTCTCCGGCTGCGGAGGCGACAAAGCCGCCACCGCCGCGAAAGAAGCTACGCCGAAAGAGGCAGCCCCCGTTGCTTATTTCCGCGTCGATCCAGGTACCGCCGGCACCCTCCGCGGCCGCATCACTTACAAAGGCCCCAAGCCCGCTGTCAAAGTCATCAGCATGGAAGAGGAGTCTGCCTGCCAGCAGGCCAGCGGCGGTAAGCCCATCTCCGAAAGCGACGTCGTTCTCGGCAAAGATGGTGCCGTCGCCAACGTCTTTGTCTACATCAAGACAGGCCTCGAAGGCAAGAAATTCGAAGCGCCGAAGGATCCCGTCGTTCTCGACCAGAAGGGCTGTCTCTTCGTCCCGCGCGTCCTCGCCGTGCAGTCGGGCCAGCCTCTCGCGGTTCGCAACAGCGATGCGGTCCAGCACAACGTCCACCCCGCTCCCAGGAACAACCGCGAATGGAACGAAGGCATGTCCCCCGGCGCCCCCGACATCATCCACAAATTCGCCCGTCAGGAAACGATGATTCGCGTCAAGTGCAACGTCCACCCCTGGATGCGCTCCTGGCTTGCCGTCATGGACCACCCCTATTTCGCCATCACCGGCGCGGACGGTTCTTTCGAATTGAAGAACGTCCCGCCCGGCGACTACACTGTCGCTGTCTGGCAGGAAAAGCTCGGTGAACTCACGCAACCCGCCAGCCTTGCCGCCTCGGCCAGCCAGCAACTCGACTTCGCCTTCACTGCCGGTAAATAGGAGACCCATGCAACTTCGTTCAGCCATTTGCCTTTCCGCCGCCGCGCTCTTCCTCGCCGGCTGTGCCACCAAAGAGACCGAGCCGCCCTACCGCGTCTTTGTCACCAACGAGGGCTCCGGAGACGTCACCGTCATCAATCCGGTCAGCCTGAAAGTGATGGCCACTATTCCCCTCGGCAAACGGCCGCGCGGCATCCATCTCGGCCCCGGCGGCAGACTGTTCGTCGCGCTCAGTGGTCACCCCAACTCGCCCCCGGGAGTCGATGAATCCACCCTGCTCCCACCGGACAAAAGCGCGGATGGAGTGGGCATCTTCGACGTGTTTCAGAACAAGCTCATCCGCACCATTCCGGGAGGTGCGAACCCCGAGCAAGTCGCTCTCAGCAAAGACGGCAGTATCGTCTACGTCGCCAATCAGGATGCGGACGGACTCACCCTGCTTGACCTGGTGTCGGGCAAAGATCTCGGCACCGTCCCCACCGGCGAAGAGCCCGAAGGCATCGCCGCCTCTCCCGATGGCCGCTTCGTCTATGTCACGTCTGAAACCGAAGGTATCGTTACGCAGATCGACACCGCCACCCGCAAAGTCGGTAAGCAGACGAAAGCCTGCAACCACCCCCGCACCGTGATCGCCATCCCCGACGGCACCCGCATCGCTATCGCTTGCGAGAGCGACGGCAACATCGCCATTCTTGACGCGGTCACGCTCGAACCCGTCCAAACCATCCGTGTCGGCAAGCAATACAAGGTGATGGGCATGGCCGTTACGAAAGACGGTTCCACGGTCTACGTCACCAGTGGCCGAGCCAAAACTCTGTTTGCGCTCGACCTCAAGACGTACGCCATCCGCGACACCTGGCCCCTCACAGGCACCCGCTCCTGGGGCGTCGCCCTCTCCCCCGATGAGAAGCTTCTCTTCACCGCCAACGGACCTTCCAACAACGTGACTGTGGTTTCCACCGATACGGGCAAAGTTCTCGCCGACATCAAGGCAGGAACACTCCCCTGGGGTGTCGCCGTCGTCCCCAATCCCGCAGCGCGTTGACGATGTCCGCGCCAGTCCTGAAGCGCCAGCCCATGTCGCACGGTCGCACGGACCTGCGCCGCAAGCCCCCACGCTTCCTCGCCGTCGTCAACGAGACTTGTACCGGTTGCGCCGGTAGCCCCGTGTGCATCGACTGTTGCCCCGTGGAAGCCTGTATCTATTGGGTTCCTGATGTCGACTCTTCCCCGTTTGGGCGCGTCGCTATTGACCTCACCACCTGCATCGGCTGCGCGAAGTGCGCCAGCAAAGGGCCGCACGGAATTCTCCTCGATGGTTGTCCCTGGCGTGCCATCGACATGCTCGAAGCTGCCGCGCTTACGGCTTAGCCGGCATCATCCCCATCAACCGCCGCTGTTCCGGCGCATCCATCTGCATCATGTACCGAACCAGTAGTTCCGCATGGTCTTTCGTATAGCCGTCGAATTGAGCCGGAGTCTCGCCGGCGAACACCCAACGCCCGCCTTCTTTCCGGAATAGCCCCGACGGCATCGCCGTCCCCGGACTCATGTTCTGCGGCTCAGTCATCCAGCGCAAGGTCCACCCGGGCTGCAGACGTTCAGCAGCCGTCAGGAAATTCGGAGCTGTCGCTGTCTTGTCGTGCCTTGCATCTCCCGTCAAATGGCACTTCAAACAGGGCGCTGCCCGCGATGAAAACAGAGCCCGGGCCATCTCGCGTTCCCGCTCGTCCAGGGACACAAGTTCCGGAGCCACCCACGTCGCAGGCTGTTTCGAAAGAGCCCCAAAGAAACGCACCAGAATCCGAACCTCATTCGCCGATAATCCGAACTTCGGCATATGCGCGTCCAGGTAGGGCCGAACCCCGGTATTCGGATCCGCCAGGAACTTTGCCAGCCACTCTGGCCGGACCCTCGCTCCCTCTTCCAGCAGCGCCGGAGGCAATTGTTCCTTGCCGTCCGCATCCTGATACCGTGCCTGCGAACTCAAAGCCGATTTCTGGCCAGGCCGCATTTCATGGCAGCCCATGCAGTTGTACTTCTTTACCACCCACCAGCCATCCTGGATATCCTTCGCGGTACCTTCCGGCTGAAAGCGATAAGCCTTCGGAATCATCCGGAACGCCCCGTCCGTGGGCACGTCCACACTGCCCAGCAGGAACGTAGTCAACGCGTTCACTTCAGTTGCCGTCAGAGAAATGTCCGGCATTCTCAGTTTGTCTTCCGCTGCTTTTGCACGACCCTTATCGAACCCGGCAGGCTCGCGCAGCTTGTGCTCCAGAAAGCCCCTGGTGTTGTACCAGCCTGCGTCCCTGGCAGGCTTCAGCAACAAGCCGAAATCCATCTGTTCCAAAAGTTTGCTGCCCTCGTGCGTCAACTCTGTGCCGACACGCACTGCCTGCTCAAAACCCGCGATTTCATGGCACCCGGCACACCCATAACGAGCCACCAGTTTCTTGCCCGTCGCTGCCAATCGGGCGTCATTGGAGGCCCCGCTGTCTCGCCCCGCGGGCTGCTCCGGTCCAATCAAATAAGCAGCAATATCCCAGGCCTCCTGCTGAGTCAGTCGGAGACTCGGCATGGAGGCCTGGCGACGCACCGCACTGGGGTTCAGCACCCACCTCGCCACCCAGGCCGCTGTTGTCTTCTCTCCTAATCGCGACAGATTCGGAGCAAAATCGGCCCCCATCCTTGCCGCGCCTTCCCCTATCGAATGGCAAGCCAAACAGCCCCGCGTCCCGAACAGTTCCTTGCCGTTTGCAGAGTCCCCAGAGCCAGCCGAAGGCGAGGAAAGTGCAGCCTCATCAGCAGCCTGCCAAATGAACGCTGTAATCGAGCGCACCTCATCCTCACTCAACCGAAACTTCGGCATCCGGGTCCCCGCGCGATACCCCTGCGGATCCCGCAGCCATCCGGGGATCCACTCTCTTTTGAGCTGCCCCCGAACCTGTTTCAAACTCGGACCTGTCTCCCGCGCATCGAGTTCCAGTTCCGTGGCCCGACGCGTCAAATCCTCCATCCATCCGTTGCGCGCACTCATCCCCACCCGCAACGTCTCCGCCCGCGCATAGTGCCGCCGGGCCTCCTCATCGCTCCCGGCGCCATCGCCCCCCTGGATCTCGCGCTCCATCGCCACCCTGTCCCGTTCCTGTTGCGCCCCCAGCCGCTTTGCCTCCAGCCGGACCGCCTTCAGACCATCCGCCTCCCGGTCATATTGCTCATGCCGGTGGCACCCCGCGCAGCCCTTCTGCTGATACAGATCGCGCCCCAGATTCAGAGTCTCGGCGGACTCCAAAACCCGGTCTCGCTCATGGCACTGGA
The DNA here is from genome assembly GCA_903929755.1 of uncultured Acidobacteriia bacterium. GTDB lineage: Bacteria > Acidobacteriota > Terriglobia > Bryobacterales > Bryobacteraceae > BOG-234. Next base: position 18,133 of record CAIYVZ010000007.1, read on the forward strand.
CGCAGCCCGCTTCCACATTCTGCTTGCCATAAAGCGGCCACGCCCAGCCCCGATCCAGGCCGTGCGCCTTCGCGACAGTAGTTGTCGCTACCCCATTGCCGTTATGGCAAAGCGAGCAACCAAATCGCGCCGGAGCATGCAGCTGCATCAGCTTCGGGTTCGGGTGTTCCTTTAGATGACAGGACGAGCAGCGGTCCACGATCTGCGCCTCCGCCACATAGATCTGCCGGATTCCACGCGGCAGGTTCTTGTGCTTCGCGAAGTCATCCCCTATCGCCCAGCCAAGCGCCGCCACCATCAGCAGCGAGCACACCAGCAGGGGTCCGCTCAGGGACCTGCTGGTAACCGGGTCGCCATTTGGGGGGCCGTTCATAGATTGAACCAGGGCGTAATCCAGACGTACTTGATCCGAAAGGCGAGTCGCAGCAAAATCTTGACCGGCACCCCCACCAGCAGCGTGATCGCAAAGAACTGAAACGTCAGATACTGCAGGGAAGTGGTCCGAGCATAGATACGCCGGTCGAGCTCCGTCCGCGTCACCAGCTTGTGAATCGCCCAGCCCGCACTCGCATAGAACAGAACCACCGTCACCAGGCCGACAAGAGCCTCACCGGCAGCCCCGTGTATGCCCAGCATCTCCGGCAAATTCCGCGTCTTTTCAAACACCACGCGTGTGTGATCCCACGTCTCACCAGGCCAAAACCACATCCACCCCGGACCCCGAATAAACGTTCCCACAAAAATCGCTGCCAGCCAAATCGAAAACCCGGCCCCAAACGAAACCAGCACCACCTTCCGCTGCCGAATTGTGTAATACCCGGTGCCCAAAGGGCTGGCATCCAGATATGGAAACAACATCAGCCCCGCCAAAATCAGCAACGGCAACACCACCCCCGCAAACCACGGATCAAAGTAAACCAGTAATTCCTGCAGCCCCACAAAGTACCAGGGCGCCTTCGCCGGATTCATCGTCTGGTTCGGGTTCGCCGGTTCCTCCAGCGGTGCGTTCAGAGCCAGCGACCAAACCAGCAGCAGCACCGTGACAATCATCGCCGCCAGAAACTCAATCTTCAGCAGATGCGGCCACACTTGTACTTCACGCTCCCAGCCTTCTTCGTAAGGCTGAGTCTTGCGATGATGCGTCTTTGCCAACTCCGGTTCCGCCGCGAGCCGTACGGCCAGACGATCCATCTCCCGCCCCTGCCGCAGCCCATACCAAACGAAGAACCCGACACCCGCCAGCAGGCCCACAATGGGAACGTTATCCGCCGCCGAAAGAATCTCCCAAATCTGGCTGAAGTCCATGCTCTAACGGACCTCGTCTTTCATCTCGCCATCCAGCACCAGTGGCGCAGGACCAGAAATCCCGCCGTCCTTGCGAACCCTCCAGAAATGCACCCCCATCAGCAGTAAAACAACCAGAGGTATCCCGATGCAATGCCACACGTAAGCGCGCAGCAGTGCATTGCTGTCCACCACAGACCCGCCCAGCAAACCGAAGCGCAAATCGTTAAAGGGCGTCATGCCTAACTGCGGTCCGAACGGCCCTTCATGCCCCACCAGGGGCGTGGCACGCGCCATATTGGTCCCCACCGTAACGGCCCAGAATCCAAGCTGGTCGTCCGGCAGCAGATACCCGGTGAACGAGAGCAGCAGCGTGAGCACCAGCAGCGCCACACCCACGCACCAGTTGAATTCGCGAGGCTTCTTGTAAGCGCCCGTCAGCACCACGCGCAGCATGTGCAGCCACACCGTAATTACCATCAGGTGCGCCCCCCACCGGTGCATATTCCGCAGCAACCGCCCGAACGGGACATCCTGCTCCAGATACAAAATATCCCGGTAAGCCTGCACCTTGGTGGGGTGGTAGTAAAACATCAGCAGAGCTCCGGTGAACAGCAGGACCAGAAACAAATACGCGGAGATCCCGCCCATGCCCCACGTGTAGCTGTAGCGCACCGCATCGCGATTCACACGCCCCGGATGCAGATGCAGAAACACATTCGAGACCACCGCCAGCGCCCGCGTTCTGGTGTCGTTCCGGGTATGCTTTACGCGGAAAATTGACTTCCAAAGCTGTGTCCTTTGAGGCGCCCGCAGCCCCGCCTTTACCTCTTCAATCGCCTGCTTCGGACTTTTCGGTTCGGGTTCCATAGCTACAACGCGAGGAACGAATCCCGCGCCCCGGCTTGCAGCAAACGGCTGGTATCCACCACAACCTCGCCGTCTGCATCCAGTTCGAGGTGCACGCGATCCATGGGGCGCGGGGCCGGTCCCTCAAAGTTCCGTCCCTCCGCATCAAACCCGCTGCCATGGCAAGGACACTTGAACTTGTTCTCACCCTCCAGCCAGTTCGGCGTGCATCCCAGATGCGTGCACTTCGCATGGATTGCAAACAGGTTGCGCTGCGTCCGCACCACCCAAATACGATGGGATTGCTTGAACCTCTCATCCACACCTGGCGCAAAAGCCGTGGGAGGCCCGATGCGAAACCGCGTCTCCGGCTCAAATAAAACGCGTGGAAAGAAGAAGCGGGCAGTCATCACCGCGCCTGCGCCAAGAAAGGCCGTCAGCGCCGCCCAGACCGTCCGCCTCCTGCTGAATCTTTCACCCACTTCGCTACTCGTACAGCAGTTCCGCGTACCGGCCCTGGCTCACAAGTTCGTCCTGTAGTTTCTGCCATTCGGCTTCGGAACCGGCAGCTTGCGCCATCGCCTTGTTGAACTTCTCCGCAACCTCCTTTAGCCCCGCCACATAAACGTAGGTTTGTGGGTCCTGTACCATGTCCCAGATCTCGTTCTGGTTATCGGCGAAGATACGCTCCATGTCGGGCTGTGGCTGCGTGGATGGCCGCGGACTCAGCGCTTCAAACGCCTTGAAAGTACCTTCCGCATAGTACAGCGAAAAGTCCTTATTCACATCGTTCATGTAGAGCAGTTCCAGGCCCGTTCGCGCGCCATAGAACAAACGAACATCGCCCTTCCAGCCGCCCCGTTCCGTATAAATATGCTGGATGAAAGCGCGGAAGGGAGCAATGCCTGTACCCACCCCGATCATCAGCAAATTACTGGTGTCGTCGGCCGGAATGGTGAACCGCGCCCCATAAGGCCCTGCTATCTGAACCGGATCTCCCGGCTCCGTATCGCAAAGGTAATTCGAAGCCAGCCCCGGATATCTCTCGCCCGTAATGTCATCGATGTAGAAGCACCGCCGCACGCAAAGCGAGAACGTTCCCAGGTGACCCTTCTCCCCATTCCGCGGACTGGCGATCGAGTAGAGCCGCAAATGTCGCGGATTCCCGAACTCCATCGGACCATGCAGAATGACGGCGATACTCTGGCCTTCCAGGTAATCCAGCCGTTCGCCGGAAACCTCGAACACAATGTGGCGAACGTCGGCGTCGCCTTTTGGCGTGATGCGCTGATTCGAAACCACCGTCGCTACCTGCCAGTTACTCAGGTCATACTCATTCAGATTCATGACTTTGCTCCATTCCCGGGGTTCAACCCGGCATGTTTCATGCGATTCTGGCAGCTCTGGCTGCGTTCACATCCCCCGCAGCTGTGTGCCATGTAGTCGAGCACATCGTGGTCCGCGCTACACCCGGACCCTTTACGAACAAACGCCTGGAAGACTATCCAAAGGCCCAGCACCAGAAAGATTCCGGCCGATACCGTTGCCAGTTGAATCAGCGCATCCAGCATCATGACGCGTTCCCCATTCCGGCAAAGCCCATGAAAGCCATGGAAAGAATTGCCGCCAGAATCAGCGTCAGTGCCGTGCCCCTGGCCAGCGTCACTACGTCGGATAACTCAATCCGTTCACGAACCAGTGACAGCAGCACCAGCGCCGCGCAGTATCCGCCGCTCGCCGCGATGGAGAACACCGTGCTCTGCACCAGCGTGTAACCGCGCGAGGTCTGGAACAGCGGTACCGCCAGCACCGCACAGTTCGTCGTGATCAGCGGAAGATAGACTCCCAGTTCCCGAAACAGCGCCGGACTGTTCTTCTTAATGAACATCTCGGTCAGTTGCACCGTCGCCGCAATAATCACGATGAAGATGATGATCCGCAGATACTCCGCGTGATACTTGACCAGGAGCAGATTCGTAAACCACGACAGCACCGAACTCACCGTGATCACAAACATCACCGACACGCCCATGCGCCAGGCTGTGGAGAACTTACCCGACAACCCCAGGAAAGAGCACATGCCTAAGAACGTGCACAGCACGAAGTTATTAATCAGAAACGAGTCGAGAAAAATATGTGTCAGCGATTCGTTCATTGCGTGGCCTCCGCCGCCGCGAGTTTCGCCGCACGCTCTTTGCGCCACGCAAAGAACAGCAGCCACATCGCCAGTGAGATAAAGCCACCCGGAGGCAGCAGAAACAGCACCCACGGCTCAAAGCGCGAGCCAAATACGGGGAAACCCAGGAACGTACCGGCTCCAAGAACCTCGCGGACCATCCCCAAACAAGTCAGTGCCAACGCAAAGCCAAGCCCCATGCCGAGCCCATCCAGCATCGATTTCACTACGGGCTGCTTGCCCGCGTAAGCCTCCGCGCGCTCCAGCGTCAGGCAGTTCGAAACAATCAGCGGGATGTAAGCGCCCAGCGCCTGATACACCGGAATGCTGATCGCCTTTACCAGAAAATCCACCACCGTCACGCCGCACGCGATGATCGCAATGAACGTCGCGATGCGGACCTGTTTCGGGATCAGTTTGCGAATGGCCGAGATCATGCCGTAAGACGCCACCATCACGAACGTAGTAGCCAGGCCCATCGAAATCGCATTCTTTACACTGTTCGTAATCGCCAGGGTCGGGCACATCCCCAGCACCATCACGAACACCGGGTTCTGCTTCCACAGGCCGTTCAGGAAGGGATGGGTGTCCGCCGTAATCGTCACCGGCTGTTTGTCCCTCAGCATTAGTTGCCTCGCTCGATTCGGTCCAGGTTTTTCAGGATCACCGGAGTCACATCCTCCACGCTTTTGTGCAGCATCCGGCCCACGGCCCGGGAAGAGATCGTCGCACCGGAAATCGCATCAATTTCCCAGGCGTTCTTTTTGGTCCCGTGCTTCACCGTTGTAATGTTGTGGACTTCCTTGCCGTTCTCAACCTTCGCGTCCAGGTTCTTGAAATTGGCAAGGAACGGAATATCGCTCTTGATGCGGTCGCCAAGACCCGGGGTCTCCCGCATATCCACAACCTTGAAACCGATAATCGTCTGGGTCGCCGGCGAGTACGAATACAGCGCAGAGATCACATCGGCATAGCCACGTTCTCCCGCCTCAATTACCACGCCGACCAGCTTGCCCGAGCCATCGTAACCGGCAAAGAACTTCTTGCCCTCGCCCGTCGCGCCAGTCAGCACTTTCAGCTCGCCCGAAGGCTCCACACCGTAAGTCACCTGCTTGCTGATACCCGGCAGCAGTTCCGCCACCGACTCCCGCGTGATCGTCTCCTGATTGCTCTGAATCCGGTCTTTGGTGGCCAGATTCGTCACCACAATCAGCAGCCCGCACATCAGCGAAACCGTGCCCAGCAAACGAACCATGCGAATACTGTTTGCGGCGGAGGGCGCGTGTGGAGACGCCGCACCAGGTCCAGTCCCGCCAGGGCCAGGAATAATTTGGCTGCTCATTACGCCACCGCCTTGCGCCGCTCGCCATAGGTCTTCGGCTGCGTCAGATTATCGATCAGCGGCGAGAGCGCGTTGCCCAGCAGAATCGCGTACATTACACCTTCGGCAAGCCCGCCCAGGAAGCGGATCGCTACCGTGAGTGTGCCCATCAGAATCCCGTAAATCCACATGCCGCGGGGCGTTACCGGTTGGCCGACGGGATCGGTCGCCATGAACATCGCACCCAGCATCAGGCCTCCGGAAAAGAGCACAAACAGAGGTCCCGGGTACCGCGCCGCATCCGCCATGTGGAACGCCTGCGCCAGCACCACCGAACTGAGCAGCATCGCTGCCGGAACACGCCAGCTCATCATGCCGCGAATGATCAGATACAACCCGCAAAGCAGGATCAGCCAGGGCGCCGTTTCACCGGCAGACCCCGCCCGTTCGCCCAGGAACATGGACCACGGCTCCGTCGTCACATGGTCGAACTTTTGCAGCATCAGCGGCGTCGCCCCTGTGAAGCCGTCCACCTTCGTCCGTGCGACCCACTCCGTTATCGGGGCGGCCTTCATAAACGGCCACGCCAGGGTGGATGGGACAAACTCAGTGAACCGTCCCACCGCCTTCGCAGACGTGTAGGTTGTGATTGCCACCGGAAATGCTGCCTGCAAAAACGCCCGCCCCACCAGCGCCGGATTGAACACGTTGAAACCCAGGCCGCCGAACACCATCTTGCCGGGGCCCACCGCGATAAACGCTCCCAGCGCACCCATCCACAAGGGCAAGCCCGGAGGCAGCGTCAGGCCCAGCAGCAAGCCCGTAATCACGGCCGAGAAATCGCCAATCGTCGAGCCCTTTCCGCTTGCCCGGCAGAACATCTGTTCTGTCCCTAACGCCGCCGCCGTAGTCGCCAGCAGCAACGCCAGTGTCGATATGCCGAACAACCAAATCGCATACCCGCAAATCGGCAGCAGCGCGAATACCACGTTCGCCATGATCTTTTCCACGGACCGCGTGGAGTGCGCGTGCGGTGAAGTCCGAACCGCAAGAACCGTTGTGGCCGTCATGCGCGTGCCTTCCTCTCCCGGTTCATTTGTTTGGCCACCCGGAAGTACTGCACCAGCGGAATATTCGACGGGCAGACGTAACTGCAGCACCCGCATTCAAAGCAGTCCATCAGGTGGAAGTCGGTCTCCATCTCTTCGTACCGGTCCTTACGTGCCAGCAGGCCGAGCCTTGAAGGATTCAGCTGCATCGGGCACGCTTCCACACAAGCGGCGCATTTAATGCAGGGATGCATCCGCCCGGTCTCGTCCTGCGTCAGCACCAGAATGCCAGTCACGCCCTTCGTGACCGGAACGTCGAGAGACCCGGTCGCCACGCCCATCATGGGCCCGCCCAGAATGACTTGCGACACATGGCTGGTACACCCGGCCTGAGCCAGAGCCCAGCGTAGCGGCGTCCCCAGAGCAACGAGATAATTCCCCGGCTTGGTTACGCCCGGGCCCGCAATCGTGACCACACGTTCAATCAGCCCGCGCCTGCTCGGCAGCAGATCGCCAATCTGCGCCAGCGTCGCCACATTGAATACCGCCAGACCCACTTCTGAAGGCAGGCCCGCCGACGGAATCTCACGATTCAGCAGCACCTTTACCAGCATCTTTTCGGCACCCTGCGGATACTTCGTTGGCACCGCTTCAATGGTGATATCGGTCGCCGAGCCGTTGGCTTTCTTCAGCGCCGCCACCGCGTCCATCTTGTTGTCTTCCACGCCGACCACGGCACGCTCAGCGCCCAGAGCCCGCATGGCCACGCGCGCGCCATGCAGCACCTCGCCCGGTTGCTCCACCATTACGCGATGGTCCGCAGTCAGGTACGGTTCACACTCGCAGCCATTTACCACCACGGTATCGATCTTGCGGCCCGCCGGAACCTTCAGCTTCACGTGCGTGGGAAACGCCGCTCCACCCAGGCCAACCACGCCCGTCTCCTGCACGGCGAGCACAATTTCGTCCGGTGTCATCTTGTCGATGTCCTGGGGCGCGCCGTACAGCACTTCCTGGCTGGCGCTCTCATACGGAGTGATGTAGATCGCCTCCGTCAGTTCGCCCTTCGCGCTCGGAGCCAGGGCGATCCTTTGTACACGCCCCGTTGCCGGAGCATGCATCGGCACCGACACAAAACCGCCCGCTTTCGCGATCGGCTCTCCGCGCACAATCTCCTGGCCTTCCCGCACCAGCGGCACTGCGGGAGCACCATTGTGTTGCGACAGCGGAACTACCAGCAGGGGAGGGAAGGGCATGCGCCGGATCGCCAGATGAGCCGTCTCATCTTTGTGCTCCGGCACATGCAGGCCCCGCCAGAGGCGCTTACCCGTAATTGCTTCCAGTAAGGGCATTCGCGGGCTCTCAGTTGTACTTCGCCGCTCGTTTTACGAGCTTGTCCAGATCCTTCTCTTTCGGATCCGCCGGCGTTCCCGGATGGATGATCTGCGCCGTGCACTTTTCCGCGGCCTTCACCAGGTCTTTGTACGGCCCGCCCTTCGCATTCTTGATGAACGCGTGTTTGTGGTCGTCATAAGCGAAGATCTTCGGGTTGACAGCGATGCACTCATCGCACGAAGTACAGTTGGCCGAGTCGATCCACGGAGCGGAGTAGCCCTCGGCGCTCAGCGCCGGAGCTTCCACCACCGCGACGACAGCGGGAGCCGCCGGTGCGGGTTGTGTCAGCGGCGCCACCGTCAGCGGAGCCACCGCCAGCGGAGCTGCTGAGAGATCTCCGGTCGATGCCCAGTGCATCAAACTCGCTGCAATCGTCTGTGCCAGTTCCGCACGAACCGCTTCCGGCGTCGGTCCGGTCTCCACCACTTGCACCTTTGCCAGCGACTTCAGCATTCGCCAGAAATTGCGCCGGTCTTCGCAGGCCCGCACAATTGGAGCGGCCGGGATCACGCGAATCAAACGGTTCTTCTGATTCACCGCCCAGATATACGGGAACTGGCCTTCGCGGTCGTCTTCCGTCAGCAGCAGGTACTCAGAGAGCGGCACCATCGCATCGTTCCACGCATCGCGGGGCACCGTACGGAACTGCTTCCGGAACCGGCCTTCGGTCACCGCAAAATCGGCGAAAGTCATGGGCAATTCCATGGCGGCCTTCGCGCCATTCTCGTCGGTGTAGTTCAGCGTGTACGCGGGCCAGTCGGCTTCCATATCCGGATTGCCTTCCAGATCGAAGCACTCTTCCGGCAACGTCCCCTTGTCCGGGTTGTACCGAATCAAAGGATAGGCACGCGATTCCACCGCCAGCTTGCTCTGGTGTTCCGCCAGATCGTCCGCGATGCCATGTTCCGGCATACACGGGCTGTACACGGTAAACAGCGCCGGACGCCGCGCGTTAATGCCGTCGATGAAGCTTTCAATCAAATGCGTTGGGCTGGAGATACTGCCCTGCATCACATACGTGGTCCGGTGCGCCATCGCGATCAGGGAGATTTCCTTGCGGATCTCTTCCTTACCCTGCGCCGCCTTGCCGAATTGCGCCATATCCGAGACCTGACCGGTAAAGCCCGACGTGCAAGCCTGGCCGCCCGTATTCGAATAGACCTGCGTATCCAGAATCAGTACCTTCACCGGCTTGCCCGACATCATCATCCGCGAGAGATTCTGGAAGCCAATGTCGAACATGGCTCCATCGCCGCCAATCGCCACCACCGGGGGGCAGAGATGGAACTCTTCATCGGTAAACTGCTTCCAGTTGAAGTACGTGAAATACTCTTCGTGCTTCTGCTTGTTATAGCCGCCGTTCAGCTCCAGTTCCGCCATGCGGACAGCCCGGAAGCCATCGGCCATGCGCGACATGTGCCCCTCAAACAGCCCCATTGCCGTGGAGGGCGAATCCTGGAACAGGTTGTTCGCCCACGGGAACGGATACGGGTTGAATGGATACGTCGAAGCCCACACGGACGTGCAACCAGTCGAGTTGATAATGCCCATGCTGGCACGTCCGCGCCGCGTCACGCCGTCGGTATACTGCCACCGCAGATGCTTCAGTTTGGCAAGCAACTGTGTTGTCCAGCGCAGCCAGTCGGCGTCAATGGTCTTGCCGCTGTGGCGCGCGTCCAGGGTCTCTGAGAAGCTGGCCAGCGTCACGTCTTTATCGTGCAGTTTCGCCAGCGCATCTTCCACCCGGTGGCTGTCGCTCAGATCCATGGTCCCTGCCAGGCGCAGCCGAATATGCTGGTCAAGCTGCGTAATCAGGCCGTCCAGCTTTGCAACTTGCGCGGCCACACGAGGCTGCATTAAGGCTTCCACGGTGCCCGTAAACAAGTGCACTACAGTCTTTTCACCGCAACCGAGGCACGCGCCATCGCCACCCGTCATACCGAAGTAATTGCGCTTGTCGAGAAGCAGCGTTTCCAGGGCGCCAATCTTTTCGTTCAGATCGTCAATGCGGATGAACTCTCGCGGGGTGGTCGGCAACGCCTGCCAGAAACCCCAGTTTCGCCGCAAATTATCCAGGGATGCCGGAGTCTGCGGCGACGACCGCAGCGCATCGTCATTACAGACCGTCACGCACTCCATGCAGCCCTTGCAAGCCGCCGGATTAATCGTAATGGAAAGCAGCCCGCCCGACCCTTTCTGCGCTTTCTCCCGAACGCTCCAGTAGGGCTTCGTCAGCGAGAACTTGAAATCCCCGATTGCTTCACGGAACCAACTAAATTCCTGCGCCAGTTCTGCTCTCTCGGGCGAATCCTTCGGCATCCCGGCTTCCGTGACAGCAATCGCCTCTTCCAGCAACGCCCGCACATTCGCCGTCTCGCCCGCAGCCTGCAACAGTGGCCGGAACTTCGTCTCCAGAGTCCGGATCGCCCGCGGCAGGTGCTTCACATCGCGCCCCGTTGCCATCACGGCTTTCAGCGTCGTTTCCAGAACATCCGCCACCGGATTGACCAGGCCGGGGATTGCCGAATCCGGACAAATCGTATAGCAGGACCCGCACGCCGTACAGTTCTCCGGAAGCCACACGGGATGATCAAACCGCACGCCCGACATATCGCGGAACACGGCGGTCGCGGCCGGGATAAAGCTCAGCCCAATGAAGGGATCTGCAATGTTATCGTTGCCGCGTCCGGAAAGATAGAAGCTGCCCGTCTGTTCCCAGAAATGGTGTACGTCGGTAGTCGGCGAAGAACTCGGCAGCAGATTCTTCAGCATCGCAGGAAGCTCCGGAGCCCTGCGAATCGCTGCCGTTGCCGCAACGATGGTCTTGTCTGTGATCTCCTTCACCTGATCGAAGCCGCGCCGCACCACGCGGATGTTATCTTCCACCACGCGAGCGCCCTTGCCTCCAAACTTATGCTGCAACTGCGAACGGATCGCCTCAAATAAGGTCTCTTCCGTCAGGTTCGCCTGCTGCATCACCGGCGATACCGCAAAGAACGCGCCCTGGAAGGCGATTCCCTGCATACGGAACTGCAACTCGGGATCCGTGGCCTCTTCACGCGCAATCTGGAACGCGTCCAGATGGAAGACATGAATTTCGTTCTCTACAATGAACCGCTGGAAACGCTCCGGAATCTGCTGCCATACTTCCGCGCTGGTCTCATGCGCGGACTGCAGAATAAACACCCCGCCTTTCTTCAAACCAGCCAGAGGATTGGAGTGCAGAAACACGTTCGGATCCGGCGACAACACCACATCCACATAGAAGTAGTCGCAGTTAATCCGAATCGGCTCCGGAGCCGCCGACAGATAGTAAGTGGTCGGCTGACCTTTCTTCTCTGACCCGTACTTCGGATTCGCCTTGATGTTATAGCCCAGCAAATCGAACAGAGTCATCGCCAGGTTCTTGCCCGTCGTGATCGCGCCCCAGCCGCCCACTGAGTGCATGCGGACCGTGATGCTGTCCTTCGGCATCAGGTTCGGATTCTCGCTGCCGTGAATCGCCAGGTCCTTCACGCCCTTGTACGAATCGGCAATCTGGATCTGGTGGATCTCCTGCTTCGGCGTAAACGGCTTGTCATGCAGGAAATCAATCGAGAGATAGAAGAACTTCTTCCGCTTCCCGGTTGGCAGCATGTTTTCAATCGTGCCGATAATGCCTTCCGGCTGCAGATCCCTGCTGCCCAGGCCAAAGGAACCCGAATACAGGGGCGGCAGATCGCCCGGCTTCGAATAGACGGCATGGTCTGGATACGGGACTTCCTTGCCACGCTTTTCATTCTCACTGCAGCCGTTCTCACTACACTTGCCCAGCGCCGTCCGAATCTCGCGAATCAGCGGCAGATCCGCCGCCATCGGCTGGTCCACTCTCTCCAGCACGGCCACGCCTTTGCGGCCCTTCAGCAACTGGCCCAACAGATCCCCAGGGAACGGCCGGAACATGGTCAAATTCACCACGCCCACCGCGATCTTCCGCGTGGCCCGCAAATAATCCGCCACAGCTTCAGCCGTAACCAGCATGCTGCCCATGCCCAGAATCACGTACTCGGCATCTTCCATACGGTACGTCGCCACACGCTGGTAGCGCCGGCCGGTGAGCTTGTAAAACTCCTCCATCGCCTGTTCCGTCAAGGCCGGAATATGCTCGAAGAAATAAGGCCGCTGGGCCGCCACGCTCTGCATGTAGGCGTCCTGATTCTGCACGGTCCCAATCATCACCGGGTTATCCACCGTCCACATCTCCGGAATGCGGCGCCGCTGGTTGCCGTACAGCATCTTCTGCGCTGGTGTTGGCGTGTCAATAATGTCGTCGGGCCGCCCCAGATACTCCGCGATCAGGTCGCGTTCGGGCAGCAGCAAACTCTCAATTAAATGCGTGGTCAGGAATCCGTCCTGCGCGCAGATTCCCGGCGTCAGCCCCAGCTCCGCAATGCGGTGCGAAATGATGTTCAGATCGCACACTTCCTGCGCGCTCTTCCCAAATACCTGGAAGAAACCAGTGTCGTCGATGCAATGGTAATCGTCATGCCCCGCGTGCACATTCAGCGTGGCTTTCGTCATTGCCCGGCAGCCCATGTTCAGCACATAAGTCAGCCGTTTGCCCACCGCCGCATACAGCGACTCGTGCATATAGGCGATGCCCTGGCCCGAAGAGAAATTGGTCGCGCGCAAACCCGTCATCGAGAGGCCCGCCGTCACCGCGGCCGCGGCATGTTCGCCCTCCGGCTCAATAAAGATCAGAGGCCGCCCCGAGATGTTGATATGACCGTTGGCCGACTCTTCCGCCCAGTACTCGCCCATCTGCGTGGAAGGCGTAATCGGATATGCGCCCGCGCCATCCGTTGACTCCCGCTCGCACATAATCACCGCGGTGTTGCCATCCATCGCCTGCCGGACGCCCGGATACCGGAACGTGTCCGCATTATTTAGTGAGGCCTCGCGGCCCCACACGGCCTCATTACCGCCAAATATCCCTTTGCTCCCGAATAAAGCCATCTTCAGTTCACCTGGGCCCTTCTTGTGTTTGCAATACCGGCAAGTCCGCCAGTGCAACCGGCAGAGGTGATTTGCGCGTGATCTTCTTCGCTTCCACGCCCTTCACCGTGCCTTGCTTCGCGTCGAGCCAAACGATAGCGCCGGTCGGGCATCGTTCAATCGGCATCCGCGTCGCCAAACTGTTCTTCGCGTAATTCACTACCGCAAGATTGTTCACTATCTCGACCAGCCCTGCCGGAGCATCCGCTGCGCAGCGTCCGCAAGCCGTACACGCCACTTCGCACTCGGCCTCCGCCGTGTCGCCGTGCAACAGGCTCCGGCAGGCCACCCATAACCGATGACTCACCACGTGCAGCGAGAACAAACCTTTGGGGCAAACCTCAACGCAATCGCCGCACGCCGTGCACAGGGCTTCATTCACCACCGGAAGGCCGTGGGCATCCATCCGGATCGCGTTGAACTCGCAGACGCGTTCGCAATCCGCCAGCCCCAGGCAACCCCAGCTACAGCCCTTGCCGCCACCGTTTACCAGCGCGGCGGCACGGCAGGAGGGCAAACCCTGATACTGCGCTTTTTGCCGCGCCACATGTGCGCCACCTGCGCAAGCTAACCTGGCGACGCGCTTTTCGTCGCCTCCCGCCGCTACCTTGAGGAGTGCCGCCACCGCGGCCACGCCCTCAGCGCTATTCACTGTGCACTTGCCCGGGGCGATCTCGCCCTTCACCGCTTTCTCGGCAAACGCATGGCATCCCGCACACCCGCAGGCGCCGCAATTGGCCAACGGGAGCAAAGCCTCTACCTGGTCAATTCGCGGGTCTTCCCATACATAAAGCTTCTTGTCCGCGATCGCCAGCACAACCGCCAGAATCACCCCGATGCCACCCATCAGGATGGCCGCGACCAATAAATCACTCATTGCGCCTCTTCCCCCCGATTCCCAGTCGGCAGTGCGGGAAATAGCGCACGCTGCGCAAGTTGCCGCATTGCCTCTTCGCAGCCCCGGGTTCTAAATCCGCAAAATGGTTGCATGTTTGCAACGTCTCAGGTAGTGCCGAACCCCCTCATGTGCAATCGGCGTACCGTTCTGGCCAGTGGCATTTCACATGCAGTTCAGGTGGACCGTGAAGCATCTCTGGGTACGAACGCTGCTCGCGCTGCTCCTCGTGGGTGGCCTGCTGGCATACCATCTGTCCGGCCCATCCCCCACGCGCCTGTTCCGCGAACAGCGGTCCTTAATGGGGACAGCCTGGAGCCTGGAAGTCCCCCTCAACGGCCATTCGGAAGACGAAGCCCGGCGAGCTGTCACCGCAGCTTATCGCGAACTCGACCGCATCGAGGCCCTCATGAGCGAATGGCGGCCCGAGTCGCCGATCTCCCTGGTGGATGCCGCCGCTGGTCACAACCCTGTTGAAGTCCCCGAGGAACTCCGCGCCCTCCTCGAACGCAGCATGGACTACAGCCGCAAGACCGAAGGCACGTTCGACATCACTTGGCGAGGCATGGGTCGGATCTGGCACTTTGACGACACCTTCCGCGTCCCCAACCACGCCGAGGTCGCTCAAGCCCGCCGCACGATCGACTACCGGCGCATTCATATCGACGGCAACAATATCTATCTCCCGAAAGGCACCAACATCGGCCTGGGCGGTATCGCCAAGGGTTACGCGATAGACCGCGCCGCCGCCGTCCTGAAGAAGGCCGGCTTTCCCGATTCCCTGGTAGATGGAGGCGGCGACATTCTGGCCTCCGGCACCCGCTACGGTCACCCCTGGCAGATTGGCGTACAGGACCCGCGCGCCGAAAGAGGCAAACTCCTCGGAGTGGTGGAAATCTCCAACGCCGCTCTTGTCAGCTCCGGAGACTACGAGCGATTTCGTCTAGTCAACGGAGTTCGATACCACCACCTCATCGATCCCCGCACCGGCTGGCCCGCCACCGCCGCCATGGCCTCCACCGTGCTTGCCCCCACTGCGGAACAAGGCGTCGTCCTCGGCAAGGCTATTTTCATCCTGGGCCCGGAAAAAGGTCTGGCGCTCGCCAAAGCTGAGGGCCTGGAAGCCCTGGTGATCGACCGAGCCCAAAAGCAACACGCCACCCAGGGCTTCAGGAAAATCTTCCGCGCCGCCGATGCAGAACTGATTCGCTGACCAGTTACCGCTGCAATACTCTTCAATCAAGTTCGTCGGGGACGAAGCTCGAAATTTACACCCTCTTGCGCCTGAAGATGCGCGAGTACCCCAAACAGATTCCTGGCCGAGGGGTTGCCGTTAGGTCCAAACATCCGCATCAGGCTCGTGGCCGGAATCGATGTAGCCTCTTCCAGTTGCTGAAATCCCACCGTGGCATTGATGTAGTTCCGCAGGATTGCCCGGCCCGTCTTCTCATCACCGGAGAGCATCAACTCAATCGCTTCCCGCAATAGCGCCTTGCGGAATTGCGGCTGCCGTTGAGCCCTCTCACGTATGGTTTCGCGGAAATCCTTCGTCAGTGCCATCCTGTCTTCCCCTCGCTTTTCCTGTCCCGGTAGTCCACCCAATATCCCTGCGCTCGCTGTATGTCGTTCTGCTGGCGCGATTTAGTTCCCCCAGCGAGCAGGATGACCAACCGGTCACCGTCACGTCCAAGGTAAATACGATATCCCGGGCCGAAATCAATCCTGTACTCCAGGACTCCGCTGCCTACCGACTTGACGTTGGAAAGGTTCCCGTCTGAGATTCGTTCAAGCGCTGTGGCAACCTTTGCGGCTGCCTGAACATTGAGAGCATTCAACCATCTGGTAAACGGACTACGCCCAACGCTGTCAACGTATTCCCGGACGTCCAGCATGGCTGAATAATAACATATACGTTAGTAGATGATTGCGCTCAGACGTAGCGGCCGACATTTAAGCACCTACGCGATACACTAACCCCAACCCCCATGCCCCAACCTCTCTACGACGTCGCCGTCATCGGTTCCGGAGCCGCCGGTGGCATCGTGACCAAAGAACTCTGCGAAGGTGGCGCCAAAGTCATCCTCCTCGAAGCCGGCGCCGAGGTGAAACCCCACCAGTTCCGCTCCCACTGCATGCCCGAGGACATGGCCTTCCGCGGCTATCGCAACGAAAAACAGGAACTCTTCTACCCGCCCGACCTGAAAGACTCCATCCGCTACGACCAGTCCGACAACGTCTCCGTGGACCGCATCCGGGTCCTCGGCGGTCGCACCGTCCACTGGAATGCCGTCGTCCTCCGCTACTCCGCCGCCGACCTCCGCGAATACTCCCTCAACGGCATCGACGTCGACTGGCCCCTCTCCTACGCCGAACTCTCCCCCTACTACGACCGCATCGAGAAAATGATTGGCGTCTGCGGCAACGACGACGGCATCGACACCCTCCCCGCCGGGCCTCACTACCTGCCCCCGCTCCCCCTCCGCTGCAGCGAACAAATCCTCCGCCGCGACATCGCTCCCATGGGCGCGAAGGTCATCTCCGTTCGCAAAGCCCTCCTCACCAAGGACTACGACAATCGCCCCGCCTGCCACTACTGCGGCCACTGCATGGACGGTTGTGACGTTTCCGCTATCTACTCCACCCCCGGCAGCATGCTCCCCAAAGCCCGCCGCACCGGCAATCTGACCCTTCGCCAAAACGCCCTCGCCCGCGAGATCCTCGTCGATAAAGCAGGACGAGCCCGCGGCGTATCCATCATCGACCGCCTCACCGGCAAAGAGGAGGAAGTGCGTGCCCGCATCGTGGTGGTTTGCTGCGCTTCCATCGAAACCGCGCGTCTGCTGCTCAACTCGAAATCCGCCGCCTACCCGGACGGCCTTGCCAACGGAAGCGGAGTCGTCGGCCGTTACCTCCACGGCCATGCCACCGGCCAAATGCAGATGTATCTCAAGGAACTTCAGGGTAAGCCACCCGCAAATCAGGACGGTGCCCTTGACCAGTGCCTCATCCCCCGCTGGGATACAAAATCCTACCGAGGCAGTTACGATTTCCAGGTAAACTACCAGGGCTACATGTTCCCGTTTCAGGCCCGCAGCCTCCACGGCTATGGTTCCGAGTTCAAACGCCGCGTTCGCGAAATGCAGTCCGGCTTCCTCATGATGGGCGGCTACTGCAAAGTCACCGCGCACCCCGATAACCGCGTCACCGTCGATCCCAATAAGAAGGACGCGCACGGCATCCCTATCCCGGTGGTGAACTTCCGCTTCCGTGATATGGACAAGGAAATCTACGCCGCCATGCGCCACTCCGCGCTCACCATGACCGAGCATTTGAAGGCCGACGTCACCGCCCTGCCGCCGCTCAATCCTTCCGGCTTTGCCAGCCACGAAAATGGCACGGTGCGCATGGGGTCCGATAAAAAGACGTCCGCGCTCAACAGCTACTGTCAGTCGCACGACGTGAAGAACCTCTTCGTCACCGACGGCAGCACCTTCCCGACGTCATCGGAAAAGAACCCGACCCTGACCATCATGGCGCTCTCTCTGCGAGCCGCTGACTACATCAAACAGAGCCGCAAACGAGGAGAACTCTAATGCAAACGGAACGCCGGACCCTGCTCAAGATCCTCTCCGCTACCGCGCTGCCCCTCAACTCGCTCCAGGCAGCCGCGCAATGTGCCGGGACTGCCCCGGCCAGCGATCTCGCCAACTACAAATTCGTCTTTTTCACGCCAACCGAACAGACCCTGCTCGAAGCCCTGATGGAGATCATCATCCCGGCTGACGACCACTCTCCAGGCGCCAAAGCGGCCCGAGTCCCCGCCTTCGCTGACCTGATGATCTCCACCGGAACCGACCGGGCCCGAACCGCCTGGAAATCTGGCCTGGCCGCCTTCGCCACCGCTGCCACCAACCAGCCCCTCGAAGCCGTCCTCGCTAAAGCCGCCGCCGAAGAAACCAGCCCCCAATCCGACCTCGGTCGCTTCTTCATTGACCTCAAGCGCATGACCATCGACGGCTACTACACCTCAAATACAGGCATTAACCAGGAGATGGGCTACATAGGTAACCAGCACCTGAAATCCGCCCCCGGCTGCGAGCATCCCGAGCACCAGCCCTGATCCCGTTTACGTTCCGATATTCCATGATTTCGTAATACGCAAAGAAAATTGCGCTTGACGCCACTGCCGCATTTAGATATAGTTTGTGCACCAACGAATCCATTTCGCTGGAATTCTCCTATTCAACTGGGGCACCTATGACGCTGAAACGACTGGCCTGGTCGGCGGTATTTCTTTTCTCTTCCCTCCAATTCGCCGCAGCCCAAACCGGTGTTGGCCAAATTCAGGGCGTAGTTTCCGATTCCTCCGGCGCCGTAGTCCCGAACGCCGCGGTAACCCTCAACAACGCAGCCAACGGCAATAAACAGGAAACCACCACCAGTTCCGCCGGTGCCTATCTCTTTCCTTCACTCCAGCCGGGCGAGTATAAAATCAGCGTAGTCGCCCCCGGTCTGCAGCGCTGGGAAGGCACCGCCACTCTTCGCGCTGGCCAGCAAGCCGCCATCAACGCCGCCCTTCAGGTTGCGCAGGCCACCGAACAAGTCACCGTCGTAGGCAACGTCACCCAGCTCATCACTACCAACAGCGCGACGCTCGCCACCGTCGTCGAGCGCGCCCGCATTGAACAGCTCCCGCTCAACGGACGCTCGATCCAGGCCCTCCTCACCATCACCGTCCCCGGCCTCGAAGGCTCCGTCGCACAACCCCGTGTCTACGGTCTCCGCGACTCCGCCATGGAATTCAACCAGGACGGCGTCCCGCTTGACGACCGCAACACCGGCAACATCCAGGCTCGCCCTCCCGGCCTCGACACCGTTCAGGAGTTCCGTGTGGAAACCAACGGATCTTCTGCGAAGCTCGACCGCCCGGCCAGCGCTATCATGATCACCCGCGCAGGTACCAACGAACTCCACGGCGCGGCCTTCCTTACTGGGCGTAACAGCGGCTTCGGCGTCGCCCGGCAGCGGCAGGACACCTTCTCTGTCCCGCCCCACCTCGTTCGCAATGAATTCGGCGTCTCCGCCGGGGGGCCCGTCGTCCTGCCCAAAATCTACAACGGCCGCAACAAGACCTTCATCTTCGGCGCCTGGGAAGAGCTTCGCCAGCGCCAGGCCGCCAGTCAGGGGTCTGCCGTCTGGACCGCCGCCATGCGCCAGGGCGACTTCGGCGCCCTCACCGACACCGCGGGCCGCAAGGTTACCCTCTTTGATCCCTGGTCTGTCGGCCCTGGTCCCACCTATTCCAAGTCCCCCTACCCCGGTAACCAGCTCCCCGCCTCCCGCCAGAGCCCGCTCTCGAAATACGTCTTTGGTGTGGTGCCGCTGCCGACTGACCCCGGCGTGAACCCCGTCGTCGCCAACAACTACTTCGGCCCCGCCCCCACCAATTCCGACCAGCGCACCATCACCTTACGCGGCGACCACCGCATCAGCGACAAGGACACCATCTATGGCCGTTACTCCCGAGGCCAGTGGGACCAGATGAACCGCCGAGCCTTCAACACATCCGGGAACCCCATCACTTCCGATGGCCTCTGGAACCGCGAGACCTACTACGAGCGCTCCAACACGCAAATGGTCTCCTGGACCCACACCTTCTCGCCCACATTCTTCTCTGAAACCGTGGTCACCGGCTCCGCCATCAACTGGCTCTACAGCCTCAATCAGGAAAGCGCCACGCAGGATATCTCCGCCAAGTTCGGCACGCCCAATCCCTTCAAAGTGAACGGCGCGCCCTACCTCCTCAATGTCGGCTACCAATCCGTGCAGTTCCACGGTATTGTGCCCCGTTCGGAATACACCCAGGTCGTCAGCGCGGAACAGAACTATACCTGGCAGAAAGGCCGCCACCAGATCCAGTTCGGGGGCCGCTTCCGTCAGGAAAATCTCGACACTGTTCCTGACCGTCCCGATCAATCCGATCTCGATTTCGGCAGCAACGCCACAGCCACCTACAATGCCGCTACCGGTACCGCTTTCGGCGTCACCCCGCAAACCGGTGACAACGGCGCCAACTTCTTCCTCGGCGTGGCCGGTCGTTATGCGCAGCAGCGCCCCCCCGGAAACTACAATATGTCCGGCAAGGATCTCTCCGCCTATGTGCAGGACAACTGGAAGGTCACCCAGAACCTCACCATTAACGCGGGCGTCCGCTGGCAGTACCTCGGGCCCTATCTTGATAAAGCTGGTGTCACCAACCTCTTCGACTTCGCCTCAAAGAGCATCGTCAGCAACGTCCCCACCTCTCAGCTCGTCAGCAGCGGCTACACCACTCAGCCCATCGTGGATGGGTACGCAGCCATTGGCGTGAAGTGGGTCACGCCCGACAAGGTCGGTCTCCCCAACGACCTCGTCTCCGTCTCGAAACACGATTTCGGCCCCCGCGCCGGCTTCGCTTACAGCCGCCGCGCCGCCAACCGAGCCTTCGTGCTCCGCGGCGGCTACGGACTCTATCACTTCCCCATCCCGGCGCGTACCTTCAACGGCATGCGCGGCAACCCGCCGCTGCAGGGCTCCTATTCGTTCAACTGGAACGATTCCGCAAATGCTCCTGACGGCCTGCCGAATTACTTCCTCCGCAATGCCCCCACCATCGTCGCGGGCGTGAACAGCGCCAACATCGCGGAACTCAGCACTGCGAAGCCCCCGGTCATCCTGCCCGGCGTCGCCATGATCGCTCTCTCTCGCGACCTGCCCACTTCTGAAGCCCACCAGTGGAACATGACGCTGGAAGGCGAAGTCATGAAGGACACCGTCTTCCGCGCCGGCCTTGTCGGCACCGCCGGCCGCAACAACGAAAGCGTCCAGCGCTACAACGCCAACCCAATCAGCAACTACGTCTGGTACAAGGCCACCGGCCTCGCGCTGCCCAACGGTTTCTATTCGAATACCGTCCGCCGCGCCATCGACCAGACCACTTATGGCGACATCTCCATCTACACCAAAACCGGCTACTCCAACTACACCGGCGTCCAGCTGGAACTCGAACGTCGCTTCAGCCACGGGCTGGCCTTCCAGCTCTTCTACCTGATGAGTAACTCCGCCTCCACCGGCAACGTCGCCTCGCAGGGTGGAGGGTTCGCCACCTACCAGATCGACCAGCCCGAGATCTTCCTCCCGGGCACGGTACCCACCAGCGCTGAAGACCGTCTCCGCTTCTACCGCTACCAGCGCGACCCCGATATCCCGAAGCACCGCGTCCGCTGGAACTACCTCTACGACCTCCCCTTTGGCCGCGGCAAGAAGTTCGGCGGCAGCATGGGCCGCAACCTCGACCGCTTTGTCGGAGGCTGGCAGATCGCCGGCTACGGTACCACCAACAGCCGCTACTGGAGCCTCCCCACCGCCAACTGGGGCGCCACCAACCCCCTCCAGTTCTACGGTACCCAGTACAAGATCAACGACTGCCGCCAGGGAACCTGCTTCCCCGGCTACCTCTACTACAACGGCTACATCCCCGCCAACCGCATCAACAACGCGACCGGCGTCCAGGGAGTGCCCACCAGTTACATTCCTTCCATCCAGCCCATTAATCCCATCCCGGCCAACGGGCAGGTGGCCGACCAGAACTTCAACGACAACAACAACGTTATTGTTCCGCTGAAGAATGGCCAGAATCAGCTGGTGGCGTACGACAATGGCCTCCACCCCTGGCGCAATCAGGTGATGCCCGGGCCGTGGCTCACCAACATGACGGCCAGCGTCTACAAGAACTTCCCCATCACCGAACGCGTCAGCCTTCGCATCAACCTCGACGCGTTTAACATCCTCAATCAGCCCGGCCTGAACCTCCCCGGCGCCGACGGAATCAGTACCCTCCGCACCTCTGCCCAGGCCGCCCGCACCATGCAATACACTGCCCGCCTCACCTGGTAGGCAATTCAATCCTCCAAACAAAAAGGCCGCGATCCCCAACCGGGAATCGCGGCCTTTTTTTATGCCTTCCTTGCCTCCTATTCCGGCATCAGTAGCTTTGGTTGATGCTGCTTCGCAAATCCACAGCTCATTCAAATACCTGTCGACCTTCAGGGGAATGCCGGTATGTACGGGATTGAAGTGACGGGAGCAAATGGCGCATCGCCGATTTTTAATTTTGAGGTGGTTTCCCCTTAAGAACACAAGGCATAACCGCGTGGATGATGGGATCGCGACATTCCCGTGAGGTCTTGAAAGCCGAATGTCCCTGGCTCCCCCGCTTCGCCCAACTGGTCTCCCTTTTCCAACCGGGATTCGTCGCCTTTTTTCTCATATGTACTGCTAAGCGGCCCATGTCATTCATAGTAAAATAAAGCTATGCAAAACGTAGCCACCAGTGTACGCATTCCCCCGGCGGCCACCGCTATCCTCGCGGCTCTCTCCGGTAAGCTCGGGCAGTCCAAAGCCCAGGTTATCGAGAAGGCACTGAAAGATCTCCATGAACGGTTGTTCTGGAGCGACGTGACGGAAGCCTTTGACCATAGTGCTGCTGACGCGGAGGCGCAGGCTCGGCAGAGAGCCGAATTCGCAGTTTGGGACAAGACTTCCGCGGCTGACTTCCGGGACGAACGGTGGTAACCTCAGGCCTTCGGAAGGGGCAGATCTATTGGTGTGGCCTCGATCCGGTGGCGGGGCATGAGCAAGGCTCTGTTCGTCCCGTGATCATCGTCTCAGCAGATGCATATAACGCCACGCGCAGCCCCTTGGTCGGGATCGTGCCGCTCACGCGCTCCGCTGCAAAGAATCCGATTCATCTGGGGTTCTCCACTCTCGAGTCGGGGCTCGACACGGCCTCAACCGCACTCACCGATCACGCTCGGTTTATCGACCGCACCCGCCTCCGGGGCACCGCCATAGGTGTTCTGACGCCCCTGGCGATGGAGGCTCTCGACCGGCAATTGCGCCGCCTCTACGGCATTTGACTCTTCTCCCTTCCATCCCCCAAAACGCAAAAAGGCCGCGCCCCCCCCCGACGGAATCAGTACCCTCCGCACCTCTGCCCAGGCCGCCCGCACCATGCAATACACTGCCCGCCTCACCTGGCAGGCAATTCACTGCTCCAAACAAAAAGGCCGCGATCCCCAACCGGGAATCGCGGCCTTGTTTATGCCTTCCGCGGTATTAAAGCCCCGCCCGGAAGTTGGCGATTGCCTCCGCTGTCCGCAGATAGCGGTTATAAATACGCAATCTCAGGACGCCCGTCCCGCTCCGCAGCGCGGCCAGATCCACACTTCGCAGATTTGGACTAAATCTGCCCCAGCCGAACTGCCGGTCGTCGCCGCCGTCATTCAGCCTCCCGTTCGTCACGAACGTGATTACCTTGGGGCCGCCATCCACAATCGCCACAATGTGCTGCTGCTTCCCCGCCGAGATGCTTCCCGGGTCCGAGGTCCAACGGTTCTCTGTCCGGCCATCGTTCAGGGTCAACTCCACCGCGCCACCTGCCACCGTCCGCAGCGCAACGCCCGAACCCTCCACCAGTAAACGCCCCGCCTCCAGATTCGGCAACGATACCCACACATCCAGCGAGAACCCCGCACGCAGGTCCGCCTTCCCAGGGTCGGTGCCAGTCGACCGTCGATAGAACGTCACAGTGGCGCCCTTCTCCGCACTTGGCGCCGAAGCCCCGTTCCACAGGCCCTCCAACAGCTTCGGGTCGAGCTCATGGACTCGTGCCACGTCCTTCTGCGTTTCCGTCAGATAGTACTTTCCGCCGTCCTCCACCAGATCCGGATAGCTCATCCGAATCAGCGGATCATCGTCGTACAAAGCAATCTCGGGCTGCGACCACAAGATGACTTTTCCGGTCGGGCCATCCGCTTCCACGCCACCCGACAGCCAGACCGGATTCCTTTCCTCATACGCCATCGTCCGCCGTTTTGGATGCTCGCGAATGAACCGACCACCATGATTGTGGAACCAGTACAGGTACTTTCCGTTCTCCGCCCGCCACACGAAATTAGCCGCCCGCGGATGTTTCATCAGGCGACCATCCGCATACTTCATGTACTGCGAAGGCTCCCAGGTATGGCCGCCATCCCGGCTGTAAGCGTGCGCCGAATACCCGTCAATCGTACGAAAGACGCAGAAGAGTGAACCGTCGCTCATCACGGAGAATGACTGTTCTTCGGCAATGGTGCCGCCGCCTTGTGGAGCCCGAATTCCCACGTCGCCATCCGGCAGCGTCGCCCACGTAAGCTTATTCGGATCCGCCTCGGTCAGGATATTCCCGCTCCGGAGGAGCACGCCCTCGCTCGAAGTGAAGAATCCCTCTCCAAACCCGCCCACTTTGTGCAGCGGGACGTATCCGGCGCCCTTATAGGCAAAAGCCTTCCCCACGTTCCAGAAATACTTCGTCTTCCCCCCGTAAGGATTCTTCCGGTCAATTTCGAAGTCACGTTGCGGAATATCAAACCGCTCCCGTGACCACGAACGCCCGTTGTCGTCCGTGTACTTGAAGACGAAATGGCCCAGGCTGTCCACTCTCCGAACCAAGCCATCCGGGTACGCCGGCTTATCCGCAATCACCTGCCGGAGGTTATCCGTATTGTGGTTGTAGAACGCATACACGCGACCCGAGTTCGCCTTCAGCATCACCGCGTAGGAGGCCTCTCGGGCGGGCCTTCCGTCCACCAGGCCGGGCTCGATATCCACGGCCTTCTCCCATGTCTTGCCCCGGTCCGTGCTGCGAAGGCTGACCACGTGTTGCCCGCCAGTTCCCTCCGCTCCCGGCCCCGTCGTCATCACGCAGAGCCACGCCCCGTCATTGGTCTTCACAATGTATGGCTGGTCAGCGTAAGACTCATCCGGAATCACCGCCCCCGCCACGATATTCCGGGGATCCGCCACCTGCCCCGCTGCCCCTGCCGCCCAGAGCAGTAAGAGGCCAACAAAATTCTGATTTCGCATTAGGTCCATTAGTTTATCGAAGCGACCTAAACGCAAAAAGGCCGCGACCCCCTTGCGGGAATCGCGGCCTTTTAATCCAACTGAACTACTGTTTAGTAATCCATACCTTCGGGGCCATGACCGCCGCCAGCCGGAGCAGACTTCTTCTCCGGAATCTCGCAGATCATCGCTTCCGTGGTCAGCATGAGGCCAGCGATCGACGCCGCGTTCTGCAGAGCCGAACGGGTCACCTTCGCGGGATCGATAACACCAGCCGCAACCAGATCTTCGTAGACTTCCGTCTGCGCGTTGTAGCCGAAGTTGAAGTCGTCGTTGTCGCGGATCTTGCCGAGAACGATGGCGCCTTCAATACCGGCATTGTTCACAATCTGACGCACGGGCTCTTCGCACGCGCGGCGGATGATGTCCACACCGATCTTTTCGTCGCCAGTTACGTTGATGGAGGACAGAGCCTTTGCGGCGCGCAGCAGAGCTACACCACCACCAGGAACAATGCCTTCTTCGACGGCCGCGCGAGTCGCATGAAGAGCGTCTTCCACACGGGCCTTCTTTTCCTTCATTTCGGTTTCGGTGGCGGCGCCAACCTTAATCACCGCAACTCCACCGGCCAGCTTCGCCAGCCGTTCCTGCAGCTTTTCGCGGTCATAGTCCGACGTGGTTTCGTCGATCTGCGTACGCAGCTGCTTGATGCGGCCCGCGATAGCGGTTTGTTCGCCGTTGCCGTCAATGATCGTCGTGTTGTCTTTGTCGATCGTGACACGTTTCGCACGGCCCAGGTCGGCCAGCTGAACGCTGTCCAGCTTGATGCCGGTTTCTTCGAAGAGAGCCTTGCCACCCGTCAGGATTGCAATGTCTTCCATCATGGCCTTGCGGCGATCACCGAAGCCAGGGGCCTTAACGGCCGCGGCGTTCAGCGTGCCACGCAGCTTGTTCACGACCAGAGTCGCCAGCGCTTCGCCTTCAACTTCTTCGGCGATGATGAGCAGCGGACGGCCAGCACGTGCAACCTGCTCCAGAACGGGCAGCAGATCCTTCATGTTGCTGATCTTCTTTTCGTGGATCAGGATGTACGGATCTTCGAGAACGCATTCCATCCGGTCCGCGTCGGTCACGAAGTACGGTGACAGATAACCGCGGTCGAACTGCATGCCTTCCACGGTCTGCAGTTCGGTCAGCATCGTCTTCGATTCTTCAACCGTGATGACGCCGTCCTTGCCGACCTTCGCCATCGCATCAGCAATGGTTTCGCCGATGGTGTGGTCGCTGTTGGCGGAGATGGTGCCAACCTGAGCGATCATGTCGCCGGAAACCGGCTTCGCCATCTTCTTCACTTCGGCAATGGCCACTTCAACGGCCTTGTCGATACCACGCTTCAGGGCCATCGGGTTTGCACCCGCGGCAACGTGCTTCACGCCTTCGCGGAAGATCGCCTGAGCCAGAATCGTCGCGGTCGTCGTACCGTCACCGGCGATGTCCGAGGTCTTCGAAGCAACTTCGCGAACCATCTGGGCGCCCATGTTTTCGAGCGGATCCTTCAGTTCGATTTCCTTCGCAACCGTAACGCCGTCCTTCGTGATGGTGGGGCCACCAAACTTTTTCTCGAGGACAACGTTGCGACCCTTCGGTCCGAGCGTAACCTTTACGGCATCGGCCAACTGGTTCACACCGCGCAGGATCGCCTGGCGGGCATTTTCAGAGTAAACAATCTGTTTTGCCATTTTTGTATATTTCTCCTGTTATCTCTTGTGTAAGGGCGCGGCTTACTTGGTTTCGAGGATCCCGAGGACCTCGTCTTCGCGCATGATCAGGTATTCCTGACCGTCAAGCTTGATCTCGCTGCCGGAGTACTTACCGAACAGGATGCGGTCACCCTTCTGGACGTCAAGCGCAACAACGTTGCCGTCTTCGAGGCGCTTACCCTTGCCAACGGCGAAAACTTCGCCTTCCTGCGGCTTTTCTTTGGCGGTATCGGGGATGAAAAGACCACCAGAGGTCTTCTCGGTGTCTCCCTCGATCCGTTTTACGACGATGCGGTCATAGAGCGGACGAATATTCATAGTGTTTGTCTCCAGTTGGAATTCGCTTGCAGTACAGCATTTGCAGAGGTGGATCCCGGACGCACAGTGGCGTCCGATGACCCAAGACCATTATTAGCACACTAGCCTGATGAGTGCCAAGTGGAAATTTAAGACTTGAGTGTCTCACGCTAAGATTTTATGTTGGGCATTCTGCTGCCCGGTTCTCGCTACCATCAGGCATGGGCCAAATCCGAACCCCGGACTGCGAAATTATCGATTCCGCGCTGCAGCGTCTCTACCCCTCGGGCGTGATCGAGATCAACACCCAAAAGGACACCTACTCCGAGGACTACATCGTCTGGCTCACTGCCGGCGACATTATCCAGCCCGTCCGCGTCACTATTGAAGAGTACGCCGCCGGAGACTGGCTCGATAACCTCCAGGCGGCCATCGAACTCCTGGAAGTCCAGCGCGAATCAGAAGGCTGATCGGCGTCTGCCTGGATATTGCGGTTTTCGGGAGTCTTGCGGTTCTTGAAGCGGAAGCTGTGTTTGCGGCTCCCGACGGCGTGCAGGTCACGGAGGCGTGCCGACATGGTCCGGAAAACATCCTCGAACAGGGCCGTCGGGCGGTGTGAATTGGCTCAGGACAGCGCCGAGCGGCTGGGTGCCTTATCCAGGCCCACATGTCCCCCTTCTCTGTACCGTGTTTCTTTACCGTTCAGGTACCCACCGAGCGGGCTAACGGCAGGTCAGTAATAAGTCGAACCTGAGTCAGTAAAACCCTGGCCTGAGCAGTAGTGAAAAAAATGTTTCCCTTCCCTGGACGAAAATAATAGCCCCTACATCCGCGGAGAAAATTTGTTGTATCATGGCGAAGTTTAGATCGGGTATTTCCGGGATATTGTCCGCTGGCCGATGCTGTCGGAACGCAGGCAGCATGTAGGCTGGCACGCCGCCCACAGCGGCTTTGTGCCTTCCCGCGCAGGGCGTCCACTCTGCAACATGCCTGAAGTGAGCTCTTTTGACCGTCAATTGGTTTCCGCAATTCAAGGAGGAGTGATCCGTGGAAAATCACCAGCGCGAGCATGCCGATGTTGCAATAGTGGGAGCGGGAATGGCTGGGCTTTTCTCAGCCTGGCGTCTGCTCACCCACAATCCGAACCTAAAGATTCACCTGTTCGATCTCCTCAATCGCACCGGCGGACGTCTCGATACCGACCGTGTCTACATCCCCGATCTGGATAAGGATCCCTCGCAGGAGGCATCCGTCGAGGTGAAGGACGAGGAAGGCGGCATGCGCTTCAACACCTCCATGCAGCAGCTGTTCACTCTGCTCAACGAACTTGGACTCTGCAGTCAGGTGGTCCATTTCGGCAGCGGAGACCAGAACAACCGCTTCTGCGTCCGAGGGCGAAGCTTCACCGTCAGCGAATCCGCCGCCAATAACAACGCTCTTTGGAAAGAGCTTTACAACCTGGCCCCCGCTGAACAGGACAAAAGCCCCACCGACATTATCACCGCCGTCTACAAGGACATTCTCTCGGCCAATAACCGCTTGGCGCCCGACAATCCCACCCCGGAATTCTGGCAGGAATTCCGCCTGCGCTTCTCCTGGAAGGGAATCCCCCTCAATGAATGGGGTCTCTGGAGTCTCCTCCGCGACTTCGGCCTCACCGAAGAATGCATCGAGATGCTCACCAACACGGTTGGCTTCGCCGGGCCTTTCCTGTCAAACGAGGTCAGCGCCGGGGAGGCATACCAGATCCTCCTGGATTTTCCGAAGGATCCTCAGTTCTTCAGCCTCCGCCAGGGCTTTGCCACCCTCCCCGACACCCTCCGTGATCGCCTACTGGCTCTCGGCGCACAGATCCACCTGAACAGCCACGTCACCAGCCTGTCCCGCGACGATGAGACTCTCCACCTGCAGGTTCAAAGCCTCGCCGACAAAACAACGCGCACCGTCAGCGCCGCCAAAGTCATCCTCGCCCTGCCCGCAAAAGCGATGCGGGATCTCTACGCAGCCTCGCCGGCCCTCAACGCTCACCCCAAATCTCCCGCCCTCCATGCCAATCTCGGCAGCGTAGTTGGCATGCGGCTCTGCAAAGTGAATCTCTACTACCGCGACGCGTGGTGGCACGATACGCTCTCCGGCCAGCCGCCCGTCAGCGACGGAGGCAACTTCACCAGCCTCCCCATGGGCTCCGCCTACGTCTTCGATCCCATCGTCCTCAGCGATGCTGCCCGAAATGGTCCCGCCGCTCTAACCATCTATTGCGACTTCAACAACACCAATTTCTGGGAGCAACTCCAGGCCACCGGGAAGCCCTTCTGGTCCCCCCTGCAGGACACGCACACCCATGCCGATCCCCAGGTCCTTTTCGCCGCCTCCGAAAAAGTCGTCGAAGAAGCCACCCGGCAACTCAAAGAGCTCTTCCGCACCCTCTACGTCCCTCGGCCGGTGCTCACCAGTTTTCGGCTCTGGAGCGGCGAACACCAGTTCGGCGCCGCCTACCACCAGTGGGTTCGTTTTGCGAACGACGAAACCGTTATGGGCGAACTTGCCAACCCTGTTCCCGACGTTTATGTGTGCAACGAAGCCTGGTCCGATTCCCAGGGCTGGGTTAACGGCTCCCTCCGCTCCGCCGAAAATGTTCTCACGAAACACTTCGGCATTTCGCCTCTCGTTCCAGACCCCGGGACGTGGACGGTGCCCTGCGCCATCGCGCAAGCCGGGCCTGCCTCCGAGCCCCCCCACTTTCGAAATAAAGGCGGTGCAGCCTGGCTGCGCTAGACAAGCCATGAAGTAAAGCGGTTCGAATCCAACAAAACGATAGGAAAAAATAACATGCCAAACGCGATCCCCCTGCCTCTTCTCGCCCTGTTTCAACAAGAGTTGGTTGGAACCTGGGCCAACCTCAATTTCGGGCTCGATGCCCAAAATAATCCCGTCGGCGGCCCCGATAATCCGCTGTCATACTGCCTCATGCCCCTCCCGCAGCCGCTCACCGCTCTGCCGACCCCGGGCTACATCCTGAAAAACTTTACCTACCACGAAGTTCTGAAGTTCAACGGCCCCTTTAACCCCGCCGACCCGGGCGACCCCATCGCCATCGCCGCCGAAGCTGCCAACCGCGGCGGAATCGCAGGGGGCCAGGCGATCTCCCAGAATTGCCGCGCTCTCTTCTACGAACAGCAGGTTCAGTTCGCCCAGGGCCCCGCCACCAGTTCCGTCATCCACGTTGAAAACGGCTGCTGGCTCTCGCTCCCGGAGTTCGTCCAGCAGGACGGACCCTACGCCGGTACCTACGATCCCGCCGTTGTCCCGCCCTACACGCAGGACATCGACATGACCCCGGCTCCGGAGCCGGTGCTCGCTTCCATCGCCCGCCAGACCTCCGTCCCCCACGGCAACTCCATCCTCGCCCTGGGAACTGCGGACCTTGAATTCAGGCCGGGTGCCCCCACCATCCCTGCCGCCGTCTCATCGCTGCCGGTTGGCCTCACGGACACAGAGGCCTACACCACCCAGCAACCTCAGAATCTGACCCCTCCGGCTCCCGGTGCTTCGCCGGCCGAAATTCTGGACTACCAAAACTACCAGAACCCCAGCGTCAGCCTCACGCTCGCGCCCAATCAGGTTCTCCAGCAGGCCGTCGATATCATCCAGCCCGATTCGTTCCTGTTCTTCTCCATTGGCACCGACTCTGGCGGCAGCGTCACCAACATTCCCTTCGAGCAGAAGGCGTCTAATGTCTCTGGCTATTCCGCGGAGTTCTGGATCATGAAAAAGGGCAGCAAAAAGTACCTCGCCTACACCCAGACCATCCTGATGGTCTTCACCATAAACGGCGTAGAAATCACCTTCCCGCACATCACCGCCAACACCGTCACCTTCGGCGGATAACGGAACCTGGTGCCTCCGGTGAAGCTCTGCGCTTCGCCGGAGGCGCACAGCAATTACCCCGCGAACTTATCGGTAGCCGCAACCAAAGCCCGGCAATTCGGAGCGTCAAACGCACTGTGTCCGCGGCCTCTCCGCTCATGCAGTTCACTCACGCGGCCTCAGCGTCCAAACGCGATGGCCAGGGCGGTTGCTATCCCTAAGAGGCACAGGCCCCCCGCCGCGAGAGTGCGAAACTGCCCGCGCCCCAGCACCACCACAACCCCCAGTTTCACGGCGTTGTTCGCCAGGATCCCGGTCGCCGCCGCCAGCGCCGCCGTGGGCAGTTGCTCAACGGACTTAGCCGCGTTCGACATGGAGATCACCAGCGCATCCACGTCGGTCAGGCCCAGCATCCCCCCCGCGGCTACCAGGCCCGTCTGGCCCCATTGGCTCCTTGCAACTTCCACCAGGAACAACACCACCTGAAACATCGCTGCCATTTGCAGTGCGGCCCCAAACTGCAGAGGATTCGCTGTTGTATCAACTTCACTTTCCTGCGAGCGGGAGCGAAGCCCGTAAGTACAGACGGCAAGTCCCACCACTGCCGGTGGAATCACATAGGTCAACATCGCCTGTCCCATCGGTGGGTTCAGGAAGGTCGCCATGCCAACAACCCGGAAATACTGCATCGTTGAAGCCGCAATTACTCCGATTGCAAGCGGAATCCCGGTCTTTGTATCGTCGTCGCGCCTCCGGGAAAAAGCGAGCGTCACGTTGGTGGAGGAGACCATGCCGCCCAGCGCGCCTGCCACTACGTACCCCTGACCCGCGCCCCAAAACGAGCGGATTATGTACGAAAGAAAGCTGATCCCGGAGCACAGCAGCACCATGGTCCATAGCTCCCGGGGGCGAATCCCGCCGAACGGACCGTACGGGCCCTCTGGCAGCAGCGGCAGAATCACCACCGCCATCAACGCAAAGCGGAATCCGGCCTTCAGGCCCACATCGGGAATCCGCGCCACCAGCGAGTGCAAACGCGATTTCTCCACCAGCAGGATGGAAGTGATTACGATGATCCCGCTGGCCAGCACCCAGGCTCCGGAACCGGAAAGTACCCCGCTGGCCAGCACAATCAGCGCGGCAAATGCCGTCGTCGCATCGGGGTCCCGCCGGCTCGCCGCCACGTAACCGGCAACCACTAAAGCCACCGCCCCCAATAGCAGAATGGCAGCCACCGCCTGGAATTCATGGGTCCAGAACCACCCTGCCGTCCCCGACAGACCACCCAGCAGCGTGAAGGTTCGGATCCCGGCGAATCGCGACGCAGGCCCCGTGGCATGCCCCGACCACTGCCGCTCTACCCCAACGGCAGCCCCGCCCACCGCAGCCATCGCGATTCCCAGAATTTCAACCGGCAAACTTCATTGTAGGTGCCCCGCAACCCGGGTGCCGGGCGGTTAGCCCCCGGCTGCGGATACACTTATTTTCCTGTCAAAACAGAAGCAAGGCCGAACCCGCCGGACCCTGCTTTCCTCCGCGCTCACTCCCCCTTGCCACCGCCCAGCAATTACCCCGCGAACTTATCGGTAGCCGCCACCAACGCCCGGCAATTCGGAGCGTCGAACGCGCTGTGTCCGCTGTCGGCCGTCACCACCAGCTCCGCCTCCGGCCAGGCCCGGTGCAAAGCCCACGCGCTCTCCATGGGACAAACCACGTCATACCGCCCCTGCACAATCACTCCCGGTATATGCCGGATCCGCCCCGCATGCCGCAGCAACTGGTCGTCCGTTTCAAGGAATCCCTTGTTCACAAAGTAATGAGCTTCAATCCGCGCAAACGCCAGCGCAAACTCATCTTCCTCGTAGTGCCCGGCAAACGCCGCATCCGGAATTAGCTTCGACGTTGCGCCTTCCCACCCGCTCCATCGCTTCGCCGCCGCCAGCCGTACGCCAGGGTCTTCACTCGTCAGCCGCTTGTAATAGGCGGCCAGCATGTCCCCGCGCTCGGCCTCCGGAATGTGCTCCCGGTACGCCTCCCAAACATCCGGATAAATCGCCGAAGCCCCCCGCTGATAAAACCAGTCAATCTCCTGCTTCCGCAGCAAAAAGATCCCGCGCAACACCAATTCCGTCACCCTCTCCGGATAACTCTCCGCATACGCCAGCGCCAGCGTCGAACCCCACGAGCCCCCAAACACCTGCCATTTCTCAATTCCGAGGCGCTCCCGCAGCTTCTCGATATCCGCCACCAGATCCCACGTCGTATTCGCCTCCAGCGACGCGTACGGAGTGCTCTTCCCGCACCCTCGCTGGTCAAAATTCACAATTCGGTACTTCTCCGGATTGAAGAAGCGCCGCTGCTTCGGATCCGACCCGCCCCCCGGACCGCCATGCAGAAACACCACCGGTTTCCCCGCCGGATTCCCGCTCTCCTCGAAGTAAAGCTCATGCAGCTCACTCACGCGCAGCCGTCCCGTGTTGTAAGCCTCGACAGGTGGATAAAGCCAGGTAGAAGGATCTTTTAGAAATGCCATCGCAGCCAGCATAGCGTCTTTCCCGGGCTCAGCGTTCAAACGCGATGGCCAGGAAAGGGGTGAGATCCCCTGCTCGGCGTTTGGGGCGACGAGCTGCTACCTTTTTGTCCGCATGTTCGCGCCGGACGCCCCTATTCCGCTTCCCGAAGTTCGCCGGCGATGAAGTGGCAGTCAACGAACGTCAATGGAGGCTACGAGTTTGCGTTCTTTGGGCAGCAGCATAATGGCCGTAGCGCCCACCACTGCTATACCCAAAACCACCGACATTGCCGTCCCGTAGTTCCCAAACTGCTCCCGGAGCAACGCCACGCCCAGCGGTATCCAGGTCTGGCCAATTGTGTCCATCGGCAGAATGACGGCCATCGCCCGCGACAGGGAATTCACCCCGAACTGTTTCGCCGCCATCAGCGGAATCAGCATATAGTCCGCGCCCATTGCGAAGCCGAACACGATGGCGAACAGGTGCGGTTTCGTCCCCGGAGTAACGGACAGCAGCATGGGAATGCTCGCGGCCACCACAAAGTAGGTCACGGTCATCACATACTTCATCGGGAAGACATCGGCCAGTTTGCCCACCAGCAGGCGGCCCAGCGTGCTCGACACCAAAATCCAGAAAGTCGCGTCACCCCATGCATCGTTGAGCTGCTGCTGATTGTGAAAGCCCTGGTCCCGGAAAACCAGTTTCATGTGCTGATTGATGGCACCAATGGAGCCGATGGAGCAAAAACTGCCCAGCATCAGCAGCCAGAATGGCGCCTGCTTCAGAAGGCTCCTGTAGCTCTGGGCTTCCACTTTCTGGTCAGGTGTCGCTTCGTCATCGCCGTCCTGGAACTGTCCGATGTCAGTTGGTTTGTCCTTCTGGATAAACCAGGCCACAGGCCAGGCGAGGAACATTACGCAGGCGATGCCTATCAGGGCTGTACGGAAGTCGTAATGGAGGGTGAGCCGCTTAATCAGGTTCGGCCCCATCGCCCCCACCAGGCCGACGCCGACATAGACGATGCCCATTGCCATCCCGCGATTCCGCCGGTACCATTGCGAAATAATGATTTGGTGCGGGATCGGCCCGGACAGGATATAGCCGAACGTATACAGAAACCAAAGGCCAAAGTAAACCCATAGCGAGCCCGTCATTTGACTCAGGCCAAAGAACGCCAACGACGTCATGGCGGTACCGGCAATGATCAGCTTCCGGGGGCTGAAGCGCGGCACCACCAAAGGCCCTACCCACAAAGTGAGCAGCGCCGCTACCGGGAACCCCATCGTGATCCACCGCAGAGGCCAATGGAAGGCGTTCTGGTAGTAGTCGTAGAAAAACGGCATGTTGTAATACGGCAGACCTACCGAGATCCCAAAGGTTAGAAACGCGGCCGCGATGACCCATTTCCCGTAGAAGGCGTTACGCATGTCCATCCAATCTACCACCAGGGCATTCCCGTTTGTCGCTTCTTCTGTACCGTTTAAGCGCGCCCCTGCGTATACAATCGAGAGAGGGTGGCCACAGGGGTTCGCGTCTGTTCTGCTTTTCGAATCGCGGAACGTGCACCGAACACCTGCTATCCGATCTTCCAGATTCATGAGGACCGATTTGAGACTTCGTTCGCTAAATGTGTGTATCCGCGCAATCCTGTTCGGTGCCGCGCTGCTGCCAGTTGCCCTTTGTGGCGCTGATGCTCCTGTTCCCGTGGCCGATACTCCGCCGGTAGAGGCTCCCCAGCTCCAGGCTCCCACAGCCCAGGCGCCCGCTCCTGCGGCGCAGCCTGCTGCTCAGGCTCCGTCAGGCCCCCAGCGCCCACCGGTTCTGGCGAAGGGCAAAAAGCCCGACGTTCCCGACTACCCCGATCCGCAGACCATCACGTTCGGTGCTTACTACTTCGGAACTGTTCCCGGTAACGGACCTGACCTTCAGGCCGGCAAAGTTACCAGGGACTTCGGCACCATTCGCGGTCTGGGTAAGGAACACATGGGGCCCGGTGTCTTCGCGTCCGTTCCGGTTTCCCGCACTACGGAAATCCGCTTCGAAGGTTTTGAAACGAAAGGTGCCGGCAACCAGAATCTGACCGGCAAAGACCCCGCCGTCTTCGGTACTCAGTTCAACGCGGGTGACTATCTTTCAAACAGCTACCGCGTTGTCAGCGGGAAGCTTTGGGTGGACGATCTTTTCTGGCCCCACAAATTTCCGGTCGCGAAATTCCGCGTCAAAGCCATATATGGTGTTCGCTACCTGGCTGTGAAAGGCGTCGTCGATGCGCCGCTTAAGCTTCCCAGTGGCGCCACATTTGCCGGTGTTACCGCCAGCGGCAACAAGCAGGTGGTTCTGCCGGCCATTGGTCTTGCGCCCGAATTTGCCATTTCCAAGCACGTGCTCTTCCGTGTCGAAGCTTCCGGCTTCATGTTGCCGCACCGCTCCGCTCTTTGGGACGGAGAAGCCACGCTCTCCTACCGCAGGCAAAAACTGGAAGTCTTCGGCGGCTTCAAGGCTGTCGGCTTTAAGACCAGCCCGCAGAAGGACTTCTTCTATTCCGGCCAGGTGTACGGCGGCGTGGTTGGCCTCAAGTATCACTGGCAGTAGCTAAAAGCCGGGCAGCAGGGCTTCGCGCCGGTCCCGAATGACCCTGGTTTCGCCCAGACGGTCCTGTAGTGAGGGGTTTCGCTCGTCCCAGCCCGCCGGCATAAAGCCGCTACCCCGCACAAGTCCGCTCAACAGCATCGCAAAATAGCGCCCGACGGCCTGTCCCAACGAAAGGGGCCGGCCCTCGGGCGTTACGATTTTCAGGCCCAGCACCATCTTCCCCGGCGTTGCCCCAGAATGCGGAACAGCAGAATGCGCTCGCGAGTCTTGAAAACTGCATCTGGCCTGTGTCCTTCAGTGTCCAGCTCGACCCCGGTTCTTCCAGCAGCCGCCACCGCGTCGGGATCAACACAATCCCGCGAATCAGCTGATCAGGATGTCGTACAGTACAGCCGTCAGAAATCGAATCCAGAAGCCACTGTCCTGAACCGCCCCGGTTTGAAGCAACACACCGGGCAGAGTTCCCTGCGCCAGCCAATCGGCCATCCCGCTGTGCCACGCCAGTACCTCCGGCCCGATTACCCTGGTTTGTGCCAGTCGCGCGAACGCCGCGTCGCTCGCCGACTGCCACTTTCTTGTTCGAACTTTGTTTCACGCCCGCTGGCCGTTTTGCAGCTTGCCCCTTGTTGGCCTTTGGCTGGTTGATACCCTGAAGTCTTGGCAAGAATCCTCGACGTCGGCTGCGGTATCAGGAAATTCCCCGGTTCCATCGGAATCGACTACAACTCCGCCAGTAATGCCGATGTCCTCTGCGACCTCGACCGCTTTCCCTATCCCTTTGCCGACCGCACCTTCGACGGCCTTCGCGCCATCCACGTCATTGAACACGTGACGGATATCGTGCGGACTATGGAAGAGTTCCACCGCCTCGTCCGGCCCGGTGGCACCATCCGCATCGAGACGCCGCACTACACCGACTACAGCTCCTTCTGCGACCCCACCCACAAGCACCACCTCAATAGCTTTTCGTTCCGCTACTTCGGCGCGAAGGACGGGGGCTTTGGCTATTACACGGAAGCCAAGTTCATCGAGAAGAAGGTACACGTGAAGCTGTTGAGTCTCTGGCGCTGGCTCGGCTTCCAGTTCCTGGTCAATCGCTTCACGCGGTTCCGCAAGTTCTGGGAATTCTACCTTTGCTATGTGATCCGCGGCAAGGCGATGGAGTTCGAGTTTGAACCTGTTGGCCCTCCGGTCAAGCTTCGTCGGCCGGCATCGGTGTAGTCCCTGCTTTTCTGACAAAAATTCCGGAGAAAAAATCCCCGGGGACCGCACTTAGTTTCTTCATGAACCTTCTGGCCCCGCTATCCAGATTCGCCGACTATGTCCGCTTTCGCCGCCATCGGGACATCGGCCGCCGTGGTGAAGACATCACGCATCGGTACCTCCGGCGCCAGGGCTTTATTGTCGCCGCGCGCAACTGGCGGCCCCCGCAGGGAGGTGGCGAAATCGACCTCATCGTTTGGGAACAGGACCACCTGGTCTTTGTGGAAGTGAAGTCCCGCGCCACCGCTGCGGGCAGTGCCCCGGAACGAGACATCGACCCCGAAAAGATACGCGCCCTGCGCCGCGCCGCCCGCGATTACCTCCGACGTTCCGGTGCGGACGCTGAAAAGGCCCGCTTCGATGTTGTTGCCATCACCGGCAGAGCCGTCGAGCACCTCCGCAGCGCCTTTTCGCTTTAAGGCCGCCCCCTCTCGCTATAGTGGACAATTCATGCCGGAACTTCGTAAAGACCCCGTTTCTGATCGCTGGGTCATCATCTCTACCGACCGCGCTCGCCGTCCTTCGGACTTTGTTCGCAAACACGTCCCCGCTGAGCCTTCCGGGCGATTCTGTCCCTTCTGCGCTGGTAACGAAGCGCAGACTCCCCGCGAAGTCCTCGCCTACCGGAACGGCAGCGCGCCGAATACCCCCGGCTGGCAACTTCGCGTGGTGCCCAATAAGTACCCGGCTCTCGGTATCGAGGGCGACCTCAACCGCGAAGGCGAAGGTCTCTTTGACCGCATGGATGGCATTGGCGCTCACGAGGTAGTCATCGAATCGCCCGACCATGTCCTCGGCATGGCGGACCTCTCCGAAGCTGCTGTCGAGCGCACGCTTTGTGCCTTTCGCGACCGTGTCCGGGATCTTCGCAATGATCGTCGCCTGCGCTACGTTCTGCTGTTCAAAAACCACGGTGAAAGCGCCGGGATGACGGTAGAACACAGCCACTCACAACTCATCGCCCTGCCCGTAGTGCCCAAGCGCGTTCAGGAAGAACTCGATGTCTGCAAGAAGTACTTCGATTTTAAAGACCGCTGCGTTTTCTGTGACATTGTTCGCCAGGAAACCAAAGCCGGAGTTCGGATCGTGGCCGAGACCGATGAATTCGTGGCTCTTTCGCCGTACGCCGCCCGCTTCCCCTTCGAGACCTGGATCATGCCCCGCCGCCACGGTTCTCATTATGAAGAAGCGAGCGGCCCGCAACTCGGTAATCTTGCCTGGATCCTCCGGTCCGTTCTGCGCAAACTCGACAAGGTTCTGGAACGCCCGGCGTTCAACCTGCTGATCCACACCATGCCCCCGCAGGAAGCCGCCAGCCCCCACTACCATTGGCACATTGAGATCATTCCCAGCCTTACCCGCGTGGCTGGCTTCGAGATGGGGACCGGTTTCTACATCAATCCCACGCCGCCGGAAGAATCGGCGCAGTTCCTGCGTGATGCCGGCCTGAGCTAACGCAGCCAGCTGGCCAGGTTTTCCCGGACATACTCGTCATCATTCAGCCACGGATATGCCGCACATACGCGGTCAATCTCAGCCATCTGTCCCGGCGAGAGATCTTCGCTCGGATCGAGACACCACCGCCCTGCCAGCAGTCCCTGGCGGACGAGAATCTCGTGCAACCCCGCGATGCAGCCTCGGAAGGCGTTCCTCGCGTCGAACAGCGCGGCGTTGGCGTCCGTCGTCTCGTTCGCCAGGGCCAGCATTTCCGGCGATACCACTGGTGCGGCTTTCACCCTGGCCAGCAACTCCACCGCCCGCCGCGTCCACACGGACCAGTGCCCCAGTAACCCGCCTGTAAACCCGTTCAGCAGGTCGATCACAATGTTGTCGTCGTTCCCCGTATACAGCGCAACCTTACTCTCTGACTCCCGTACCGCCCGAACCACCTCCAGCGTCCGATATCGGTTGAACGGTGCCACTTTGATGGCGACGACGTTCGGGATCTCAACAAACTTGCGCCAGAATTCATACGGCAGCACTCGTCCCCCCACGTCCGGTTGCAGATAGAAACCCATTACAGGTATTACGGCGGCCACCGCTCGCGCATGATCTGCCAACTGCTGAACGGATGCGTCCTGCAGCGCAGCCAGGCTCAGCAGGCCGCACTCATACCCGAGCGACGAGGCCAGCTCCGCTTCGGCGACGGCTTGTCCCGTCGGTCCGCAGATGCCCGCAATCCGGACCGCCCCGGTTCCCCGCATCTCTTCAGCAGCCAGTTCCAGCACCGGCCGAAATAACCCAACCCGAGGCTCCCGGATCGCAAACTGCGTCGTGTGCACTCCAACCGCCAGCCCCCCCGCGCCCGACGCCAGGTAATACCGGGACAGGGCTCGCTGCCGCCGCTCGTCGAGCCGCCGCTCCGCCGTTAGGGCCAGGGGATGTGCCGGGATCACCAGCCCGGACAGCAGCTTCTCGCGCAGCGCCGTCAAAACTTCCCGTCCTGAACTTCAAAATGGGTTGGTTTATTCAAAACACTGCCGCCCTGTTCAATCCAGTGCGCCGTCCACTCAATCACCTGCTCCACCGGTACCTGGGGGAGTCCAAACAAGCCATGCGACTTCGCCGCGTCATTCAGCAGCGCCACGCCAGCCTCCTCGCCCGAAAACTGCGGCGTAACGTTGAACAACCGCCCGAACTGCTCCGCAATATCCCGCACCCGCAATACTTCCGGTCCCGTAATGTTCAGAACGCAGGGCGGGGAAGCGCACTGCCCAAACGCCCGCAGGCAGTTAGAATTCGCATCCCCCTGCCAGATCACATTCACATACCCCATCCGAACATCCACCGGGCGCCGCTCAAACACTGCCCGCGCAATATCCACCAACACACCATATCGCATCTCCACGGCGTAATTCAGCCGCAGAAGTGCCACCCGCGTACCCCACTTTGCCGACCCATACTCGAACATCCGCTCGCGCCCCAGCGCCGATTGTGCGTACTCCCCCACCGGCGCCGATGGTGTCAATTCGGTGGCGCCACCGTCGGTTATCTGCCGCAACGGGTAAACATTCCCGGTCGAAAATGCCACGATTCTGGACTCTCTGTAGCGTTCCGCCACCCTCCCCGGCAGGTATGTATTCATTGCCCACGTCAGATGCGCCTCGCCAGTAGTTCCAAACTTCCGCGCCGCCATAAAAATCACATTCCGGGCGTTGGGCAGAGCTTCCAGCGCCCCGGGCTCCAGTAAATCGCAGGAGATTGTCTCGATCCCCCCAGCTTCCAGTTGGCCCACAAGTTCACGGTTGGTGAACCGGGCTACCGCCCGAATCTGCAGCGGAACCTTGGCCAGGTCTGCTGCTCGCCGAGCCAGTCGCGCCAGGCTGGGCCCCATCTTCCCTCCCACTCCCAGGATCAACAGCTCGCCACCCATCCCAGCCACAGCCTCGGCATCGGCGTCGCACGGTTGCGACAGCCGATCTTCAACCCAGTTCAAATCCGGCAAGCGCATAAATCCACCCTTCCTTCGCTCGTAACGGTTCCCCCCGGAACATGCGGACGAGCCTTCGCTCCGGGGTGAAGCCGAGTTTCCTGGCCAGTCGAACAGCGTTCGCGTTCTCCGGTAAAAGATCCCAGACGCACGGCCCCTCATTGTGGCGCAGTGCCGCGTGTATCAGGCGTTTGGCTGCCTGTGGTGTTCTGGCGACGCACGGCCCCAGGTAAGCTGCCCGCTGCCCGTCACGTCGCATCGCGTAGCCGTCGTGCGCCGTCAGGGTCTGCGACGACTGTCCCAGCCGGAGCAGCACGGTCTCACGGTCCGTTCCAAAGGCCAGGGTATCCAGTTCCACCGCCAGGGCATCCGGCACCCTCGCACCCGGCGCCAGCGCCCTCGCGCTCGCCGCCCGCGGGCTGGCATCGTCACGTCCGGGCACGACCCACTTCGGCATGACCCACCTTTCCACCGGCTGCTCCGCGATAAATCCCAGTGCCGCGTAGAGCGGCGCGCCCTGCTCCGTGGCGTCGAGTTTTACTGTGCGGACGCCACGCGCCTCAGCCTCGCCCAGCACTCTCTCCAGCAGCAGCCGTGCAAAGCCCTGTCGCCGGAACTCTGCGCGCGTCAGCACCATGCCAACCCAGGCCAGTCGGTCACCATAACAGACCAGCGTCGCAGTCGAGACCAGCCTCCCCTCACAATCAATCCCGAAAGACGTCTCCGGATTCAGCGCGATCAAGGCGGACCAGTCAGCAGCCGTCTGGTTCCATCCGGCCGAGGTGGAAATCTCCACAGCCGTCGCTACATCCTCTGCCGTCAGTCGCCGAATCTCCACAACGGCCATTTTCCCTTGGACTGTCCTGGCGAACCCCGCAGGAATGTACAATGTGTCGGAATCTGCGGCGTGTTGCGCGCGGAAGCGGCATAGTCGTCATCCCCGCAGCAGCGCGTACAGAAGCTGAGGCCGTGGGCCGAACTAATGCGCGGCGGCCGTGTCCTTCACGAACACGTCAAACGGCAGGTTGTCTTCCGCATCGAAGGGCAGGTCATGCTCGCCCTGCAGAATCTCCAGCCGCGGATTGGCTTCAATCTCCGCCCGCATATTGCTGCTCAGGCCCAGAAGGCCCAGTTCCAGCGTGTTGTGGATCCAGCCCAGCCGTACCTCGGCCACATCGTGCTTGCCCACAGTCAGCGCAATCCGGTTCAGGCATTCCAGATCCGTTGACCAATGAATCGGCGTCTTCGCCGCGCCCGGTGTGGAAGCCGTCAGCGCGTTGATCCACGTGGGAGTCGGGTCCAGCTTCGCCAGCAACCGGTCATGCACCACATCCGCCAGCCCAAACCCCACGCCATTGCCGTAGCTCAGCGAACTCAGGTCGCGCAGATAGATCCGCTCCATCTTCGGAGTGTTCCGCCACGGGTTGTACTCGCCCGCCGTACCACGGTTCACCACCTTGGTATCCATGCCGGCGCCGCTGATCTGCTTGCCGATCTCATTGATCATGATGATGTCGAGGTCGCACGGCAGTGAAGGCGCCCAGCTCTTGCAAATCTCCAGCAGGCCTTCTTCCATCTCCAGCATCTGTCCCACCGGCACCGCGGTCAATTGCGCCGTGTTGTGGTAAGCGTCTTCCAGGATGGCCATGCCGCCCAGGATCTTGCCCGATCCCAGAACCTGCTTACCCACGCTCCGGATCACGTTTTCCATGCCGAGCCGGTAGGCGTGAGTGTGATAATTCTTGGCGCCGGACCACTTGCCAAGGCCAATAGCCATCATCTTGAACAGGCCGCTTTCGATCTTTCCTTCGAAATCGGTGTGCTGCTTCACCCGACCCACCAGCATGATGCCATCTGCGCCTGAAGCGTACTTGTCCAGAAAAGCTTCAATGCCTTCGGCTGTCTTGCCCAGCGAGATCACGTCCAGCGAACTCTTCACCGGGCATCCCATCGTCTGTTCGTCGATCCCGTAGTGCGCCAGAACGTCCGCCTGGCCTTCCGCCGTTGCCGCACCATGGCTGCCCATAGCCGGGAAGATGAACGGGTTCATACCCTTCGCCTTCCAGAACTCCACCACGGCTTTCACAATGGTGTCAATGTTCGAGATACCCCTGCTGCCCACGCCAACGGCAACCGACGAGCCCGCTCCCAGACCATCGCCAAAACCGGCATCACGGAGCTCCTTCGCCACGGCACCTGTAATATCGGTAATCCTGCGGTCCGGGAAGTTCTGCTTGACGAGGAGCATCTGGGGAAGAGACATAGAGGAAATTATATCAACGGCCGAACGCTATCAACGGGTTAGGTTCGTTCCCACTGGTCGGACAAAAGCCGCGAGTATTCTTCAGAAGCGAACAGATCAAACCAAAA
The DNA here is from genome assembly GCA_903929755.1 of uncultured Acidobacteriia bacterium. Classification (GTDB taxonomy): domain Bacteria; phylum Acidobacteriota; class Terriglobia; order Bryobacterales; family Bryobacteraceae; genus BOG-234. The sequence goes on from CAIYVZ010000007.1 coordinate 61,151, forward strand.
ATTATCCGCCGGAATCGGCTCAAACGGCCGCAAATGCTGGAAGCAGATGTACGCGTGATCCGCATACCGGTGGTAGTGATTCAGGAACGTCGGTGCCAGCGTCTCAATTGGTGGCGGGTCAGTAAAAATACTATAAATCCCGATCGCCCTCGAAAAAACCGCCCGGCGATCAGAAACTCCCCACCGTTCCAGTTTTTCCTTCACATTCAATGGCGGGTCTTCCACAATCAGCGAGGCAAAGCTCTGTTCCGAGTATCGGGGATTCGCATCCGCGGAGCGTCGCACGAAATCCACGCACTGCTGTAGCCACCGCGAAATATCTTTACCCAGGAACAGGAGCATACGAATCTCCTGATATCGGCCCACCATCACCCGGCGCTGTAGTTCATACCGCTCATCGCCCTCTGAATCAGGCCCCAGCAGACCTTCCAGCGAAAGGTTTGCCCGGGAACCTTCCATCAGTTCATCCACCGAACTGCCTCCGCCAAACGGATGGAGAATCAGCGGCGGAAGCGCCCGCCCGAGTGTCGGCGCTATGTTTTCGGTGGAAGTCAACGGTTTGGAACGGCTCCTTCTTTGGTCCGCTTGTTCTGGTCCGCTTGTTCTGGTCCGCTTGTTCTGATCTGCTTGCGCAGCCCTGTTATTAGTATCGGCAAATCTGAACCCAACGATTAGCCCGACTTGCTGAAACTACTTTCGCTCGGTCAACTTCACCTTTACCGCCAACTTCTGTTCACCCCGCAGGACTTCCACCAGAACCTCGTCTCCAGCCTTATGCGACCGCAGCGCATAGGTGAAATCGTACAGATTCGCAATATCCTTGTCCCCAAACGTAATCATAATATCCCCCGCCTTCAGGCCAGCCAGCGCCGCCGGAGACCCATCTTTCACATCGGCGAACCGAACCCCCTTCGGAGGTTCCGCGAAATCCGGGATGCTGCCAAAATTCGGGCCATACCCGCCCCCGGAACTGCTGCTCGTTGAACCCGGCGTTCCTGACTTAGGCTCCACCCTGACAAACTTCGGCCTCTCGGGAGCCGCATCCAGCTTCTCGGCAATTTCCGAAACCAGCTTCAGGACCTCAACCGAATTCGGGCCGTCAATCTTGTCCCACGTGTCGCTGGGCTTGTGGTAATCCCCATGCAGGCCGGAAAAAAAGAACAGCACCGGAACCTGTTTCGCCGTGAACGAAGTATGGTCGCTTGAACCATAACCGCTGTTATCGGAGTAGTCCACTTTCAGCGGATGCCCGGGGATAATCGCATCGAGGCTGGCGCGCAGCGTGTTCCCGGTTCCGGCCCCGCCCACGTACAGCTTACCCTCCCGGACCCGCCCCACCATGTCCAGGTTGATCATGGTGACGGCGTTTGCCAGCGGCATTTCCGGGTGATTCGCGTAATAGCTCGACCCCAGCAGGCCCAGTTCCTCGCCCGCAAACGTCAGGAACAGAATCCCGCGCTTCAGCTTCTTTCCGGCGAAGTATTTCGCCAGTTCCAGCACCGCGGCTGTCCCCGACGCGTTGTCATCGGCGCCAGGGTGTACCGTGCCGGCCAGCGAAGGTGCCATGGAAAACTGCTCGCCCAGACCAAGGTGATCATAATGCGCCCCGATGATCAAATATTCATTCGTCTCACCCGGCAGCCACGCCACCACGTTATTGACGGTCTTTACGGCACGTTCCACTTCCACCTGTTCCCGAACCTGCACGCCCGCAAACTCAAACGACCTCGGCTTCAGATCGCCATCAATCCCCGCCTCCAGGTCCTCCAGTTTCTTTCCCGCCGCGCTGAACAGGCCGCTCAGTGCTTCCGGCATCATCTGCAACGAGAGAATGCCTGCATCCGCCGGACCATTGGTTTTGCCGAACGCCTCCAGCTTTGCCTCATCATCCTTGTGGTTCGGACGGTCCTTCAGCACAATCACACCCCGTGCGCCGTGTGCTTTGGCGTTTGCCGCCTTGGCGTACATCTGCGAATGGTCGGTGTAGGCCTCGCCCAGAAACACGCTGTTCTTATCGCTTTCCTGTGGTTCGTGGGACAAAACAACAACAAATTTCCCCTTGGCGTCGATCCCCGCGTAGTCGTCGTAGCTGTATTCCGGGGCCGTAATCCCATAACCCGCAAATACCAGACCTCCGGATGCCTTTCCGCTGGACGAAAAATTCAGAGGCTGAAAGTCCTTCAGCGCCTCAAACGCCGTCGCCGCCCCGCCGGACGTCACTTCCAGATGATTTTCGCGGCCGATCTTCGCGCTCGTCGTCACCTGAAACGGTTGCAGATACCCCGTGGCACCCGGCGCAGGCTTCAGCTGCAGAGCTTTGAACTGCGCGGCAATATACTGGCCCGCGCGTTCCAGTTCGGGTGACCCGGTTGCCCGGCCCTTCATGTCGGGAGACGCCAGCACCTTAATGTGGTCAATGTAGCGTCCGGCATCAAAACTCTGCGCCAGAGCGATTTGCACCAGAGCCAGACTCCCCAGCGCCGTCCCGATAAACAGCAGCCGCGTCCGCATCGCCTTACTGCAACTTCCCCGGCGCGGGTATCGACGTTCCGCCAAACTCCGGCAGTTTCACATCGCAACCACAATCTTCACCGGCATTCTTCGCCGTCTTCTGGTACCCAACCTCGTAGTCGATCACGAACTTCAGGTCTTTCCACGCCGTCACGCCACCCAGCTTCCGGCCATTCACGAACACCGTCGGCGTCTGATTCACGCCCAGGCTCTGCCCAATCGCGATGCTGGCATTCACTTCCGATTCCGTTTCCTTCGACACCATGCAGGCTTGCACCTGGGCAGGATCCAGACCCTTCACGCCCTTCGCGAACTCCAGAACCTTGCTCTGCAGGTTGTCGGCGGTCATGTCCGCCTGGTGCTCAAACATATAGTCGTGATAATCCCAGAATGCTGACGCGCTCTGCTTAAACACACAACGTCCCGCCATCGCGGCAGGCTTTGCCCAGGGATGAATCTGTTCCAAAGGGTAATCGAAGAAGTAAACCCGGGCATCTTTCGGATACGTCTTCAGCACGTTCTCCCGAATCGTCTTCGCTTCCTCGCGGCAGTACGGACACTGAAAATCGCTGAACTCCGCAATCACTACCGGAGCGCCCACGGTGCCAAAGCCGGGACGGCCCGCCGTCTTCAGTTTGTCGTTCTCGTTCTTGAACGGGTTCTGCGCCACGTCATAAACCGAGCCCCGAACAATTCGCTGGCCATCAAACGACACGAAAAACGTCTCGTCCTGCATTTGCGCCCCGTTGGTACCGCGAACCTTCACCTCGGAGTACCCCGGCATCGGGCCCTTCCCCGGATCACTGATGGTGAGCACAATCGGGTCCGGCCATACGAACAGGTGCCGGAGATAAGCCTCCATGTCGGCTTTATTCAACGCCGATTTCTTCGCCTGGGTCGGGGCCTGGGCCGGTGTCACCGGCGCTTTCGGAGCGGGCGCCTGCGCGCACAACGTCACGGCCACTGAGGCCAAAATCACAGCAATCCTGCGTATCATCAAAACTCTCCCTGGCCTGCCCACTTACAGCACCGGCCCAATCCGCCACGGTACGAATTCGTGGTGCCCCAGAACTTCAGCCTTCGTTCTCTCGCCCGACGCCACACGCAGCATCAGGTCAAAGATCTCTTTCCCCACCTGCTGAACTGTTCGGTCACCATCCGCAATCGTCCCCGCGTTGATATCCATATTGTCCGGCATCCGGCGGAACATCGGGGTATTGCTGGCAACCTTAATCACCGGTACCGTGGGGAACCCAATGGCAGAGCCCCGTCCCGTCGTAAACACAATCAGGTTGCAGCCTCCCGCCGCCAGCCCGGCCAGCGAAGGTGGATCGTAACCCGGCGTGTTCATAAAGTTAAACCCCGGCGTCGTAATCCGCTCGGCATAACCAATGGCTGCCGTCAGCGTGGAATTCCCGGCCTTCGCCACCGCGCCCAAAGACTTCTCCACAATGTTCGTCAGCCCGCCTTCTTTGTTCCCCGGCGATGGATTATCGTCGAAGCTGCCGCCGAACTGCCGCAGGTACTTCTTATAAGCCGCAATCCAGCCCAGCAGATCGTCGGCAACCTGCCTGTTCCGGGCCCGCCGCACCAGCAAATGCTCCGCGCCGAAAATCTCCGTCGTCTCGGCCAGCACGGGCGACCCGCCCAGCGCCGCCAGCATCTCCGACGTGATACCCAGCGCCGGATTCGCCGTAATCCCCGAGAACGAGTCCGAGCCGCCGCAATTCAAGCCCAATACCAGCTTTGACGCGGGAACTTCCGTTCTCGTCTCGCCCGCAATCTGTTCCAGCATCGCCTTAATCTCGCGACGGGCCGCCTCCACGGCGCCCCGCGTCCCGCCACTGCCCTGCAGCGTCATCCCCACCAGCCGACTTGTTCGCGGAGCATTCTTCCCCAGGTAGTGGTCAATCTGGTTTACCTCGCACCCCAGGCCCAGAATGATTGCTGCTGCCACGTTCGGGTGCGACAGCACCCCGCTCAGCGTCCGCCGCAGTTGCGTGGCATCGTCGCCCGACGTCATTCCGCAACCTTCACCATGGGGAAAGGCCACCACGCCGTCCACGTTCCCTGGAAGAGCCTCGCCCTTGAAACTTTGCTCAATCAACTGAGCCGCAAACGAAGCGCAGTTACTCGCCGCCACCACTGCGACAAAGTTCCGCGTGCCAACCCGGCCGTCTTCCCGCTGGAAGCCCATAAACGTCGGCATGTTGGCAGGAGGGGCAGGGAAGGGCACTTCTTCAACCGGGTACTCGTAGTCAAACGAAAGCTCTTCGAAGCTCACGTTGTGGACGTGGATGTGTTCGCCCTTCGCAATCGGCTTCGACGCCCGCCCGATCCGTTGCCCATACCGGTAAATGAACTCGCCGGTCGAAATAGCGCTCAGCGCCAGTTTGTGCCCGGCAGGAACCGGTGTCGTCGTCTGTAGTTCGTGGCCCTCCACGCGGAGCGTCTGCCCGGCATTCAGGGGGACACGCGCAATGGCAACGTTGTCGGAGGGGTGCAGGTGGATTGCCGAGTTTTCGGCAGTCGGAAGCTTTTGGATTTCCAGAAGGGACATGTTTTTGGGTGAACTCTTATCTCAGCAGAACGGATTCGTTGATCTGGTCGCCTGTGTGGACGTGGAGGCGGTTGCCCACCGGGTGAAACCACAGGCCGGTGCCGTCGGCGGGTGCGGGCAGGTCCGCCGGGCCATCATAATACTTGCCCTCGGTGCGCTTTGCGGCGTCCGGCAACTCATCGCCCGGTTCCTGGTGCTCCAGCAGTTTCCCGATGTGAACGTGCACATGGCATTGGGTCCGGGAAACGTCGCCGTTCATTGCAATCGCCCACCCGTCGCCCCAAACTTCCTTCGCCTTGCCGATCGCCAGCGTCCAAAGCCCCAGACGGGCCTCGGCGGACATCTTCGACAGCGGATTGATCCCGTCATACGCCGCACGGGGCAGCGCCAGCCAGCGGTTCGGCTTGGTGGGATTTACGTCGCGGAGCACGAAGAACGGCTCTGTTTCCGGCCTTTTCTCCGCTTCCAGGCACAAGCTGCACGCCCGAATCGTCGCCGTTTCCGGGTTCTTCAGGTCGCAGAGGCAACTCCGGATATCGGACCGCGCGACGGTAGTGGAAAGCGCCATCAGCGCCACGAGAGTAAGGCAGACCCGCATGAACCTCAAGTATATCGACGTTTCTACAGCCCGATCGTTTCTGCCGCTTCCCGCATGGCCCGAATACAAAATTCCACATGGGCCTCCAACTCAATTCCCAACCCCGTCGCCCCGTTCACTATGTCCTCCCGGCTCACGGACCGGGCAAACGCCTTGTCCTTCATCTTTTTCCGTACCGACGAGGCCTCCACCTCCGCTACTTTCTTCGACGGCTTCACCAGCGCACAGGCCGAAATGAAGCCCGAAAGCTCATCGCAGGCAAAAAGAGCCTTCTCCAGCAGGCTGTCCCTCGACACGCCACTGTAATTTGCGTGTGACAAAATCGCCCGCCGGATCTCTGCCGATACACCCCGAGCCTCCAGGATCGGCTCTCCGTGCATCGGGTGCTCCGGGGCGTTCGGGTGGATCTCATAATCGAAATCGTGCAGCAGCGCTGTCACCCGCCACTGGGTTTCATCCTCCCCAAAGTGCCTCGCATAAGCCGCCACGCAGACCTCCACCTGGAGCGCGTGCCGCCGCAAACTCTCAGATTTCGTGTATTCGTGCAGGACTTCCAGCGCCTCGCCTCGCGTCATATCCCGACAGCATAGCTTTTTCCGTTCCGTAACGGGACGCCAGACCGTCTATTCCATTTTACGGAACCGAAAAGCCTCCTTCTTCGTCAAATGGAATAGAGGCCCGGTTTTGGCGGTCGTTTGGGCACGGAAGTGCATCACAACTCCGTGAAAGCTGTGGTAAACTCCATGCAAGAATTAATAGAGACGAGATTTGGGTCCCCTTCGGAGAGTCAACCGAGCAAAATGTCAGATTTACTGCACACACATCCTATTGATACAGCGGTCCATGATGCCACCGGTGCAGTGAAGCTCTACACTGAGCCTGACGATCATCTCTCGCGCCTGCTGGCTCCGGAAACGGAGATTCCCTGGTATATTTCCATCATCGAAGCAGTGAAGGAACTGTTCAATCCACAGCAGTTACCTCCTTTGGAGATTACCTCCAGGCCCGTCGCAGTCAAGGACATCTGGGGCCTGTATGAGAGCGATCCCAAGTCGCGTTACTACTCCATCGGCGGTCACGTCGCCGTTTTTGCGCTGCTCTGGTTTGGCTTTACCAACCCCACCGTGCAGAAGGCGATCCGCAACACTCTGCTGATCGATCCCAACATCAAGCCTTACGTCCCGGACGTGAAGCCCAAGCAGAACGCCATGCAGGGCGGTGGCGGCGGCGGTGCCCGCGAACCCCTCCCGGTCTCCAAAGGTAAGCTCCCCAAGCCTTCCCCGAAACAGTTTGTTCCTCCGCAGATTATTGACCACACGCCGAAGCTGGCCATGGCGGCCACCATCCTCGCGCCCGAAGATACTCCACTTCCGCAGTCGAACCTCAACAACTGGGGTGATCCGCTGGCGAAGATGATCAACGGCTCCAACGGGAATGGTGCCGGCGGCGGTATGGGCAACGGTACCGGCGGTGGTGTCGGTTCTGGTAAAGGTGGCGGATTCGGTCCTGGTGAAGGCGGCGGTGTTGGTGGTGGCGTGTTCCGTGTCGGCGGCGGCGTCAGCGCTCCGTCCGTGCTCTTCAAAGTGGATCCTGAATACTCGGAAGAAGCTCGCAAGGCCAAGTATTCCGGGACCGTGCTCCTCTCGGTCGTCGTCGATTCCGAAGGTCACGCCCGCAATATCAAGGTCCTGAAGAGCCTCGGCATGGGGTTGGACGAAAAGGCTGTGGAAGCGGTCCAGAAGTGGAAATTTAAGCCCGGTATGAAGGGCGGTTCCGCCGTCAACGTCCGCGCCCAGATCGAAGTCAACTTCCGCCTGCTCTAAGCGCAGTCTCGCAAGCGTCAAAAAGGGGGGCTGGCGGTGCAAACCGCCAGCCCCCCTTTTCTCTTGATTCCAGCCAGGTGCTTAGTGCGAGTGGCGCGGAACCGTCTTCCGCAGTTCTCTGTACCCGACCGCGAAATCGAGGCAGGCACCCGTTTCCAGCTGGCCAACGTGAGCGCGGAACAACTGCTGCCACGGGGAGTCGTTCTGCAGCTTCGCAGGCTCTAACAAACTCCGGCGCCGGGCAATTTCCTCATCGCTCACCTGCAGATCCACCCGCCGGTTCTTGAGATCCACCTTCACCAGATCGCCTGTCTCCAGAATCGCCAGATTCCCGCCCGCCGCTGCTTCGGGCGAAGCATGCAGAATCGAAGGACTGTCCGACGTCCCGCTCTGCCGCCCGTCGCCCATGCAAGGCAACATCTTGAAACCTTTCCGCACCAGCGCGCCCGGAGGCGCCATATTCACCACTTCCGCCGACCCCGGGTATCCAATCGGCCCCGTCCCGCGCACGACCAACATGCAGTGTTCGTCGATATTCAGGGTTGGATCTTCAATCCGTCGCCGGTAATCTTCCGGCCCGTCGAACACGATCACCCGCGAAGTGAAGCAATTCTCTTCACCCGGAGTTGAAAGGAACCGCGCGCGGAATTCCGGACTAATCACCGACATTTTCACAATCGCCGAGTCGAACAGGTTGCCTCGCAACACCAGGAACCCGGCTTTTTCCTTCACCGGACTCTCAAACTTGCGAATCACTTTTTCGTCCAGCGTCTTCCACGACCCGTAGTTCTCGGCCACGGTCTTGCCCGTCACGGTCAGCGCGCCGCCTTTCAGCTTGCCCGCTCCCAGCAACTCACCCATAATCGCCGGCACGCCGCCGGCGCGATGGAAGCCTTCGCCCAGATGCTCCCCAGCCGGCTGCACGTTCGCCAGCAGCGGGATATCCGCGCCAAAATCTTCAAAGTCCTGAACGCTTACATCCACGCCCATATGCCGCGCAATCGCCACCAAATGCGGCGCGCAATTGGTAGACCCGCCAATCGCCGAGTTCGCCACAATCGCGTTCTCAAACGCCTCACGCGTCAGAACCTTCGATGGCGTCAGGTCTTCCTTCACCATCTCCACAATCCGCCGCCCGGTCTCGTAAGCCATCCGGCCTCGCTCCCCGTAAGGAGCCGGAATCGCCGCGCAACCCGGCAGTGACATGCCCAGAGCCTCGGCCAGCGAGTTCATGGAAAGTGCCGTCCCCATCGTGTTGCAATGCCCCGGACTCGGCGCCGACGCCAGCGTAATGTCGATCAGCTCAGATTCCGTAATATTGCCCGCCGCCAGTTGCCGCCGGGCTTCCCACAGCGCCATGCCCGACCCCGCCAGCTTCCCGTTGTAGTAGCTGTCGATCATCGGTCCGCCTGAGAGCACAATCGCCGGCATATTCACCGTCGCCGCAGCCATCAGAGCCGCGGGCGTCGTCTTGTCACAGGCCGTGGTCAGCACCACGCCATCGAACGGATACCCCACCAGGATTTCTACCAGGCCCAGATAAGCCAGGTTGCGGTCCAGCGCGGCGGTAGGCCGGCGGCAGCTCTCCTGAATCGGGTGCATCGGGAACTCGAACGGAATCCCGCCCGCGTCGCGAATACCGTCCTTTACCCGGTCCACCAGGGAAAGGTGGATCCGGTTACACGGCGTCAGCTCGCTTCCCGATTGCGCGATTCCAATCATGGGCTTGCCTGACTGCAGTTCGCCCCGCGTCAATCCCCATGTGGGATACCTTTCCAGATAGACAGCGGTCTCTCCTGGTTCGGCCGGGTCATTGAACCAGATCTCACTCCGGCGATTGAATTTGGTTTCGTTTTCCAACTTTCCAATTTACTCCCTCGTTTTGGCTACAATCGGAGCAGGACCTGTATGGCCACCGCAGCCACTGCACTTGTCACCTTTGCCGAATTCGAAAAGCTGCCGGATCCCCTGGGATTCCGTCTGGAATTACACAATGGAGAAGTCGTCAACGTGCCCCCGCCAAAGCATGGCCACAGCTTTATCGCCCACAATCTTTTTGACGCCCTGAAGCTTGCTTGTCCTCCCGCCACATTCGTCGGAATGGAATTGGGCTTCCGTGTCGCAGATCGTAACTATCGGGTGTCTGATGTCGCGATGATGCCTCTTGCGCGCTGGCGGAGCTTGCCTCGCGATGGATACATGGAAGGTGCCCCGGAAGTTGTCGTGGAAGTTCTCTCTCCCTCCAACTCTGCCCTCGAAATGCTCGACAAAGAGCAACTCTGCCTCGAAAACGGTTGCCGCGAATTCTGGATTGTAGACCCCAAAAAACAAACCGTCCGAATCTCCACCCCAACCGGCCACTTCAGCATCTATAAAGCGGGCGAGCAAATCCCGCTCCTGTACGGCGGAGCCCTCGCCGTCAACTCCCTCTTCGTTTAACCGGAAGAACCTACCCCCATGACCCACCGGACGGCCGCCCTGATCCTGACTTCCGCCCTCGCTGCAATACCCGCGCTGGCTCAGTCCGTCACCTTCACCGAACAAATCGCGCCCATCATCTACAACAACTGCACCAAGTGCCACCGCTCGGGGCAGGTGGCGCCGTTCACCCTTGCCAGCTACTCCGACGTGAAACAGCACGCCCTCACCATCGCCTCCGTCACCCGCACCGGCTACATGCCCCCGTGGAAGGCCGAACCCACCTGGGCCGCGTTCCGTGACGAGCGACGCCTCACCGCCGACCAAATCGCGCTCATCCAAAAATGGGTTCTGGACGGCATGCCGGAAGGCGATCCGGCCAAAGAACCCGCGCTCCCCACCTTCCCGGAAGGCTGGACCCTCGGCACCCCGGACCTGATCCTCGAAATGCCCAAGGCCTACGCGGTCCCGGCTGACGGCCCCGACATCTACCAGAACTTCGTCGTCCAGACCGGTCTTACCGAAGAGAAATATATTCGTGCAGTCGAGATCAAATCGACAGCTCGCGCCGCCCTGCACCACGTCCTCTTTTTTACCGACACCACAGGCGGTGGCCGCCGTCAGGAAGCAGCCAACCTCGCCGCCACTGGGCAACCCGGCTTCCCCGGCTTCGGCAGCATTTTCCTCCTCGCCGTCGCTGACCCCGCCGCAGCCCTCGCCGGAGGTCTGGGCGGCTGGGTGCCCGGAGCCACTCCCGAATTCCTCCCCACCGGCCTCGCCTACACCCTCCCCAAAGGCGCGGACCTCGTCCTGCAGACCCACTTTCACCCCGATGGCAAGGTGGAAGCCGAGAAAACCGTCGTTGGCCTTTACTTCACCACCAAACCCGCTCGGGACATCACCCAGGTGCAGGCTCCCGGCTACTTCGGCTTTCGGGCGAACATCGATATTCCCGCAAACAAAGCCGATTACAAAGTTCGCGCCTCGTTCACTCTCCCCGTGGACGTCGATGCCTTCTCCGTCTCTGCGCACGCCCACTACCTCGCCCGCGGAGCCCGCATGACCGCCACGCTTCCCACCGGCGAAGTTCGCGTCCTCTTCTGGATTAAAGACTGGGACTTCAACTGGCAGGATACCTACTTCTTTAAAGACCTCCAGTCCTTCCCGGCCGGAACCCGCATCGACGGCGAGCTGACCTACGACAACTCCGCCAACAATTTCCGCAACCCTAACAACCCGCCGCAGCGCGTCAAATGGGGTGAAAACTCCTTCGACGAAATGGGCAGCCTGATTCTCAACGTGTTGCCCCGCCAGCAGTCCGACTCCTCATCATTGCGCACGAATGTGCTCAACTATACTCTCTACGCTCCCGTGCCGCTTGTCGGCACCAAGCCCTTCTTTATCTCCGCCGGAATCGTCGATGGCGCCAGCGCCCAGGCCTCGCCGGTCACCCCTGGTAAAGTCACCGTCCTGTACGGTGAACGCCTTGGCCCCGCCAATCTCGCCAACGGTCAGGTCTCCAGCGGCAAAGTTTCCACGAACGCCGGAGGCACCCAGGTTCTCTTTGACGGCATTCCCGCCCCTGTCCTGTACAGCTCTGCCGGGCAGGTCGCCGTCATCGCTCCCTACTCGCTCAATGGAAAATCCGGAACCCAGGTCGTCGTCAAGAACGGAACCAGCACCTCAGACCCCGTCGCCCTCCCGGTAACGCCCGTCGCCCCGTCCATCTTTTCCGCCGATACCTCTGGCACAGGACAAGGCGTCATCTTTAATTTTGATTTCAGCGTAAACTCCGCCGCCAAACCGGCCGACAAAGGCTCCGTAATCGTCCTCTACGCCACCGGCGAAGGCCAGACCTTGCCCGGCGGCATCGACGGCCAAATCGCCAACGGCCCCGATTACCCGGTCCCCGCTGCCAAACAACCCGCCACCGTCAATATTGGTGGTCTCCCCGCCGAAGTCCTCTACGCCGGAGCCGCGCCCCAACTGGTGGCCGGAGTTATGCAGCTCAACGTCCGCATCCCCGCTGGAGTCGCCTCCGGTGACGTTCCCGTCGAAGTTTTGATCGGAGGCGCGAAAAGCCAGCCCGGAATTACCGTTTCCGTCAGGTAAGTACGCCCGAAACGTCCAAAACTCCGCCGCAGGTAGGGTAATAGTACTCCTACCTATTGATTATCTTTCACAAGAGACGTACAGTAGTCATTTGGAACAACGTCGCGCACAGCGGTACAAATTGGAACTACCTCTGCAGATCCTGCAGTTGGGAGACCGGCTCGTGAGCCGAGCAGAACAGACGCGCGACATCAGTTCAGGGGGCGTTTGCTTCCTTTCCGGTGACAACGTCGACATCGGCGGCAAGATCGAGTACGTCATTACCCTCTCCGGCAATACTCCTCCCGTCCGCATCCGCTGTCTGGGAAAAGTTCTTCGCAGCCACTGTCCCGAAGCCGGAGGCCCCTACGAAGTCGCCGTCACCATGGAACGTTACCAGTTCGTGCGCACCGACGAACGTGAACGTGAACGCGAACGTGAACGCGAACGCGAACGCCTCGCAGCCACCGCCACCGCCTGAGCCAGCCACCGCTTTTCTTCCTGCGCTTTCCTTCGTTTTCCCTCCATCCCGGTATTTCCATTTCTTAGCGTCCTCGTCGCCAAGTTGGTGTTCTCTGCTGCTGCATCAGTTTTTTTTATCTTGCAGATCCAATGAAGCGATTTTGCTGTGAGCCGCCCTACAGCAAATAATGGGTATTCCTCTTCCCCGCTTAAGGACTCCTATGCATTTCGACTACGCTCTGCTGCTCCAGGCAGCTCCTGATCTCACTGCACGGCTAAACGCTGTGGAGGCTGCGGCCAAAAGCGCGCAGTCGGCCGGCGACAATGCCTGGATGCTGGTGAGTGCCGCGCTGGTGCTTCTGATGACGGGCCCCGGGCTCGCCCTCTTCTACGGAGGCCTCGTCCGCAGCAAGAACGTTCTCAGCACCATGATGCACAGTTTCATCATGATGGCTCTCGTCACTGTCATTTGGGCCCTGGTCGGCTACAGCCTGGTCTTTGCCGAAGGTTCCCCTTTCATCGGAGGCTTCAAATATCTCTTCCTGAACGGAGTCGGTAAGGAACCCAACGCCGATTACGCCGGCACTATCCCTCAGGGGACATTCATGATCTACCAGATGATGTTCGCCGTCATCACCCCCGCCCTTATTTCCGGCGCCTACGCCGAGCGCATTAAGTTCAGTGCCATGGCTCTCTTCACTACCCTCTGGGTCTTCATCGTCTACTTCCCCATGGCCCACATGGTCTGGGGTAAGGGAGGCCTGCTCAACGCCTACCTCGGCGGCTCAATCCCCACCCTTGATTTCGCCGGCGGTACCGTCGTCCACATCACCTCCGGCGTCTCCGCCCTCGTCTGCGCCCTCTACCTGGGCAAGCGCGTCGGGTTCCCGAAGGAACCCCACAAACCCCACAGTCTTGTTCTCAGTACCATCGGAGCCTGTCTCCTCTGGGTGGGCTGGTTCGGTTTCAACGCCGGTTCCGCCCTCGCCGCGAACGGCCTGGCTACCTCAGCCTTCGTCGCCACCCACCTCGCCGCCGCCGCTGCCGCTCTGAGCTGGATGGCCGCCGAATGGCTCCACTCCGGCAAGCCCAGCATGTTGGGCGGTATCTCCGGTTGCGTCGCTGGCCTCGTCGCCATCACCCCCGCCTCCGGCTTCGTGAAGCCCATGCCGGCGCTCCTCATCGGAGCCCTTGCCGGCATGTTCTGCTTCTGGATGGTCGCCAAAGTCAAGAACATGTTCGGCTATGACGATAGTCTGGACGCTTTCGGTGTCCACGGCGCAGGCGGAACCCTTGGCGCTATTCTCACTGGCGTCTTCGCCACGAACGCCATCAACGACGCGCAAATCAACGGCAAAGTCATCCCCCTCGGTCTCGTCGATGGCAATCCGGGTCAGATTCTGAACCAGGCCATCGGCGTCGCCATCGCCATCGTTCTCGCCGCAGCAGGTACATATCTCATACTGAAGGTGTGCGATGCACTCCTCGGTGTCCGTGTCGACCGCGATGAGGAAATTCAGGGTCTCGACGTCACGCAACATGGCGAAGAAGGCTACAACCTGGAAGCTTAAGGAGATCTGATCATGAAGAAAATCGAAGCCATTATCCAGCCCTTCAAGCTCGAAGACGTGAAAGAAGCCCTGAAAAATATCGGCATTGATGGCATGACCATCAGCGAAGTCCGTGGCCACGGTCGCCAAAAAGGACATAAGGAGGTCTACCGCGGGCAGGAATACAACGTGGACCTTCTTCCCAAAGTGAAATTCGAAATGATTGTTAATGACGACCGTCTCGACGAAGTTCTCGACACCATCACCACCGCTGCTCGCAGCGGCAAGATCGGTGACGGCAAAATCTTCGTCTTCGACGTCGCCGAAGCGATCCGGATTCGCAATGGAGATCGAGGGGAATCGGCCGTCTGAATACCGAACTGGAAATACGAGATACCTTTTTTCGGACCCGCGATGCGGCTGGCATGCTTGCCAGCCGCACTGCGCTTGTAGACAACCTGGTTCGCCAGCGGTGGGAGAGCATGCCCAAAGGCATCGCCATCTGCGCTGTTGGCGGCTACGGCCGCAGCGAGCTCTTCCCCCACTCCGATATCGACCTCCTCATCCTTACCCCCGATGAGCCCACCCAGGCCGACATCAAAGAACCCCTCTCCCTCTGTCTCCGCGATCTCTGGGACCAGAAACTCCGGATCAGCCAGTCCGTCCGCCTCCCTGCGGAATGCAATTTCATCGATGCCGGCAACGCCGAACTTGCCGTCAGCCTTCTCGACCGTCGCTTCCTTGCTGGGGACGAGTCGCTCTTCCGCAAGATCCGCGACCCCCGGCCGGAACTCGGCCGCAACATTGCCGAATTAACCCACGAACGCCACGCGCGCTTCCAGCACACCCTCTATCACCTCGAACCCAACGTCAAGGATTCCCCCGGCGGTCTTCGTGATCTCCAGGTTCTCCGCTGGCTCGGCAAACTCGGCTCCGGGACTGGCCAGCTTCCTCCCGGCGTCGAAGTCCTGTTTGAGATCCGCTGCTTCCTGCACTATCTCGCCAACCGCGACGACAACAAGTTCAGCTTCGATCGCCAGGACGAGATCGCCGTCCTCTGTTCGTCGCCGGAAAATGGGGTCTCCGTCTCACCCGAAGACCTGATGCGCCGCTACTACCGCGCTGTCCGCGGGATCGCCCGCCTCGCCAACCGCCGCCTCCTTCAGTTCGAAACCAAAAGCAGCTCTCTCTTCGCCCAGTTCCGCGACCGCACGTCCCGCCTCTCCAACGGCGATTTTTCCGTCGTCAAAGGCGAAATCTTCTTCCGCTCCACCACCGCAGCATCTGACCCGGACACGGTCTTCCGGATCTTCGATTTCGTCGCCCGTCACGGCCTGCCGCTCTCCACTGACGCGCAGGAACGTCTGGAAGCCAACATGCCCCGTTTCGAAAAGTGGGCCGCCGGGCACCAGGCTATCTGGCCACCATTCCGCGAGATCATCCGCCTGCCCCACGCCGGAAAAGCTCTCCGCGCCATGCACGAAACCGGCGCGCTCGAAGCCATCTTTCCCGAACTCCGTGACATGGAATCGCTGGTCATCCGCGATTTCAACCACCGTTACACCGTCGATGAGCACACCCTCATCGCCATCCAGGCCGTTCTCGACCTCAAACACAAGCAAAAGGATGATAAGCAAAGGGATCTCTTCGCCGATCTCGCCCAGGAAACCGAAGACCTCGACCTTCTCGTCGTTGCGCTGCTCTTTCACGACGTAGGCAAGGGCACGCCCGACGAAGGCCACGTCCCCGTCTCCAACCGCATCGCCCGCGTCGCCCTCCGCCGGGCCGGAGTCAGCGAACGCGTCTGGGGCATCGTCTCTTTCCTGATCCTCGGCCACCTCGACATGTCCGGCTGCATGAGCCGCGACGTTTCCGACCCCGCCACCGCCCGCGATCTGGCCGGAAAAACCGGCACCGTCGAGTGCCTTCGCCTGCTCACTCTGCTCACCTACGCCGACATCTCCGCCGTCCATCCCACCGCGATGACCACCTGGCGCAGAACCATCCTCTGGAACCTCTTCGCCGCCACCCACGCGGAACTAACCCGCGAACTCAGCTCGCGCATCGCGCCCGCCGTTATTGAGGGCACTCCCGAGCGCCGCCACTTCCTGGAAGGCCTCCCGCCGCGCTACCTCCGCAAGCACAACGAAGCTGAAATCGAACAGCACATCCGCCTCGAAGTGGAAGCGAAGCTGAAAGGCGCAGGCGTCTCCATCACTCAAAGCGAAGGCGCCTGGGTCCTCAATGTTGTTACCCACGACAGGCCGTTCCTCTTCGCCTCCATCGCCGCCGCCATCTCCAGCTTCGGCTTCAACATTCTGAAGGCCGAGGCCTTCTCTAATAACCACGGCACCGTCATCGACACGTTCGCCTTCAGTGACCCTCTCCGCAACCTGGAGCAGAACCCCGGCGAACTGCAGGGCGTCACCCGCACCGTTCTCCGCACCGTCAAGGGTGAGACCTCGGTCGAGGACCTCCTTCGCCGCCGTCCCAGGGTCAAGCCCGACCCCCATGCCGTCGCCGCCACCAGGGTTCAGTTTGATAACGAAGCTTCCCCCACTGCCACCCTTATCGAACTAATCGCGCAGGACCGCCCCGGCCTGCTCTACGACGTAGCTTCTGTAATCTCCAAACGCGGCGCCAACATCGAAGTCGTTCTCGTCGATACCGAAGCGAAGAAGGCCTTAGACGTTTTCTACCTGACCAAAGCCGGCCAGCGCCTCACCGACGAAGAAGCGGCTGACCTCGCCAATGCGATCAAAGCCGTCGTTGGACCCTCCGCCTGATATCCTGGCCGCGATCTCAAGTTGATAGGAAACTCCTTCTTGCGGCAGGCCGAACTGCGCGGCTTCCTGAGCTGCGTAGCGGCGGGCTCTTTGTGCGGACCGTCAATGAGTTTCTTGAACGCCACAAAGCGCCCGGCATCCTGTCATCAAGGCGAAACTCAGTAAAATCCTCAGCGATCGCTGCTGAACCAGATCTGTCGGGGTGGTATCGACTGGCTCGATTTCAGTCGGTCCCCCGGTCTGAAAGCCATGCCCCCGAAGCCCCCGTTGCGCCTGTTGATTTTGTTATAGAATCAACACACTCCCCATGCGCTTTACACTCGTCACATTCGCCCTGTTTGTGCCCCTCGTCGCTTTCGCCGCGCCTCCGGCACCTGCGCCAGCTACTTCTCAAGCCAGGCTCGACTTCGAAAAGGACGTCCGTCCCCTTCTGGCCCAGAAGTGCTTCGCCTGCCACGGCGATGAAGTCCAGCAGTCCGGCCTCCGTCTCGACAAGCGCCAGAACGCCATGCGAGGTGGCGACTATGGCCCCGTCATCATCGCCGGCCACAGCGACCAAAGCAAGCTCATCAAGCGCGTCGTCAATGGCGATGGCGGCATGAAGATGCCCCCCTCCGGCCCCCTCGCGCAGGCCGAAATCGATCTGCTGAAAGCCTGGATCGACCAGGGTGCCGACTACCGCATGGAGATCAAGCCCGAAGCCGCGCCCAAGCCGGTCGATCCCCGCCTCGCAGCCCTCATCTCCGCCGTCCGCAACGGTACTCTTACCGAAGTTGACAAGTCCCTCATCAATGCAGCGGATGCGGCCGGCAACACTCCGCTCCACCACGCTGCCGGCTACGGCAACCTTAAAGTCTTCAAGCTCCTCATTGATAACGGCGCTGACGTCAGCGCGAAGAACCGCCGCAAATCCACGCCCCTCCACTGGGCCATTCGGGACGAAGCCAAAGTCCGCCTCCTCCTCGACAAAGCTGCGGATATCAACGCTCGTCAGAATGACGGTCGCACCCCTCTCTACCTCGCCGCCAGCCTCGGCAGCGGCAACGCCGTTCTCCGCCTTCTACTCGATAAAGGCGCCGATCCCAACCTTGCCACCGCCAACGGCAACACCTCGCTTATCAACGCGGCCGCCCGTGGCGACGCCGAAGCTCTCGCCCTCCTCCTGGCGAAAAAGGCCGACGTCAGCGTGGCCAGCGGCACCGGCATGACGGCCCTCATGGCCGCCGCCGGAAGCCGCAATCTCCAGTCCGTTGCCATGCTGCTCGCCAGCGGCGCCAAAGTCAACGCAGTCACCAAAAAGAGCGAAACCGCTCTCCAGAACGCTGCCACCACCGGCGACATGGAGACCGTAAAACTCCTCCTCAATCAGGGTGCCGAGATCAACATCCGTGATGACCGCGGTTACTCGGCCCTCATGTACGCCGCCGCCTCCGAATTTCAAAACGCCGAAGTCGTCAAACTCCTGCTCGCCAAAGGCGCCGACCCCAACGTCACCGGCGAATACGAGACGCCCAAAACCCTCGCAGCCAAGCGCGGAAATACCGAGATCGCCCGCATCTTGGGCGTGTCGGAAGCCGACCGAAAACTCCTCGGAGTCGCGCCGCTTCCCCCCGCCCGAGCCGCCACGCAACCCATCCCCGAGGCCATCGAAAAAGGCCTCGCTCTCCTCGAAAAGCAGAGCCACAACTTCATCCGCATCGCCGGCTGCAACTCCTGCCACTCGCAGGATCTCCCCTCCGCAGCCGCCGCCATCGCCCGCGACCGTGGTCTTCGCGCTCCCCAGTCCATCGCCCAGCTTTCCGAGACCATGAACGGCCAGTCTCCCGAGCGCATCATGGACTTCGTCACCAACTCCGTCTCCAGCATCGGCTGGGAGCTTTTCGATAAGGCCAAAAATCACCTTCCGCACGACGCCTACACCGACGCCGTCGTCTATTACACGAAGGCCCAGCAGACCGCTGAAGGCTACTGGAAGAATCCGGAAGGCCGCCGCCCTCCCATGAATGCAGGCGACTTCCAGGGCACCGCCATGGCCATCTCAACGCTGAAGCATTACGCGCCGCCAGAGTCCCCGGCTGAGACCAAACAGATCCTCGCCAAAGCCGCCGCCTGGCTTGCGAAGGCTAACCCCGTCACCACGCAGGAGCGAGCCTTCCAGCTCTTAGGTCTGGCCTGGTCCGGTGAAGCCTCCCCGGCCACCCTGGAACGCGCCGCCAAGTCCCTAGCCGCCACGCAGCGCGAAGACGGAGGTTGGAACCAGCTCTCCGGCATGGGCTCCGACTCCTACGCCACCGGCCAGGCCCTCTACGCCCTCAACGCCGCCGGCAAAATGCCCGTCACCGACCCCACATACAAAAAGGGAGTTCAGTATCTACTGAACTCCCAATTCCCCGACGGCTCCTGGCACGTTAAAACCCGCTCCATCTGGATCCAGCCCTACTTCGAATCCGGCTTCCCCCACGGGCAGGACCAGTTCATCTCCTCCGCCGGAACCGCCTGGGCGACCATGGCCTTGTCGATGACCGTCGAGCCGCCCAAGCTGAGCCGGAAGTAAGTCCGGCGCAAGTTACGAAACGTCTATTGTCCCCTGACCGGTTCCTGCCGTTACCTCATCGGTGTCGTCTGGTTCCTGATCGGTTTCGCTGCTGGTGGTTGGTTGCCAGGAATAGCTATTACTGCTGGCTTGAGCGTTGATCGTAAACGTCGGTGATGGTGCCGGCGACGGGTCCACCTTAACTGTGACCTGGTCGCTGGGCGATAGACACTGGGGAAGTGTGATTGTTATTGGAAAGGAATTGCCGTTTTTCCAGCTAACCTTGCTGCCCGGTTGGATCGGCAAACCACTGATGGTGGCATTGGCTCCCGTTATGGTAATGACGCTCGGGGACGCCCCGGCGCTGAGAATCCTGATGCTTCCGATGCCTGTTGATAATCCCTGAGCCCAGGTGTAATTGCCGCCGGTGCTGCTTTGATTCACGTTGTAAGAGATTGTTCCGCCTCCGACAGGAATGATCTGCGAGGTCGGCGGTGCGGGGCTAAGACCGCCGGGTAAATTGCTCAACGTGATCCCCTGCGAACTCGGGTTCACAAATGTAATAGTGTCGCCTGCATGAACTTGCACCGTCCCCGGTACGGCGGCAGGTGGTGGTGTCAAGCTTTTTGTGTAAACGTCGATTCGCCAGATGTCTTTTTCTGGCCCGCCACCCGTAATGCTTACCGGATATGACCGAGCCTTGGATTTTCTCTTACCCAGGCCGTTCTGCTCTGAGAGCGGGTCCGGTCA
>CAIYVZ010000008.1 GCA_903929755.1 uncultured Acidobacteriia bacterium
TCGATCTCGATTGCGAACCCGATTGGCGTCAATACAACCGGCAGCGTAGTTACGGCGTCGGCCGGAACGACCGGGATCATCCTCGTTCCCACCATTTCGTCGGTAGCATGTACGCCGGCCAGCCTGAATTCCAGCGTGCGTTCGAGTTGCGTGGTAACGCTGAACACGGTCGCACCAACGGGAGGGGCAACCGTAACGCTCGCCAGCAACAACACCCTGCTTTCCGTTCCCGCTTCGCTCACCGTCCCCGCCGGTGCCACGACCGGCACCTTCAGCCCCACCGCCGCCGCCTCCATTCCCGGCAATCAGACTGCGGCCGTCACGGCCACCCTCGGCCCCAGCTCGCAGTCTGCCACCATCGCGCTCCTGTCCCCGGTGCTCGTCTCCGGCCTCGCCTGCAGTCCCGCCGTGCTGGGGCCTGGCGGTTCGAGCACCTGCAGTGTCTCCCTCTCGCAAGCCCTGCCCCCCATCACTCAGGTTCACGTCACTGCCTGTGGCCCTCAGATTTCCCCTGCCACTTGTACGATTCCCCCCACAGGGAGCGGCAACCTGATCGTTGTCGGCTGGCAATCAGGTGCTGGCGCCGATACCACGGTATCGATCACCGGCATCACCGACAACGCGGGAAACAGCTACGCGGAAGCTGGCCCGGCGCGTTCCATCGACACCGCGGCCAGATCCGTTGCCGACATCTGGTATGCCAGAAACAGCGCAGCGGGAGCGACGACGTTGACCATCACGACCAGTTCTCCGGTCAGCGGCGGCACAGCGGTAATCCGAGAGTTTTCAGGCGTGGACGTCTCCGATCCTCTGGATCAGACCGCCATTCTTAACAGCCAGAACGAAACCGTTGCGCCACTGGGGGCCGCCGTGACGACTACCGCCACGGCCGAGGTGGTGGTTTCACTGACGACCGCCGCTAATGTGACAGGGATCTTGGCGGGGAACGCGTTCACCGTCGATTCCACGGCAGGAGGAAACGCCTCGGCGCGCTTCATGTCTTCATCCACAGGCACATATGCTGCGCAGTGGAGCCAGAGTCCGGCCGGGACCTACGCGAGCAGCACGGCGTCATTCCGGGCCTCCGGAAGAGTGCTCTTGACGAGTAATAACCCGCTTCTCAACATACCCGCATCGGTGACAGTGCCGCTGGGGGCCAGCACCACCTCCTTCAGCGCCACGGCCGCAGCCGGCATCGCGAACAATCAAACCGCAACCATCACCGCCGATTTCTCCAACAGGTCACAATCCGCATCGATCGATCTCATTGTGGGCAATCAAACCGCAATCGTCAGCACCAACTTCAGCAACAGGTCGCAAGGCGCATTCCTCGATGTCATCGCGCGCACCGGAGAAGAGGCAGGTGCCAGCTCAGGTGGAAGTACCATGACCGCATCGCCAAACGATCTGACCATCGACGCAACTCCCAGTCGAGGGCCTGCAACTCAGACTATCACCCTCACGTACCGGACCTATACGCGGGGAGCACCCGCGTGGTCCAGTAATTTGACCACGAATCAGGGCGATGGCTGGCTCAGCATCTCACCACGTTCGGGGACGATGACACAGACGGACTACGCTGGCTCCCTTTACACCTACCAGGCAACCGTTACGGTTCTGGCGAATCCCACCGGAATCGGCGTCGGCGCCCCTTACACGGGAACCGCTAATTTCCAGGCCGGCGGCCGAGTGGCTTCGGCGAACATCACTATGAACGTTTCTCCGCCGACCCGACAATTATCGGTCGGTCCCGAGTCCCTTGCCTTTAGTCATACACAGGGCGATTCGACCCAGCCGGCGGCACAGAGTATTTCGGTCTTCAGTCACCAATCGGGGGGACCGGTCAGCGCAAGTGCCATTATGCCCAACGGCGAAACTTGGCTGAACGTAAGTGGCGACCGAGGCACCCCGTCTCTCGTAACCACTTCCGTGAACCCGAATCTGCCTCCCGGCATCTACTCGGCTACAGTCGCTGTTTCCTCGGGCGCCAACACTGTAAACGTTCCAGTCACCTACACCGTAGCGAATCGCTCCGCGCGGCTCTCCGTTTCACCACTCACGGCAGGTTTCACCCTCTCCCGGGGAACAACTCCGGCCCTGGGTCAGGTGACAGTATCCAACGTCGGCGGCGGAACACTCCAGTTCACCGCACAGGCCGTCTCCGATCAAGGGGGTTGGCTCACACTTACGGGCAGCGGATCCGGAACTGCTGCATCTGAGGCTCAGTCCTCACTCTCCTTCATGGCCGACCCCACAGGGCTCAGCCCCGGTCTTTACACGGGCCAGATTTCCGTGCGGGATTCAAACTCACCCGCCGGTGCCGTTGTCAAAGTAACGCTGGCGGTCAGTGAGACGGCTCAAACAATCATACTGTCGCAGTCCGGAATCACCTTTTCCGCAGTGGAAGGCGGTCAGTCACCGCCTTCGCAGGTCATGACCGTGTCGAGCCAGGGCATAGGGCCGCTGTATTGGTCCGCTCAGGCGGAAACGATTCCGAATCCACTGTCACCCTCAGCCAGGTGGTTGAGTGTCGTTCCACCGACCGGTTCGTCGATCAGCGGTCAGACGGGGTCGACCCTTGAGATTTTCGCGAACCCGACCGGTTTGCCTGCGGGACAGTACTTCGGCTCCGTGAAAATTGATGCACCAGGCGCTTTCAATAATCCCCAAAGCGTCCTCGTCATACTCAACGTTGGGGCGACCAGCGACACCAGCCGCAATGTTGGATTCTCCACAGGTGGTGTGATACTCACGGGTCTTGCTGGCAACGCAGCCGCTCAACAGCAGCAAATCAGCATTTTTAATCCGTCCAACGAGACAATCGGTTATTCCGCCACCGTCTTAACGTCGAACGGAATCGGCTGGCTAAGTCTGTCCCCTGCCAGCGGACGGGTGTTACCCGGCAGCACGTCGATCTCGATTGCGGCGAACTTCTCGATGTTATCGCCCGGGCTACAGACTGGCACTGTAACTCTCGGCTTCGATGATGGAACCGTCGGTATCATCCAGGTTTCAGCTATCGCGACAAGCCCAACTCAGGCTGCTCGCAACAACGCCATTAGCTCAACTGGCTCGGGCGCTTCGCCGTCGTGCTCCCAGTCATTCCCCAATAGCAGCTCCGGGTATCTGGTCCCCATCTTCCGCCAGCCGGTCGCCCCGTCAGTGCTGCAGGTCGCCATGCCGCAGAAGATCCAACTCGAGATCGTCGATGATTGCGGGAGGCCACTAGCCGCCGGCAATGGAGGTCTCGCCCAGGTATCGTTTAGCAATCAGGATGCTTCGATCAATCTGCACGATGCGGGTGGCGGGATCTGGGAAGGGACCTGGACTCCAGTAAACGCCGGAGCGCAGGTAACTCTTCGGGTAATGGCTGCCGAACTCTCCACGGCGCGAAGTTCCAATGCCGCGGCGGTGGGCATCGCGGTACAACCTGCTTCACCTAATGCAGCGCCGCAGGTTTCCGGTGTTGTAAATACGGCTGGCATTGCGCAGCCCACACCGCAGACCGTGACACCCGGCAGTTATGTCGCTATATACGGAACAAGCCTCGCCTCGAACGGCATGCCGCTCGCGGAGTCCCTGCCACTGCCCACCACGCTAAACGACACGCGGTTGCTACTGGGAAACCAGCAGCTTCCCCTGATCTACGCCGGCCCAGGCCAGGTGAATGCGCTGATCCCCCGGAGTTTGAATCCCAATACCGCTTACCAATTGATTGTGCAGCGCGGGGCGACGTCGTCGGTGCCTGTGCCGCTCACAATCGCTGAGTATCAGCCCGGTATTTACACTCTGGATCTCTCGGGCTCGGGCCAGGGGATGGTTGAAGTCGCGGGTACAACCATGCTTGCCGCGCCGACAGGCAGCGGCTCCCGACCCGTGCAGCGCGGGTCGGAATATCTGGCAATCTTCGCGACCGGCCTCGGCCCGGTAGTCGGTGCCAATGGGGAAGCCCCACCAGCGGATGGTGCCCCCGCTCCGCTCACCACAATCTATCGCACCACCGCTTCGGTAACCGCCACCATTGCTGGGGTCGATGCCCCCGTGGTGTTCTCCGGTCTCTCGCCGTCGCTGGTTGCGGTATATCAGGTGAACGTTCAGGTACCGGCAGCGGTGCCCACCGGGAGTTCAGTGCCGCTCGTGCTCACAGTCACGGACCCTGTAACGGGAAAAGACCTCCAGTCAAATACAGTAATGATTGCGGTACAGTAGGCGTTCGGCCCTTACAAACAGCGGCCGACCCAGCCATTATGTTTGCGTTTGGCAGACGAAGCGAGGGGACCATTGCCGTTGATATCTGAAGAGCTTGAACCGAACAGGGGCGAGGCGCCTCCCAGACTGCTCACGCCTCAGAGATTACTCGGTTTCACTTGCCTGCTTCTCCTGAGCGGCATTCTGTACGCTGGCCTGCATCCCTTCCAAGTCCCCGCTAACCAGGTTGCCTGGGTCGCGAACGACAACGCAGTTCACCTCGGGGAGTCCGGGACCCTGCTCAGTTCGGGCTCCTTCCAGCCTCCTGTCGCCGGCGGAGCCGAGCGTAGCCTTGAGATTTGGGTAAAACCGGGCAAGATCGAAGACAGCGGCACGCTGCTGAGCTTCTTTTCTCCGTCCAGTTCCCGTCACCTCTCTCTTTCTCAGTCCGAAAGCGATCTGGAAGTCCGCATTGAATCTTCAGACGCGTGGCGAAGCCTCAGGACCGACAAGATGTACATCGACCACGCTTTTCTCGACGGCAAGGCTGCCTTTTGGACAGCGACCTTCGGCCGGTCCGGTACCGCTGTCTATCGCAATGGCAAACTTATCAGAAGATCTCCCCTCTTGGCGTCGGGCAGCGAGATCAGTGGCTTACTTGTCATAGGGACTTCACCGATCTTCAACCAGGGATGGTCCGGTATTCTGCGCGGTCTGGCAATTTACGATGCTGTCCTGGACCGGACGCAGATCGAGCGCCACTACCAGAGTTGGACACAGAAGGAAACGCCCGTTCTCACCAAGGACGACGCCTGCGTTGCTCTCTATCTTTTCAACGAGCATTCCGGGCGGGTAGTCCACAACAGGGTTCGTTCAGAGAACGATCTTTACATTCCCGCCAAGTATTTGGTTGTCCGGCAAACGGTGCTGGACCCGGTCTGGAGGGCATTTAACTGGTCTCGCGGATTCTGGCAGGATGCCTTCATCAACATAGCTGGCTTTATCCCTTTCGGCTGTTTCTTCTGCGCATATTTTTGGGCTCGGGGCCTGCGCTCGCCCGCGCTTCAAGCTTCTGTTCTTGGCGCCGCTGTCAGCCTCTTCATCGAACTGACTCAGACACGCCTGCCCACGCGGGACTCCAGCATGTGCGATGTGATTAACAATACTCTGGGGTCAATTTGCGGAGCTTTGGCCTATCGCGGAGATGTCCGGCGACTTTTGGACCAAGTGATCGCCGGGACCGCAGACATGTATCGCAAAGTCCGGCTTAGCTGACTACCAGACGCGGACCCTTCACGCTATTTTGGCAACATGCAAAGGTCGACCTGCTGACGCTGCGCCCCGGGTGTCTATTGATTTTGACAGCGGGCGGACCCACTCCCGATCTATTTCGACCGCAACCGATCGCTGGAGCAGCGGCACCGAGACAATCAGGTGGTACTTCTTCTTGATGTCCAGAGTGACGCCCTCAAGGCCAGTAAGTGGCCCTTTCTCGATCACGACTCTGCTGCCAACCGCCAACTGCGGCCAGGGCTGCAAGTGGAGGCCGGATCGCACCACGGCCTGGATCGCCTCAACTTCCTGATCGGAGATCGCTATCGGAATCTTGCCGATGCCCACAATGGCGATTACCCCAGGGATGGTCAGGATGGGAAGTCTGACCTGCGCGTCAAAACGGCAGAATAAATACCCGGGAAAGAGGGGAAGATCAAGGTCTTTTGACCGGTCGGACCATGTGCGTCTTGAGTGGTAAAGTGGCAGGTATTGGGTGTAGCCCTTACCCTCCAGGGACGCCGATATGGCCCGCTCGAAATTGGACCGAACTCGAATTGCGAACCAAGCGGCACGCGGCTCAGCCGGGTTCATCTGATCGGTACTCGCGACCCTCGACTCCACGTTCATTCGTAACCTCCGATATTTCTGAAATTTCGGCGCGAGGACAGAGCCCACTCGAAACACCTTGAATCCGCCGCGTGGACACCGCCCAGAGACGCTGTCGGTTGATGTCCTACGCACGATAGTCTAGCTCACTTGTATTGCGGTTTGAGGGGTAGCGTCCGGGTATTCAGTACCAGTACCTGACTCTAAGGAGCGGGACCTGATGCCCCGGTAGTAGACGCTCGCCATCCACCGGGAAGGCGCTGTTGCGCAAGGGTCGTACGGCCGCCCCGGAGCATGCAACCCAGGAAGTTGTGCGTGTCAAGTTCTGCAAAAGCAGCTCTGCAAAAGCAAATTGGCCTGGTCGTCCATGAGGCGGGGTTGGGGTGCAGGGGAACGGGCCGGCGAATGAGGCCCCTTCTCCTGATCACTATTGTAATGACGGGCGGCGATCACGCCGCCTCACCAAGCAGGGTGCGACGTTTGGTCTCTTCCATGATGCCCTCCAGAAGATTGGTCGATTTCAGATTCTTGTGATGCTGGCGCGGCAGCCCGTAGCAGCTCAGTCTCTCCTCGGTATGGGACTAAAGTCGCATAATGAGACTTTAGTCCCATAAAGCAGGAGGAAAGTCCAACCTTCCGTGCGCCCGATGCCGCGTAAGTGCTTGAAAAATCAACCTTCGACATTCTGCCCGTATTTGGCACGTGACATGCACTTAGGAAGGCGTCTCCAAAGATTTCAAGAGTAACACTGGGGCTGAATGGGCGGTAGCTTGCCCAATTCGCAATCGCATTCATTCTCTCACTAGGTCTCGCTCGCATCCAATCGTCACCTCCGCTGAGCCGAGATGGAAAACAGGCAAACATTGATCAATATTGCGGTAATTGGTTATGGCTATTGGGGTCCTCGCATCGCCAGGAACTTCAACTCTGTAGACGGCTGCAGGGTTGCAATCATTTGCGACAAGAATCCTGCATCCCTCCAAAGGGCACGTAAGGACTTTCCTGGCGTAGAAGTCACCAGCGACCCCCAATCGGTGCTAACCTCGCCCGGCATCGACGCCGTCGCCATCGTGACGCCCGTTTGGACGCACTTTGAGCTGGCCGAAGCCGCTCTCCAAAACGGCAAGCACGTATTCGTGGAGAAGCCGTTTACCTCCACATCCGTGCAGGCCGAGCAACTGATTGAGCTGGCTGAGAAGAAGAACCTCCAGATCATGGTGGATCATACCTTCCTCTTTACCGGCGCCGTGCGGCGTATCCGGCAGATGGTCGATGACGGTACGCTCGGGAAGCTCTACTATTACGACTCCATGCGGGTCAATCTGGGCCTTTTCCAGCACGACGTCAACGTCATCTGGGACCTGGCACCTCACGATCTCGCCATCGTCGACTACCTGACCTCCAGCGAGGCCCAGTGCGTCACGGCTTCCGGCTGCGCCCATTTCAATGGACATGAGGACGTCGGTTACATAACCGTCTATTACAGTGACCGGATGATTGCCCATGTCAACGTGAACTGGCTCTCTCCCGTCAAGGTGAGAACTACTTTAATCGGCGGCGAGAAGAAGATGCTCGTCTGGAACGACCTCGAAGCCGACGAAAAGCTCAAGCTCTATGACAAAGGTGTCGCCATCAACAACGGTCAGGGTGTCTATGACTTGCTGGTCAGCTACCGCTCCGGCGACATGTGGGCCCCGAAAGTCGAGCAGACCGAGGCGCTGGCCGCCGAGACCCGATACTTTGCCGACTGCATTTCAAACAATGAGCGCCCGTTTAATGATGGGCGGGCCGGTCTGAGAATTGTGCGGCTGCTCGAAGCCGCGGAAAAGTCTCTAAAGAGTCGCGGAGTTCCGGTTGACCTGTGAGAGCTGGTTTATGAGGCGTGAGCGATGAGCGAGTTCCTCTCCATCGCGCCCGATGTCAAGCTCGGCCAGGGCGTGAAGCTCTCGAAGTTCATTAATCTCTACGGCTGCGAAATTGGCGACGAAACCAAGATCGGCGCCTTCGTCGAGATTCAGAAGCACGTGAAGGTCGGCAAGCGCTGCAAAATTTCAAGCCATACTTTTATCTGTGAAGGCGTAACTATTGAGGACAACGTCTTCATCGGTCACGGTGTCATCTTCACCAACGACACCTACCCGAGGGCGACCACCGCTGCCGGCGAACTCCAGACCGAGCAGGACTGGCATGTCGAAAACACTCTCATCCGCAGCGGCGCGTCCATTGGGTCGGGTGCCACGATTCTCCCGAATGTCACGGTCGGTGAGCGTGCGATTGTCGGGGCCGGCAGCGTAGTGACCAAAGACGTCGCGGCGCATTCCATTGTAGCCGGAAATCCCGCCAGGCCAATCAGAAGCATCAAAACAGAGCCGCGAATCTGAAGCGGCCGTGCAGGAGGAGCACGAAATGAAACCAGAGATGAAAACAGCTGACAAGATACCTTTTCTTGACCTGATCACGCCACACAAGGAACTCCGGGACGAGTTGGTCGAGACCTTTGGAAACGCTCTTGACGCGGGGGCCTTCGTCGGTGGCGCGGCCGTCGAGAATTTTGAGAAGGACTTCGCCAGCTTCTGCGCTGCGGAGCACTGCGTCGGTGTGGGTAGCGGTACCGATGCGCTTCGCTTCGCGCTGATGGCCGCCGGGTTAAAGAAGGGCAGCATCGTGGTCACGGTGCCAAATACCTTCATCGCCACCACCGAAGCGATCTCGCAGGCCGGCCTGACGGTCGACTTCGTCGATATCGACGAGCGCACCTTCAACATGGATCCCGCGAAGCTGCGCCAGTATCTCGAGGTCGAATGCTATGTCGACCCGAACTCGGGAGACCTGATCAACAAGAGGCTCAGCCGCCCGGTGGGAGCCATTGTGCCGGTCCATCTCTATGGCCAGACCGCGGACATGGATCCGATCCTCGAACTGGCGGAACGTTACGGGCTGACCGTGATTGAGGACGCATGCCAGGCCCATGGCGCCGAGTACTTCTCGAAGCGGGAGAATCGCTGGAAAAAAGCTGGCTCCATGGGGCTCGCAGCCGCGTTCAGCTTCTATCCCGGCAAGAATCTCGGGGCGTGCGGCGAAGGCGGCGCCGTGACGACGAACGACGCGGCGGTCGCGAAGACCATCCGCATGCTGCGCGACCACGGTCAAAGCCAGAAGTATTTCCATGAGATCGAAGGGTTCAATGGCCGGTTGGATGCGATCCAGGCTGGAATACTGCAGGTCAAGCTACGGCATCTTGCGGATTGGAATGAAAACCGGCGCGCCGCCGCGGCCCGTTATCGGGACCTGTTCGTCGAGGCTGGCGCCGCCGATCTCCCGCCAATCGAGCCCGAGTGGGCGACGGGCGTTTATCACCTGTATGTGATCCGCGTGCAGGACCGGATGGGCCTAATTCGGTACCTCGGAGAGGCAAACATCGGCGCGGCAATACACTATCCGGTGCCGCTGCATCTTCAGAATGCATATAAATCTCTGGGCTACAGCGAGGGCGATTTTCCGGTCAGCGAGTTGGTGAGTTCTGAGATTGTGTCGCTGCCGATGTTCCCAAATCTGCGGGATGATCAGCAGGAGCGGGTGGTGCGGGGAGTGATGAGTTTCGTTTCGGGAGCTGGATTACAAAATCGCGGCCGCGAGCGGCGTTTGGTAGCCACGCACTAACGGGCTATAGGCCAAACTGCTCCACTAAGACACCATGCCGCAATTTCGCGCCGACCGCTTCGCCAGCATCTACGCCTTCCATCCGTTGCAGCGGTTGCGAACCCAGCGAAACAGAATCCCGATTCTGATGTACCATAGCATCTCGGATTCCGACGAATCGGATAGGCACCCGTACTACCGGACGACGACCGCCCCTGCCACGTTTGACCGCCATCTCAGGTTTTTGCACGATAGTGGCTACCGCACGATAGGTATTGGCGATGCTGTGCAACAGCTCTCCGCACACCCGAACAAGTCGGAAAAGGTTGTCGTCATCACCTTCGACGACGGATTTGAGGACTTCTACTCGGAAGCCTTTTCGCTCCTCAGCAAGTACGGCTATTCCGCAACCATGTTCTTGCCGACTGCGTATATTGATCGGGCCGGCGTTAAGTTTAGGGGTGTAAAGTGCCTCACTTGGAATCAAGTTCGTGAACTGCGAGCCGGCGGGATGCAATTTGGTTCCCACACCGCAACGCACCCGCAACTCACGAGCTTGGCTCCCGGCGCTATTAAAGAGGAACTCCAGAGTTCCAAACAGAAAATCGAAGACGAATTGGGCGGGGTGATCACATCGTTCTCATACCCCTTTGCATTTCCCGAGGCAAACCACACCTTCCGGCGCCAACTCTCCGGCCTGCTTCAAGAGACGGGTTACGAAGACGGCGTCTCGACAATTATCGGAACTGCCTGTGAGTCGGATGATCGATTCTCCATAAAGCGGCTCCCAGTAAACTCATGTGATGACTTGCCGCTTTTACGCGCGAAGCTGGCAGGCGGGTATGATTGGCTGCACACGCTGCAACGAGCCGCGAAGCGGAGACCCACACTCGGGCACTAGCAGCCTGCTGAAAAACGGCAATTCCGGTTCGAGATCCACCAGGTTCGATCGTCCTCGAACGCAGAATTAACAATTTGCGGACAATGGTAATTGCCGGGTTTCAGCTCCAGGCCAGTATTTCAGCAGCCCGCCAGTGTGGCGTCCATCAAATAATCAACAGTGACGTGCCGGGCGTACTGGCTTGGGTTATGGTGGTTTATATGACGGTGGCAGCGGTGGCGCGGCAGAAGAGCGATCCGTGGGTTACGGCACACGAAACTCCGCTAACGCGCCTCCTGATAAAAGTTAATCCTTGTACCATGGTTCTACAGTAGTCTACAATCCCATTAGGACTGCAGTACCCTTTCCGGGATGTGGGAAATGCAATGCGGCATGCCACATCGCATTTCCTTAGCTTGGACTGGAGGACGATATTGATACACTCTAAAGGTTTACGACTCGCGGTGCTGCTGAATGGTGTGATGCTGGGTAGCAGCGTTGCTGGTGCGAGCATTAGCAACGTTTATTTGGCACAGAGCGGGGTCGGTGCCAATAGCGGCACCAGTTGCCCCAATGCTTATGCTTCGACCTTCTTTAACGATGCCGCCAACTGGGGCAACGGAGCGTTGCAGATCGGTCCGGGAACCACGGTGCATTTGTGTGGCACAATCACCGGGCTTCCTGGTGGGTCAGGTCTGGGATTCCGCGGATCAGGGACAGCAGGCAATCCAATCACATTATTGTTTGAAACAGGCGCGCAACTCAATGCTCCCTATTGGGAGTGGGCGATTAGAACGAACAACAATAGTTACATCACAATCAACGGCGGCGCAAACGGAATCGTACAGAACACGGATAATGGAACCCTGTTGAAATATAAGCAGCCTTCGACGCTTGTTGTTGCCAGTAATTGCAATAAGTGCATAATAGAGAACCTTTCTCTCGCCAATAGTTATATACACTACGCGGGTGACTCTAATGCGGTAATCGATCAAACTCTCGTGCGCGCGCTCCAATACAGTGGCTCTGGCGTGCTGATCACTAACAATAGTATCCACGATTG
This sequence comes from uncultured Acidobacteriia bacterium, assembly GCA_903929755.1. Classification (GTDB taxonomy): domain Bacteria; phylum Acidobacteriota; class Terriglobia; order Bryobacterales; family Bryobacteraceae; genus BOG-234. The sequence goes on from CAIYVZ010000008.1 coordinate 11,652, forward strand.
TGGCTGGTGTGTGGAGAACTTTTACGGGAATGACACGAACTCGGAGTTTAGTCACAATAATTTGTATAATTTTGACCATGCCCTTGCGGTCGCACCAGGCGCTTCCACAGCTGCAGCGTCTTACCTCATGATTCACGACAATCAGATACACGATAGTGCAAACTGGGACTGCACAAATCTGGGTTGCCACCATGACGGGCTTCATTTCTTTGCCGCCGTCGCAGACTCGACTACCTTGGGGAATCTTTACGTCTACAATAACTATTGATACGGAAGTTGGGGTACAACCGCAACGGGTTTCGTATACGTAGAGGGTGGAACCAGCCCCGCCCATCTCACGACTAGTTATTGGTGGAACAACGTGTTCTTGGTGCAGAATCCAAACGAGATAAACAATCAGGGGTGGGTAGGAATTTTTTCGGGAAGTTCATCCACTGTATTTGTGAACAACAGTATGATAGGCCCCGGGACACCGGACTTGACATTTTGCTACGGCATTGGCACAAAGTCCAATCCGATGCCAAATGTGACTTTCGAGAACAACATGGGAACTAAGTGTGGAGGAATGGTTACATTCGTTAACACAACTGGCACCATAAACAGTAACTATTACGGTATCAGCTGCCACTACGTTGGTCAACCGTACAATAACTGCTTCGCGTACAACGGAACCTTTCAAGGTACGTTTGACAAGTGGAAGTCCGCGACAGGATGGGACGCGAATAGCATAAACAACAACACCAGCGCTGCGTTCAATTCTAATGGTTCTCCACAATCTGGCGCTCCGGTTATCGGAGCTGGTGCGAACTTAACCAATCTGGCGACCGGCAATCTGGCAACGCTGGCATCGGATACGACCCTTGGTGGAACCAGGGCGGCCGTCGCTCGCCCGCCAACGGGAGCTTGGGACATCGGAGCCTTCGCCTACAAACCAGCGTCTCCTACAGGCGTTGTTGTATCCGTTCAATAAATAAAGGCGACTCCCGAGCGCGGTTGCCTGGTGGAAATCAGCCCTGGATCCCAGACGCGCCATTTGAATGTGACGACCTTGCGCCAAACTGCAAAACGAAACGCCACTTGCTGTCATTGGGAGAGCCTGCGTGGAGTTGCGACTGGTCGACAGCCGCACGAGTGCCGACATTGTTTATGAGCGCAAAGTCCTCAGGTTCAGCTGCGGGAACGGTTTTTGGCCAGACGTCGGCAGTCTGGTTCGTATTGGCTTTGATTCTGGCAGCTTACTGCGGCTTGGCCCTGCTCAGTGCGATCACGTCAAGACCTAACGGCGACGAAGGATTGTTTGCCGATCCCGCTATTACCCTGATCACGAAAGGATACATGGGGACACCAGTGCGGGAACAAACCCCCGGGCTGCCCGGCTTGGAACGGTGGACTTATTGGGTAATGCCACTTCATTTAGTCGTCTTGGCTGGCTGGTACAAAATTTTCGGCATCGGCCTCATGCAGATGCGGATACTGTCGATTGTTTGGGGGAGCGTGTGCTTAGCGGCACTAATCTCGCTGGTTTGGAGGTTGGGCCTGGATCTTTGGGTGGTGGTTGTTGCCGCCGCGTTATCGGCCACAGACTATATTTATGTTGGGGCTTCGGCCTCGGGCCGAATGGACGGCATGGCCGCCGCTTTGGGGTTTTTGGGACTTGCAGTCTACTGCAACCTGCGGGACAAACGACTTGGCCTAGCAATGCTGATGGGACATCTATCGGTGGCAGCCGCCGTATTCACACATCCTAACGGAGTCATCTTCTTCGTCTGCCTGATGTTTCTGATCATCGTACTCGATCGAGACCGTCTTCGAATCTCGTATTTGCTAACAAGTGCTGCGCCATATCTGGCAGGAGCTGCAGCTTGGGGGCTGTACATCATGCAGTCGCCACAGACCTTCCTAGCGCAGTGGCTTTGGCAGATCCGGATGAAAGCAGGTGATGGCGTTAGCTTCTCGCCCGTGGGCTACGTCGTAAGCGAGTTCCACCGTTACGTTGACGCCTACGGGATGGGTAGTGTCCACGCGCGCGGTGTCAGCGGTCCGGTAGTGTTGAAGGCGATGGTCCTCGCGGCATATCTGCTTGCAGTGCTGGCTCTCCTTAGGGGCCGGGAACTGCGCGAGAACCGCGGTTTCAGATTGCTCTTTTCTTTGACCGCACTGGTTTTCTTGATAATGCTGTTCTTTAACGAGAAGCTAACTCGGTATCTGCTCAACATAACTCCTCTATATGACACACTTCTTGCGATTGTACTGGTGGGTCTTTACCGCCGCGGGCGAACGGCGAGAGCCATCGCAATTCTTTCGTTCGCTTCCCTTTTGACAATACAAGCCGGGGGCTTGATCCTCCGGTCCCGGTTTGACGCGTATGCCCGCCAATTCCTGCCGGCCGTAGAGTTCGTAAGAGAGCGACTCCAGCCGGGCACGACAGTAATTGCCAGCGCGGATTTTGGATTTGGCATTGGCTTTGATCGAACGACAGACGATTGGACTCTGGGCTTTTATGCGCATGAGAGGCCAAAACTTGTAGTAATCGAAGAACAGTACCTGCATGCGCTGGACACCCTAGGGCGAAAGTATCCACAGATTCTGCAACACGTTAACCGAACTCTACGGGAAGATTACAGGCTCGTTTACGACCACGAATATTATCAGGTCTATGAGCTTCGGTCAGGTGAACTCTCGCCATCGGGTAGCAAGAGCGCACCTGACCCACTCTGAATTGAGCCCTTCCGGTCGTTCTCACGTCGCCGTTTGAGGTCAGGGGCATGCGACAAAAACGCGAAGTGCCTCTCCTGACACTTGACAGGGCGACCTGAGCGCACTGCACTCGTCTCAGCCCATGGCTGTCTGATTCATTAGCGTAACAACATGCCGGATCATCCGGATCAACATCACTATTTCGGCGGTGGATCCGATACAAGTGCCATTCATCCATTAGTTCTTGGCGTGATGGTGCTTGTGATCCTCCTGCTCTTCCTCCTGCCCCGCAAGCATGTGATTGTGCCGGTATTGATGGCATTCTTCCTGCTTCCCCTGGGCCAACAAATCTATGCATTAGGCGTTCATTGGCTCGTTGGCAGGATCATCGTTCTTGCTGGGCTTGCTCGTGTGGCGTGTAGCAAGAAAGGAACAGTCTTCTCGGGTGGATTCTGGGGATTCCGAGGCATGTCGATCAGCATTCCGATCTGATGCCGATCACTTTACGAATGTAGTATCGGAATGGTGATCGGCATCAGATCGGAACGGTGGCGCAGATTAGCAGTGGCGAATGGGACCAGTGAGAACTGGAGGAACCCAGTTGCCACAGAA
>CAIYVZ010000009.1 GCA_903929755.1 uncultured Acidobacteriia bacterium
TGACCGGACCCGCTCTCAGAGCAGAACGGCCTGGGTAAGAGAAAATCCAAGGCTCGGTCATATCCGGTAAGCATTACGGGTGGCGGGCCAGAAAAAGACATCTGGCGAATCGACGTTTACACAAAAAGCTTGACACCACCCGCGAACAGGAATTCCAAGACGTGTTTAGTTCACTGGCCGCCAGGTTGTTTACAAAGAACTGCTCTCTCGGAAACTTACCCCACATCTCCTCGCGGGCTTCGGCGATATCCTGCTCCGATATCGACACCCCAAGGTCTTTCCAAAGCCCATACAGGCTCTTACGGGGGCGATTCTCTCGCCTACCCAAAAAGCTGGCGAAATCCAGAACTTCTTTCTGCTTGTCCGGAGACAGGTCCCGCAACTGTGCGATCAGGGCTTCTTCAAGAGATGTGGCAGCCATATTCCCACTACATCGCCTGCGAAGGGGAGATTTAACCACATGATTCTTCCAGTGGCGAGACACGACCCGGCAAAAGCATTCACCACAACTGGCACAACCTTGGCCTGCGCTTTGCTCGCCGCGATCGCCTGCTCCGCCGCCACCCCACCCATCGGTCGCGAACAATCCGTCCCCCAGCACCTCCCCGACAACACCGAATTCAACCTCCCCCTCCCCGTCATCCTCGCTCACGGGAAACTCCTCTTCGACGCCAACTGGACCGAGCAGGAAGGCGGAGGCCGCCCCCTCACCAAAGGCACCGGCCGCCCCGTCTCCGATCCCGCACTCCCCCTCACGAACGCCCGCGCCTTCAACCGCATCTCCGCCCCCGACGCCAACTCCTGCGCCGGGTGCCACAACGCCCCCTACGGCATCTCCGGCGGCGGCGGCGATTTCGTCACCAACGTCTTCGTCCTCGGCCAGCGCTTCGACTTCGTCACCTTCGACCCCTCCGACAAGCTCCCCACCCGCGGTACCGTCGACGAAAACGGCCAGGCCATCGCTCTCGAAACCCTTGCCAACCTCCGCGCCACCACCGGCCTCTTCGGCGCGGGCTACCTCGAAATGCTCGCCCGCCAACTCACCGAGGAACTGCAGAATATCCGGGGCCACATCAAGCCCGGGCAGTCCCGCGAACTCATCGCCAAAGGCATCCATTTCGGCACCCTCACGCTCTCCAAAACCGGCACCTGGGACACCTCGCAGGTCACCGGCCTCCCCCGTCCCAGCCTCATCGCCGGCATGTCCAGCCAGCCGCCGTCGCTCATCGTTCGCCCCTGGCATCAGGCCGCCAACGTCGTCTCCCTCCGCGAGTTCGCCAACAACGCCTACAACCAGCACCACGGCATCCAGTCCACCGAGCGTTTCGGAGTCGATACCGACCCCGATGGCGACGGTTTCCGCAACGAACTTACCCGCGCCGACGTCACCGCCGTCAGCGTCTACCAGGCCGCCCTGCAGGTTCCCGGCCGCGTCATCCCCCGCAAGCCGGAAATCGAACACGCCGTCTACGATGGCGAGCGCATCTTTGACCGCATCGGTTGCGCCGCCTGCCACATCCCGAAGCTCCCTCTTGATAAGAAAGGCTGGATCTATTCCGAGCCGAACCCTTACAATCCACCCGGAAATCTGCGCACGGGTGAGACGAAGACCCTCCACGTCGATCTCGCCAGCGATGCCCTCCCCGCGCCCCGCCTCAAGCCCGACAAATCGGGCCCGAACAAGTCAGAAGTCGTCTGGGTGGAAGCCTACACCGATTTCAAGCTCCACGATATTACCGGAGGAAGCTCGCCCGCCGAGCCTCTGGATATGAACCAGGCCGCATGGACCGGCAAGTTCCGCGAAGGCAACCGCTACTTCCTCACCAAACGTCTTTGGGGAGCGGCCAACGAACCGCCCTATTTCCACCACGGCCTCTTCACCACCATGCGGCGCTCGGTCCTGGAGCACGCGGGCGAAGCGATTGATTCACGCAAAGCCTTTCAGGCCCTGCCCGCCCACGACCAGGACTGCCTCATCGAATTCCTGAAATCACTCCAGGTCCTCCCGCCGGGCACCAAAGACCGCATCGTGGACGAGAATTTCAAAGCCCGCGAGTGGCCCCCCGCCTGGGCGAATAAAGGGGGCGCGTGATGTTACTTAGAGATAGGATTGCACCACCTCAGTCCCGGAAATCGGTTAAAATCCCGGTCGGACGAATACAAATCTGCTCCATTCTCTATAGCGATCGCGGCAAGGTGAGCGTCGGAAGTAAGATCGCCCCCTGTCCCCACAGCTTCCAAAATGTTCCGCAGCAGGGCTACGTGGCGCGGACCAGGTTCCAGAACTCGGACTCTGGGCAACGCGAGCCAGGAATCAATAAGTCCGAGGGCTTGTTCTGTTGTAAGCGGACGGGGCAGTGCGGCCGGTTTTGTGGTGATCCGCAGGTGGTGTCAAGCTTTTTGTGTAAACGTCGATTCGCCAGATGTCTTTTTCTGGCCCGCCACCCGTAATGCTTACCGGATATGACCGAGCCTTGGATTTTCTCTTACCCAGGCCGTTCTGCTCTGAGAGCGGGTCCGGTCA
>CAIYVZ010000010.1 GCA_903929755.1 uncultured Acidobacteriia bacterium
GCAATCATCGGCCAGAAGGTAGCGTTGGGCGAATCGCTGAAGGCGCTCGACGAGTACGGCAAGGAACTGGTCGGACAACAGCATTCCTCTCAGTTGGCCACCGATCAGGCGCGCGCGCTGGGAGCCGCGATCTCGGGAGGCGAGGAAGCGACCCGCCGCGCGGCGGTGGACAACGCCATTCTCGGCCTGACCTATAACCGGACCGCCGAGCAGATCGCGAAGATGAGACCTGAGCTTGAGAAGCTTCGGACTCTCATGCAGGCGAAGTCCGATGTGGAATCGCTGAACGAGTTTCGCAAGGCGCTCGACGAGCAGCAGAAATCGGCGACCCTCTCGACCGCGGAAACCCGAGCACTGGCTGTCGCGACCCTCGAAGGCGACGAAGCAAGCCGCCGGGCCGCAGTATCGAATGCTATTCTCGCGCTGACGTACAACAAGACCGCCGACCAGCTCCGCGCGCTGGCTCCTGAGATCGCGAAACTCCGCGAAGCGCTGACCGGAAAATCGAACGCCGATGTCGTCGATGGCACGAACCGCGAGATTTTTGCCATCAGGCAGGAGATCGCCAGCCGACGCGGCCTCGTGCCCGCGATTCTCGCCGGGGAAGAAGCGTACCGCCGGGCTGCGCTCGCGGTGAAGCTCTATGCTCTCGACCAGCAGATCGCCGCTGCGACCGATGCCGACGTTATCAAAGCGCTTCAACTGAAGCGGCAGGCAACCGTCGATCTGACGCAGGCCGAGTGGAACGAAACCGACGCACGCGCGGCGAAGGCGCTCGACTCGCCGCTCGACCGGTACGAGGAAGAGACGGCCGCACTGAAGCGGCAGATCAACGTGTTGACCGACAACGGCAAGCAGACGCTGAGCTACGGCCAAACGGTGATGGTCGCGGCCAAGCAACAGGAGAACTTCAACAAGCTCACCGATGAGACCGTCGCCATTCTGCTTCGCTCAGGCAAGGCACAAGACGGAGTTGTCGCCTTTTTCGTCGACATGCAGAAGCAGGCCAAAACGACGGCGAGCATCATCTACGAGGCGCTTCACTCTGCTTTCGACAAACTCTCCGACAATCTGACGCAACTGATCACGGGAGGCAAGACGAATTTCGCGGCCATGTTCCAGGACATCGGCAAGCAAATTCTCAATTCGACTATCAAGCAAGGTTTGCAGAAGGGCCTCGGAGCGCTGGGAGCGAAGCTCGGCATCAATCTGGGGGGGATCACCAAACCCGATGGATCGTCCGAACCACTCGCGCTCTGGGTGCGACTGGCGAAGTCTTCGGGTGGTGCGACTGCGGTCCCGCCTGTGGGAACCGGCCCCGCAGCGAGCATCGGAAAGATCTTCGGCGGATCGGCAGGCGGGATGATCTTCAACGCACTTGGCACCGCCGCGGGTTTGTTAGGTGCTCTGTTCGCAGGTGGGGCCGGTGGCGGCGGCCTGACCCCGAGCGTGAGCAGTTCGATTTCGTATCGAGCGAGCGGCGGACCTGTATCGCCGGACAGCGCTTATCTTGTGGGAGAAAGCGGCCCGGAGATCCTCTATGGCGCGTCGGGTAATATCGCGAGCAATTCGGCGTCCCGCCGCATGCTCGGCGGGGGAGGGTCGAATCATTACTACACGATTGACGCCCGCGGCACCGATCCCGTGCTGACCGAGCAGCGCACACGGTCCGCGATCATTGCGGCGCACCAGTCGGCGGTCGTAACGTCGCTGCAAGCGGTCAACGAGCTAGCGAAGCGGACGCCCGCGCGGTAACTATGCCAACTACCTTCAACGGCTGGCCAATCATTCCGATGCCCTCCATACCGGCCGCTCCGGCATCCGTCGAGTTCACGCTGATGGACTCAGTCGCGGTCAGCGTGTCGCCATTCACGGGCGCGCAGCAGATCCAGAACTGGCAGTCTTCGTGGCTCGAAGCATCCGTATCGATGCCGCCCCTGACGCACGCGCAGGCGCAGGCCTGGATCGCGTGGCTGATGGGAGTGCAGGGGCAGGCCAACGTATTTCAACTCGGCGATCCGCTGGCACGAGCCCCGCTGGCCGGAGTTGGTTCCGGAACTATGGCCGTCAATGGAGCA
>CAIYVZ010000011.1 GCA_903929755.1 uncultured Acidobacteriia bacterium
CGTTGAATCTCGGAGCGTTCTGTTTCCAATGCCGGCAATGCAGTAATCATGAGAGCCTCCTGAACCTAGCGTAGCTATACGCTAGGCTTTACGCAACAAAAAAGAAACCTCCACGGGACTCCACTTTCAGGTCGCACGCCCTAAATGCAGTTCCAGCCGAAGAATCAGGCACCTCACGCTAAAATAAGAGTTCCATGATTTCCCGTGCAGAAGCCCTCGATCTGTTCCAGTCCGACGACCTGATCGGTCTCGGGATGGAAGCCGACTCCATCCGCCGCCGACTCCACCCGGAGGGCATCGTCAGCTACATCATCGACCGCAACATCAACTACACCAACTTCTGCACCGAGTACTGCAGTTTCTGTGCTTTCTACCGCCCCATGGGCCACAAAGAAGGCTACGTTCTTCCGCGAGAAGTGATCTTCGACAAAATCCAGGAAACGCTCGATCTGGGCGGCACCGGCCTGCTGTTCCAGGGCGGTCTCCACCCCGACCTGAAAATCGAGTGGTACGAAGACCTGCTCCGCGCCATCAAAGCCAAATTCAACATCTGGTGCCACTGTTTCTCGGCCCCGGAAATCACCAACATCGCGCAAGTCAGCGGCATCTCCCTGCGCGACACCATCGCCCGGCTGCGAGACGCCGGCCTCGATTCCATTCCCGGCGGTGGCGCCGAAATTCTGGATGACGCCGTCCGCTACCGCATCAGTCGCCTGAAGTGCGGTACTCAGGAGTGGATCGACGTGCACCGCACTGCCCACGAACTCGGTATGCGCACCACCGCCACCATGATGTTCGGCTGCGGTGAAACGCTTGAACAGCGCATGAATCACTTCGACATCGTGCGGCAGATTCAGGAGGAGACCGGAGGCTTCACCGCCTTCATTCCGTGGTCATTCCAGCGCGAAAACACGTCGCTCGGCCGTTTCGTGAAGGAAGAAGCCACTGCCGTCGAATACCTGAAGACGCTGGCCATTTCGCGCATCTACCTCGACAATATCCTCAATATCCAGAGTTCCTGGGTAACGCCAGGGCTGAAGACCTGCCAGGTCGGCCTTCGCTTCGGCGGGAATGATGTGGGCAGCATCATGATCGAAGAGAATGTTGTCTCGGCCGCGGGCGCACACCATCGAGCTACGGAAGAAGAACTTCGGCGCCTCATCCGTGATGCTGGTTTCGTCCCGAAGCAGCGCGACACGCTCTACCGGACCTATTTCCTGAATTAGGCCGCTTCTTTCCTCAATTAGCCAGTAGTTTTCGAATCGTATCCACCAGGGCCTCGGGCGCGCTGGTCTTCTCCAGCACGGCATCCACACCCAGGCGCTGAAACCGCCCGGCCTCAACCTCGGTCATTAAGCCCGAGCAAACCAGCAGCTTCACGTCCGGATACCGCTTCCGTATGGAAATCAGGCTGGCAGGGCCTCCGCCGGGCATTCTCACGTCCATCACAGAGACGTCGATTCCACCGGCCTCCAAAGCCGCGGCGGCGTCCGTGCCATTCGCAACCGCGACCACGTCGAAGCCCGCATTCCGCAGTAACGCTGAGAACATCTCCAGAATCGCGAGATTATCGTCTGCTACGAGGATTCGTGCCCTGCCCATTCAATACCCCCTATCGATAGCTTAATGACTCCATCAGCCACTCGCCGTTTTCCTTCACGGCATGCCGCAAATTCTCCACCAGCCGTTCGCGCTGTTCATACAAACGCGGCGCCGTCCGTCCGCCATGCTTTTCCAGGAGAGCTTTCACGATGAAAGGCATCATCATCGAATAATCGGCCGGCAGACTTTCGGTTGACTGCAGATAAGTATCCTTGTCCACCTTGCCCCACGTTACAGCCTCCGCAGGCAGACACGACGACAACGACCCGTCCGTTACTGGCGCCGTCGTAATCTGCACGTCGAACGCGTAGCCCCGGACATCCGGCAGCCCCAGTACCTGGCCGAGCGCCGGTTCCGGCTGCAGGTTGAAATTCTTGGGCACGCCCCCGCCCAGAATCAGCGTCGCAATGGCCTTCGCATCGCTCTCAAACAGGCCCCAGTAGTGGTACGCGCAGGCCTCAAAAACCTCGGCATGCAAGTCCAGATCGAACTCATACTCAGGGATTAAGCCGGCCTGTTTCATGGCCCAAAGTTTCATGGAATTCAGGAACACGCTGCCATCGGAAGGTGCGCCCACAAATATCGGAATCCCCAGCTTGTGGCAGGTGGAAAGCAGCCCAGGCTCCACGCCGTTCCGCACTTCTTGTGCCCCATAAAACGCGCCCAAACGGTTGCGCAGCTCCGTGCCCGTCATGCGCTTCTGAAACTCCGGACGCCGCAGCATGGCGGAGAGGAACTTATCCTGATCGAGCAGCACTTCCTCATCGAAGCCCATGTCGGTGACGCGGATGACCTTCTCATCGCGCAGCGCCCCGTCGTCGCCAAAAATCGGCACCTCGTAGATCGGGTCCTTCGTATGCGCATTCAGGCTGCGGTGGCCATCGTGATAGCAAACCGCATCCGTCGTACTCACATACGCGACCCACCCGGTCTCCAGCAGCGGAATCAGCCACGCCTGGTGCTGCCCCGAAACCGTAACCGGGCCGGCGATGGACAACGTAATCGGGCACCCCGCCTCCACCGCTCGGTCCAAAATCGTATAAACGCGGCGCAAAATGGCTCCCCCAAACGCGGGGAGGCAATGCTCAAAAATCTCGTGGACGGAGTGAACTTCATCTACCCGGCGCACACGCACCGGCTTACGATTGTGCTGGCTCATTCAATACGATTTTCGCACCCCGTAATTACTGTGCAGTGACTACTCGATCCGAAAATCCCAGAGCCGCGTATCCAGCTTCCCTTCCGTGTACTCAAGCACCGCATATTCACCCTTCGGCAGCGGCTGTTGTGGCCAAATCTTATACAGCCCGCTCTCGGTTAGTTGCTTCGTAAAGACCTTCACGATCTCCCGCTCCTCACTCACCTCCTTCGTAACTGCTTCCACCGTCACCCGTTCCACCTGCCGCACACCTTTGCCGGGCGTCAGCTTCACAATGCCGAAACTGTCCTCCAGCGATAACTGCAGATAAATCTCCGGATGATCGTCCGGCAGCGTGTTCAAAGAGTGTTCGCCTGGCAGTTCCATGTACGAAATGGTCGCTGTTGGCACAGGAGTCACCAGCTTCAGCACCGCCCGGGTCTTCGGATTCCGCATCACCCAATCACCCAGTTTGAACACGCGCAGTTTGCCGCCCTCCAGCATGTAAGCGCCCGGGTCCATCGGAATGCTGCGAATTTCGGACCGCTCCTGCTTCATCGCGGTCTCTTCTTCCAGCACTTCCTTCGTCTGCTTTTCGAGGACTTCCTTCCGCGCCGTGGCCTCCGCGTCCGTCTTCTTCAGATCCACCAGCGACACCGGGACTTCCTCCCAATCGCTGCGCTCCACGCTGTAATAGCGGACACGGTCCTCCTGCACCATATACTCGCGGACAAGCTGGAAGCTGCCATCCGCCATATACAGCTTCAGATTCGCAGCCAGCAAACTTGTACCCAGCAGAAGAAAAATGGCGATTGCACGACGCATAAAATGGGACCTGCCTCCAGTTTAGGCGGTTTTCGGAATGGAGTTCACCTGGTGCGCGCAAAGTCAAATGACAACGACACGGCCACGGGTCCCTTCACCACCCCGGTTTGGGCGGTTTCTATAATGAAGTTCACATGAACTACAGAAAACTCGGCCGCACCGGCCTCGAAGTCAGCGATGTCGGCTATGGCGCCTGGGGCATCAGCGGCGCGCAATGGATTGGCGCAAAAGACGACGAATCCCTGAAAGCTCTCCACGCCGCCATTGACGGTGGTCTGAATTTCATCGACACCGCGCTCGCCTATGGCGAAGGTAAGAGTGAAGTCCTGGTCGGCCAGGCCGTGAAAGAATCCAGCCGCAAGGTCTATGTGGCCACGAAAGTTCCGCCAAAGAACCGCCGCTGGCCCGCGCAGCCCGGCATCGGCATCGAAGAAGTTTTTCCTTACGACTACGTCATCGAAGCTACTGAAACCAGCCTCCGCAACCTTGGCATGGAACAGGTGGATCTGCAGCAGTTGCACGTCTGGAACCCAGACTGGCTGCATCAGGATGAGTGGCAGCGCGCTTTCGAGACCATCAAGGCCAAAGGCTACGCCCGCTTCGTCGGCATTTCCATTAACGACCACCAGCCGGACTCCGCGCTCGGCATCATCAACACCGGCCTCATTGACACCGTCCAGGTTATTTACAACGTCTTCGATCAGTCCCCGGAGCTCAACCTGTTCCCGGTGTGCCTCCAGAACAACATCGGCGTTCTGGCGCGCGTTCCGTTCGATGAAGGCGGGCTCACCGGCCGCATCGATGAAACCACTGAATTCCCCGAAGGCGATTTCCGGGCCTTCTACTTCCGTGGCGACCGCAAGAAGCAGATCGCTGACAAAGTGGATGGCATCCTGAAGGATCTCGGACGCTCCGGCCGTTCCGAAATGGCGTCAACCGCGCTGCGCTTCTGCATCTCGCATCCGGCTGTTTCCACAGTGATTCCCGGCATGCGTTCCATGTCGAGCGTGCAGGCGAATCTGGCCGCGTCCGACGCCGGTTCCCTGAGCGCCGCAGATCTGGCGATTCTGCACACCCACGCCTGGGACCGCAACTTCTACCTGTAGCCTTTACCAGCCGTGAATGCTGTACCAAACGGTCTTCACGGTCTCATCGCCCAGCATGAGAAACACTGACCATCGGTCCTTCCACGAATTGATGCGCTTATTCGCATCGGGGTAGGGAAGGGCCGTTGGGTTCAGGCCCGCCTTCCGGAAGGCCCGTAACGCCCGCCCCGAATGGAAGTCGCTTGTCAGCAGGATCACGCGCCCTGGTGTGGGACCCAGCAACTTCGCCACGTTAACGGCATTCTCACGGGTAGAGGTCGCCTCGTTTTCAATCAGGATCGCCTCGCGAGGAACCCCGTGTCCTGCCAGAAAATCTGCCATCAGCGGGGCAGCATCTTTACCACTCACTACTGCCTTGTGGAAATGCCCCTGCCGCCACACCAGCGCCCCGTAGAAGCTTCGATAATAAGAGCTGATACCCAGAGAATCGGGAGCCAGCATCTCGGCGCCCGGGATCACCAGCACGTCGCCCTGATCTGGTCCCCACGGGCTCATCAGCGCTGAAGTCCACCAACGCAGTACGGGCGTCACGGTGACCAGCATCACCAGGAACCCAAGAGTCGCAGCAAAGCGGTAGAGCCAGCGCATCCCCTTATTGTGCAGTACCCTGAACCGCAGTACCCTGAATCAATGAAGCCTGCTCTTGCCCTTATTTTCTTGCCGTTCTCGCTTTTCGCCCAGCACCAGCAGATCCTTCAGGCGGTCGAGCAGCACGCCGTCCACTTCTCCACCGTCTCCCGCACCATTTGGGAATACGCGGAACCCGGCTTTCACGAAGACAAGAGCTCAACCCTCTTGCAGAAAGAGCTGCAGGCCGCTGGCTTCCGCATTCAGGCCGGCGTCGCCGGTGAGCCCACCGCCTTCGTGGCCAGTTTCGGCTCCGGGTTGCCAATCATCGGTGTCATGGGCGAGTTCGACGCTCTGCCCGGTCTCTCACAGGTCGCCGCGCCCGACCGCAGTCCTGTTGTGCAGGGTGGCTCCGGTCACGGCTGCGGCCACAATCTGCTCGGCTCAGGCTCCGCTCTGGCTGCCGTGGCCGTTAAAGAATACATGGAAAAGAACCACCTGAAAGGCACGCTCCGGTACTACGGCACTCCGGCCGAAGAAGGCGGAGCCGGCAAGGTCTACATGCTCCATGCGGGCCTGTTCAAAGATGTGGACGTGATGCTGCAGTGGCATCCTTCGTCCCGCAACGCGGTCACCAGCGGCGGCGCGCTCGCCATCAACCGCGCGAAGTTCCTGTTCCGTGGCACGGCGTCCCATGCGGCGCTGGCCCCGGAACGTGGCCGTTCCGCGCTCGATGCCGTGATGCTGATGGGCAACGGTCTGGAGTTTCTTCGCGAGCATATCCCTGCCAGTTCCCGCGTCCACTACGTCATCACCAACGGCGGCGCCGCGCCCAACATCGTGCCCGATACCGCTGAGCTTTATCTCTATGCGCGCAACCCCACGCTCAGCGCCCTGAATGGGGTGTGGGACCGCATTCTGAAAGTGGCGAACGGGGCCGCGATGATGACCGACACCACGCTCGAAATTCGGGAACTCAGCGGCAGCGCCAATATTCTTCCGAATGACGCCCTGGCGCCCGTTGCCCAGAGGATCCTCGAAGAAGTGGGCGGCTACAAGTACACTGCGGAGGAACGGCATTTCGCCGAGGACCTCCAAAAGAGCCTCCCGCCCGACGCTGTAGGGGAACTCGATTCCACCGCCACCGTCCCCCCGTTCCGCCGACCCGATCCCAATGAACCGGCCGCCTCAACGGACGCGGGCGATGTTAGCTGGAACGTGCCCACCATTGGTTTCGAAGGGGCAACTTTCGTGCCCGGCGTCGGCGCTCACACCTGGCAGGCAACGGCCTGTTCCGGCATGAGCATCGGCCAGAAAGGCATGGTCGTCGCGGCCAAAGCGTTGGCCGTCATGGCGCAGGAGCTCTTCACGAAACCCAGGCTTGTAATCGATGCCAGGGCTGATTTTATTAAACAGATGAAGGGGCAGGTTTACAAGTCTGTAATTCCCGGAACGGCCCTGCCGCCGGTCAATTACCGGGAGAAGTAGCGCGCTACCCCGCCTGCTTCACTCCCAGCTTTTTCAGCAGCGACATCGCCGGGCACCAGTTCGTGATTCCCGACTGAAACAGATTTAGCCCCACAAACGCCGTGAACAGAAACCACCCTGGGTGCACATAGTACCCAAGAGCCAGGCTCAGCATCACAAAGAATCCGGAAATCAACCGGAGATAACGTTCCACCGTCATATAACACTCCTCTTGCGGTTCACCATAAAATAGACAATCGGAACAGTCATACGCGAGAGCGCAAGCGAGGCCACTTCACCGGCCATCAGCGCAATCGCCAGACCCTGAAAAATCGGGTCGAACAGAATCACCGCCGACCCGGCCACCACCGCCGCCGCCGTCAACATCATTGGCCGGAAGCGCACCGCGCCGGCATCAATCACTGCCTCATCCAGCGGCATCCCTTCTGCCAGGCGCAACTCCACAAAATCCACCAGGATGATGGAATTTCGCACCACAATCCCCGCGCCTGCAATGAAGCCAATCATCGACGTCGCCGTGAAGAATGCGCCCATCAGGCCATGCGCCGGAACAATACCGACCAGCGAGAACGGGATCGCCGCCATAATCACCAGTGGCGTAATGAAGCTCTGGAACCAACCCACCACCAGCGCGTAAATCAGAATCAGCACTGCGGCAAATGCCATGCCCAGATCCCGGAATACTTCGTAAGTGATGTGCCACTCGCCATCCCATTTCATGGAGTAACGGTCGGCATCTGTCGGCAGCGCGGCCATGTGTTGTTCAATCGCGTAACCACCGGGCGCCTTGAACTTGTCCATCTCTGGCCCCAGCTTCATCACCGCATAAACCGGGCTCTCCATCGCGCCTGCCACGTCGCCGGTTACATAAGTTACAGGCATTAGATTCTTGTGATAAATACTCTTGTCCTCCGTCGTACTTACCGTGTGAACCAGCTCCGAAATCGACACCAGGCGTCCATCGCGCCCCGTCACTTTCAGGTTGCGCAACTGCTCCAGGTCCGACCGGTTTGCGCGATCCATCCGCACCTTCAGGGCGATATCTTCCTTCTCACTCTCCACGTGCAGTAGTCCGGCGTCGAAGCCCCCCAAAGCCACTGCCAGCGTCCGTGCCACTTGCTCCTCAGCGATACCGTGAATAGCTGCTTTCTCCTGATCCACCACCATCCGGTACTTGGGCTGGTCGTCCTCCACATACCAGTCCACGTCCACCACGCCGTCAGTCTGTTTCCACAGATCCCGAATGCGCTTCGCAATCGCTGTACGCTCCTCCTGCAAAGGTCCGTAAACCTCGGCCACCAGCGTTTGCAGCACCGGCGGCCCCGGCGGGACTTCCGCAACTTTTATGCGCGCCCCGTACTTTGCAGCCACGGGCAACAACCGCGTCCGCATCTGTTTTGCGATCTCGTGGCTCTGTAACTTCCGCGCACGTTTCCCCTGCAGGTTGATCTGGATATCGGCCACATTCGGCCCACTCCGCAGATAGTAATGCCGCACCAGGCCATTGAAGTTGAACGGCGACGCGGTCCCCGCATAAGTCTGTAGATTCACCACCTCCGGTTGCTCCAGAGCCGCGCGCCCCAGCGCATTCGCAGCTCGCGCCGTATCTTCCAGAGTGGTCCCGTTCGGCATATCCACAATCACCTGGAACTCGCTCTTGTTATCGAACGGCAGCATCTTCACCTTCACCATCTGGAAGTAGAAGAGCGATACGGAACCCAGCAGCAGCACTGCCACAAGCGCCAGAAACCCAAGGCGCAGCGGAGTCTTGTGCAGAATCGCGCCCATGAAGCGGCGATACCACCGCGTGACAACATCTTCCCGCTCGTCGTGACCGCCCGCATGCGAGCTTTTAAGAATTCGCACCGCCGCCCACGGCGTCACAATCAAAGCCACCAGCAGCGAGAACACCATCGCGGCGCTGGCACCAATCGGAATTGGACGCATGTACGGCCCCATCAAACCGCCCACAAACGCCATCGGCAGAATTGCTGCCACCACGGTCAGCGTAGCCAGAATTGTGGGATTCCCCACCTCGTCCACCGCTTCAATCGCAACCTCGTACGGAGGCCTTTCACGATTCGCCGGCATACGCCAGTGCCGCACAATATTCTCCACCACCACAATGGCGTCGTCCACCAGAATGCCGATAGAGAAGATCAGCGCGAACAACGTGATCCGGTTCAGTGTGTAGCCGTAGAGATAGAACACCGCCAGCGTCAGCGCCAGCGTTACCGGAATTGCAATGAACACGATCAGCGACTCGCGCAGCCCCAACGTAATCGCAATCAGAATACTCACTGACACCACGGCAATCAGCATGTGGAACAACAGTTCGTTCGATTTCTCCGCCGCCGTTTCCCCGTAGTTGCGTGTCAGGTCCAGTTGCGCATCCCCTGGAATCACCGTGCCCTTCAGAGGCTCAAGCCGCTGCAGAACATTCTCCGCCACCATCACGGCATTCGTGCCCTTGCGCTTCGAAATCGCCAGAGTAACCGCGGGCCGGAAATCGCGCGTTCCCGCCGTCGCCATTCGGACGTAACTCAGCGGCTCTTCGCCGCCGTCCGTCACGGAGGCCACGCTGCTCAACAGCACAGGCTTGTTATTCGAGACACCCACTACAACTCTGCGGACATCTTCCGCCGTCCGCAGAAACTGGCCAGCCTGCAGCACATATTCTTTCTGTCCGGTGGCGAACTGGCCAGCCGGAATCTGCCTGTTCGACATGCCGACCGCCGCCGCAACCTGCAACGGGGCCAGGCCATAACCAGCCAGACGTGCTTCATCCAGCGTGATACGCAGTTCGCGCCTTTGCCCACCCAGAATCGTCACCGCCGAAACATCGGGTACCTGCTTCACGGCGTCATGCAGTTGCGCGGCAATGTGCCTCAATTGAAAATCGTCATACCGGCTGCTGGAAAGCGTCACGGCCAGCACTGGCACATCGTCAATCGACCGCGGCTTCACCAGGGGCTGCGACGCTCCAGCCGGAATCAAATCATAGTTCGCGCTCAGCTTCTGATTCAGCCGGACAATCGCGCGCTCCTCATCCTGCCCCACCAGAAACCGCACAATGGCCAGCGACATCCCCGGGCTCGAAGTGGAGTACACATACTCCACGCCAGGAATCTCCCAAAGCAGTTTCTCCATCGGCTTCGTAACGCGCTCTTCCACTTCTCGCGCCGACGCCCCCGGCATCTGCACCATCACGTCCACCATCGGGACAATGATCTGCGGCTCTTCTTCCCGAGGCAGTTTCCACACCGCGAACCCACCAATCAGCAGCGACGCCGTAATCAGCAACGGCGTTAGTTTCGAAGAGATCCAGACGCTGGCAAATCGCCCCGCCGGTCCCAGTTTCTTCTGTATGCTCACGGGCGGACCTCAACCTTCGCGCCATCCTGCAGACCCGCCGGAATCGGACTCACCACCTGCTCGCCGGCGCTCAGGCCGGAGAGGATCTCAACCCCCGCCGCACCGCGTTCTCCGGTAGTCACCAGCCGCGCATGTGCCGCGCCGTCTTCCACCGCGAACACTGTCTGCAGCTGACCCCGCTCCTGCGCCGCGCCCGCGGGAACCGTCAGCACCTTGCGGGCACTGGTGGCAAACACCGTGCGCCCAAACATGCCCGACCGCAGCTGTGCCATGGCCGGCAAATCGATCTTCACCGTGTAAGACCGCGACGCCGGATCCACCGAAGGTTCAATCTCCGACACCTTCGCCACCAGCTTCTTGTCCAGAGCCTCCAGCGAAACCTCAACCGGCTGCCCCACCTTCACCGAACCCAGCCGCGATTCATCCAGCATCGCCTCCAGCCGCAGCGAACCTTCCTGTTCCACCACCAGCAACGGTGTCCCCGGAGATGCCAGATTTCCCGGTTCCACATTCCGCGCCGTCACCACACCCGCAAACGGAGCCGTCAGCTTCGCATAGTCCCGCATCACCGCCGCGGACCGAATACCCTGGTCTGCCTGCGCCAGGCGCGAGTCAATCTGCGCCCGCCGTGCCCGAGCCATCTCGTAGCTTGCCTCCGCCGCCTTTAACCTCGCCGCCGCCTCATCGAACTCCTGATTCGAAATCGACTTCTTCGTAAACAAATCTTCCATTCGCCGGAACGTCGCCCGCGCCAGTTCCTGATTCGCCCGCGCCGCCCCAATCGAACTCTCCGCCTCCGGAATCGCAGCCTGCACTTCGGCCTTGCTTACCTCTGCCGTGCGCACTGCGGAATCCAGATCGCGAACCTCCAGCGTCACCAGCGTCTGCCCGGCGCGGACATGCTCACCCACACGCGCCGATACCTGCTGCACGTAACCCATCACCTTGCTCGACACTGCCCCTTGCGTCCGCGCTCGCACCGTTCCCGTTGCCTCAAACCCGGAAGGCCATTCCTGCTCGCCCGCGGCAGCCGTATGGACCGCCACCGGTACCGCCGCAACGGGAGTGGCACGCCTCACTTCTTCCTTTCCGCAAGACACCAAAACCATCAGCCCAAAGCCCACCGTAACCATGCGTCTCATTAGTTCAAAACTCCTGAATCCGCAGTCAGTCGACCAGCGGCAAATTCAACCATTGTGGCGGCCACGCGCTCATCGTGCAGCGCCGCCAAATACCGCGTCCGCGTCTCCAGCAGAGCCGTCTCCGTGCGCAATAAATCCGTTACCGTCGCCAGCCCCGCCTGATAGCGGTTCTGGGTGATCCGCAAGCTTTCTTCGGCCGAGGCCACCGCCGCCAAAGCCACCTGAATTCTCTGTGAAGCTGCCTGTAAACCCGCGTAAGCCCGACGCACCTGTAGCTTCACCGCAGAGCCTGCCCGCTGCTCATCCGCCCTGGCGCGCTCCAGCAGGCTGCTCGTCTCCGCCATCCGCGCCCGGTCCGCAAAGCCATTGAACACGTTCCACCGAACCGTCACGCCGGCCATCCAGTTCGCCCCGCCTCGCGTCACAAAACGTTGCGCGTCACTCTCAAAGGCCGCCCGCACTCCCACCTGCGGCAGCCACGAATCATGCGCCGCCTTGTTCTGCGCCTCTGCCAGACTCGCCGACAGTCTGCTTAGCCGAGTCTCCGCCCGACCTTCCGCCGCTTCCTTTTCCAGCGCGCCAATCGCGGTCTCCGTGAAACTCGCGGGCGCCAGTGCGGTTGTCAACGCATGCTCCACTTCCAGCGGAACTCCCATCGCGTCATTCAGCGCAGCCTTCGCCACATCCAGCTCCGCCCTGCGTGTAATCCGTTGCTCATTTACAGCAGCCAGATGGACTTTGATAGACAAAACATCCGCATCGGTCGACATTCCAGCCGCCCGAACATCCTCCGCCCTGCGCAAATCCTGCTCCGCCGACCGAACTGCCTGCTCCGCCGCCTTTAGATTCTCGGCCGCCAGCGCCGAGTCGTAGTAGGTCTGAGCCACCCGTGCCACGGTCTCCATCCGGATCCGCCGCTGGTCTTCATCCGCCATCTTGCCGCCGAGTTGCGCCATTGTCGTGGCATTCTTCGTCTGGCGGCCGTCATAGAGCGGCTGATCCACCGTCAGCTGCGTCTGAAAGTTATTCAGCGCATCCGGCCTGTTCAAAGGCCCAATATTGAAGTTCCCCGGCCCAAACTGGTGCTGTGTCAGCAGCGAACCAAACACATAAACGGGATTATTTCCCCGCATCGCCCCTTCCGAGACATTCACCCGAGGCAGCATCCCGCTTTTCGCCTGCGTCACTCTCTCGGCTGCCGCCCTTGCTCCTGCTTCGCCCGCCACCACCGCGCGGTTTTCTCGCAGCGCCAGTGCCACGGCCTCATGCAGTGACAGCGGGTCCTGCCCGGCCAGTGGTAACACACAAAACAATAGCCATAAACGTCGCATGAATTCGTTCAGCTCACCCTTCTGCAAGCCCAGATGCACTTTATTGCCCACGGTGACACCCGCGCAACAATAAAACCAGCAGTGGTTGGCCTACCAGATAATCTCCGTCTCGCTGTGGATGCGATCCGTGCCCACAAACTCCGCTCGGCGCTCACCATCCTCGGCCTCACCATGGGCGTCGCCACGCTCATGACAGTGATGACGCTCGTCCAGGGCGCCAACGTCTACGTGGAGCAGAAGATCGCCAACCTGGGCACCAACGTCTTCCGCGTCGCCCGAACCCCCTTCGCCGTCGTCGATTTCAGCATCGTGGTCAAAGCCCTCAAGAACAAGACCCTCCGCTATGAGGACCTCCTCACCGTCCGCGAACTTTGCACCGCCTGTGAACAGGTGGGTGGGTCCGCGTCCTCCACCCTGTCCCTGCAGGCGGGCAACAAACAGGCTGACGACGCCAGCATCATTGGCTATACGCCCAACATGGTGGATATCGACACCCGCACTCTCGACCTTGGCCGCTACTTCACCGACACGGAAGACCGCCACGCCGCCTACGTCTGCCTCATTGGCGCTTCAGTCGCCGATAAGCTCTTCCCCGCCGTCAATCCCATCGGCAAGACTCTGCGCAGCGGCAGCCTGGAATTCACCGTCGTCGGCACTTTTGAGAAACTAGGCTCCGTCCTCGGGCAGGATCAGGATAATTTCGTCATCGTCCCCCTCACCACATGGTTGAAAGTGCGGGGCACGCGGTCTTCCCTCACCCTCGAAATCAAAGCCTCGGGCGGCGAAGAAAAATTCAACGCCGCACAGGACGAAGTCCGGTCCATCCTCCGCACCCGCCGCCACGACCTGCCCGGTAAAGATGATTCCTTCTTCATCGGCACAGCCCAAAGCTACATCTCGCTCTGGCAAAGCATCAGCGGTTCCTTCTTCGCCGTCTTTGTCATGGTCAGTTCCATTGCGGCCATCGTCGGGGGCATCGTCATCATGAATGTGATGCTGGTCAGTGTCACCGAACGGACGCGCGAAATCGGTGTGCGCCGGGCTCTGGGCGCCACCCAGTCCGACGTTCTGCGCCAGTTCCTCACCGAAAGCGTCATCCAGTGCCTCATCGGCGGCGCTATCGGTATCGCCATCGGCTTTGCCTGCGCTGAAGGCCTCCGCAATCTCACCGGCTTCGTCAAACTCTGGGTCGCTTCTCTCGGCGTCCTGCTGAGCACCATCATCGGGCTGTTTTTCGGCATCTACCCGGCGCGCAAAGCCGCCCGGCTGGACCCGGTGAACGCGCTGCGTTCGGAGGGTGGTTAGCTATGGCTAAGGTTGAAGTCCGCCAGGGTGCCCTCATCGAAAACCTCTGGGTCGCGCTTGACACGTTGCGCTCCCGCAAGGCCCGCTCCGCGCTCACCATTCTCGGTATCGTCATCGGCGTGACCAGCGTTATCACCGTCGCGGCCATCATCGACGGCCTCAACGGCGTCGTAAAAGAGCGCGTCTCGCGTCTCGGCTCCAACACGCTCTTCATCACCCGCATCCCCACCGGCCAGGGGCCCGGCCGCCTCACCCAAAAGATCCGTGTGCGCAAGTACCTGGAAGACGGCGACGCCAAATATCTGGAAGAATCCTGCGACGGCGTCTCTTACGCCACCGTCTTCGCCAACCGCATCAACTTCGGCGAACAGGCCGATGAAATCCGCTACGGGGACGCCCACGTGGAGCGCTTCTTCCTGCGCGGTACACAGCCCGAATACGCCAAAGCTCTCCCCCTCTTCTCGATCGGCGAGGGCCGCTTTATCTCCACCTACGATGAGGAACACGCCCGCGCCGTCGCCGTCATCGGCCGCTCCATCGCCGACTCCCTCTTTCCCACTACCGACCCTCTCGGCAAACAAGTCCGTCTCGACGGCCGCTGGTACGAAGTCATCGGCGTCTTCGAACCCGACCAGGGCCTTTTCTCCGGCTTCGGCGTCGATCAGTTCGTCTGTATCCCCATGTCGAACTTCCGGAAGACCTTCCCCGAAATCAAAGAGCGTTTCATCGCCGTCGCCGCCAAAGATGAAGTTCCTATGGCCTACGTGCAGGGTCAGATCGAAGAAGCTCTCCGCCGCAAACGCCACGTCAAACCCAACGCTGAAAACGACTTCGAAATCTCCAGCCCCGACTTCCTCAGTTCTCTCTGGGACCAGTTGACCGGAGCTCTCGTCCTGCTCACCGGCATTATCAGTTCTATCGGCCTCCTGGTCGGCGGCATCGGCGTCATGAACATCATGCTCATCTCCGTCACCGAGCGCACCAGCGAAATCGGCATCCGCAAAGCTATGGGCGCGCGCAAAGCCGACATTCGTCTGCAATTTCTCATCGAAGCCATCACGCTCTCGGGCATCGGTGGCATCCTCGGCATCGTGGCGGGAGCGCTCATTGCCTTCGCGGTGCGGACGCTGGTCCCGGCTGTCCCCGCGCAGGTTTCGTTGCTCTGGGTCTTCCTCGGCGTCTCGATTTCCGTAACCGTCGGCCTCTTTTTCGGCTTCTATCCCGCCAATCGGGCCGCCAATCTTGACCCCATCGTCTGCCTGCGTTACGAATAGCTGCTACATTAGCCGGGAGGGGAGGCACTTTTGGGGCAGTTTTTTCTCATCGCGTTTACGTCCGTCTTCGTGTTGGTAGACCCCATCGCGTCCGTCCCGGCGTTCCTCGCCATGACCGGCCATTGCGACCGCGCACGGCGCCGCCATATGGCCCTGCGCGCCTCCATTACCTGCTGCGCCATCCTTACCCTGTTCGCCCTGGCCGGACCCGCCATTTTTCGCCTCTTCGGCATCACGATGCCCGCCTTCAAGATCGCCGGCGGCATTATTCTGGGGCTCATCGGGCTCGACATGCTGCAGGCCCGCCGTTCTCCGACTCAGGAAACGCCCGGTGAAACCAGCGAAGGCGCCGAGAAAGAAGACGTCGGCATTGTGCCACTCGGCGTCCCCATGCTTGCCGGGCCAGGTGCCATCTCGTCCGTGATGGTGCTAATGGCCCAGAATCCCGACTGGCGGCATCAGAGCGCCATCCTGGGGGCCATTGCCCTCACGGCGCTCATCGCGCTCCTGGTGCTCGCTGCGGCTGATTGGGTCAGTTCTCACCTCCACCGTACCGGCATCGCCATCTTCACCCGCATGATGGGGCTGCTGCTCACCGCCATAGCCGTCCAGTTTGTCCTGAATGGCTTCCGCGACATCGGTTTGCTCCGTTAATCCAATTCTCCGTTAGCCATTGGCCTCAAATTGGAATAGAATAAACCCCGAAAGGAATTCTGCCCGGCGTAGTCAAGGTATTGGCGTCGGGCCACGCTGTCCAGAGCCACTATGACCCGATCTTCCCTGATTCGAACCTTCACCACCGCGGCTTTCACCGCGAGTCTTTTACTCCTCGCCGGCTGCGGTGAGGAACCCAAGCACGAAGAAGCCAAGAAAGTAGTAAAGAAACCTGCCGTCCCCGAAGGCCCCATTTCGGCGCTGACGGCTTACTACGAGGTGTTCAAGGTCGCCCGCACTCTCGCTCCCGATCTCCAGACTGCCAGCATCGCCGGTAAGGATGTGGCGGGTCAGAAGAGCGGCGAAGGCAAGTACGTCCAGTGGGCCATCACCTTCGTCTCTGTGAGCAAACAGACCGCTTACCAGTTCGTCTATTCCACCATCGAAGAGGGCAATATCCTGAAGGGCATCAACAATCAGGGGAGCCTTCGCTGGGGGGGGGCGAGCCAAAATGCCACGCCGTTCACGAATCAGGATTTCTCAATTGATTCCGACGCGGCCTTCAAGGCAGCGGCAGAAAAGGCGGGGGACTGGCTGAAGAAGAACGACAAGCCCCTCACCGAGTTCGCACTCGGAAATTCCGCCAAGTTCCCGGCCCCCATGTGGTACGTCCAGTGGGGCACCAAGACCGGCGGGTTCGCGGCGTTTGTCAACGCCTCCACGGGCAAGATTTACGGCAAATAAAAAAAACGATCAGGCAGGATCTGAGAGCAGATCCTGCCTGATCGAAATACTCTGCGGCAAAATAAGTTAGCTGAAAATCGTCAGCTTAGGCGACTGCGGCTTTCCGGCGCGCCACCGGAGCAGGCTGGTTCTTAACCGGGAAATGTTGGCGCAGCCAGTTGTAAACGGATTCCCTCTGGCTCGCATTTACGACACGCTGCCAGCGGATATCTCCCGTCTTATCATCATATTCGGCCATGACGTACTGCGTGGTGCTCATGACTGCGACTGGGCCTTCCGAACGGTGGCGGCAGGCGTAGAAGGCATCATTAATTACCTTACGATCTTCCATGTATTATTGATTGTAACAGGTTTGTCAGGTATTTTTCCACAGGCCTGCGCCCCCCCGGCTTCCGAAGTGCCACCAAAGCACAAACGCCCCTCCTGATGATTGGGCGGAAACAGCTTGTCCTCAAGTGTTACCTGTGTACGCCAGGGAAACCAGGGGGCTTCTCGCCCGCCTATCGGGAGGTCCTCCCGGAGTTCGAGAGGACCTCCGGTATCACGGTAAGCACTGCATCGGGCGCGTCGCAGGGAACCGGACCAGATACGATTGGCGCCATGCTTCGTCGAGGCGAACCGGCTGACGTGGTCATTATGAACAGGTCGGGACTTGCCGAACTCGTCGCACAGGGTAAGATCGCCGCCGGCACTGATCTTGATCTGGCCGAGACCCTTATCGGTATCGAGAAGGGGAACTGTTGACGCCAGATGGAACCGCTGAAGAGGCCAGCTACACTTTGAGTGTGCGATTTACACGCTCCGCACTTGCTCTCGTGTTCGCCGGCGCCCTGTTCGGAGCCGATCCGGCCGTTGTTGCGCAGGGCAAAAAACAGATCGCGGAAAAGAAATTTGACGCCGCCATCACAGCGCTCGAAACCGCCGGAAAGGCCGATCCGAAATCGGCGGCGATCAAGGCGACGCTTGCCGACGCCCTGCTCGCCAAAGCCGATTCGATCATGTACGATGAGGCGCTGCCGCCCCGCTCCAAGTACCCCGACGCTCTCCGTACCTACCGCAAGGTGCTGACGGTGGATAAGGACAACAAGAAGGCGCAGAGCAACATCGAGACCATTGAGAACATCTACAAATCGATGGGTCGGCCGGTTCCCCAGTAAGTTCCTAAACTAAAGCCGAGGGCCGCTTCGTCCAGGCCACCCCGGCCGCTTCGCCAATCCCTTCCATATCTTTGACGTAGGCTCCTGCCTGCGTCAGGATATGGTGCAGATCGTTCCCCACAGAGATGAACCGGAAACCCTTGCCGAGGAACTCGCCAACGCGCGACGTGCCGAACAGGAAGACGCCCAGGATTACGTCGTGCTTCTTCGCCGTCTCGATCAGTTTGTCCGTTGCCGCGCCCAGTTCGGGCGAGGTGTACATGAGGGGGAACTCATACTTCTCATAGAGACCCATCGACATGCAAAGGTCATTCTGGCCGAGGAAAAGCATATCCACACCGGGAACCGCCGCGATTTCTTCGATGTTCGTGATGCAGTCCGCAGTTTCCACCTGCAGCGCAATAATGATGTTCTTATTGGCATTGCCGACGTAACCGAGTAGCCCGGCCTTGTTGGTGCTGCGCTGGGGGAAGTAGACCGACCGCGTGCCGTCCATTGGATAACGGCAGCAGCTCACCGCCTGACGCGCTTCTTCCGCCGTGTTGATGTAGGGAACGAGGACGCCGTCCGCACCCAGGTCGAGCGCCTGCTGGATGCCGCCACGGTCATGATAACCGGCTACGCGCACCATGGACTTCGCGCCGCCACTGGCAATAGCGGCCAGCATCGTCGAGAGCTTTTCAAAGCCCATGGGGCCGTGCTGTGAATCCACCAGCAGCCAGTCGTAGCCGCTGTGGGCCAATTGTTCGGCTACTGTGGTGCTGTGTGAGTTGACGAACAGGCCCATTTTGGGCGTGCCGTCCCGCATTTGTTGCTTGAATTCCGCACCGCTGAGAATATTTGACATATGACTGTTCAAAATATACAGTACGCGAGACGGCAATTCGCGGGACTGGCGGCGATTCTGGTCCTGATCCTGATGCCATCGGGGTCGGTAGTCACCACCCTATGGACGTGCGCGCCGGAAGCCCCGGGCCCGACATCGGCACAGCGGAAACTTTGAGGCAGACGCTGCGGCGTGCCAAGACGGTCGCGGTGGTCGCCCGGGGCGACGCGCAGCTCTCGATTCAACCCGTCAGCGAGATTCTGCACGTACCTGGCGTTGAGCTTCTCGGACCGCTCCCGAAGGAACTCGAGTATAGGGAAGTGTACGCCGCCGCAATCATCGCGGGTTCGAAACAAGCTGAGGCCGCCAGGAGACTGATCGCGTTTCTTTCATCGGAACGCGCAACGGCGGCAATCAGGAAGAGCGGCATGGAGCCATCGAGACGGCGGTAACAGGCCTGCCACGCAGAACCAAAACGGCTTGCAGTTGATCAACGGTGAGATCTGTTGAGGCATGGGTCGCCTGTCGAGAAGTGGAACTATGCCACCTGATTCTGAAAGTGACACACTTCTGAGCCACAGCGCTCAGTACGCGGGCTTTGCCGGAGTTCCCCAGAAGTAATAGTGGGCCGTGTACGGCACAGCCTCATCGGTGGTGCATGTGGTTCCGGCAGGGTTCCCTCCGCCTGTATAGAGCCTTTGTATGCTCGTCACATTCTGGAATCTGCCGCTACCTTCTCCTTTGACCGGATCGAGCCTCAACCATGCGATGGAGATGCCATCCGGCGCGGGAAAACGCTTAGCCTTCGTTTTGTCCGTTTGAATGGCGGCGACGGTCTTGCCCGACGCGTCCACCATCGTCCACCGAGCCATTTTGTCCACCGGTTCGTCGTGGTTGATCGTCAGGTGTGAGGTCGGGTCCGCGTCCGCGAGTACAGCCTTTGGAATAGAGGTTGTAGAGAGCACGCCGGCCTTGCAGGCGTAGGTTTGGGTCCCGGTCGCCAGAAATTGGTAAAGCAACTGGGTGCCAGCGGCTGGAGTCACCGTAACATCCTGAGCTGCCGGTAACTTTGACAATGCCGGGGGGTGCGGTTTTTGTGCCGCCAAGGAGCACGCCGTACCGAGGGTGACCACTGTCAGAATCGTGAGCGTATTGATCTTCATTTCAGTTTTCCTTTCGGGCTTTGATCGCCCTTCAATACTGGAAGCGACACCCGGGATAAGTATCCGCCACAATAGTTTGCTCCATTTGTTTCCGGATTGCGGAGGTGCTTTGCAGGGCACGCTGTCGATCATTTCGATTCCGGCGGGCCTCAAGAGCTACCTGGCACTCGACACGGAAGCGCCCAAAGATGACAGTGACTCAGTACAACTCATCGAGATACACTCGTAGTTTTTTCTCGCGCGAAGCAATGATGCAACGCTTGATGCGCCAGAGTCCAGCTACCCGACAGAACAGAATTTCTCTTGATGAGAATACCGTTTTCGCCAGGCTGATCGGTGCCAAAGTACCCGCGGAAGACTTAGGTAGAGTATTGCCGCTCTTGCGTCGAGCAGGGAAGGTCATTCTGATCCGCGGGTGTCTAAGAATTGTTTTCACAGCCCCGGCACCAGGCTCTCCGGTGGGTAGTCTTAGCTCGCCAGAAGTACCGGAGGTGCAAATTGGTTCCGCGCACTTCGGGCATACGTCGTACCCCTGGCAGCGCCCATCTGGAAGAACGGCTGCAACCGTTCCACTGCCCGGTCCTTGCTGGAAACAATATGCCGCCGCATACCTTCCGCCGCAGCCTCAGTATCCCCGGCACAAAGCTTCTCCATCAGATCCTGATGCGTCCGCCGCGGACCCTGGCCCTCGGAATGCCGCCCCACACACATCCAGGTGGAAGCCAGCGCATGCGTCTTTTCAATCGCTTCCGAAAGCGCCCCGCACCGCGCACACTCCGCAATCCGCCGGTGCAGCTTTTCATGCAGACTCAGGTAGTGGTAGCGGTCGGCATCCGGCTGGCTGGCCAGCGAATCCACCCTGACCGCCAGTCGGGTCAGTTCCTGCTTCTCGTTCGCTGTAGCCGCTGCTGCAAACAGACGCGCCGCCTGAACCTCAAGCGCCTCGCGCACAATGTAGTGGCCCTGCACGTCCTGGATCGTCGGAATCCGTACCCGCGTGCCCGCCCGTGGCCGGCTTTCCAGAAGACCCTCGAACTCCAGCTTCATCAGCGCTTCGGAAACCGGCAGAAAACTCATCCCCAGTTCTGTCGCCAGCTTCCGCCGCGAAATGATCTGCCCTATCTCCAGGTCCCCCCGCAGGATGCGCAGCCGCACAATCGAGTAGGCTTCCGCCGCCAGGCTCTCGTACTCCGCCGTTTCTATTACCTTTCGTGGCACGTGCTCTAAGAATATCTCAAGTTCTTCTCCTCGGGAGTCAAGTAATACAAACAGCGAAGGTTACAGTCGCAAACTGGTATATCAGAGCACGGTCTCATCTTGCCTGGCACCCGCGATGGGACTACAATCAGGAGTTCCGGAGATAACTTGAGCATCAGCGAAAACGGCACCCCCTCAATGCAAACCAGCGAAATTCCCTCCGCCCAGGCCTGGGACGCCATTCAGGGCGCATACGACCTTCAGGTCCACGTCGCCCCCGACGTCATCGAGCGACGCATTGACGACCTCGACCTCGCCAAAGAGTTCCTCTCCCGCGGCCTGAAAGGTTTCGTCCTCAAGTCCCACTACTTCCCCACCGCCGAACGCGCTCAGGTTGTCACCAAGGCCGTTCCGGGCATTCAGGTCTACGGTGCCATTGCTCTGAATCACTCCGTCGGCGGCCTCAATCCCGTGGCGCTCGAACTCGCCGGCCGCGCCAAAACCCGCATCGTTTGGATGCCCACCGTTGATGCCGCCAACGAGACCGCTGGCCGTCCGGACGGGACCAAAAAGCACTTGCCCTTCTGGGCGAAGATCCAGCTGGAACTAGCCGCCACCGGCCTCGCTCCCGCGCCCATCACTGTCATCCACGAAGATGGCTCCCTCACCTCCATCGCCCGTTCCTGCCTGGAACTCATCCACAAGTACGACATGATTCTCGCCACCGGCCACCTGGGCCGCCGCGAAATCCTCGCGCTCGTGAAAACGGCCAAGGAAATCGGCCTGAAGCGCGTCATGGTCACCCACGCCGAATTCCCGTCGCAAAATCTCTCTGCCGACGAGCAGGCGGAACTCGCCGACCTCGGCGCCGTCATCGAACACTGCTTCACCACCATGCACACCGGCAAAGCCTCCTGGGAAGGCGTCCTTGAAGCCATCCGCCGCGTCGGCCCCGAGCGCTGCATCCTCTCCACAGACCTTGGCCAGACCATCAATCCGCCCGTCTCCGACGGTCTCGCCATGTTCGCGCAAACGCTCCTCGACGGTGGCTTCACTGCCGCCGAAGTCACCCGCATGGCGGTCACCAACCCCACCGCCATCATCGAAAGCTAACTCCTCCGGCCCACTAAACCCATGTCCGATCAAAAAAACATCCTCGTCGTCAGTGCCCACGCTGCCGATTTCGTCTGGCGCGCCGGTGGAGCCATCGCCCTCTACGCCCAGCGCGGCTACCGCGTCCGCATCCTCTGCCTCTCCTACGGTGAGCGCGGAGAAAGCCAGGGTTCCTGGAAACAGCCCGGCATGACCATTGAACGCGTTAAGGAAATCCGCCATGCCGAATCCACCCGCGCCGCCGGCATTCTCGCCGGACCAAACGGGGTCGCCGAAGTCCGTTTCTTCGATTGCGGCGATTACCCCATCGTCATCAACCAGACCGTCATCGACGACATGGTGAAGGAATACCGCGAACTCCAGCCCGAGTTCGTCCTCACCCACCCCTACCTCGACCCCTACAACCCCGACCATCCCACCGCCAACCAGGTCACGCTCCAGACCCGCATCTACGCTCAGGCCCTGGGCTACCCCGCGCCAGGCAAGCCTCTCGACGCCCCGCCCGTCTTCATGTTTGAGCCCCACCAGCCGGAACAGTGCGAGTTCAAGCCCGAAGTCCTGCTCGACATCACCCCGGTTTGGGACCTGAAGCAGAAATCCATGGAATCCATGGAAGCCCAGGGCCACCTCTGGAAGTACTACACCGATCTCGGCTCGCGTCGCGGCACCCAGGCCGTTCGTAACGGTGGCGACAAGTCCATCAAGTTTGCTGAAGCCTTCCAGCGCGTCTACCCGCAGGTTACGGACCAACTGTCATGAAACACCAAATCGTCCGCAACATCCGCCGCGCTGATCCGGATGTCATCGAAACGCTCGGCCGCCTCGGCGTCGCCACCGTGCATGAAGCCCAGGGTCGTTGCGGCCTGATGGCGCCGTACATGCGCCCTATTTACCCCACCGCGCGAGTGGTCGGCTCCGCCGTCACCATCTCCTCGCAGCCCGGCGACAATCTCATGATCCACGCCGCCGTGGAAGTCTGCAAACCCGGTGATGTCCTCGTCGTCACCACCACTTCGGAATCCACCGACGGAATGTTCGGCGAACTCCTCGGCGTCTCCTGTATGGCCCATGGCATCCGGGGCCTCATCATCAACGCCGGCATTCGCGACACCGCCGAACTCACCGAACTCAATTTCCCCGTCTGGGCCAAAGCCATCTCCGCGCAGGGGACCGTGAAGTCCACCGGAGGCTCCGTCAACATCCCCGTCGTCTCCGCAGGCACCATCGTGAACCCCGGCGACGTCATCATCGCCGATGCCGACGGCGTTGTCGTCGTCCCCCGCGACCGGGCCGCCGAAGTCGCCCGCCTCGGCCAGATCCGCCTCGAGAAGGAAGAGAAAATCCGCCAGCGCCTCCGCAATGGGGAGCTTGGCATTGAATTCTACGGCCTCCGCGCCAAACTCGCGGAACTCGGCGTTGAATACGTCGATGGGCTAGTCGAAAACGGAGACGCTTAAGAAAAATGGGAAAAATCGTAGCCGCCATGGCCACCGTGCACGCGCCGCAGCTCTTCACGCGTCCGCCCTCTGAAATCCTGGAGCAGCTTGACGCCGATGTCGCCGCCATGCGCGAACTCGGGAAATCTCTCGACGAAACTAAACCCGACGTCGCCATCATCCTCGGCAGCGACCACCTGGAAACCTTCTTTCTCTCTTCCGTTCCGACGTTTGCCGTAGTCGCCGGGGAAACCTCCAAAGCCTCCTTCGCGGGCCGCGACTACAACATCCCCATCCATCTCCCCCTCGCCGAAGACCTGCTCCACAAGCTCGTCGACGCCGGCTTCGACATGGCCTACTCGCAGGACGCCGTTCTTGGCCACTCCTTCGCCGCCGTCTACGAATGGGTCCTCGAAGGCCGCAGCATCCCGGTCATCCCCATCTTCATCAATACGTATCTGCCGCCCCTGCCCTCCGCCCGCCGCTGCGAAGCGCTCGGCAAGGCCATCGCCGCCATCGTCGCCGGACGTCCCGAGAACGAGCGCGTCGCCATCATCGCCAGCGGCGGCATGTCCCACTACCCCGGCACCTGGAAGTACCCCCAGCCAGCCTTCGATTTCGACTACTGGGCCATCGAGCAAATGGAGCGCGGCAACCACGAAGTTCTGCTGAACCTCACCAACGCCCAGCTCGACGAAGTCGGCAACACCGAAATGCTCCCGTGGATGGTCCTGTTCGGAGCCATCGGCAAACAGCCCGGTGAACTCCTCACCTACCAACCCACCTGGCACCACGGCCACGCCGTCATGCGCTTCATCCCGAACAAGCGTCAGGAAACCGGTATCGAGCCCGAACCCGCCGTTCGCCCCGAATACACCTTCACCAACAACGGCTACGAGTTCTACAAGCACCCCGAACCGAAGTCGTACAACCTGAACAAGCTGCTCTACGACCTCCGTCACATGCAAAGCCTGCGCCGGCGCCTCTACGCGGATACCCAGGCCGTCGCCGTCGAATACCACCTCAATCCCGAAGAAGCCGCCGCCATCGAGACCATCAAGGACGAGAACATCGACATGCTCCGCTCCCTGAAATCGCACCCCCTGGTGGAAGTCGGTGCGCACCCCCTCGGCACGCTGATGTCGCTCGTAGTCGTCCACGCCGAAGCCCGCCGTTTAAGGGCTGAAGCTGCTGCCGCATCATGACTGCCCCTCGCCTCGGCTTCGTAGGTTTCGGAGAAGTCGGCTTCCACCTCGCGAAAGGCTTTGGCCTGCCCGGCATGGTTGCTTATGACATCCACACCAACACCCCCGGTCGAGGCGAAAAGATCCGGACCCGCGCTGCGGAAGCCGGCGTCCAGCTCGTCACCACTTCGGCCGACCTCGCAGCGCAGGCCGACGTAATCCTCTGCGTAGTCACCGCCCTCGAAGCCGGCCAGGCCGCCGAACAAACCGCGCCCTACCTCGAGCCCGATCACCTCTACGCCGACATGAACTCCGTCTCCCCGGCGCTCAAAGTCACCATCGGAGAAACCATCTCCGCCACCGGAGCGAAGTTCGTCGAGATCGCCATTATGGGCCCGGTCCCGCCATACGGTCACAAGGTCCCCATCCTCTCCGGAGGCCCGTATACAAAGGACTTCGACGCCATCTTCCAGCCCCTTGGCATGACCATCGAAACCGGAGACCCCACCGTCGGTTCTGCGGCCGCAACCAAGATGTGCCGCAGCATCGTGGTAAAAGGCATGGAAGCCCTCCTGACCGAATGCGCCCTCGGAGCCACCCGCTACGGAGCGCAGGACCGAGTCTTCGCCTCCTTAGCCGAAACCTTCCCCGGCATCAACTGGAAGGAAGTAGCCACCTACATGGTCGGACGAGTAGTAGTTCACGGAGAGCGCCGCGCCCACGAAATGGAAGAGGTAGCCAAAACCCTCCGTTCCATAGGCATCGACCCCATCATGGCCGAAGCCACAGCAAAAAGAATGGCCTGGAGCGCCACCGAAAACCTGAAATCCCGCTTCGACGGCAAAGAACCCGAATCCCTCGAAGCCTTCGCCGCCGAAATCAACAAGTCGCGCCAAAGCAATCTGCAAGGGGGAATAAACGGATGAAATACGCCATCGTTATCGAGCACATTCCGGGAAGCAATTACTCCGCTTACGTGCCCGATCTCCCCGGTTGTGTGGCGACCGGCGATTCCCTCGACGAGATCAAGCGCGTCATGCACGAAGGGATCGCCTTCCAGCTCGAAGCCATTGGCGACGACGGCCTCCCTGTCCCCGAGCCGCTCAACCTCATGGAGCTGATCAAGTAGCCCTCAGCCGAACAACTCACTGTGCGATCCAACGCGAGCCAGCCGCAAGGTGTGTTCATCCGGAATCGCGTAGACAACAACAAATCCGGTTTAATGTGGCACTCCCGGTAACCGTTCCAGTCTCCGCTCAGAGCCTGGTCCCGGTTCCGGATCGGCATCGACTCGTCTACCACGAGGAACTCCAATACGCTGGTCAAAAGGTCGTCCAGATCCCGCCGGTGCTGCGGATTCGCCTTCTCCCGCTTCCAGTCCCGTTTGAACGCCGATGACTGCTCAATCGTCCGCATTCAGGTTAGCCATCAGGGCATGTATAGTGGGGAACCGCTTTCCGCGGCCCGCTTCCAGTTCCGCAATCGCCGCCCTCGTAGCCGCATTGGGAGTCTTAATCTCAAAAGGCAATCGCTGCTCATCCACCACCCGAACCATCAAGAGCCTAATGGCATCCGACACAGACAACCCCATCGCGGCCAGCGCGTCCGTTGCCAGTTCCTTGGTCGCGCTGTCAATTCGGGCCCGAACATAGGTGTCAGCGGTCTTGCCTGCGGGAGTCTCCCGAACCGTGTGTCTCATACCTCAATTGTAGTCACAATCAGACTACGTCCAGTTGGCCCCCAACGTGCCGCTTAATCAGCCATGAAACCCGAACAACCCAATCGCCCCGGCCCCAATTCCGCCGGACAATCCGGTGACACACAGGGGCTCTCCGACATCGCCGAAGCCACCTCCGAAAGCGTCGCCGAACTCGTCGAAGAAGGCCAGTACTTCGAAGCCGGCATTATCAGCGGCATTGAAAACACTCCCGACGCCGATGTCTCCGAAATCCACACCCACGAAGTCCCCGAAGATGACGTTCCCCCCGAGTATCTCGAAAAATGAATACCTCAATGAAAACCAGCCTTGACGTCTACAAATCGTGAATCACCGCAGGAGGAAACGCCGCGCGCAGCGCATTCAGCACAGCCAGCACGTCAATCACCTCCTGCGCAACCGCCCCGCTCACCGGCGTCAGCCACCCCGCCGACGCAAGCCCCATCCCCACCAGGCTCAGCGCCATTCCACCCACCGCACACTGCAGCGCAATCACCCGCATCCGCCGGGCGATGTGCATAAACTCATCCACTTTCTCCAGCGAGTTGTCCATCACCACCACACCCGCTGCCTCGGCCGTCACGTCGCTGTTCTGCCCAATCGCCATCCCCACCGTCGCCGCCATCATCGCCGGCGCGTCGTTGATTCCATCCCCGACATACAGCGTCGGTGCCGCTGCGGTCTCCGTGCGGACAATCGCTAACTTCTCTTCCGGGCTCTTCTGCGCATGGATCTCGGCAATCCCTACTTCCCCGGCCAGATACCGCACCTCGGACTCCCGATCCCCCGACACAATCATCACCTTCGAAAACTGGTGCTTCGGCCCCAGGTGAGTCACGAAAGTCCGGCTGTCGGAACGCGGAGCATCGCGGAACCGCAGCACGCCCGCATACTGGCCGTCAACCACAGCCACACACTCCAAGCCACCTGTCGAAGGTCCTAACTTTTCCCGTCCCTCGGTCGCCTGCTGTTCCATCTGCTTCCGGCTGGTGATCTGTACTTGTCGACCGCCAATCAGGCCTCGAAGCCCCAGACCCGGAGCCTCGCTTACCTCATCGGCCTCAGGAATCGCCAGCCCCGCTTCCTTCGCCGCATCCAGTACCGCCCGAGCCAGCGGATGCTTCGAATACCGCTCCAGCCCGGCCAGCAGCCTTAGCAATTCGTTCGCCTCAAACCCCTCCGCCAGCGTCGTTTCCGTCAGCTTCGGAGTTCCGTACGTCAGCGTGCCGGTCTTATCGAAAATCGCCACGCGGCAGTCCGTAATGCGCTCCAGCACCACAGGGCTCTTCACAATAATCGCCCGCTTCGCGCACAGCGAAATGGACCCCACAATGGCAATCGGAATTCCGAGCAACAAAGGACACGGAGTGGCAATCACCAGCACCGCCAGAAACCGGGTCGGATCCCCGCTCCACGCCCACGCCGCCACCGCCGCCAGCAGCGCCACTGGAGTATAAATCGCCCCCAGCCGGTCTCCCAGTCGCCGCAGGTTCGGCCGCGACGCCTCCGAATCCCGCATCACGCCCATGATCTTGGCGTAACGCGAATCCGCGGCCTTCTGCGTTGCCCGAATCGTCAGCACCGCCTCGCCGTTCACCGCGCCCGAAATTACAGTCGATCCGCGCGTCTTCGTCATCTGAAACGGCTCACCCGTCAGATACGATTCATCCATCGACCCGCGCCCGTCCACCACCACACCATCCACCGGGCAAACATCGTGCGGATAAATAACCAGCGTGTCGCCCACCGCCAACTGGTCCAGTGCCACATCGGCAATCTCGGTGCCCGACTTCCGGTGCGCCACAGAAGGCATCCGTTTCGCCAGCGCGGCCAGTACGGACGATGCACTCCCCAGCGCATAGCTTTCCAGCGCCTCGCCGCCGGATAGCATCAACACAATAATCGAACCCGCCAGATACTCGCCCAGCACCAGCGAAGTGATTACCGACATACCACCCAGCAGATCCGATCCAAACTCACGCTTCAGCAGTCTCCGCAGCAGTTCAAACAGAGGCAATACGCCCAGCGAGAGCGTTGCTAACAGCGGAAGCTGCGCCACATCGTTCGGTAAGCCGAGCCCGTAACGCAACGCCAGATGGGTCCCGATCCCGGTCAGCGACAGCGCCGCAATTACCGTCGTCTTGCGGTGCCACAGTCCCGCCGCCGAATACCACGTGGAGCTAGAGGTCTCGGCCATTTGTGCTCAGCGTCTCCAGAAGCTTTTTCATATCGTCGGCGTGCTCTTCTTCTTTGCCCAGAATATGCTCCATGGCGATCCGCGTGGTGGGGTCGTCATCTCCAAGATACCGGATGATGTCGTTGTAACTCTGCACTGCAATACGTTCCGCGATCAGATCCTCGCGAACCATATCCAGCAGCGACTTGCCCTCTACGTACTCCGCATGGCTCCGCGAAGCCAAACCTTTCGGATCGAAGTTCGGCTCTCCGCCCAGTTGCGTGATTCGCGTTGCCGCTATGTCGGCGTGTTCCTGCTCTTCCTCGGCGTGCTCCAGGAACTCAGCGGCCACCGCATGAGCATGAATGAGGGTGTCCTGAATTCTGTGTAAGTGTTCTCCGGGTAACAATAGGAGAAAGTTATGAAGAGGCAGGAACAGGAAAAGCCGTTCAGTGACAGAGTACTGAACGAATTAATGCTGGGAGTCCGCACTGCGGACGACGTAAAA
>CAIYVZ010000012.1 GCA_903929755.1 uncultured Acidobacteriia bacterium
CGCTAGACTCTCACCGGATTCCACAAGCCGTATCGCTTCCTGCTTGAACTCCAGCGTGTACTTCGCTCTCTTTGCCTTTTCCATCTTTCTCCCTTTGCTGATTCTCAGCTAAGGGATACGTTTTCCGCGGGCAAGGTCACTCTGACGTAAGCATGGGATAGTGATGGCTTCACCTCGGAAAGCCTATCACAAAGCTGATTGACTGATTAGGCGAGCAGACTCACCAGATCCTCAATCGACCATAGGCGGTTTGTGACGCCAGCGGCCATCGCCGGGGTAACCCGAAGGCTCTGGTGGATTCTGACGAAGTTGTAGTGCATGTAGTGGATTGCCAGAGAGGCGGCATGGTTCTCGATCTTCTTTGAGAACGCATTCGTCAGGCGAGTGAACCGGCGATTGTGCATTCTGAGCGTGAGATTCTGCCGCTCTATGTAGCTGGTGCTGATATGTTCCGGGTCAGGACGTCCCTTGACGGTGCGCTTGTCGATACCGATGCACTCAGCAGGACTGTAGCGCTTCTGGCCTTCAACGGCGTTGCCGTAGATCTTAATTAGCATCGCGTAGTCGATGTCGTTGCCGAATGCGGCCTTCACTGCGGTCAGGTAGGCTTTCAGCCCGTCAGTGGTCAGTTGCACGCGATTGGCGAGACGGCCCGCGAGATCGGTCATGAAGGACCGGGCGGTATCGGGATCGCGCATACCGAGCGCGAAGGACGGCACCAGTTTGGTATCGGCGTCAATCGCGATCCACGTCCACACGTCGCCGCAGATTGCTTCCCTAGCTTTCTTCTCGGTGACGTTCTTCTGTTTGCAGCCGACGAATGACCATATCTCATCGACCTGAAGGCGTTCGCACTTCAGGTTTGTAAGGTTCTGGTCCATGTACTTCGAGCACGCTTCGCCGAGTTCGGCTAGGAGCTTCACGATGGTGTTCTTGGAGGCACCCGTCATGCGGACGGTGGCGCGAACTGAACAGCCTTCAACCAGGCAACTAACGATTGCGGAACGCTTATTGGTATCGAGCTTATTCATATGACAGGCATAGCAGCGCTCAAGGAAAAAGTCAATTACAATATGTCCCCGGACGGTATGTCAATACAGGAAATAATGGATCACAATACGCGCGTCATCAACGAAGCACTCCTGGAGTCAGCCCACGTAGACACGAGAAGGCTGCCAGTGATAAAGGTTGACGGCGCTATTCCTGTGAATGTGATTGACTCTAGGCACGTACGGCAAGAAGATGTGATTGTCTTCCCGCGCGCTCTTGCCGAAAACCGCAGTGACAGCATATAACGACAATGGCGTCTCCTGAAAGAGACGGCGCGGCGTTTGTTGAGGCTTCGCAATAGAATATCGCCTTCCGGCATTCTCGGTTGTCGCACTCATCCCAGCCTAAATATGATTTACCTGGCTTCGGCTCGGGGATGGATTTCTGATCGCATTCCATCGCTGGAGTCTATCAGCTATGCGCGCTTTACTGTAGACTCTTTGGAGAGGCACACCGGATGTCACTGTTCAGGATCACAGCTCTTGGGGTTCTATGGATTTGCATCGCTCCAGCGAAAGACAAGCCAACCATCAAAATCAGGGTTGTCGAGACGCAATCAAGCATTCAGGAGACGACCCGCCAGATTCCAGGCAAAGCAGAAGAGGCCACCACGAAATGTGTCACACAGCCGCCGGTTGGCCCTGGTCAACTCGACCCGGGGATAATTCTCGGGACGCCGGGCGGTACGACGACCTGCAAGACTACCACGACGCCAGCCGTGGCACCGCGAGACAGAGTGATTTCGACCGAGCAAGAGAACGTTTTCGCCGTGATGCCCGATGGCAAACACATTACGATCTGGTGCCAGCGTGGGTTCAGGAGATGCGCGAGTCTAGACGCCGGAACCTACGATGCCCAAGTCGATGGCGATACGGTGTTGATGCAAGTTCCGGACCTCAGCGGCAAAATGCAGAAAATCAAGTACCGCTACGCCGGTCGCTGGTAACTTTAAGCTAATTCTTCCCCCAGCGCTTTGCCGCAGCTTTAGCGGCGATCTGGGAGCGCTTCTTGGGTGTCAGGGCCGCTGCTCTGGCCAGACCTCCCTTGAGGCCACCGAGGCGACCGAGGGCGACGGCAGCGGGGTTCTTCTCTACTGGTGCTGGCGCTTCAGTCTTTGGCACTTCGCCGATGGATTCGAGAAAGATGCGGTGCGCGAGTTCGTTCGGATCGCGAGGGCGGGTTTTAGTGGGCATGTGTTGAGGTCTCCAATATAATGCGGGTGATGACGAACGAAGCGGTTATAAGTTTAGAGGACATCCGGTGTGTGTCCGTGTCGTGTTTGAACTGCAAGACCAAAGTCCTGCTGGACTTGCGAGAAAAGTCTGACCACGCCGACAGGTACGGGCTCACGCTTCCTGGAGAGTGCCCTGTGTGCCGGAAGCCATACGACTCGGCGCTGAATGGAGCGCTTACCAGCTTGCAGGTTGCCTATGACGCGGTTCGGGTTATCGAGAACCGGCTCTCGTTTCGGGGTGATGCAGGGTGAGCGGTCAGGCATGGCGGCTGTTCCCATTATCCCAGTTCAACCGGAGCGGTCAAGCATGAAAGATTTCAAACTGACCCACTACCGAATATTCCGCGCATAAAACCAACACTACTTACCCGCTTAATGGCCCAATAACCTTGCCATCGCTCCGGACTCCTGATATCCTCGCGTGGCAGGTATTTTTTAGTGCCGAGGCCCTCATGATTGTTCTTAGACCGCACCCCCAGGCGAAACTGCTGGGCGCTCAGACGCAGGACACCCAGATAACAGTGGCGCAGGGGATGCTGCAGCAGGCCATTGACGTGGAGTTCGCGACCCTGCCGCCTTATCTGTATTCCCTCTATTCAATCCGGCCGGGCAGCAACGCACAGGCCGCCCAACTGGTGAAGTCGGTTGCCCTGCAAGAGATGATTCATTTCTGCCTTGCGTCCAATATCCTGAATTGCATCGGCGGCACACCCCGGGTAAATCCCCCGAAATATCCCGCGCCCATTGGCACCCCGGATGACGGCGCACTGCAGTTGCATTTGTACCCGTTCAGCGCAGCGGCCATGGCACAGGCTATGGCGATTGAACAACCCGTAGACCCACCCGCATATTGCCCTCTGCCTGAGGGCTTTCCAGAGACGGACCCGCTTCCCGACTGTCTCACGATCGGCCAGTTCTATGACCTGACTAAAACCGTACTGCGGCAACTCCCCGCGAGCGCCTTCGCGGTGAACCGCTGTCAGATTACCGACAAACAGTTCTTCCCCGGCCAGATGTTTGCCGTCAATTGTGTAGACGACGCCATACGCGCAATCGACGAAATCATCTCAGAGGGCGAAGGTTCCTCCACGAATCCGGTGGACTTCCAGGATGATTTGGCCCACTATTATCGCTTCGGCGAGGTGTATTACAACGCTATTCTGACCCGGACCATTCATCCCGCTGAGCAGCCCTATCAATGGGGCGAGCCGCTCGGGGTCGATTATTCGCTCGCCGGAGTGTATCCCGCCATCACCGATCCGGCGCTCTTTGACTTCTCCACGGCAACGCCGGAAGCTCAACTTGCGCAGACTGCCTGCAATGAGGCGTTTTCAAGTATGGTGGCAACGCTGCAAAACGCCGTCAACGGAACGCAGGGGGCACTGGGAGAGGCGGTTCAGGCTATGTTCCTGCTGCGACTCTCGGCGCTCAACGCCTTCACGGTGCCGCTGAACAGCAGCGGCCAGGTAGCGGGTCCAGCCTTTCAGATCGTATAGAAGCCAGGGGAAATACCATGAGCGTACTCGAGACTCCGCGAATTTATTTCAAGGGCAACGTTAGTTGGGATCCGATCGTCACCAACAACTACAATTCGCTTTATAGTGAAACCGATCTGGGCACAATCTACAGCCCTCCTCTGCCGGAGCCGCCGACCTCCGGCGTTTCCCTGAAGCCGTCGATCCAGGACCTGGCCAGTGCCTTCCGGACGGACGCCTTCGCCCAGGTGACGCCGCGATACGGCAACTGGAATCCGCACGGCACCCACCGCGTGAACTTCTTTGACGCGACAGTGAATGGCGCCGACGCGGGCCAGGGGAACTGGACCGAAGACTCCTTTGTCCATTCGGCGGTGAATCTGACCGGCATGCTGGTAGATGTGGAGCCGTTCGGGTCATTTTCCTCCCAGGTCTTCTTCGATCAGATGCGGTTTGGCGTTGAAGGCGGCCAGTTCATTGGCGCAAAACGCAGCGCGCGTTTTACGGCGCGCTACATCAATTTCAACCGAAGTTCCGGCAATACAATGATCGCGGGTGTCGCCTCCGTGGTCTGGCAGACCTCATTTCTGGCCAGTGATCTCATCGTCGGGAGCGGTAACTCGGCGGTTTTGCAGGCGCTACAGGAAGCGCTGGAGACTGACCCCACCGTGCAGGGTCTCACGGTGCGCTTCAATGCTTATCGAACTATCTACTTCGACGATCAAAACCTGACCAATGGACCTTCCACCCGCCCGTCTTACATGGACCGGCAGACGAAACTGCTGAAGGGCGGTTTTCAACCCAACCCGGCGCGGAGCAAACTGGTGGGCGTGGTCGGTCTCTGGCGCCAAAATGAGCCAATGCACGAGCCTGGCGACCGGGTTCTGGTTCCGGTGGGTCTGCCTCTGCTTGGCGCCGTGTATGCCCGCGCCGAGGGCAGCACGCTGACGCTGGACCTCGCCAATAGTATTCCCGAAGTTAGCAGCGCCGCCGTACCACCCTCGAAGGACAAGAATCTTACCAAGCAGGACTTGGGGACGCTACAGGTAGTGGCAATCGATGGTACGGGCGGCGAGCCTGTGCTTGTGGGCTCAATACCCTACGGCGAGTACAACGAAACCGCATACGAGGCGACCGCCGGAATCGTCACGCTCGACCTTAGCAACCTGCCGCCGTCCTGTAATCTTGCTTCGGCGAACCTCGCGCTGCTGCCCGGCAAGGTAGAACTGGCGGCTCCGCTCACTTTTGGTTTGGATTACACGCTTTCCGCGCCATTACCTTTGCCTTCCGGGGCCGTCCAACCCGGCACCTTGACGCTGATGGCGGACACGCTCATGCCCCCAGGAACTGTGCTTGCAGCTCCGTGGACCCTGGCGGAGCCCCTGGCCCTGACCGCTCCGCTGAGCCTGTCCGCGGGTACAAGTTTTCCGGCCACCGCACATATGGCACTGCCGCCCGGTAGCCTGCTTGCCGCCGGCACCGTTCTGCCCGCCGGGACCACCCTCCCCATGGACACGATTCTGCCAGCGGGTACTTCACTTCCCGAAGGTACACACGGAAATACCCGACCACTGGGCACGACGGTTCCGCCTGGTACAACACTGCCTGGCGGAACGCTGCTGCTGGAGCCTGTCACTTTGCAGTCGCCCCTGAAGTTGCAGACAGGAATGACGCTGGTGCGCGCGACAACGCTGAATGCCATCCTCACGACGCCACCGCCGACCACGCTAACGGTGGGCACCACTGCGATGCCGGGAACCACCCTGCCCGCCGGGACCGTGCTGCAGCCGAACACAACTTTCAATGCCCCCACCACCTTGCCGATGGGGGTGACGGTGGTGGCGATTTATGCCGCAGGTCAGGACTTAACTCCAGGAACTACGCTGCCGGCCGGAACGCAGATCAACGCAGGCAATACGGTGCCTCCCCCGATGACCGCACTCGTTGAATTGCCACTCCGCGCCATTCCCGTGGCTCCGAACTTCTACAACGATGCCGATGCGGCTGGAAACTCCAACACGCCGGTGACCTTCCGCGTATATCGGCGTGGCCTGCCTGCCGGCGCAGGTATCCCGGTTGTGATTACCGCTTTTGATGCCGCAACCGGTGGTCTAATGACTCCTGCCACCGTCTCTGCCGTAACGGACGCCAATGGGTATTGCGGGAACTACTACCAATGGCCGAACGGCGCCGGTATCGTGGGGTATGTTCCGGCGTGCGATCCCGACGGGACAGACGCGTACAATTCGGACCAGGGTCTGAATACGCAGATCAATACCTACATGTACGCGCGCTGTCTCCCCAACGATGCGGCGATTGCCGCCATGCTGCCCACCTGGGACAACGTGTACACCTGGGTCCTGGCTAACTGGAACGCGATGGCTCCCTGTATGGATAACTGGCTCGATCTTTCCAATCCAACGCAGATCCTGAAGTACGCGCCCATTATCTATCGCTTGACCGACCCGGCCAACTTCGAAAATTACCGCTTCATGCCGGTTACGCGGGATATGAGCCAGGGCCAGCGAGCCCTGCTCCGGTCGTTCCTGGCTTCCGGGGGAGCCGCCGGCGTCACTACAACAACGGGAGCGGTGGAATATAAAAGTGCGCCGGCCGGTACCGTGTCAGTTGCCAGTCGGGCCATGCGCCGCCCAACGTAGAGACTGCGGACTCCATGCAGGAAGCGCCAGCGTTTCTTTCCAGATTGAACCCCCGATACCCAAACCACAGGCGCTCGGGCCTTACACTGGCGGAGATGACATTTTCCAGAAGAAGTGTACTTGGCATGGCAGGGGCGGCACTCGGTGCGGGGGCGCTGGAAGCCTCCGGCTCGCGCAGGCCAAACATTGTGTACATTCTGGCGGACGATCTGGGATGGGGTGATCTGCGCTGCTACAACCCCAAATCGGGTGTGCCGACGCCACATGCGGACCACCTGGCGGCGCAGGCGATGCGGTTTACCGATATGCACTCGCCTTCGGCTGTTTGTACTCCCACCCGGTACGGCATTATGACGGGACGGTACTGTTGGCGGGGCAGCCTGAAGAATGGCGTGCTGAACGGTTATTCTCCGAATCTAATTGAGGAGGAGCGCCTCACTGTACCGGAGATGCTGAAGGAACAGG
Organism: uncultured Acidobacteriia bacterium; assembly: GCA_903929755.1. GTDB lineage: Bacteria > Acidobacteriota > Terriglobia > Bryobacterales > Bryobacteraceae > BOG-234. The sequence goes on from CAIYVZ010000012.1 coordinate 6,885, forward strand.
GGTACTTCACGGCCGGGTTGGGCAAGTGGCACCTGGGCCTGGGCCGGGATGCGAAGACGGATTTCACGAAAGCACTGCGTCCCGGGCCGGTCACACACGGCTTCGACTATTACTACGGTATTCCGGCGTCACTCGACATGGATCCTTATCTCTATTTCGAGAATGACCGCACCGTGGAACAGCCGACGGCGACGACTCCGGGAGTGAACCAACCGCGCGGTGTCTTCTGGCGCGGCGGTGGAATTGCGCCCGGTTTTTCGATTCCGGGAGTTCTGCCAACTCTGACGGATAAGGCAATTTCCATTCTGGTAGACCGCGCGAAAAAGCCGGATCAACCATTTTTCCTCTATCTGGCGCTGACGGCACCGCATACGCCCTGGGTGCCGGAGGATAAGTTCCGCGGCAGGTCTACGGCCGGCATATACGGCGACTTTGTGGCAGCAGTGGATGACACGCTGGGGCGCGTGATGAAGGCACTGGACGACACCGGGCTGGCGGGCGAAACCCTGGTGATCTTCACACGCGATAACGGGGCGGACTGGAAAGTGACGGATAAAGCAGCGTTTGCTCACCGGGCCAACGCCGACTGGCGTGGCGAAAAGGCCGACATTTGGGATGGCGGTCACCGGATTCCCTTCATGGCCCGGTGGCCTGGACACATAAAGCCGAACACCGTCTCGCAGCAATTAGGGTGCCTGACTGACCTGATGGCTACACTGGCCGCCATCACCGGGTACCGTGTGCCGCACAACGCCGGAGAAGACAGCTACAACCTGTTGCCGGTGCTAAAGGGGAAAGCGAGCCGTCCAGTGCGGGACTCGATTATTCACCATTCCATCAACGGGGTGTTCTCTATCCGCAAAGGCGACTGGAAACTGGAGCTTGGCTTGGGTTCCGGGGGCTTTACCGTACCGGCGAAAGAAGCGCCAGTGTCAGGTGGGCCGTTGGGGCAGCTTTACAACCTTGCGGTGGACCCGGGCGAGACGAATAATCTTTGGCTGGAGCGCCAGGATGTGGTCAAGAGCCTGACGTCGCTGCTGGACCAGCAGAAAGCTCAAGGCTTCAGTGCAAGAAGCCGGAGCTAAACGCGCTACCTGTTTCTGAACAGTACGTAGCAAATCTCGTCGGGGTTTCGAAGCCGGGACGTGGCCTGCTTCGGAATTCACCCACTTGTGGTCAAATCGCAGCAGGCTCGGGCTGCGTGGAGTCCACCTTCCGCAGCAAAAGAACGAGACCAAAGATGGCGAGCCCGAGAGCTATCCACTGTTCCAGCGTGAGCGGTCCGCCCATGGGATTCGAAGTGTCGTGCATGCGCAGAAACTCAACCCCGACGCGGGCAAGCCCGTAGAGCAACAGGTAGAGACCGATTATGGCCCCGTCTTTGTGCTTGCGCTTGAGCAACATGGCCAGCACCAGGAAAATTACAGCCTCCGCCAGCGCTTCGTAGAGCTGTGTGGGATGGAGCGGGATTCCGAGGGGAACGCCGGTTGTCGTGTCCCGGTTGGTGAAGGTGATGCCCCAGGGCAAATGGGTTGGTTTTCCCCAGCAGCAACCCGCAGCCAGACAACCTAAGCGCCCGATTCCGTGACCGATGGCGAGACCTGGAGCAAAGATGTCGCAAGTCTCCCACAGTGGCAGACCCTGCCGCCGGATGTAGAAATACGCAAAAATCAGGGCGGCGATAAAGCCGCCGAAGAAGATACCGGCGCTCTGTAGCGTGGCGAGAGTAAAGATGTCACCGGGATGCGCTCGGAATTCCGGGTCGAGTGCGATCATCAGGATTTTCGCGCCCAGCATGCCCATCAGGGCACAGTAGACGCCCAGATTGACCACTTTTTCGTGGTTAAGGCCGCGTTCCTTCGCATACTTTGAGGCCAGCCAGAGCGCCGTTAGAAACGCAATCGCTACCAGGAACCCATAAGAGGGAACAGTAAAGCCGCCCAACTGAAATAAACGTGGAAACATATCAGGCCCCCGCCTCGCTTCGTTTCATTGCCTTGCCATCGCTATCCTGTTTCACCAGGAACATGCCCAGTATCAGCAGCCCGGCGCCGGTACAGATCGCCGCGTCCGCCAGATTAAAAATGTACCAGTGATAGCTGCCGTAATACAGATCCACGAAGTCCGTGACGCGGCCGGAACGCACGCGGTCAAACACGTTGCCGAGGGCTCCGCCGAAGATGAACGAGATGCCAGCGGCCGTGTACCTGTCCTGCTTTTCGATCTTCCACAACAGAGCCGCCAGTACGACAATGGCGATCACCGAGACCGTAACCAGGGCAAGAGTCCGGTTATGGCTGACCGTGTCAGAGAAAATGCCGAACGCGACGCCCGGGTTTTCCGAGCGCACCAGATTGAAGAACCCTGGAATTACCGTCTTCGTATCGAAGAAATCGAAGGTCGACTCCACCATCCACTTCGTTCCGCGGTCTGCGGCGAAGATTCCGAGCGATGTCGCCAATGCCAGCCAGCGGCGGTTCATCAGAGTCCGAGCGTCTCTTTCACGGCGGCACCACAAGCGGCGCAAACGGTGGGGAATTCGGGTACCGAGCCCGTATCCTGCGTGTATTTCCAGCAGCGCTCACACTTCACGCCGCTAGCCAGGTCCACCTTCACGGCCAGTTCATCACCTTCGATCAGTTCGACCTGCGAAACGATGAACAGACCGGGCAAACTGGCGAGATTCGCACTCAAGAGGGAGTAGATGTCTTTTCCCGCCGTCAGGAAGATCCTGGCTTCAAGCGAGCCGCCGATGAATTTCTCCTGGCGCGCCGTTTCGAGGCTTTTCAGAACCGGATCCCGAAGCGCGATCAGCTTCGTCCAGGTAGCGGCCTTTTCACGACTCTCTGCGTGAATGCCGACGGTCAGATCGCCCGGTTCCGGGAACAGAGCGGTATGAACGCTGCCCGTGTGGCCAAGATGCGGCCAGATCTCTTCCATGGTGAAACTGAGGATCGGCGCGAGCAAACGCACAAGTGCTTCGCCCAGACGATGCAGGGCAGTCTGCGCGCTGCGCCGCGCCTGCGATTTGGTGGCCGACGTGTAGAGACGATCTTTCAGAACGTCGAAGTAGATGGAGCTGAGGTCGATGGCCGCAAAGTCATAAACTGCCCGGTAGACCTTGTGGAAGGCGTACTCGCTCAGCCAGATACGGCAGCGGGCGACCAACTCTTCAGCCTGCACCAGAATCCACTGGTCGATCTCTTCGAGTGCGGCACCATCGACCGCGTCGGTGGCCGGATTGAAGTCGTGAATATTGCCGAGAACGTACCGGAAGGTATTTCGGATCTTACGGTAGGCTTCAGAAAGCCGGGTCAGGATGACGGGCGAGATGCGCACGTCTTCCGAGAAATCGACCGACGCCGTCCACAACCGGATCAACTCTGCGCCGTAATCCCGGATGATCTCTTCCGGAGCGACGCCATTGCCAATCGATTTCGAAAGCGGCCGACCGTCGGAATCGAGCGTCCAGCCGTGGGTGGCAGTTTCCTTGTAAGGGGCGGAGCCCTTCAGGCCGACGGCGATAAGAAGAGAGCTCTGGAACCAGCCGCGATAC
>CAIYVZ010000013.1 GCA_903929755.1 uncultured Acidobacteriia bacterium
CAGCTTGCCAGGTCTTGTTCCAAAGCGCCAGGTCTAAAGTGAAGATTCTTAAAGATTTCTTCGAGTACCCTTTCGACGTGCCGGAAACCTTCAAGTAGGGGGCTGAACTGTTACAAAGAAAGACGTGCACATTGAGCGGCTCATCATGGGCTTTGGCATTGAGCTGAAGGGCGAGGGCTCCGAGTTCGTCGGGCTCTGTCCGTTTCACGACGACCATACGCCCAGCCTGGTGGCTTCGCCGAAGTCGAATCTTTAGCACTGCCTGGGGCTGTGCGATGCTGGCGGCTACGGGAAGTCGTGATGCAAACGGGACACCGATCGTCAACATTCAGCAGGACACGAAAAATCCGCAGTCTCCCGGACTGCAAAGCCTGACGCCGGGAATCAGTGCCAACCTCAGCGTAATGGTGTATCAGGAGGCCTCAACTACCTTGAACGGGAACATATTCTCTTCGAGCAGCAGTGCTTTCAGGGGTGCTGTGGCCGCAACGCCAAAACCTCTCCTGCCAGTTCCGCCTCCTCCGCTGGTGTCCCACATAGTGCCAGCGGGGAACTGCTCGGGTGACAGTGACCTGGCTGAGATGTTCAACCCAAACCTGGGGGGGGATAATTGGAAGTGTGGCGGCGATTTCGTCGCACACTTGGGAGACCACATGAAACTGCGTGACGAGGATGCCCTTGAATATCACGCCTCGGCGCCTGCCGGGAAGATTGCGATTCGCACGACGAAGCCTTGCCTGACTCAGCTGGATTTGAGTCTGGCGTACACCCCGGGAGTTGCGGTACCGTGTCTCGCTATTGAGAAGGACCCGCAACTGGCGTATCGGTATACGGGGAAGGGGAATCTGGTTGGGGTGGTGACGAACGGCAGCGCGGTGCTTGGCCTGGGGAATATTGGGCCGCTGGCGGGCAAACCGGTGATGGAAGGCAAAGCGGTTCTGTTTAAACGCTTCGCCGACATTGATGTATTCGACATTGAACTGAATACGGCCGATCCGTGGGAGATTATCCGGACGTGTCAGCTGATGGAGCCGACTTTCGGGGGGATCAACCTGGAAGATATCAAGGCCCCGGAATGCTTCCTGATTGAAGAAGAACTGCGGCGGACGATGAATATCCCGGTGTTCCATGACGACCAGCACGGGACCGCGATTATTTCGGGCGCGGCGTTGCTGAATGCTCTGGAACTGGCGGGGAAACGGCTTTCGGACGCGAAGCTGGTATTCAACGGGGCCGGGGCGGCGGCTATTTCCTGCGCGGAGCACTACATTCGGCTGGGGGCACGCCGCGAGAATATCGTGATGTGTGACACGCAGGGCGTGATCTACAAAGGGCGCGCGGAGGCGATGAACGAGTACAAGCTGCGTTTCGCGGCCGAGACCAGCGCGCGGAGTCTGGCGGACGCTTTTGTGGGTGCGGACGTGTTTATCGGGCTTTCGGGCGCCAATTGCGTATCGGCAGAAATGGTGCAGAGCATGGGCGTTTCGCCCATCATTTTTGCGCTGTCGAATCCGGACCCGGAAATTCCGTATGAGACGGCTTTGGCGGCGCGTCCGGACGCGATAGTGGCGACGGGGCGGTCGGATTATCCGAACCAGGTGAACAACGTTTTGGGGTTCCCGTTCATATTTCGTGGGGCGCTGGATGTGCGGGCGAGCACGATCAACGACGAAATGAAGCTGGCGGCGACGCTGGCGCTGGCGGCACTGGCGAAGGAAGACGTGCCGGATTCGGTTCGCCGGGCGTACGGGAAGCGCGTTCTGGAGTTTGGGCGGGAGTATCTGATTCCGAAACCGTTCGATCCGCGGGTGCTGGTGTGGGAAGCGGCGGCGGTGGCGGAAGCGGCGATGCGAACGGGCGTGGCACGGGTCAATCTGGATATAGGCGAGTATCGCGAACAATTGGAGCGTCGGCTGGGCAATGCGCGCGAAGTGATGCGCACGATGATCAACAAGGCGCAGCAGAAGCCGAAGCGGATTGTGTTCCCGGAGGGCGAAGAAGACAAGATTCTGCGTGCCAGCCAGATTCTGGTGGACGAGAAGATTGCGTCGCCGATTCTGATTGGGCGGGAGAGCGTGATCCGGCTGCGGATGCAAGAATTGCGGATTCATTCCGATGAGATTCGGATTATCGATCCAGCTGTGTCACCGGAACTGGGGAGCTACGCCACGGAACTGTATGAACTGCGGCAGCGGAAGGGGGTTACGCGCCGGGAAGCCGACGAGATGCTGCTGAACCACACGGTTTTCGCTTCGCTGATGGTGAAGCGGGGCGAGGCGGACGCGCTGATTGGGGGGCTGACGCAGCATTACCCGGACGTGATTCGTCCGGCGCTGCAGATTATTGCGGTGCGGCCGGACCTGAAGAAGGTTTGCGGGGTGTATGTGCTGATTACGCCGCAGCGGGAGATTTTCTTTTTGGCGGATACGACGGTGAATATTGATCCGTCGGCGGAAGATTTGGCGGAGATAGCGATTTGCGCGGCGGAAGTGGCGGTGCGGTTTGGGCAGGAGCCGCGCGTGGCGCTGCTGTCGTTCTCAAATTTCGGGAGCACGCGGCACCCGCAGGCGGAGAAAGTGGCGCGTGCAGTGACGCTGGTAAGGCAGAAAGCGCCGGGGCTGATGGTGGATGGCGAGATGCAGGCGGATACCGCAGTGGCTCCGGAGATTATTGCGAAGGACTACAAGTTCAGCACGCTGAAGGGCGGGGCGAATGTGCTGGTGTTCCCGAATCTGGAGGCGGGGAATACAGCGTATAAGCTGCTGGCGCGGATTGGCGGGGCGGAGGCGATCGGCCCCATTCTAATTGGCCTGAGTAAGCCGGTGCATGTGCTGCAGCGGGGCGCGGAGGTGAACGACATCATCAATATCGCGGCGATTGCGGTGGTGGAGGCGCAGGACCGGGAATTAGGTTAGACGAACGAAGATTTTGGCGGCCGCACGCAGCCCGCTGACGGAAGCACAGGACAGCTGTGGTTGTCCTGTGCTTCGGGTAAGGTGGCGGGGCGGGCGGTTCACCGGGGCTGGATATTGCTACGGGCGACGCCCGGGACGGCCCTTGGCACCTTCAGCTCCAGCTGCGCCATCGGCTCCGGGAGCACCGGGAGCACCGGCGGTGCCGCGCTGTCCGGTGGAGCCATCCGCGCCGGAAGCTCCGGCAGCGCCTTCATTGCCACGTGCGCCTTCCATTCCCTCGCGCCCCTGAACTCCAGAGGCTCCAGAGGCCCCAGCGGCACCTGTCGCGCCTGCAGCGCCGGCGGCGCCGTCGCGGCCCCGCATGTCACAGCCGGCGTTGACGAGGGCGCAGGCAGTCAGGCCAAGACCTGCTGCTGTGTAGAGTAGTGTTCGTTTCATTGGTATAAGTCTCCGCAGAACTGGTTGGCAATTGGGCAGCCAAAGTCCAAACGCCGGATTTTGAGGGTATTTATGAGGTTGTGCGGGAGACTGGCGGCACCATTTGGTCACTTGACCACCCGGCGGGATCGGCGCGAAATGGAGCGACCTTGTCGTCGGCGGGGCTATTGCGGGGAGGGGTTAGGGGTGGGCGATCTCGCCAGCGCGGGGGACGAGCTCGAAGTAGAGGCGGTCGGGCAGACTTGTGTTCCAGTGACCGGTTGAGCGGGCGCAGAGGTAAGTGCCTAGGAACAATGTGGCGAGGCCTGCGGCGACGGCCCAGGCGGGGACGCGGCGGCGGCCGGGGGTTGCGAGAAACAGGGCGCCTTCGGCGGGGCAGACCGCGACGCATTGCAGGCAGCTGAGGCATTCGGCGGAGCGGATGGTGATGAGCCGGTCTACGGGAAGGGCGGAGGGGCAGGCTTTGGCGCATTTTGCGCAGTCGATGCAGAGGTCTTTGTCGCGGCGGATTTTGAGGGGGCTGGCGAGCGAAACCAGGCCCATGAGGGCTCCGTAGGGGCATAGATAGCGGCACCAGAAATTCTGGACGAAGACGGCGCCGAGGGTCAGAACGGCGAGGATGATGCCGCCGGTGAGGCTGAGTTCGCGGAAGAAGTTCAGCATCTTTACGTCGGCTACGACACCGTAGGGGCCGTCAAGGAACTCGCGGATGCCCGAGACGGACATTTGGGCGACGACATAGACGAAAAGGGCCATCAGGAGGTACTTGATGCCGCGTAGGGGGATGTCGAGGGCCCGGGGCAGGCGAAAATTGCGGTGAAAGAGCTTGCGGCCCAGACGCCAGAGGTATTCGGAGATGGTTCCGACGGGGCAGAGCCAGCCACAGAAGCTTTTGCGGAAGATCCACGATGCGGTGAGGAACACGAGCAGAAGCAGGGTTCCGGCAGGGTGGGTGGCCGGGAGGTGGCCGGTGGCGAGGGTCGCCTTGAGGTTCATGAGAGAGGCGATGGGGAGCCAGCCCTCGATACCGGCGGGCCGGGCGGCGAAGGGTGACTGCCCCGCGGTTTCGTAGTAGCGCACGAAGAGCCAGAACTGGATGCCGAGCCAGAGGTTGAGCAGTAGAAAGGCGAACTGGAGGCCGTGGCGCATGTGTTGGGAAGGCTCGGGGCGGGCTTTTTTCGCGAGCCTTTTCCGCGGTTCGGTGGTAGCTGGATCCTGCAAGACTGCGAACTGTGGCATGGCGACATCCTGGTTTAACCGGCCTCCTGGTTTAACCGGCCTCCTGGCTTAACTGGCAGCCTGGTTAGCCGGCCTGTTCCATCAGGACTGCGCGGGGAAACAGGATGTTGTTTTCGAGGTGAACGTGGTGGTGCAGGTCGTGTTCGAATTCTTCGAGGGCGAGATAGAGACCTAACCAGGTGGGACAGGCGCCGGCGGGCGCGGTGTAGCCGTTCGAGAGGCGGCGAAGCTGAGCAAGGATTGTGCCGGCGTCGTCATGTTCGGCCATCATGCCGGCGATGGGGGCTTGCACGGTAGTGAAGCAGGCGGAGGGCACGGGAGCGCCGACTTTCCGGGCCTTTTCGAGGCGCTCTATGTGGGGGAACAGGATCTGTTCTTCCTTGATCATGTGGGAGGCCAGTTCATAGCTGAGACCAGAAAACAGTTCCTGAAGCTGGCTGATATCCGGATGGTCGGCCCCGTGGCGGGCGAGGACTTTGGCGAGGAGGGTATCGATGCGGGGCGTTTCGCGCCGGACGTATGCGTGATGGGTCCCAACGATGTGGGCGATGAGATCTGTGAGGGGGCTGTTATTCCACTCAGGGCCTGGGGTGGCGGGTTGGTGGATTGATTCCAGAAGGGCGAGGACCCTGTTGGAATCCACATTGGCATGGGAACAGGCTTCGCTGAGGGGGCGTTTCCCGCCGCAGCAATAGTCAATTCCCAGAGATTCGAAGACTCTGATACTCGCCGGGTTCCCGAGCGCGATTTCCCGGACGGTCTTTTCAAGTGTAGTTGGCATTTTCCCTCTCCCAACCTGAGAGTAGGTCGGGAGAGGGGGGGCGCGCAGTGACTAAAGTCACCGCGCCGGAGATTCGGCAGAAATACCGATTAATCGTAGTACTCAAGCCCGAGGTGAGTGATGAGTTCTTCGCCACGCATCCAGCGCAGGGTGTTTTTCAGTTTCATCAACTGGATGAAGATATCGTGTTCGGGGTAGAGGCCGGGCGCGGTCATGGGGCCCTTGAAGTAGAAGCTCAACCACTCCTGAATACCCTTCATGCCGGCGCGCTGCGCAAGATCCATAAACAATACGAGATCGAGCACCAGGGGCGCGGCCAGGATGGAATCGCGGCAGAGGAAGTCGATCTTGATCTGCATGGGATACCCGAGCCAGCCGAAGATATCGATGTTGTCCCAGCCTTCCTTTTCGTCGCCGCGCGGGGGGTAGTAGTTGATGCGGACGGCGTGGTAGAGGTCCTTGTAAAGCTGCGGGTAGAGATTGGGCTGGAGGATGGAATCGAGGACGCTGAGTTTCGTCTGTTCCTTGCTCTGGAATGAGCCTGGGTCGTCGAGTACCTCGCCGTCGCGGTTGCCGAGAATGTTGGTGGAGAACCACCCTTTGCAGCCCAGCATCCGGGCCTTCAGGCCGGGGGCGATCAAAGTCTTCATGTAGGTCTGGCCGGTTTTGAAGTCCTTGCCGCAGATGGGCACGTTGCGGTCGCGGGCGAGGGCGAGGAGCGCGGCGGCATCCACGGTCAGGTGCGGCGCGCCGTTGGCATAGGGAACGCCCGACATGAGGGCGGCATAGGCGTATACCTGGCTGGGGGCGATATCGGGATCATTTTTGGCGAGACCTTTTTCGAAGGATTCGAGGGTCTGGTGCACCTTGCCGGGCTTGTGGAAGACTTCTGTGGAGCCGGTCCAGATCATGACGAGGCGGTCGCAGCCGTTGTCCTTCTTGAAAGTGGCAATATCCTCAATGAGGGCGTGGGCCTTATCGAGCAGCGTGCCCTTGTTTTTCACGTTCGGCCCATCGATGCGCTTGACGTAATTGCGGTCGAAGACGGCTTTCATGGGCTTGATCTTCTGGAGTTGCGGCTTAATTTTCTTCAGAAGTTGCGGATCGAGCACTGCAGCGTTGACGGCGGCTTCGTAAGCGTTGTCCTCAAAGATGTCCCAGCCGCCGAAGACCAGCTGATCGAGACCTGCGAGGGGGACGAATTCGTTGATCTTCGGAGTCCGGTTGTCGGTTCTTTTTCCGAGGCGAACGGTGCCCAGTTGCGTGAGCGAGCCGACCGGTTCGCCGAGCCCTTTTTTGACTGCGTGGACACCGGCCATAAACGTGGTGGAGACGGAGCCCATGCCGGGCATAAGAATGCCGAGTTTGCCTTTTGCAGGCGCAATTTTCTGAGTCATTGGATCACTTTTCACGTTAGCGGCGCGGGAGCGGGGCGGTCAATACGCAGGGTGCGGATTCGACGGTTCAGGCGGTTAGTCGGTATGTAATATCATTTTATTAAGATCAGATTACATGCTATCCAGGACTCTCGCGATTCCGTTGCGACGCGCCTCGCTGCCCGGCAAGCCCGTCCTGGTGCAGGGGCCGCGGGGTGCGGGAAAGACCATGCTTCTGCGGAACGCATTCCCCGCCCACACTTATGTGACGCTGGACGACCCGGTGGATCGGGCGAGGGCGCGCCAGGACCCCCGTGCCTTTCTCGGCAGACTGCGCGGGCCGGCGGTAATCGACGATGTGCATCGCGCGCCTGGCCTGATTGAGTGTATGGAGGGGCTGCCGGCTCTGGTACTGGCCAGTTCCCTTCGCCTGCAAACCCCGTTCACAACGTTTGAGCTCTATCCGCCGACGCAGGCTGAGCTGGAGGGCCGCCCGCCGCTGGCGCTGGACATGCTGGGGCGTTTCGAAGCGTCGGCGGGGCCGGCATCGAGACAGCTTGGAACGGCCTTCGCACCCAACCGTTCGTGGCTGGACCGGGATGTGCGCGCGCTGGTGAACGTCCATGATCCGGAGCGTTTCGAGGTCTTTTTTGCACTGGCTGAAGCGCGCACCGGGACGGTGCTGGATCAGCAGGCGATGGCCGCTGAATGCGGAGTGTCGCACCGTACTGTTGTGCGCTGGCTTGGAGTTCTTGACGCGTGTTTTCGGACGCTGCGGTTACCGGCGTCCCGTATTGACTTCGGGCGACGGCTGGTGCGGAGTCCGAAGCTTCATTTTCTGGAAAGCGCCAGCCTGGAGAGCCGGGCTGTAGCGGAGATATATAAGAACGCGCGGCACCTGGGGATTGCTCCGGAACTGGCCTACTGGCGCGATTCCAATGGATTTGAGATCCCGCTGATCATCCAGACGGACACGGCGCCGATGATGCCGGTTTGCATTGCCGCCCAGCCGAATCCGTCCGATATCGGGAGGCTGCGCCGGTGGATGGAGATGGCGGGAGTCTCGCAGGGCGCAATGATTGCGGAAGATGGAAGGCAACTGCGGCGCAGGGGAATCCTGAGCTACGCGATTGGAAAGTTGTGAAGGCTTTTTTGGGGGGGATGGTGGGCTTGCCCGGACTCGAACCGGAGACCTCTACCGTGTCAAGGTAGCGCTCTAACCAACTGAGCTACAAGCCCGTTACTGCGGGGACAAAACCAGTATAACAGGCGGGTTGTTCAGGCGCGGCCGTTGCTTAGTATCCTTGAAGCTTGTCTAAGTTTTCTTCACACCCGCCTTCAATACCGGACGATTCCATGAAAAACGATGCGGCCCAGTCGATCGCCGTGAAGCGTGCGCAGGTGGAGTTTCACAACTTTGCGTCTTTGGGCGAACCGGAGCGAGCTCGGCGGGTTTATGCGGAGGAGAATACCCGTCGTGGGACGGTGATCCGCAAGCACCGCGAGTTTATTGGGGAGCTGACTCCGTTTCTGGAGATTGGGGCCAATGCGGGGCATTCGAGCTACATGCTGGCCAACGAGTTTGGCGGGGACGGGTTCGCGCTGGACATTTCGGCCGATTCGCTGCGGTATGGCGTGTCTTTAATGGAGACATGGGGGCTGGCCCGGGCTCCGGTCCGAGTGGCGGGGGATGCGCTGAATCTGCCGTTTCGGGACGGTAGTTTGCGGACGGTGTTTGCGTTCCAGATGCTGAGCCAGTTCATGGATATTGAAGCCGTGTTTCTGGAAGTGAAGAGGGTGCTGGCTCCGGGGGGCGTGTTTGTTTTTGCGGAGGAGCCTTTGCGGCGGGGGCTTTCGCTGCGGCTGTACCGGTGTCCGTATCGCGACACGATGAAACCGTGGGAGCGGAAGCTGCATGACTGGGGGCTGCTGGGGTATGTGGTGCGGGATGTGATTGGGGCGCATCAGGAGGAGAGTTTTGGGATCCGCCAGAACCACACCATGGAGTTGCGGCATTGGGATGCGTTGATCCGGAAGCATTTTGCGGAGTACGAGAGCGAGATTTTTGTGCCTCAGCGCGGGTGGGGCGAGAATATCGTGGGGTGGTTGTCGAAGTCGCAGTGGACTTTGGCGCACCGGCTGGGCGGAACGTTGTCGGCTATGTGCCGGAAGGCGGGCGTTGCTGCTCCACCAGACAGTGACAAGTGGGAGACCCGGTTGCGGTGTCCGGATTGCGGGGCTCCGGTTCGTCTGGCGGCGGAAGAGACGCTGCAGTGCACGGCTTGTGCGTATGCGGCTCCGAATGAGGGCGGGGTTTATAACCTGCTGCGGTCAGTGGATAAGAAAGAGTTGTATCCGGGAGACCGGTCGGATGTGATCGACTTCACGCTGCCGGGGCATGAGGCGCGGCTGGGGACGGGGTGGTATTCGCTGGAAGGGGTCTACGGGAATAAATACCGGTGGATTGGGGGGCAGGCGACGGCGGTGCTGCAGCCTGCGCACCGGGGCGAGAAGCGGTTGCGGATTCGGGGCCATGCGAGCGAGCAGTTGTTTGAGCAGGGGTCGAAGCCGAAAGTTACGGCAACGGTGAATGGGGTAAGGGCGGGGGAGTGGGAGCTGGACCGGACGGGGTTGTTTATTTTGGAGGCGGATGTTCCGGAGGTGCCGGAGTATCAGATTTCGATTGAAGTTTCGCCGACGTGGAAATTCCCTCCCGATGAGCGTCAGCTGACGGTCACGCTGAGCATGATCCGGCTGACGCCTCGGGATTGAGGGGAATTAGAGCTTACTTACGTAGTCGAAGCTCTTTTTGAGGCTGTCGAGGGGATCGCCGGGTGTCTGATCCTGTTCGACGAAGTAGTGTTTGACGCCGGCGGCGGGGGCGGCCTTCAGGATGGCTGCGAAGTTGAGGGAGCCGCTGCCGACTTCCTTGAAAGCGGAACGGTCGACGTTCTCGGCGTACTGGACGGGCTGGTCTTTGGCTTTGTCCTTGAGGTGGAGGAGGGCGACGCGGCCTTTCCATTCCTTGAGCATTTCGAGGGGGTCGTGGCCGGCGACGGAGACCCAGAAGAGGTCCATTTCGAGATGGACGAGCTTGTGATCGAGACGTTCCTTAAAGATATCGATGGGGCGTTCGCCGGGCTTGCCGCCGAATTCGAAGGCGTGGTTGTGATAGCAGAACTGCAGGCCGGCCTTGTGGCACTCGGCGGCGACGTGGTTCATCTGGTCGGCGGTCTTTTTGAAGAAGTCCGCATTGCCGCGGGCTTTGGGCATGATGTAGGGCATGGTGAAGTACTGGACGCCGGCGTTCTTTACGCTTTCGATGGCTTCGGGAAGTTCCACCTTTTTGATGCCGTAGTTATCCCAGTCTTCGGTGATGAGGGCGGTCTCGACGTGGCAGGAGACAGCCTTCATGCCGTTCTGCTTAATGAGGGGGAGGAGGGTGATGAGGTCTTTGCGGCTGGCGCCTTCGATTTCCTTATAACCGATCTGCGCGATGGCCTTGATGACCTTTTCGGACTCCTTCATGAGGGTGCCGCGGACGGTGTAGAGCTGGACACCGAGGGGGCGCTGGGTTTTGGCAAAAGCGCGGGGGGCGGCGGCCAGGAGGGGCAGGGAGGCCAACATCTGGCGGCGGGTGAAGTTGGTAGAGATCGACATCAGTTTTAGTTTATCGGAGGGGGATTATCAAAGAGGGTGCGTCCGGCACGTGGCTTCCACTACAATGGAGCTTTTATGCCTGTCTTCCGCATTCACCGTATGAAGGAAGCGCCGCGCGAGAGTTTTCGCTGGGCGCCGCACGTTTCCGGCATGGCCAATGTGAAGCCGAAGGATTACGAAGCTGCGGCTGAGGTTGAAGCGGACAGCGAGTATGCGGCATGGGGCGTGCTGCGCGCGTCGGGGCAGCCCTTGAATGTAGGGGATCTGTTGGAGGCATCCACGGGCGACCTGCGGATTTGCAAGTATGTGGGGTTCGAAGAAGCCCGCTGGGTGTTACCGGAGGTGAAGCCGTCGGAACAGCAGCAGAGTTTCGTACCGCTTCCGGTTGCGGCGCTCGCCAATTCGGCTCAGGTTTAATCAGGAGATTTGAATGCCCGTTCGGCTCGGCGATGACATCGACGATTATTGTGTGAAGTGCAAGAGGGTGATGAATCACCTGGTGGTTTCGATTCTGAATGACGGGCCGGCGAAGGTTCGTTGTAAGACATGTTACTCGGACCATGACTTCCGCTTTGAACAGGCACCTCCGCCGAAAGAGAAGAAGCCCCCGGTGATTAAGCCGTTGTTGGCCGCGGTTGGTTTGCCTGAGGAAGATTTTGTTGCAGAAGCGGGAATCGACGAAAAGGCGGCCAAGTAGATGCGACTCTTCGTGACAGGCGGGGCCGGTTTTATTGGCTCAGAGTTCATTCGTCAGGCCGTTGCTGCAGGCGATTCGGTTATCAATTTTGACAAGCTGACGTACGCGGGGAATCTGGAGAATCTGGCGTCGGTGGTGGATAGCCCGCTGTATTCGCTGGCGGTTGGCGATGTTTGCAAGGCGGAACAGGTGGCTGCGGCGATGCCGGAGGGCTGCGACGCGGTGGTGCACTTTGCGGCGGAATCGCACGTGGACCGGAGCATTTTGTCGGCGGAAGAGTTTGTGCTGACGAACGTTCTGGGGACGCAGGTGATGCTGGATGTGGCGCGGCACCGGAAAGTGGGCCGGTTCCTGCATATTTCGACCGATGAAGTGGGCGGCGATATGGAAGCGGAGGAGTGGTTCCGCGAGGATGGAGCGCTGGAGCCTTCGAGTCCTTATGCGGCGAGTAAGACGGCGGCGGAGCACTTTGTGCGGGCGGCGGCCCGGACGTTCGGGCTGGACACGATTGTGACGCGGACGAGCAACAACTACGGCCCGTTTCAGTTTCCGGAGAAGCTGTTGCCGCTGGCGATTTCGAATGCGCTGGAAGACAGGCCGATTCCGGTTTATGGGGACGGGCTGCAGATTCGCGATTGGGTTCATGTGGCGGATAACTGCAAGGCGCTGCAGTTGGCGCTGAAGCATGGCCGGGCGGGCGAGACGTACCACATTGGCGGGGGCGATCCGATGACGAATCTGGACGTACTGCGGATGCTGCTGCGGATTGTGGGGAAGTCGGAGAGCCTGCTGACCACGGTGAAGGATCGTTTGGGGCATGACCGGCGGTATGCGGTGCATTTCGGGAAGACTTCGCTTGAGCTGGGTTGGCAGCCGGAGACGACTTTTGAGGCGGGTTTGACGGCGACGATTGAGTGGTATAAAGACAACGCCGAATGGGTCAGCCGGTGCAGGAGCGGGGATTACCGGAAGTATTACGAAACGATGTACGCGGGTCGGGAAACGGCTTAGGCACGACGGGGAGTTCTTCATGCGAATGGGTGCGTTGGCTTTGTTTGCTGTGTTACTGAGTGGTTGCGGCGGGTCGGAACCGGCGGCTGCTCCTGTTCAGCCTAAAGCTGCGGCTCCGAAGAGGGTGCCGGATCACCGTTCGAATCTGGCGCTGGAGAATCAGGTGTCGTCACGGATGGTGGAAGACCATATGCTGGACAGCCCGAAGTTGCCGGGCGGGTCACTGGGCGAGTACGAAAGCAAGGGCAAGAAATACCAGATGTTTATTATTGAGGCGGCTTCGGGGCAGGAGGCGGCTTTGATTTTGTTTGGGTATAAGGCTACGTTGCAGAATCCGGAATATATTTCGTATATGGGCGGGTATTACGGGAGCGACGGAAAACAGCCGGTCTATATTTTTTCGAAGAAGGAATATGTGGCGGGGATTGTTGGGTTGGGCATGACTGAGGCGGATCCGATGGCCCGGAGTTTGGCTGGTCGGCTGCATTAGAGGCGAGTGAACTCAGTCCCGCTTGCGCAGGGACTGTGTCTCAAATGAAATCAGCCCGAGGCTGATTTTGATTGCTTCGTCAACTCTGTGTAGTGTTTCGATGTCGATCGCGCCGAGACGTTTCACCAGCCGAATTCGGTCCACGGCGCGTACCTGACTTAACAGCGCGACAGAAGTTACGGCCAGCCCGGTGCTATTGTTCGCTTCGAGCAGGACGTGAACCGGGTTCAGGGGAAACCTTACCGTTGACGTGATGGGGGCCACAATTGTCATTTCTGACAAACGGTTGGAAAGGTCGTTTTGAATGACCAGAGCTGGCCGCGTTTTTTGAATTTCCCGGCCGAGAGTCGGGTCCAGAGCTGTGAGGTAGATCTCACCCCGCTTTGGCGCATCCACTACCGTTCTTCCCTCGCGATTGGATTCCAGGCGTTCTGGTCAACGGCGTACCAGTCGGCGGAGACTTCGCGGTCAATATCCTGATCCCGGATAATAGCCCGTTCCAGGCGCGTGCGTATGGCCTCTGCTCCACAGTGGGCGATGTAGTGCTGCACGGCATTTTCAATGAAGCGGCTTCGCTGCCCGGCCATGGCCATTCCATCGATTGCCTGGACGGTCTCTTCGGCTAAGACGACATTGATTCTTCTGCTGGCGGAGCTCATGTCCACATTATATCCACAACTGGTGTGGATGGGGCGGCTGCGTCTCGACTCGGGGCAGGCGCCTAAAAAGCGCGGATGCCCTGGCCTGGGGTGACGCCTTCCACCAGCTTGCCATCGCGGACTACGAACGTTCCGTCCACCAGCACGTGGCGAAAACCTTCCGAAGGCTGGCCGGGCTTTTCGTAGGTTGCTTTGTCGATGACGTGATCGGGATCGAAGACGGAAATGTCCGCGTCGGCACCCACCTGCAGGCGTCCTTTTTTGCGCATCTGCGAGGACATCTTTTCGAGGCGCTGCGCGGGCAGCAGTGAGGACTTTCTGATGGCGTCCATGAGGGTCAGGGCCTTTTCCTCTCGCACGTAGTGGCCGAGAACCCGGGCATAGGTTCCGGCGGCGCGGGGATGTTCCAAAATGCCGTCGCTGGCGATCATCACGTTGGGATGGGAAATGGCGAGGCGGACCATGTCCTCGGTGTTGCTGAACCGGGCTACAAAGCCCCCCTGCTTGCGGTAGCGCAGGAAGGCTTCGAGGGTCAGGCGCTCGCCGGTGGGGGGCCACAACATGCTGGCGAAGTACGAGGGGGGCTCGTTCTCCTTGTCGCTGTAGCTGGCGGAGGCGATTTCGGTCATGCCCGCGGTGTAGGGGTAGGCTTCGGTGGTCACGTCGAGGCCGGAGGCGCGGGCGCCATCGAGCATGCGGAGGACGGCGGGCGTCTTGCCGAGGCCGACGCTGTTGATGTGGACGACATGGAGTGGTGCACCGGAGACGGCGGCGTCGGCGATCACCTCCTGCATGGACTGGACGATGTTTTCGGCATTGCGGATGTGGACAAACACGGGACGGTGGAATTTGCCGGCCAGGTAGAAGATATTCAGCATTTCCTCGGCGGGCGCGGTGGGGGTGTAGACCAGGCCGATGCCGACACCGAGGCCGCCTTCATCGAGGCCTTTTTGCACCCCGAATTCGATGGCGCGCTGCTCTTCGGCGGTGGAGGGGCGGTTCATGGCGGCGTCGCGGGGGAGCAGGGTTCCGGAGTCGTGCATGACGGCCATGCGGGCGGGGATGTGGCCCGAACTGGCACCGAAGTGAATGAGCGATTTCCCCTGGCGGGCGGCATACCATTCGCTGACGGGCCAGGCTCCGACTTCGAGTTCGAGGGCGGTGGTGACTCCGTCCATGGCTTTGAGGCGGTAGGCTTCGGGTGTTTGGGAATGCTGGTGGAGATCGATGAAACCGGGGGCGATAACGAGGTTGGAGGCGTCGATCTCGACTTTGCCGTGGAGGGGTTGCGGCGAGATGGCGGCGATGGTCTTGCCGTTGATGCCGAGGCTGCGGATGGCGTCGAGACCGGATTCGGGGTCGATGAGGCGTCCGTGCTGGAGGACGATGTCGTAGGTTTGTGCGGCGAGGAGGGCGGGGACTAGGGCGAGTAGGAATCGCATGGGAGTAGTTTAGCTTTCTGCGGGATTCCTACAGCTTCTCGATGTGCCGGCGGAAGGGCAAGCGATAGCGAGGAATCACTGAATCGGCAGTGAGAAGCACGAGTCCCTCCACTTCGGCCTGAGCTATGAGGATCCGGTCGAAAGGGTCTTTGTGGATGGGGGGAAGTTCTGCTGCAGCGATTCCGTGGTCGCCGGTGATGGGGATCTCTGTGTAACCGTTCGCGGTCAATTGTCGCCGCAGGAGACGCGAATCGACCTGCAAATCATCAGGTCGGGGGGCGCGGCTGAGATTCGTCTTGACCGCGATTTCCCAGATGGACGCCGAGCTGAAAAAGAGGTCATTTTCAGGATCTTCGATCAGGGCCTGAGCTGTTACTGGGATGCGGGATGGCTGCTCTGCTACCCAGATGAGCACATGGGTGTCAAGCAGGAGCCTCACTCGGCGTCTTCCCCGTAGAACATCTTTTCGATTTCGTCCTGGAACATGGTGTCGAAATCGTCCGGAACCCGGATCATGCCCTTCATGAAGCCCATACGCCGCTTGGGGGCGGGGGCTGGCGGGTCGATTGGCGTTACTTTGACCATCGGTTTGCCGGCTTTGGCGATGATGAAGGATTCACCCTGGGCAGCCTGCTCCACAAGCCGGGAGAGGTGGGTCTTGGCTTCGTGGATGTTGACCGTCTGCATACCTACCAGACTAAGTCTGGTTAGTTCAACGTGTCAAGCGGGCCTAAGCGAAGTGCCTCGAAACGGGGCGGACTCTCAAAAAGCGCGGATGCCAAACCTCCGCCATCGTAAACAGGACTGCGGACGCGTTGGGTCAGACTTTCTAGATATGCCTACGTGATGGCTCGTGATGTTGACCTCTCGAAATCCATCTTCAAGGAGCTTTGGTCCCAGCACCGCCGCATCGATCCTGATGCTGCCGGGGCGGGGCGTTTGGGTGTAGCGTCGACTCTTGATTCCGATTTCCCAGATCGACACGACGCTGAAACAGATTTCACTATCGGGATGATTCAGGAAGCCGAGAACTGCATTGCCTAAACGCTCTGGCTAGCTCGTGGCCCAGATGACCAGATATCTATCAAGCAGGAACTTCACTCCTGGTTTTCACCGTAGAACATATTCTCGATTTCTTCGGCGAAGGCGGTGTCGAAATCATCGGGGATATGGATCAGCCCTCTCATCGAACCGAGGCGGACTGGCCGGTGGGGGATGACAAGCTGGTCCAGATCGGCGAGGCCGACGATCTGGGTTACGCGTTCGCGCCCCTGATCCGCGACTTCCGGTCTCCATTGCTGGAGCTTTTCGTTTAGCGTCTCGACCAGAGGGTCCATGCAGTCAGCTTAATCAGTTGCCCAGTGCTTTGGTGATCGCGGCTGAAATCACCGGGGCCATCAGTTCGTAGCCTTTGTCGTTGGGGTGGAGGCCGTCGCGGGAGATTCCGTCCTTCATCCAGCCCTTTTCGTCTACTACGGCGGCGAAGAAGTCGCAGTACGTTGACTTGGTCTTGGCGGCGTAGTCTTTGAGCCAGGCGTTCATTTTGAGGATGTCAGCTGGCGGGCGGCCAGTGGTCATGGGGCGGGGACCGTAGTCGCTTATCGGGGTGATGGCACAGAGGATGACCTTGATGCCGTGGAGTTGGGCTAGTTCGGTCATCATCTGGAAGTTGCCTTGCACCTGCGCCATGGTTTGGGGGCCGTTGTTGCGGGCGATGTCGTTGGTCCCGGCGAAGATCATGACTGCTGCGGGCTTCAGGTTGATGACGTCTTCCATGAAGCGGACGATCATCTGGGCCGTGGTCTGGCCTCCGATGCCGCGGTTCACGTAGGGCTTGCCGGGGAAGTACTGGGCGAGTTTCCAGCCGTCGGTGATGGAGTCGCCCATGAAGACTACTCGGCCGGGTTCGGCGGGCTGGGCTTTGAGCTTTTCGTTATCGGCGTGGTAGCGGCCGAGCTGGTTCCAGTCCTGCATGGTGTTGGCAATGGTCTGGGCGGGGCCGGCCTGGCAGCAGGCGGCCTTGGGCGGGTTGTAGTCGTCTACCAGCTGGGCGGCGGCGATGCCGGGCAGTGCCAGGGCGATGAGGGCGAGGGTGGGGCGCATAGGGATGAGTCCTTTAATTATTCGACGAAATCCCAGCCTAAGCCGGGGTCTTCGGGCGGCTGGGTGTAGATGCCTTCCGGGCCGCGCGAGACGCTGTTGAGTTCCGACCATTGATCATATACCGCTTTGGTGCCACCGGGCGGGGGCATGAACATCTCGCTCCAGGGCGCATTGGTCGTCGCCATAGTGAAATGGACGCCGTCGCGGGTGCCTCCGACGTGGGGCAGGACGGTGATGTCGTAAGCGGAGGCCAGCGCGGCGATGCGGCGGAGTTCGGTGAGGCCACCGCACCAGTGCATGTCGGGCTGCCAGATGGAGGCGGAGTTGTGTTCGAGGAGCTGGCGGAAACCGTAGCGGGTGTATTCGTGTTCGCCGGTGGCGATGCGGATGTGTTTGATGGCGGCTTTGAGGCGGCCGAAACCGGCGTAGTCGTGGGGCTGGAGGACTTCTTCCATCCAGTAGACGTTGTAGGGGCCGAGGAGGTCGGCCATGTCGAGGGTGTAGTCCTCTGTCCAGGCCATCCAGCAGTCGAGCATGATGTCGCCTTCGGGGCCGAGCTTTTCGCGTGTGGATTTGACGAGTTCGACGTTCTTACGCATGCCTTCGCGGCCGCCGGCGGGGCCGTGGGCCATGGCGAGCTTGACGCGTTTGAAGCCGAATTCGAGGTGCTGGTCAATGTCGTTGCCGGTGACGTAGGCGGGGATGCGGTCCTTCGTTTTGCCTCCGATGAGGCGGTAGACCGGGGTCTTGAGGGCTTTGCCGATGATGTCCCAGAGGGCGAGATCGACGCCGCTGATGGCGTGGGTACCGATACCGGCGCGGTCGTAGTACATGGTGGAGCGCCACATGGTGTCCCAGAGGCGCTCGATGTCGAAGGGGTCTTTGCCGATTAATAGTTTGGCGAGGTGCTGTTCCACGATGGGGCCGCCGCCCATGCCGCCCTGGCCGAAGCCTTTGATGCCCTTGTCGGTGGTGATTTCGACGAAGAAGGTGGACATTTTACCGGGGTCGGGCATGAAGAGGCTGCGGTTGGCTCGGTAGTCGGGGTAGACGGACATGGGGCTCGCCACCTCCACACCGTTGGTGGACCAGGCGGTGGGGGAGGGGGTGAAGGTGGGGAGGGGGCGTTTGGGTTTGGGGGTGACGATGCGGACGGCGGTGATTTTGAGGCCGCTTTTTTCCTGCGTGAAGGCGAGGGGGGCTATGGCGAGTGGGGCGGCGGTGGCGAGGGCGGTTTTGAGGAAGTGACGGCGGTCGAGCAGCATGGGTGGTCTTGGGCTCCGAAAGCCATGATATGTCACCTGAAGGGGTGCCAGTGTTCAGGAGAAGTTGATGTTGTTGCGGATGCCGGCCTCGGGCAGGACATCGCGTAAGACGGCGACGGCATGGCCAAGTTGGGAAGGCAGGTAACTCAGATCGCCTGGGACGCCATGGTCGAGCAGGAACTTCACGTCCAGGCCGGAGCCATTTGTTGAGCAACGAGCAGATCGATCTCGCCACGGTGGTCTTCATAGTATGAGAGGCATTCGTAAATCTGAGCTCTTGTGAGGTCAGGGAAGCAGTTTTCGCGCAAAGTGTCGATGGTCTCTCCATTTTGGAGCAAGCCAATCACATGGTGGACGCCAATTCGGGTGCCCCTCTGTGCCAACATGACTGAGACATTTTTTGTAACCGCAATTAGTGAGCAGGGCGGGAAAGAGACTACACAGAATGGCAACGATGAATGGCACTGCCAGACCCGCGACGCAGGTTACAGGAATCACAGATTCGGTGTTGGGTGACATCATGTCGGGCGGGCGCGGAGCGCCCCGCCCGAATCCTGAGGTCTTAGCCCGCGCCAAAAGGCGGACCTACACGGCCGATTACAAACTGAAGGTTTTGTGCGAGGCGGATGCTGCCCGGGGTTCCGGCGAGATCGGCGCTGTGCTTCGAAGGCATGGTCTGTACTCCTCGCACCTGACCAAGTGGAGGCAGGAACGCAAGGCCGGACTTTTGGAAGGGCTGGCCCCGCAGAAGCGCGGCCCGAAGTCGAAGACCGGGCCGCTGGTGGCGGAAGTTCACAAGCTGCGGAAAGACAACGAGCAACTCACTGAGCGGCTGTGCAAAGCCGAACTGGTGATCGATGTTCAAAAAAAAGTGGCTATGTTGTTGGGGCTCCCGCTCGCGGGGACGGGGGCGTCGTGCGGGCAGCCATTGGAACGCTGACGCCCGAGATCGGGGTACAGGCAGCTTGTGCCGTATTCGGTTACCCTCGCGCGTCGTGCTACAGGAAAAAGACTCCGGGCGTTCTTTCTCCGGCGGTTGCAGCCGCGCGGTTTGTCCCTCGGGCGCTTGTTCCGGCTGAGCGGGAGGCAGTACTGGTCTGCCTTCACGAGGATCGGTTTCAAAATAGTTCGCCGGCTGCGGTTTACGCTACGCTGCTTGATGAAGGACATTGAACTAAGCCGCGAGCGGCAGTCTGAGGAACTGTTGGTCTTCGGACTCCGCTTCGGCAGGCGGCGGTTCGCGCTGCGAACTACCTGTGTTTTGATCGGTGACGGAGGTTTCACCGATGTCCACACTGAGACAGCG
>CAIYVZ010000014.1 GCA_903929755.1 uncultured Acidobacteriia bacterium
GAATATGCCCAGGAACTCGCCCCGTCACACCACTGGCTAAAACAGCAATGAAATCAAATGTTTTCGCGCCTCAAGAACTTTGGTTGCGGAATCGCTGGACAAGATGATGAAATAGTTCGGTTTATGGACAAATAGCACGTCACCTAAAACCCAACTTTTGGTGGGGTACCGGAGGTGGATGACACGTATTAAGAAGTAGTAACCACCTTGCGGAGGTGGCTAGTATCCGGAGGCTGCGTGCAATGCGTGTTGCGGATGGCGCTCAGCTAGAAGCAGGCGACGAAGAGTCCGCAAATCGTTGAGAATGCGACGACTTGATGACATCTGCCCCTTCAGCTTTGAAAGATTGAAATGCACGAGTTGCAGAGCCTCGCGGCGGCGGTCGGCACCTTCAGCGCTGGCGAGGGCCATGTCGGCTTCCACTTCGGCTAGAGCTTCCACGATTGCGTCGGCGAGAAGGCTGACGTACTCATGGGAGCTTTCGATA
Source organism: uncultured Acidobacteriia bacterium (assembly GCA_903929755.1). Taxonomy (GTDB): domain Bacteria; phylum Acidobacteriota; class Terriglobia; order Bryobacterales; family Bryobacteraceae; genus BOG-234. The sequence goes on from CAIYVZ010000014.1 coordinate 488, forward strand.
TTGTCGAACGGCGTTTCGGCGTGATGGCCCAATCGAGGCTCCTGCTGAGATATTGGCGCAGATTGGGCTCGGGCGCAAGGAAAAACTCATTATTGGATGTAGCGGGGAATGCGACAGGCATGGTAACCTAAAGGAGTTCCGACAGGATTGCGGGGACGTAGCTCAGTTGGTTAGAGCGCCGGCCTGTCACGTCGGAGGTCGCGGGTTCGAGCCCCGTCGTCCCCGCCATTTATTGTTGTTGAATCTGTCCGTTTGTCCTGCAGTAAACCCAACTCCACATTCTCTTTTTCATGTGTCATTCCGCAAGGTAACGCGCAGAACGGTGCCCCCCGCATAACGCACATTCAGGCGCGAATCGACGCTACTGTACGTCCATATCGTGATAGCCGAAGAAGCCGCGACGTTTGATCACGTCTGCGATTTCGGGGGGAACCATGGTGATCCAGGTCCGGTTCTCTTCCTTAATCAGACGCAGCACGTCGCGCGAGAAGATGTGGAGGACGCTCTCGTCGAAGTTATCCAGCTGGCGGATGCGACCGCTGTCGACGATATGCCGGAAAAGGCTCTGGACCTTGGCGGGCATTTCGACATTTTCCAGAGTCCTGATTACGCCGGTGGCCGGATCACGCATGGGATAGACATAGATCCGCAGGTCGCGCGTGAAGAGCTTCCCGAAGGCTTCGAGGATGCCACCTTCCAGATTCTCGTAGTACTTTTGTTCGAAGAGATCGAGGAGATTGTCCAGGCCCAGAGTGATGGCGACGGGCTCATGGGTGTTCCGCGACAGCCAGGCAGCCAGACGGTAGTATTCGGGGTAATCAGAAATCAGGACGGTCTTGCCGGCAGCGGCCAGAACGTCGGCCCGCGCCAGAAAATCGCTCAAATCGATGGTGCCGGTGACCAGGAGATTCCGCATGGTGATCTCCATAAGATCGACAATCTGATCGGGCTTAACTGCCAGCTCGTCGGCAAACCGGGCATGCGCGCTGCGCAGCATGTCGATGTTGACGTTGGTAACGGGACGAAAACTGCCTCTTTGCACGAGTACCGGATGCTTGCGCAGAACTTCGGCTGCCTGCAGGACTTCACCGGAAGGCCCGAACATGGCGGCGCCGCAGAGCCCGAGTTGCACCAGGCGGAGGCTCATCACGCGGTTATCCACGTGGCGAAACTCAATGCCGGAGAACTCGATCATGTCGATTTCGATGCGCTCCGTGCTGAGGCTGTCGAGCAGGGACTGCACCATCAGGTCTGGTTTGTGGTGCAGAAAAGCAGCGGCATAGAGCAGATTCACGCCGACGATGCCGAGCGCTTCCTGCTGCAGGCCGTTTTCGTTATCCAGCATGCGGACGTGGATCAGAACCTGGCTATCTTCATCCCGGGGGTGCGCCTGATATTTAACTCCCATCCAGCCGTGGCATTCGTTGGTGCCCTTGAAGTTCCGGGCTGAAACGGTGTCGGCAAAAACGAAGAACGCGGTTGTATCACCCCGGGAAGGCCGCAGCCGTTCGAGGTTCAGGGTGTGCTCATGATCGAGCATGCTCTGGAGACGTTCGCGGGAAACGTAGCGCTTGGTCCGGCCGTAGATCGCATCGCTGACAGCCATGTCGTAGGCGGAAATCGACTTCGAAATGGAACCGGCGGCCGCGCCGACGCGGAAGAACCAGCGCGCCACTTCCTGGCCCGCGCCAATCTCCGCGAAAGTGCCATAGCGCATAGCATCCAGATTGATGCGAAGCGCTTTTTCATGGGTGCTGAGCGTTACTGCTTCATCCGAGTTGCGATCGTGGTTCCACACACCATTATTATCGGCTACAACCCGAGGGATCTATAGCCTTTTGAGGCCGAGCGCGGCGTAGATTGTTGAAACGTCGTAGAATACCTCACCCCTGAGCCGCTTTCGCTCCTCGCCATTTTCGATACTATGCAGGATTTCGACCACCGCCTGACGACCCGCAGCGGACCGAACTGCCTGGCGTGGCGTCTTCCCGCCAAGCCCGGGCAGTTTGGTACCCGGCCACTTGCCGTAGTCATCTTCCAGGAATCCGGTGAACAGTTCCCCTTGCAACGCGTCCGGGATTTCTTCGTGTGCGGGGGGCACCGCCTTCGGCTCGGGTGGCGGCAACGCGGCCGCCGCCTTGGTCAAGGCCTCTGCCGTCTGGAACTCGTCGCGCACATGTTGCACCGCTTGCAGTTTCAGCCTGGTCAGAAGCTTCTTTCCGAGTGCCAACCGCTCCCGGGAATTGGTTTCCAGGCGAAGCTCGCCGTTCCCGAGGGAAATTCTGCCCAGGATTGTGGGCGCCTTGTTGAGCCACACGAATACAGGGGACCCGGCATCGTCATTTTCCGCTTCGAGTTTTGGGGCTTTCCGCAGGGCTTCCAGCACTGAGGTCTCATTGTCGACCTGGTAGATGGCGGTGGAAATGACGAGGTCCTCGCCATCGGAGTTGGCCAGATGGAGGGCTTGGGTTTGGGTTTTCGCGGTAGTAATTGCCTGGCGGCGCAGGGGGACCCAGTTCGTCTTCAGGTAGGGTCGCCAGTCGAGATTTTGGGCGGTGCGAGCTTCCTCCATCCATGCCATCAGGGCCGGAATATTGTTCCGGTGCACCCGAACACCGGCCCCGGCAAGTTCCATGCCCCGCTCGCCGGGAACAACCCTGGCGAATACGGCGTCCCCTTTCACCAATTCCTGGGACATGTTTTGGTCATAAACGAAAACGGTGCCACCCAAGACCAGATCGCGGAGCCGGACACCGACACCGGGGTCGGTTTCTTCCACTTCGTGGAGGCTGACAAAGCTCTGCGCCCAGGCTGACACCATTTCGCGTTCGCGGGCCGAAAGCCGACTCTCGTGGCGGCGCAGAAACTCCTGCATCACGGTTCTGCCAAAGCGCGGGCAAAGCCAATCGTGCAGAATCCAGTCCACCAGGGCGACTTCGTCGAAATCATCATCTGGTCCGTTCGTTCCGACGAATTCCGCCACAACGTGCCGTCTTTCCCGTTCGTTGAGTGATGCCCCCAGGAAATCGCCCAGCCTCTCGCGCAGGGCGGAGAACTCATTGATCTGCCTCTCGCCCGGGCCGGAGGAGCGGCTGACTTCGCCGCGCGCGTCGGACTCCAGATGGCACTTTTTGTATTTCTTGCCGCTGTTACACCAGCAAGGGTCGTTGCGGCCCGGGGCTGGTGCCCGCCGGATTTGTTCGACCGCGGGTTGTGCTTCCGCCGCCTCATCCGGTTCGTTCCAGCTGGCCCGGCCCTGGCAGATGTCGTAGACAGTCCATTTTGAGGCTTCGAAAGGAACCGGGTCGACAGAACCTTGCGAAAAATGCAGCATCATCTCATTGCATTCTCGCTGCGCGCGGGAACCGAGCTTGCCCCGATGCCGCAGCAGTAGGGCGCGCCCCAATTGTGCGCCTTTTGCGCCCTGTGCCGATACCATACCGCCGAGGAGCAGGGGGAAGAATTTGTCGCGCTCGGGGCCCTTGATGGCCTGAAGATTTTCTGCCAGGGCTTCCAGTAACTTGCCGTCGGGATCCAGCGCCCGGTGCTGGAAAATCTGTTCAGCGACAATCAGCCGCCCGGTCATATCCAACTCCGGTATGAGAATGCGGAAGATCTGCGTTGCCTGGGGTGTGAAGCGTTGCACGATTCGGCCCAGGGCCCACAAACTGGTTCCGGACGCAGCCTGGTGCGTCAGATCCGCAAACTCCAACAGGTGGGGGATTTCTTCGGCCGTCCCCAACTCGCCCACCAGCGCGAGGGTGTTTTCCACGGTGGAGTCGTGTTCGTCGCCCAGCAGATCGTTGGCCCAGGCCCGGAGGATGGCGACGAGATACGGGACGAGGGTTTCGCCTTCGTTCAGGATGGCGTCCAGGGCTTCGGTGGAGGGTTCGTCGTCTTCGAGGATGCTCTGCAACACGCGGAGGCGATGCAGTTTTGCGGTTACCTCTGCGGGTTCGGTGGCCCGTCTCTCCCGGGCCGCCCGGACCAGCAGCCAGCGTTGCTGGTCCGGCGACAGAGCTTTCAAGCCTGCCGGAAGAACTCCCATCGTGTCCGGAACGGCGTCCAGAGGGGCTTCGTCTTCGTCGTCCAGCGCAGGGACTTTGGCCAGACCCAGTTCGGCCAGGGCATCGGCCAGCGCGTCTGTCTCGGACCTGTCACTCAGTAATCGGGACAATTCCATGTACGGAGTTGCGGCACATGGCTGGGCTTCGAGGCTTCGCCAGTAGAGTTCTTCGGCAGCGAGCAGATCTCCGGCGGCGAACCTCAACCGGCCCTGCCAGAGAATGGCGATGTGGTCCTGCGGATCGAGGTCCAGCAGCGCCTGGCACATTTCGGGTGTTGGCGGCTGGTTGTCCTCCAGCTTACTGAGGAGTTTTCGTCGCGCTTTGAGAATGGTATCCGGGGTAAAAATCATGTCGTCTCTCGTCCTTCTCTAAGATAAACGTACCCCGTTCGACTACCCGCGACTCTTGCGGTTATTGAACCAGAGGCAAAGGGGATACATGGCGGCAACGAGGAAGATCCAGAGCAGGTAGACGGCCCAGAGGGGGTAGCCGAAGCCGACAGGGTAAAGGCTGGTCTGGCCGCCCATGGAGGGCAGCGGATTCCAGAGGAAATCCGCCTTGCCGTAGCGGAGCAGCGCGAGGGGGAACTCCAACAGGTGGAGGGCGGAGAAATGCACCAGAAAGTAGAAGAGCGGAGCTTTGCCGAAGACAATGAGGGGATTGTTTTTGCCGAAGGCCCGGCCATGGAAGACTGCGAGGACGAGCAGGGCGGGGCCTAAGGTCATGAGCAGGAAATCGAGTGAGGGGGGGTACTTGGTGACGCGGAGGAAGGAGAGCAAGGTTCCGTTCCACTTCAGGGGATCGCCGTAGATATTGAGGGTACGGAGTGCCAGAAAGGCGAGGGTCATGCAGGACCCGAGTTGCAGCATCCACCACCGGCGCCTGGAGGGTTCCAGGCTCAGGACGGGCCCGAAGCAGTAGCCCGCAGCCATGACGGCGAGCCAGGGGACGAGGGGATAGACGGTGATGCTGACGACGCCATTGATAACTACGGCGCCTTGTTGATGGAGGACTTTCCAGAGCCCCGCAAAAGCTCCGAAGCGGCTGGGTGCAATGGGGTCCGCAAGGTTGTGGAGCGAGATGACGGCGAGACTGAGCACGGTGAGCCAACGGAGGGGCATACGGACGAGGAAGCCCAGCGCGACCATGGACCAGCCGAGAGCCCATAAGACGGTGAGGAGGACGGGGCCTGTAGTGAGGCTGAGGAAGAAGGCGAAGCGCAGGGCCGTCAGTTCCAGAAGCACCAGCCACAGGCCTCGTTTCCAAAGATGGGCGGAAAGTTGGGGGAGGGTTCGCGCAGGACTCTGCCGCCCGCTATGCAGCCAAAGCCAGGCTCCAGTGCCGGCGGTGAACATGAAGACGGGGGCGCAGAAGTGAGTAATCCAGCGGGTGAGGAAGAGGAGGGTATTCGTTTTCGCGAGGTCTTCCGGCGAGAAAGACATGGCGTCGAGGTGGAAGAAGTCGCGGGTATGGTCGAGCGCCATGATGACCATGACAAGGCCGCGAAGAGCATCGACTGAGAGAACCCGTGAAGCGCGTGTGGTGGCAGGGGCTGAGGGCATCCGTGCTGACATTCTACCGGGCACCAAATCCTTGTATACTGGCTCGTGCCCAGGAGGCATAAAATGATGCGCCGCCGCGACTTTATTGTGATGACCGCTGCCGGACTGGCTTCTGCGCAGACGCCCCGGGCGCTCCGAAGGGTCTCGGTGATGACCTCATATTTCGGGACGCGGATGCCCGATACCCGCGACAACGGGAAACCGAAGATCGTGAAAGATCTGAACCTGCTGGACTTCCCGGACATGATGGCCGACCACTTCGGTATCCATAATCTGGAACTGCAGCAGATGTATTTTCCGTCAACGGAGCCTGGGTACTTCCAGGAGTTCAAAGGGCGGTTGAAGAAGGCGAAATCGCGGGTGGTGGATATGCCGCTGGAATTTGACGCGACCGGCACGCCTGGCATTGTGAGCGTCTGTGCGCAGGACCCGAAGCTCCAGGCGGAGGCCATCGCGCTGACGAAGAAGTGGATTGACCATGCGGCAACCCTGGGATCACCAAGCGTAATGATCAACCAGGGGAATCTGACGCCGGACCATTTGGGGCCTGCTATCGACGGCCTGAAAACGGTGGTGGCGTATGGCAAGGCAAAGAAAGTAGCGGTGATCATGGAGAACCGCGGCACCACGACGCCGGAGACGCTGGTCCAGGTGATCAGGGCATCGGGAGCGTTTGCGAACCCGGATATTGGCAATTTCCCGGACGAGGAGACGCGGGCGCGGGGTCTGCGGATGCTGTATCCGCTGGCGCACGGGGTTACGCACGTGAAACTGAACCGGGAACGTTTTGACTTTGCGAAGGCGGTGGGGATCTCTGTGGAGATGGGCTACCAGGGGCTTTACTCTATTGAAGCAAATAGTATTGTGGCCCCGGACCCGTTTGAGGCGGTCAAGATCGTGCTGGCAGAATTGCTCAAAGTAATCGTGTAAGTTTTGTAGAATGAAGATTGCGAATGCACTCTCTATGGCGGTTGCCGGCAGGCCTGTTGTTGTCCACAACGTTGTGGGCGTTTCAGCAGCAGCGCGCTGCTCCGCCCAGACAACCTTCCGACCTTGAACGGGCCACCGAGGAGTTCAAGACGTTGACCCGCGATATGGGTCTGCGCGCGGATTCTCCGCGGAAGGCCACCCGGAAAGCGGGGGTGAAGAATGCCTGGCACGGGCGGGTTTTTGAAAATTTCCGCAACAATGTGCTGGATGCGGTGCCGCATGAAGTGAGGCAGCGGGGGGGGCAGCACGACATTCTGAAGCGCAATCAGTTTGGCTTCAACGCGGGTGGCCCGCTGGTGATTCCGAAACTTTATAACGGCAGTCGAAAGACGTTCTTTAATGTGTCGTATGAAGGGGTCCGCGAGCACATTGGGCGTTCGTATCTGCGCACGGTGGCGATTGCGCCGGAGCGGACGGGTAATTTCTCGCAGACGGTGGACAACTCGGGAGCGGAACTGAAGATATACGACCCGCTTTCCACGCGTCCGAATCCGACCTGGAACAGCCATTTGCCGGTGTCGGTGGACAACCTGGAAAACGGCCGGGATCCGTTTCCGGGCAATCGAATTCCCGCCAGCCGACTGGACCCGGTGGCGATGCGGGCGGTTGCGCTGTACCCGACAGCGAACGCGAACGCCGGGCCTTTCGATCGCAACAACTACTTTGTTTTTGCGCCGGAAGTAAACCAGGCGGACGGCATGATTTTCAAGCTGGATCACGCGGTGGGCGAGCGGCACCGGATTACGGGGACCGCGTCGTACACGAATGGTCTGGCGCAGGCTCCGCGCTACTTCGATACGATTGCCGATTCGGGCGCGAATGACCGTCTCTACAATGCCCGTCGCGCCACTGTGGACTGGACCTTTTCGCGGAACGCTTCCACGGTGAACACGGTGACCCTGGACGCGCCGATTGACCGTTCGGTGAACAGCCGTCCGGGGCAGGACGGCGCAGTGGCAGCCATTGGCCTGCGCGGGCCGCTGAAAGACGCTTTTCCGGTTTTTCAGTTTACCGAATATCTGCCGATGGGGCGGCCGAACCCGGACTCCGTCAGTTCGCATAACTACTACTACCTGACCGACGGCCTGGCGCTGCGGGAAGGGACACACCGGCTGCGCGCGACGGGGCAGTTCCGCCGATTCCTGGTGAATGCTTATCTGCCGCCTTATCCGGCTGGGTTCTTCCGGTTTGGCACGGGCTTGACGTCACTGCCGGGCATTGTGAACACGGGGCACAGCTTCGCCAGTTTCCTGCTGGGAGATGCCGAGGCTGCGCAGGCTTCGGCGACGGATAACCCTTCGTACTGGCGCGGGACATACAGTTCGATCGGGCTGCGGGATAACTATGAATACGCGCGGGGGTTGAGTTTCAGCGGCGGGGTAACGGTGGAGATCTCGAATCCCCGGACCGAGAAGTATGACCGGTTCTCCAGCGTTTCGCTGAGCGCGATTAACCCGGCGAACGGGCTGCCTGGGGCTCTTGTCTTTGCCGGCCGCAACGGCCAGGGGCGATCGCTGCAGCCCACCACCGTGCGGCCCGCTCTCAGCCTTGGTATGGCATGGAATCCGCGGGGCGATTCGCGGAGTGTGGTTCGGCTCAGCTACGGGCTGAGTTGCGGTACTATCCCGATCTACACCACGCAATGGGGCACGCAGGGCATCAACGGGACGCCGAATTTCATTTCGCCGAACATCCAGCTGGAGCCCGCGGTGGTTTTGTCCAAAGGGCTGCCTTCCCTGCCCCAGGTTTTGCCGGACTACAGGTCTGACGCCGCCAATCAGACGGTTGCCGCACTGGTGGACGCATCGGGGGCTCTGCCGTTTTATCAATCCGCCAGCCTCTCGATGGAACGCCAGTTACCCTCACAGGTGATAGTGGCAGTAACGCTGGCGCATGCCCGTGGCCAGAGATTGTTTGTGAATACGGCGAATCCGAACGCTGTTCCGCTGGCGAATCTGGTGTACCGCGACCAGTTGAATGACGAAGCTTTCCGGGCGACCCTGCGGCCGTTTCCGCAGTACCAGCGGTTCGATGTACACAGTTCATCGCCGACCGGGGATTACAAACGTAACGCGGCTGCCCTGCGAATCGAGAAGCGATCTTCGAGTGGCCTGACGCTGACTTCCACGTATGAGTTTTCGAAGCAGATGGATGATTACTCAGGGCCGTTCGGCGTTCAGGATTACTACAACAAGAAAAGCGAGTGGGCGCTGACATCGAGTAACAATCCGCAACGCTTTTCACTTAGCTTTTCGTGGGATCTGCCCATTGGTTCGCGCAAGCCGATACTGGCGTTCAAAGACTGGCGGCGGTACCTGGTGGATGGATGGTCAGTAAGTGGGATTACTTCGCTGCAGAGCGGGGAACCTTTGGCTTTGCGACCTTTGTTTAATAACACCGGCGGGCTGATTGACTCGTTGCGGGTGAACATTGTGCCGGGCGTTGAGCCTGGGGTTTCCGACCGTTCTCCGCAACAGTGGTTCAACGCGGCGGCATTTGATCAGCCAGCGGACTTCACGGCCGGCAACGGGCCACGGACGCATCCGCACCTCTTGACGCCGGGGAACCAGAATCATGATCTCTCCGTGACGAAGCATGTTGCTTTGTCTCAGGAAAGCGCGGTGGAATTCAGCGCTACCGGGTTCAATTTTACGAACACGGGCAACTGGACGGATCCGGACATGTTGATTGGACCGGCGTCGGCTCCGAACCTGAATGCGGGCAAGATTATCGGGTCGCGCGGCGGGCGTGTCATACAGTTGGGGATGAGGTTTAGTTTCTGATGCGCAACGGAAGAGCCATCCTCGGTCTATGCGTATTCGCGGGCTTGTTGCGCGCAGCGGATGGCGGAAACATCCCGCCGATGGTGCTGCGGGTGGCAGCACAGGAACAGGATCCGCCACTGGATAAGAGTGCCTTTCGGGCGGTGTTTGAGAGTTCGCAGGCTCCACTGTTGAAGACGCTGGGACCGAAGGACGACCTGGTGGTTTTGCTGGTGCTGGATCTGACGGGCGATATCTCGCTGATTGATACGGCTCGGGGTGTACTGACCGATCGCCTGAAGGAACTGCCGGCGAATACCTGGGTGGCGGTGGTGAAGTCGCAGGATGTGCTGGAGGTTCTGGTGGATCCGACGCCCGACCGGCAAAAGGTTCTGTCGGCGATTCAGGAGTACGGCGTTACGGGTAAGGCGGGCTTGCTGGACACCCTGGAACCGGCCGCGAAGATGGCGGATTCCCTGTTGAGCCATTCGAGTGTACGGGTGGCGGTGGTGTATCTGACGGACAGCAATGTCTACAACAGCCGGGAGGATTTCACGAATCCGGTGATCAATTCGAGCGACGCGGGCGACCTGAGCCGGCGCTTCCCGGATCAGCTCATCAAGGAGAAAATGGGCAAACTTTCCGATGCCCTGGCGGGCTTTCAGGCGCCGTTGTTTTTTGTGCACCTGCACTACTTCTCCGATCCTATCAATGAGGCGTTTCAGCGGGGTCTGCTGCAGCTTGCCGAAGAGAGCGGCGGGACGGGCGCGTTCTGCCGGAGTGCCGGGGATATTCCGGCCTCAATTGACAAGGTTCTGACTTCGGCGCAGCAATGGTGGAGCGTGGGTTTAGAACTGCCGACCGGGGCTCCGAAGAGCGCGACGGTACATCTGTTTAATGGAGACCGGGAAGTCCCCGGGCACTCCCGTTTTTCGCTGCGAAGGTGATGCCGATGCGGAGACTATTACCTGGGCTTCTGGCGGTTGCGACGGTGGTGGCGGTTGCAGCGCTGGTGATGTGGCAGAGGGCGGAACACAGGGGGGATGAGGCCCTGCGGCGCGTGGCACAACTGGAGCGTGCGCGCGGAGGTGTGGCAGCGACGGGGGCAGTGACTCCTGTTGCGGAAGCGCCGGCGTCCCCGGCAATACCCGGAGAACGGATCATTCGCGTGCCCGCCGGGGTGGCTCCCGCGCAGTATGTTCATGCGGTGGATAACAAGGCGATTGACGATTTGAATGCCACGGTTGCGGAACTGCGGCAGCAGGTGGCGGTGGCCACGGAGGAATCACAGAAGCTGGCCGCTGCTGCTGCGGCAAAGGCTGAGGAACAGGGCAGGCTTGCCGCTCAGGTGGAGGAGTGGAAAGAAAGCGTCCGGCAGGCGAAGAATACCGCCGTGAGTTTGCAGGCTGAACTACAAATCAAGGCGGATCGGACTGCCGCTTCCGAAGCTGCGCAGAAGGCTTTGACCGAGCGCGTGGCGAAGGCGGAAGCGGCGGCCACCAAAGCTACTGCCGTGGGGCGCGAGGTGGAAGATCTGAATCGCCGCCGGGAGGCGCAGATTGCGAATTTACAGCGTCGCTACCGCGAAGCCAACGATGTCTACCGTGCATTTCTTCTGAATGAGCAGAACCGGGAACACGCTGCGGCGGGCAATCAGGCGGGGGACCTTTCCCGGGTGCAGAACTCGATACAGCAGGCGGAAGACGACCTGCGCCAGATTCAGATTTTGAATGCCAGGATCGCGACGCTTATTCGCTAAGAGGCTGCAGGGGCCGGAGCGCCGGGCGGGTATTGAACTGGCGCTGGTATTTCTGGTGCGCTTCGTCGGTGGGGAAGTGTTCGCCGTTTGAGTAGGGGTAGACGCGCATGCCGTGGAAGGGCAGAGGCTTCACGGTGTTGCCGTGGGCCGTATTCGGGTCATGATCCTTGGCCCAGCCATCCACTTTAAGCAGGAAATCGCGGGTCCAGCCGGGTTTGAGCGGGGGGAGCTGTGCGGCAGGAAACTGCAGGGTGAGTTCGTCTCCGGAGCCCATGATGACCATGCGGTCGTCGATGGCCTGGGTCAGATCGAGGACGTCTCCGAAGCGCGTGTAGAAGCCTGGGGTGGGGTTCCAGAAGGGCATGGTGGCGGCGAGGCGATACGAATAGGTGTCGGGCTGTTGTCGGGTGGGATCGATCTTCGATTCCGAGAAGCCGCGGTAGTGGAGGTTCGCCGATTGGGTAGTGATTGCGGTGCGGTGGGTTGCGTTCGGGGTGGTGTTTTCGGAGAGGAAGATCTCGTCCCAATAGACGGCGAGACTGGTGGTGATTCGCAGCTTCCGGCTGCCGGCGGGGAAATGGAGGTCCACGGCAATGGTCTTCGGTTTCCCGGCGGGCATACCCATATCGGCGTTCACGGTCTGCCAGTGACCAGCCGCATCCTGCATTTCAAGTTTGGGGAAGACGGGACCGCCGGCGTTCTGTTGCGCGGCGGCGCGGAAGGTGCTGCCATCCGGCCAATCAACCCAGCCGTTGAGGAACAGCGTGGGGTTTGAAGATGTACCGGGGAAATCCAGGTCCAGGGTGTGCAGTTCGGCGATCCCGTTCGGGGTTCGCTTGAAATCTGCAGGGTAGCTTTGATCGCGGTGGAGGAGGAACGGGAGGACGTTGGCTGCGCCCTGCGTCGCGGTGGCCGGATAGACGCGCTTGTGAACCTCAAAGAGCCGGTCTTCTGGGTACGGCGGCGACTTGAATTTCTCGTTGGTGAAGACTTCGGTGCCGCGGGGGTGATCGATGGCTTCCAGATGCAGCTGGTCGAGATAGGAGACTTCGGCGAGTTCTTCGGTGATGCGAATTTCGTACTTGCCGTTGCGGGTTTGCATGGCCTTGCCGGGGATGAGGACGAACTCATCGTGATCGACTGGAAAGTAGGTGCCGTCGCCATCGCTGGCACCGAGGGGGGCGACACCCAGCACGTCGGTGATGAATTCGAATTCGCGGCCATTCCATGTCCAGATCATGGGGCAGGAACCGGAGAGGCGCTGCGCTTCTTCAATGCGATGGGTCTTGTTGGCGGCGAGACGGACTTCGCTTTGCAGCAGGCCGTTCATCCAGGTGATGCGGACGACGTCAGCCTGGGTGTAGGCACCGATATCGAAGACCAGCGGGAAGCCCTCATAGAAGGCCTTGCGGTAGAGTTGGCCGGTTTTGATTTCCACTTCCGCGTCCTGTCCGAGCTTCAGACTTTTTACGCCGGCAAGTTGGATTCGGACCCAGTTATTTGCCGGTTTGGTGTCATTGTGCAACAGGTGAAGCGTGTTGCCGACCAGGCGTGCGCGGTCTGGCCGGCCATCCCCATCGAAGTCCGCTTCCAGTTCGGTTTGGGAACGCGGCTCGCCCTTGTAGGCTTCGGCTGTATAACGGCCACCGAGTTGATCCCGATACAGAACGGGCGCGTGTCCCTGATAGAAGACGGCCAGATCGAAGGCTTTGGTATCCGGGTCCAGACGCAGTTTTGTGGCGCTGGTGGCGCTGGCTTTCAGGAAGGGGAAGGCTGCAGTTTGGTCAGTGAAGCCTGCCGAACCCTGATTGCGGAGCAGGGCGGGGTTGTCACCGAGAAGGACGAGGTCAAGGTCGTAGTCGTGGTCATAGTCCAGCCAGACGGCACGATTGAAGGCGCGTTGGGGCAGGAGAGTAGTGAGCTTTTCGAAGACTCCGGCTTTGTTGTGATAGAGGCCCGGGCCTTGTGGGGTGAGGATGCAAAGGTCGGGAAGACCGTCGTTATCAAAATCTCCGGCGGCGATATGGGTGATGCCACTAATGGTTTCGAGACCCGCGTTGGGGGCTGGCGTTTCGCCCTTCAGGAACAGGGTGGCTCCGCTGGCGGACCAGACGAGCAAGTCGGCCTGGCCCTTGCCCGTGGAATCGAGGACCAGCATGCCCTCTGCGGTGCCGGGGAGGGCTCGGTCTGAGTAAGTGGGCGGGGCTGCCGGTGCGGGGGATACGGGACGTGCGGGGTCGTAGATCTCGGCGTAATTGCACCAATCGACGTCTTCGGGGGTGGCGGCGCTTTCCTGCTGTTTCTTCAGGTCCTGAAAGGTTTTCAGCTGCGCGGCGGCATCGGCAGGTCTGCCTGCCTGCCGGTAGAGCGTATAGAGCTGGAAGTGGGCGGCGGCCAGCAGGGGGTTGAGTTTCGAGGCTTGTTCGAAGCGGGTGATCGCTTCGGGCATACGGCCTTCCTGGCGGTAGAGCGCGCCTAGCTGATAGTGCACGACAGGCTCATCGGGAGTGAGCTTCAGCATGCGCTCAAACTGCGCGATGGCCGGAGCGCTGCTGCCGCTCTTGCGGTACTGAACGCCGAGGTTGAACCAGGTATGGGGGAGTTTGGGGTCCAGTTTCTGGACTTCGAGCAGGAGCTTGATGGCGGCTTCCGGTGACCCGGCGTGCAGCAGGGCCAGCGCGTAATTCAGTTTCTCGCGGTTGGACTTCGGCGCAAGGTCGAGAGCCTTCCTGAATTCCGTGACCGCTTCGGCTGCGGTGGTGGGGTTCTCGTAGAAGGCTTTGCCGAGGCTGCGGGCCTGTTCGAGGCGCTCTTCCGTAGTGGGGGCGGTTGCCCCCGCCAGGAAGAAAATGCACAGAGATACGCCTGCAACAAGGAGGAAACGTCTTATAGCCATAGAAATAAGCTCAAACTCCCAGCATACGCCGGTGCAGGCTGCGTTACATTAGTGCCTGTGATTCGATTCCTTAGTATTGTCATTTTTGCAGGCGCAGCGTTGGCGCAGGATCCTCTGGCGGCGGGCCGCACCGTATTTGAGAACCGGTGTTCCGGCTGCCATGGTTCCGACGGAAACGGTGGCGAACTCGGACCGCCCATCGCGATTCGGATGCCGAACCTGAGCGACGAACAGATTTCGAACACGGTGCGCAACGGGCTTCCCACGCGGGGCATGCCGGCGAATACCGTGGCGGCTGTGGAGATGCCGCAGTTGATTGCTGTGCTGCGTGCCCTGATCCCCCGTGAGACCGGGTTCCGGCCGTACGCGCTGAAAGCGGCGCTCACAAATGGCAAGACGGTGGAAGGCATGGTGGTGAATGAAGCTCTGGAAGATTTGCAGATGCGGGGTTCCGATGGCAAGATTCATTTGTTGCGCCGGGTGGATGCGAAGCAATACCGCGAAGTGACATCTGAGGTGAACTGGCCGTTTTATAACGGTGGCCTGACCGGTAACCGATTCACGACGATGACCCAGATTACGAAGGCGAACGTGCGGAAGGTGGCTCCGAAGTGGGTGTTCACGATGCCGAACGCGTTCGGGCTGCAGGGTACGCCGGTGGTGGTGGATGGCGTGATGTTTGTGACGAACGCGAATGAATGCTTCGCGCTGGATGCGGGTTCCGGCAGGGCAATCTGGCATTTCCAAAGGCCGAAAACGCGGGAGCTGGTGGGCAATGCGGCGGGCGGGAATAACCGCGGCGTCGCGGTGGCGGGTGACAAGGTGTTCATGGTGACGGACAACGCTCATCTGCTGGCGCTGAGCCGGTCAACGGGCGAAATTATCTGGGAAATTGAGATGGCGGACTGGCACCAGAACTACAACGCCACGTCGGCGCCGCTGGTGATTGGCGACACGGTGGTGACCGGTACGGCCGGTGGCGAAGAAGGCGTGCGGGGCTTTATTTCCGCGTACGCAGTTGCCACGGGCAAGCGTGTCTGGCGTACGTGGACGATTCCGAACGCTGGTGAGCCGGGTTCTGAAACGTGGAAGGGCAACGGTATCGCGCATGGCGGTGCGGCGGCTTGGTTCACGGGGTCTTACGATGCCGATACCGATACGATTTTCTGGCAGGTGGGGAACCCAGGGCCGGACTATAACGGCAAGGAGCGTGGCGGCGATAATCTCTACTCCGACAGTATTCTGGCGCTGGACGCGAAGACGGGCAAGCTGAAGTGGCACTACCAGACGACGCCGCATGATTTGTGGGACTGGGATACCACCGAGACCGTGATGCTGCTGAATACGAACTGGCAGGGGCAGCCGCGGAAGTTGCTGGCGCAGGCGAATCGCAACGGGTTCTTCTACGTGTTTGACCGGGTGACCGGGAAATTGTTGCTCTCGAAAAAGTTCATCAACGAAATGACGTGGGCGACTGGCGTGGACGCCAATGGCCGACCGCAGTTTGTGGCCGGGCAGGAGCCCTCGACGAAGGGAACACGGGTTTGTCCTTCCCAGGACGGTGCGACGAACTGGTATTCACCGTCGTTCAATCCGGCTACGGGCATGTACTACATCCAGACGAACGAGAAATGCTCGGTCTATTCGTTACGGCCCGTGGAATGGAAGGCTGGTCAGCCGTTCCTGGGTGGTGCCGAGAAGACAGATGCGGAGACGAAGCCGCATCGTATTCTGCGCGCTTTGGATCTGCAGACCGGGGCGGTGAAGTGGGAATTGCCGCAGAAGGGCGAGGCGAATTCCTGGGGCGGCACGCTGGCGACTTCGACTGGCCTGGTGTTCTTCGGAGATGAATCGGGCGCTTTCGCGGCGGCCGATGCGGTGACCGGGAAACTGCTCTGGTCATTCCAGACCAGCCAGAACTGGAAGGCGTCTCCGATGGCTTACCAGTTCGATGGCAAGGAGTATCTGGCGGTGGCTGCCAGCGGGAATGTGATTGCGTTTGGCGTGGTTGAATAAAGCAGGTTGAATAAAGCAGGTCGAATAAATTAAGCTAAACGGCCACTAACGGCGGAACGGAAGGCAGTTTGCGGAACGGGGTATCGGCAATGTAAAGGTTCCCTGCCCCGGGCGCAAACTGCCTTATTTCGTTGGACATGCCTTCCACGGCGGTGGTGAGCAGCAGCTTTACCTTGCCATCGAGTTCCACGAACTCCGGGCAGGTGACGCGGGGGGACCCGGGAACGATCCATTCCGTAAGGATCGCGCCATCACTCAGGCGGATTTCGAGGGCTCGACCATCGGCTATCGGCTCGGGGTTGTAGAAGGCCACAATGATGCTGGCCCCGTCGGGCGAGGGGCGGAGGCCATCCGGGAAGCCGGGGAGACGGTCGGGGGCTATGACGCTTTCCTTCGACTGGGCACGGCGAAGGCCGGCGTCGAACTGGTAGCGACTGATCTGTTTCGGAGTGGAATCGATATCGATGAGGGTGTTGCCGAAAAGAAATTTCCCGTTGGAACAGGTTTGGCCACCCACCAGAGACCGTACCTCTTTGGTGGCGGCGTCGAAGAAATAGAGCTCGGCGATGGCCTGGTTGAACTCCAAATGCTTGGCACCGAAGATGACGCCACCTTCCACCGCCAGGCCGTCATTGATGATGCAGGCGGGGTGGGCGGGGACTTCGATGCGGTCCGGGCGCAAGTGGCCGGTGCGGAGGTCGAACCATGCCAGATGCCGCTCCAGGCCCACCAGGAGCAGGCCAGGGTCCGTAGTTTCCGCGAAGAAGCCGGGGCGGCCCGGGAGAGCGTGGCTGACGTTGTGGCACGTGGCGAGGTCGAGCAGATTGAAGCTGCCTTCCCGCGCGTCGGCGCCGTGCTGAATGGCGACCCAGCCGAGTTTGCCGGGGTGATGCTGCAGGACACGCGGCCCTTCGGGCAGAAAGCGCAATTCTTCGGAAGGTGGGCAGAAGAAAGGTTTGGCGACAAACTGGGCGGGCATTACATGAAAAGCATAACGTGCGGATGGATGTCCGTTTAAACTTTGTATTGCAAAGTTCTCCGTTGTCCGGTTATACTCGTCTCCAGATGGCCGTTATCAGACCAATTCGCAAGGAACCCGTGGCGCTGCACTCGCAGGCCATCGACAACCTTGAGTTTATCCGGAGCACGATGGAGCGTTCCGGGTCATTCACTGCAGTTCCCGGACTGGGTGGCATGCTGATGGGCGCGACGGCGCTGTTCGCCGCTTTCGCGGCGCATCTGGCGAAGAGTCCCAAGGCATGGCTGGCAATTTGGGCAGGCGAGGCGATGCTGGCGTTTGCGATTGGCCTCGCGTTTTCGTACCGGAAGGCAATGCGGGAGGGAAATCCCCTCGTGTCGCGCACTTTTCGCAGATTTGTGCTGGCGATGGCGCCCTCCGCGTTCGTTGGGGCCATGCTGACGGTGATGCTCTATCGAGATGGCCAGCAGGCGTTGCTGCCGTCCATGTGGCTACTGCTGTACGGCCTGGGCGTCTCTTCGGCGGGCGCCTTTTCGGTGCGCGCCGTCCCGCTGATGGGTGTCGGATTTTTGGTGCTGGGCGGCGTGGCCGCCTTCACTCCGGCTGGCTGGGGCGATGGTTTGATGGCTGTCGGCTTCGGGGGTCTGCATCTGGGCGTTGGATATCTGATTGCGAGGCATTTCGGTGGCTAAAAGCGCACGCATAGAACAACACAGTGGCGGTCTGCGGGCCCTGCCTGGCGGGGCAACCACGGCGGCGAAGGCTCTGGATCGCGTGATCCATGAGCGCCTGCGTCTGGGTATGGTGAGCGCGCTCGCGGTGAATGAAAGCCTCACGTTCCGCGATCTGAAAGAGATTCTGGGCACGACAGACGGGAACCTGAGCGTGCACGCCCGCAAGCTGGAAGAAGCCGGCTACGTTTCCTGCACCAAGCGGTTCGAAGGCCGGGTTCCGTGCACGGAATATGGCCTGACTGACGCGGGCCGGGTCGCGCTGGAGCAGTACCTGACTCATATGGAAGCTCTGATCCAGGCAACTCGCCAGAAGTAAAAAAATTTACCCTCAGACTTTACAAAACCAACTACTTTATGAATAACAGCGCATTGCATGTGGCGATCATCATGGACGGGAACGGCCGATGGGCGACCGATCTTGGCCTGCCCCGGGCACTGGGACACCGCGCGGGGGCGGAAGCTCTGCGGCGTGTGGTGGAGGCGGCACCGGATATGGGCGTGACTACGCTGACGGCCTACGCCTTTTCGGCGGATAACTGGCAGCGTCCGCCGGAAGAGGTGAACGCGCTGATGGAGTTGCTGGCCTGGTATCTGGAAGACGAAACACCGCGCATGGCGGCGGACGGCGTCCGGCTCACGGTGATTGGCAGGCGGGACCGGCTTCCGGCAAGGCTGCTGGAGGCAATTCAAGCAGGCGAGGCGATGACGCGGCACTGCCGCAAGATCCACCTCCGGCTGGCGATCGATTATTCGGCGCGGGAAGCGATCCTGCGGGCGTCGCAAAGCTGTGGCGGGAGTTCGGTGACGCGGGAAGCCTTCGAGCAATTACTGGGGCAGGAGACGCCGGTGGATTTGTTGATCCGCACCGGGGGGGAGCAGAGGCTGAGCGACTTCATGTTGTGGGAATGCGCGTATGCGGAGTTGTTCTTTACGCGGGTGATGTGGCCGGAATACGGGGCAATGGATTTGAGGGTTGCGCTGGACCACTTCCGGAAACGAGAGCGGCGGTTCGGTACCGTGCAGGTGGTGAAGGAACGGACTGCTTCATCACCTGCACGGCAGGAACGCTGGTTACATTAACAACTACGCCTTCTTCGGCGTGATGCTGCCCTGGACGGCGACTGGCGGGTGATCGGTAACTTCCCAGGTCTTTTCGTTGAAATACAGCACTTTCCCCTGGCGGTAAGACTGCACGGCCATGGTGATTAACACCTGGGCCCGCGAACCGGTCTCCACATCGAGGGTTGGCTTCTGGCGGGTGCGCATGCAGCTAAGGAAGTTGGCGATATGCTTCTGCATAATGTCTTCCTGCGGCACGGCGATGCGAACTTCTTCTTCAGTCCCGAAACGCTGCGGCCAGGTGGGATCTACATAGCGCTTGTTGCGAATTTCGGGGCGAACGCTGATATAGGGTGAATAGCTTTCGAACTTGCCATGATCCACCATTGTCAGCGTGCCGGCGTGGCCACGGATGAGGCCCGGAATATGCTGCGAATTGGCCAGCGACGAACTGAGAACCAGCGAGTGGCCCTTGGGGTAATCGCCAATCAGGTGGAACGTATCGGGCACTTCGCGCTCGTCGTGGAATTCGTAAATGCCGCCGCCCGCCATCACTTTGTGGGGGAACTGCGGTTCGCCCCAGCAGATGTTCATGGGAGCGACCACGTGATAGAAAAGGTCGGTGGCGATACCGCCGGAATAATCCCAATACTTGCGGAAGCGGAAGTAGCGGTCCGCGTCAAAGGGGCGGGGTGTGGCGGAACCGAGGAAAGTCTTCCAGTCGATGTAGTCTTCGCCCTTGCCGGTGGGGCCGGCAGCGGCGTCAATGGGGTAGTTCCACTCGCCATCAAAGGAGTTGCGGTGGTAGGAACCCTGGCTGAGCAGCATGTCGCCGATCATGCCGTCGGCGATGGCCTTCTTCGCCTTGGCCCACTGGTCGCCCGAGGTGGTCTGGGAGCCGACCTGGAGGACGCGCTGGGTTTCCTTTACTGTGTTGACCAGCTGCTTCGCTTCGCCGATGGTGTGGCACATCGGCTTTTCCACATAAACGTCCTTGCCCTTATCCATGGCGGCGATGGCGATGGCGGCGTGCCAGTGGTCGGGCGTGGCGATGTAGACGGCGTCAATTTCGGGATTGTCGAGAATCTCGCGGTAGTCCAGGGTACCCTTCACCTTGTGCTGGGCAGCGACCTTATTCACCCGCTTCTGATAAACGTCGCAGGCCATGGCGATGCGGGCATTTTCGGTTTCCCCGGCGATGGCCATGTCGCGGGCGACGCCGGAGCCACGGCCACCGCAGCCGATGACGCCGATGTTGATGCGGTCATTGGCGCCGAGCACGCGGGAAGCGGCAGGGCGGGTGCCAAATGCCGGCCTGCTGAAAGAAGTCGCGAGCGAAGTCGCGGTGCCAAGGGCAGTGGCGGTCTTCAGGAAATCTCTTCGGTTGTTCGTGGTCATGTTGACGCTCCGTTCAGGTCTACTAGATTCTATCCTGAGATTGTGGAACTTTCCACCCGGGGCGCGGGAAGGGCGGAATCAGGCAGGTTCACCGTCGTCGGGGACCACCTGCTTCGGGAGCACAGGTTGCGGAACAACGCACCCCGAGCTTTTTGACCAACCGAAACAAAGAGGGAAAGGAACCTGTCAGTTGGCTATTGAAGCTGCCTAGCTTAGAGCCCTGGCAGCGCTTCGTTGGTGGAGTGCCTGCTCCGCCGCTTTTCGCAAGTAAGGTTTGGATCAACCAGTATTCAGACTTGCAGAAAACGAGATGGCTTGGCGTTCGCCGTGGCGGTATGTGACTGCCTCCGCTCCAGGTGGTCGCCGCCCGCGAAAAACTGCTGTACGCGACGGAGACACGAAAACGGGCCCGCAGGTTGTCTCCGAAGCGAGATTGCCTTCGGAGGCTCGTGCGCTTTGGTTCGGCCCGCCATGGCGGGGACGGCTTAGCGAGGGGTGGGGAATGCCGAAGGGAAGCCCGCACCCGGTACTGCCGACGGGAAGCCGGTATTAAAGCCTGTATTCGGTTGGCCAGGGAAACCGCCTGTCTGGCCAGGGAAACCGCTTGTCTGGCCAGGGAAACCGCCTGTCTGGCCAGGGAAACCGCCTGTCTGGCCGGGGAAACCACCAGGCTGACCGGGGAAACCGCCAGGCTGACCGGGAGCATAGGACGGCGCTGCTGCCGCCGGCAACGTCGCGACCACATCTACAATTTCATCAGAGAGTTGCTTTTCGGTCTGGGCAGGCTCGGGATAAGAGAGTCGTACGTTTTGATCGGTACCTGTGGCAATTTCGGCCAGATTAATCGCAGGGATCTCCTTATTCCGAATGATGTGGGGCACCAGGAGCGTAAGGATCTGCGATTCGGTGTGTTGCCGGTGTTGTCCGGTGAAGAACTTGCCGATGCCGGGAATGCTGGAAAGCCCTGGGGTCCCGGACATGACGACGTTGTCCTGCTGTTGCGTCACGGAATCCCAGAAATTGACCTCGCCGTCCTTCACGCGCACATCAGTTGTGCGCTTACGCTGGGACAGCACGGGCTGCGAAAGACCACCCTGCACCACGTAGCTGGCAACAGAAGAGACGTCGTACTCAACGTGCAAATCCAATTCAGCCTCCACCTCATGCACGTGAGCCTCAACCGACAGATTGAAGCCGACGTCCAGGTACGTAAACTGAGTATTCACCAAAGCGGAGACATTCCCGCTGCCTCCCGGAAGGAAGCTGCTGCTGGCGTAAGGCACTTTGAGACCGGAATTCAACATTGCCTTGCGGTTTTCCAGCATCCGCAACTGAGCGCGGTTCAGGACTTTCGTTCCGGTGGTCTGTAAGAGAGCGCTCACAACCCCCCCTGGCAGGGTCACCGAGAAGTCACCGGTGCCCAGATGCGTTAAGGCTGACAGAGAGGTAGAAACCAAGCCCCCGGCCGAGGTCGCCACGCCTGGACTGGGGGCAAAGTTCACCGCTGCACTGCTCCCCAGTTGCAGGCCCAGATTGCGCACCCAATCCTTATCCACGGACAGGAAAATCACATCGATCACTACTTCTGCCCTTGGCCTGTCGATGTCGGCGATGAGCTTTTCCGCCAAAGCGACGCGGCCGGCGTCGGAACGAACCAGAATGGAATTATCGTCGGCCTGTACTTCTACCTGGCGTATACCAACCAGACTTTTGAGCGTGCCTGCAATTTCGTCGAGGACACTTTTCTGCGTTATGTTGTTCAGGTAAAAAACTTTGGTGACCGCGTCTTCATAGAGGGCACGTTTTTGGGCATCATCGTTCGTGACGAAGATGGAGTCTGCCGCAAGAGGCTTCCAGAAAGACTTGGTGACCGACGCCAGGT
The DNA here is from genome assembly GCA_903929755.1 of uncultured Acidobacteriia bacterium. Lineage (GTDB taxonomy): Bacteria > Acidobacteriota > Terriglobia > Bryobacterales > Bryobacteraceae > BOG-234. The sequence goes on from CAIYVZ010000014.1 coordinate 22,592, forward strand.
AGTTGAGCGCCGTTTGGGGGGACAGGCCGCGAAAGTCGAGAATACCGTTTCTCCCGAGGTCTGCGTCGCGGTAGTCGGGGTCGAAGAAGATCTTCAGGCCGGCGAGTTTTGCCAGTGCCGCAAATACCTCGCTCGATGGCTGTTTATTCACCCGCAGCAACGGCAGCGGCTTCAATGGCGTGTTTAGAGTTGGGGTTGATTGCGCATTGGCAAAACGCGTTGCTGTGCGTGCGCTTTGCGTCAGCTCGGGCCTGACCAGAAGCTCCGCAAGCGAGGGGCCCGTCGGGTTTGCGGCCCGTTCCTTCATGGCGCGGCGGGTTCGTTCCGCTTCGACCCCGGCAATGGGGTTGGCGGGGTCGATCGCCAGCGACTTGCTGAATTCAGCCAAAGTCTCGTCCAGTTTGCCGGCGTCTCTGTAAGCGATTCCCGCTTTCGCATGAAACAGACCATCCAGCGCGCGATCGCGGCTGAATTCCAGCTGGTATTCGATGTCCCCAGGATCTGTGGCCAAAGCCTGGCGCGCCAACGCAAACAGGGCGTCCATATCGGCGACGGTCTGGGGTGCGGGCAGCGCGCGGGCTTTTCGAAGCAGCGCATCCCCTGCGCGGGTCGCCGCTGACAGGGAAACCGCGGCAACCAGTAATGCTGTTAGCCGGAGTCCTGACTTCACCTGACGTGGACCGAAAGCACGGACGGAGGGGGGGCCGTTATGGAACCTGAGGGCAACTCTGGGGGATTGTGAACTTTGCATAACATTTCTCACCTTTCGGCAAATCGGAAGATAAGGATCGCGGCCGCAAGACACTGTCAAGATTCTGTCCGATAGTACTACTGCCTGATGGTACCATCACAACTGGACAGGAGCGGTCCATTACCTCAATAGCCTTTGTTTTCATCGCAATTCGCAAAAACATCAGCCGGCGTGAAACAAAAAAGCTACAGCACGCACGGTATTCACAGAACGCATCAAGGACTTGCGTCGGTCGCTCAAAAACAAGAACCCGGGAGAACTCACCCGTGAGCAAGATAAGGAAGCCACTACTAAAATGAAGAACAGAAACAGAATCACCCAGGCCATCTCCGTCGCCTTTATCGGCTGCGCGATGGCGAGCAGCGCAGCCGCCAAATGCAGCGTCAAACACCCCAACGATTGTGTGAAGAAGGTTACCAGCACGGTCAATAACACGGTCAAGACCGTAACCCATACCGCTACCGAGAATACAGCGGCAGTAAGCAAAGGCTTTACGGATGCAACGCAAGAGGCAACCACGGTGGCCACGGCCGGCTTCGCGTCAACCGCCGCCGCCTATTCAAAATACTCTAACGCAGCCGAACTCACTGCATATTCCACCGTGGCCCAAACCATGGGCTACGCAAACCTGGCAGCTGCCGATGCACAGGCCGGTGTGTATGGCGGGTACGCGAGTCTGAAGGCGCGAATCGAAGCCGAGAGCAAGCCGATTGTGGCAGCAGATGTGGCTAAGTTCCAAGCGGCTTATCAGGCAACTGTCACCGCATCAAAAGCCGCCTACAGCGCCGCGTCGCCGTACCTGAAGGCAGCAATTTCCGATGGAACAAACCTTGAGTCTCTGATCATGAAATCATGCAAGTCCGGCGGCCAGAGCTCCGTGAAGTCTGAGCAGGCGGCCATGGCACCATTTATTAACCTGTTGAAACACGCTGACCAGGACGATCTGGAGGCACTGAACCGCATCCTTCGCCATCTCCTCAGTGGAAAAACGGCCGATCAAGCTATCGCCCATGACCTGACCGAAATTGGCAAGGGTATCGGCATCCTCAAAGCGACCGGCACATCTACCAGCGCCTCCAATTACAGAGGCTCCACCTGGGGCTTGTCTGTTTCTGTTTCTGGTGGCTGGATTGGCGACGGAAGCTGGTCTGCGGCCTTAAACATGAACACGGAACCTTTCGCGAATGGCGCCTTTGGTTACTCCATGTCGACCAACACCGGCGTAAGTTTTAATTTAGGCACCAATGATGTGGAACCTGGCGTTACCGTCGGTTTCGGTGTTAGCCTGGGTGCCGGAGATTCGACAGCAGCCAATGAAGGTGTCTCTTATTCACTTGGTATGGCCGCCGGCGCGGGTCTCACGTTCAGCTCGAGCCTGGGCTGGGTTTTCCCCAACCCCACAATGGACAACCTCAAGGGCTTATTCGGTACCTTCCAGACCGCTGAGAAAGCCCTTGTTGCTTCCACAAAGAAAGGCGTTTCCGGCAAAGATATGCTCAATGCCGGCTACAAAGTGGGAAGCCAGGCCGTGGATAATGCGTTGGGGCCGGTTATCAGCACCATCGGAACTCTGTGCTCGCTTCCCGGGATCTCCATTGGGATGGGAATCAACTTTTCCCCGTCCGTCGCCTCTGCGGACGCCTCCGTCTCCCCGGGCTATAGCCATGTTGTGTGGAGCGGCACCATCTAAGTGTTCCACCGCGTTCATTGAACGCTTCCGTGATTAAATGAAGCCAGCCAAATCGCTCCGCAACTTGCGCGATTCGGCTGGCTTCAAAAACTAAATGACGCCGGGCATAGAGGGTTTGCTTCCAAAACTACCTTCTATGCCCGGCGTCGTTTTGTGCGCCCGTGGACGGCTCCGCTGAACCGGGTGGGGCGATCAGGATGCCCGACGCCGGATCGGCAGGGGCCGCGAGAGCCAGGTGGGGGCCGCGGTGTGTTTGCGGCCCTGGTGCTTCAGGCCATTTTTTCTGTGGCGACAGTTTTGAGGCCACGCTCTTCCATTTCGATTTCGCGGATGCGGAATTTCTGGATCTTGCCGCTCACCGTGGTGGGGTAGCTCTCCACGAAACGGATCACTTCCGGAATCTTGAAATGGGCAATCTCTCCTCGGCAATAGTCGCGGATCTCTTCCTGGGTACACTCATGGGCGGGCTTCAGGCGGATCCAGGCCAGCACAATTTCGCCGAGCCGAGCGTCAGGCAGGCCCGTAACATGTACCTCGGCCACGTGGGGATGCGTGTAGAGAAACTCCTCGAGCTCCCGTGGATAGATATTCTCCCCGCCGCGAATAATCATGTCCTTGGCGCGGCCGGTGATCTTGATGTAGCCGTCTTCGCGCATTACGCCCAGGTCGCCCGTGTGCAGCCAGCCATCGGCGTCAATTACAGCCGCCGTGGCTTCCGGTTCCCTGTCGTAACCCTTCATCACCGCGTAGCCGCGAGCCCGAACCTCGCCCTGTATCCCGCGCGGCAGTAACTCGCCGGTCTCCAGTGACGCGATGGCCAGCTCTGTACACGGCAGCGCCGTGCCGACCGTAGAAACCCGCGGCTCCAGGTCATCATCCAGATGGGGCATGGTCAACACGGGGGAAGTCTCCGTGAGGCCATAAGCGATCGACATCTGACGGCAGTGCATGTCCGTCTGAACCTGTTTCATGATTTCGATGGGACAGGGCGCTCCGGCCATAATCCCCGTCCGCAAGCTGCTCAGGTCAAATTGTAAAAATGCCGGGTGCCGCAGTTCCGCGATAAACATGGTGGGGACACCGTAGATGGAAGTGGCTCGCTCCTCCGCGATGGCTTCGAGGGTGAGGAGGGGGTTGAAGGTCCAGTTCGGCAGGACGATGGCGGCGCCGCTGGTGACAGCGCACATGGTGCCCATCACGCAGCCGAAGCAATGGGAGAGCGGGACGGGGAGGCAGATCACATCGCGCTCCGTGTAGTCCATCTGCAGTGAGATGAGATACCCGTTATTCAGGATGTTGTGGTGCGTCAGCAGCACGCCTTTGGGCAGCCCGGTGGTGCCGGAGGTGTACTGGATATTGGTGACGTCCCACGGGCTAACGTTGGGCAGCGGCACAGTGTCCGTGCAGGTGCCCAGGGAATCCCAGGCGGTGGTGCCGAACAGGACGGTGTGTTTGAGCGCCGCTGTCTCCCCGTTCCGGGCCCCGTGCTCAACCGCTTCGCTCAGAATGGCGCTGTAATCCACGCGAGCGTCGCGGTCGCGCAGGAAGATGGCTTTCATACCGGATTTCCGGAGCACAAAGGCGAGCTCATGGGCACGGTTCGCCGGATTGATATTTACGAGCACGATTCCGGCCCTGGCGGTGGCCAAATGTAACAGCATCCACTCGGCGCAACTGGTGGCCCAGACGCCAACGCGGTCCTCCGGTTGCAGGCCAAGCCGCAGCAGACCATGTGCCAGGCGGCCAGTAGCGGCAAGCAGTTCGGCCCAGGTGAAACGCACCGCCTGGTGACGCGACACCAGGGCCAGGCGATCCGGGAACAGGTTGGCAGTCACCTCCAGTTGCTGGCCGATAGTGGTGTCGAGCAGCGGGATGGAGGGGCCTGCCAGATAGCTGAGTGACATCAGCAGACTACTTTAACGCAGACTACTTTAACTCAAAGCAGCAGCCAGCAATCAGGCCAGAAACTTGCGGGTTTCCTCCACCACCAGCTCGAGTTCGTCGTGGTGGACCCAGTGGCCGGCGTCGGGAGCGATGATCAGGCGCTTCTGCGGAATGGCCAGGTAGCGGGGATCCTCGCTGGGCAGCGGCGCGAAACTCTTCAGGCCCCAGAAGAAAAGCACCGGGCTGGTGATTTGGCTGAAGATTTCGGAGGTATCGTCCAGATCGTGGCCGAGCGGCGGAATGGCGCGGACGAAATTGTCGAACTTCCAGGAGATTGTGCCGTCGCTGTTCCAGTTGGTGCCGTGGAGGGTCAGGTGGCGTGCCACCTCCGGCGACAGGCGGGGATTGGCTTCGCTCATGCGCGCGGCGGCGGCTTCGGGAGTTGGGTAGCTGCGTGGAGTGCGCGTGTCCATGTCACGAACTGCGCCAATCCAGCGGCGCAGGCGTTCGGACGCCGGGCTATGGATCCGGTGTTGCGGCGGAAAGCCGATGCCCTCAAGGGAGACGGCGCGGATCAGGGTCTGGGGGAACAGGCCCGCATAGTGCAGCACGATCATGCCGCCCAGGGAGTGGCCGACCAGGCGCAGGGGTTCGTCTTTACCGACAATCGCGGCAAGCGTTGTCAGGTCCAGAACGTGTTCGGGGACGGTGTACATGCCGCCGCGCGCCCATTCGCTGTTGCCGTGGCCGCGCAGATCGTAGGCGTAGACGTGATAATCGGCGGAGAAGGCGCGTGCAATGCGGTCCCAACTGCGGGCGTGGTCCATGCCGCCGTGGACCAGGATGAGGGGCGGTTTACCGTCCTGGCCATAGTCCCAAAGCTGCAGTTTCAGGCGGTCGGAGTAGAAGAAATGGGAGACGGGTTCCATCAGGCGGTGTCCAGATCGCGGGCTTTGGTTTGCAGGCGGCGCATGCCTCGCAGCCAGCGTTCGTAATCGGTGGCCTTGCGGTAGAAATACTCGGCGACTTCGGGGTGGGGCAGGATGAGGAATCGCTCCTCGGCCAGACCCGCGATCACGGCATCGGCAACCTGTTCCGGGGAGATGGCGGATTCGCGCAGCAGGGCCCCCATGCCGTCCTGCGCGGCGTCCAGCATGTTGGTCCGGACGCCCTGCGGGCAGAGCGCGGAAACCCGGATACCCTGGTCGTAATGCGTGATAGCCAGCCACTCGGCAAACGCGAGCGCGGCGTGTTTGGTGACGGAGTAGGGGGCGGAACCGATTTGGGAGAGCAGGCCGGCGGCGGAGACGGTTTGCAGCAGGTAGCCGGAGCCGCGGGCAAGCATGCCGGGCAGGACGGCGCGGGCTGCGTAGATGTGCGCTTTTACGTTGATCGACCAGATGCGTTCCCAGTCGGCGTCCGGAGTTTCGGCTCCCCCTTCCAGGATGATTCCGGCGTTGGAGCAGAACAGGTCAATGCCGCCTTGTTCGGCTTCTATTTGAGCGACGAGATGGCGGATTTGCGCCTCATCGGCAACGTCCAGATGGCAGGCTCGTGTTCCTGTAGCTTCTGCGACGCGGGTGGCGCCGGCGAGATCTACATCGGCCACCGCAATGAATCTGGCACCGTCGGCCGCGAACCGGCGAACCAGCGCTTCACCAATGCCGCTGGCGCCGCCCGTAACCACGATAATTTTCCCCGCTGGGGTCATTGCCTCAAGTTAGCACCTCCACACGTTAGGATGGTCCGGGAGGGACCAACCTTGATTCGCACAGGAGCGGAGTACGTAGAGAGTCTGCGGGGACGCGGCCTGCGGGTGTATTTCATGGGCGAGAGGGTTTCAGAACCGGTGGATCACCCGGTAATTCGGCCTTCCATTAATACTGTGGCCAGAACCTATGACCTGGCGGTGGAAGATCCGGACCTGGCAACGGCATGGTCCACGATTTCCGGCCAGCGCGTGAACCGGTTTCTGCATGTGACGGAATCGGTGGCCGATGTGGTTGGCCAGAACCGCATGCAGCGCAAACTGGGACAGCTTACGGGAACATGCTTCCAGCGCTGTGTCGGCATGGACGCGATGAACGCCCTCTTCACCGTGACGCATGCCGTGGATGGCGCGCACGGCACGGGCTATCATGCGCGCTTCCGGGAATTTCTGGGCCGTATGCAGCGCGAAAACTACACGCTGGGCGGCGCCATGACGGATCCGAAGGGCGATCGGTTGAAGGGGCCTGCGGATCAGGCGGATCCTGATCTGTTCGTGCGTATTGTGGAGCGTCGCGACGATGGTGTGGTGCTGCGCGGGGCGAAGATGCACCAGACCGGGTGCCTGAATTCGCACTGGCTGGTGGTGATGCCGACGATGCGGCTGCGCACAGTGGATCGTGATTACGCGGTGGTGGCGGCTATTCCGGTGGATCACCCTGGGCTGACCTTCATTTATGGCCGGCAATCCTGCGACACGCGGGCGCTGGAACCCGGCGCCGCCGATGCCGGGAACCTGGAGTTCTCCGGCCAGGAAGCGATGATTCTGATCGACGATGTCTTCGTCCCGAACGACCTGATCTTCATGAACGGGGAGACGGAATTCGCGGCGGACCTGGTGGAACGGTTTACCAGCTACCACCGGCGGTCGTACGTGTGTAAGACCGGCGTGGGCGATGTTCTGATCGGCGCGGCGGCGCTGGCTGCGGATCACAACGGCGTGGCCGGGGTTTCGCACGTTCGCGACAAGCTGGTGGAGATGACGCATCTGAACGAGACTATTTACGGGGCGGGAATTGCCGCTTCGCACGAGTCGCGGCAGACGGCGGCGGGGAATTATCAGCCGGACGATCTGCTGGCGAACGTCTGCAAACACAATGTGACGCGGTTCCCGTATGAGATGGCGCGACTCGCGCAGGATCTGGCCGGGGGGCTGGTGGCGACCATGCCTTCGGCGCAGGATTTCGCTTCTGAAGAAACTGGTCCGCTGCTGCGCAAGTACCTGCAGGGCCGGGCGGGCGTGGACGTGGAAGCGCGCCGAAGGGTATTGCGGCTGATTGAGAACATGACGCTGGGCAGGAATGCGGTGGGTTACCTGACGGAATCGATGCACGGGGCCGGGAGCCCGCAGGCGCAAAGAATTCAGATTGCGCGGCAGATGAATATTGAAGAGAAGAAGGGGTTCGCCAGGCGTCTGGCGGGCCTTGAAGGAGACGAATAAATGCGGTGCTGGCAAGTGGATGCGTGGTGTGAGCCAACGGGCATGGCGTGGGTGGATATTGCACCGCCGGAGCCGGGCAAGGGCGAGGTCCGCCTGCGCAATAAAGCGGCTGCGCTGAACTTCTTCGATATTTTGCAGATTCAGGGAAAATATCAGGTGAAGCCGCCGTTTCCCTTCACGCCTGGAGCGGAAGTGGCGGGCGTTGTGGACGCGGTCGGCGAGGGTGTGGAGGGCTGGGCTGTGGGCGATGCGGCGCTGGCTATTTCCGATGGGTCAGGCTTTTCCGAACAGACCGTTGTCTCGGCCAAGAAGCTGTTTCGTTTGCCGAAGGGGATGGCGTGGGCGCAGGCAGCGGCGATGCCGATCGTTTATCACACGTCGCTGTTTGCGCTGCGCGACCGCGCCAGGCTTGCAGCCGGTGAATGGCTGTTGGTTCATGCCGGGGCCAGCGGCGTGGGAATGTCGGCGATCCAGATCGGCAAGGCCATGGGCGCACGCGTGATCGCGACCGCTGGGTCACCGGAGAAGCTGGCGTTTTCTCATCGTCAGGGCGCCGATCACGTGATTGACTACAACTCGCCGGACTGGGTGGAGGAAGTGAAGTCCATTACGGGCGGGCGCGGCGCGGATGTCATTTATGACCCGGTTGGCGGCGATGTCTTCGACCTCTCCAGTAAGTGCATCGCGCAGGATGGCCGGCTGCTGGTAATTGGGTTTGCCGGAGGGCGGATTCCGTCGATTGCCGCCAACCGGATTCTGCTGAAGAATATTTCGGTCGTAGGCGCCTTTTGGGGTGGCCACGTGAAGGCGCATCCCGGCTATCCGGCGGCGACTCAGGCGGCGCTGGAAGAGTTGTGGGATGCCGGGAAAATCCGGCCCGAAGTATGCGCGGACTGGACCCTGGAACAGCTGCCGGAAGCCATGAAGGCTCTGGCGGAACGGAAAGTTTTGGGCAAGGCCGTGCTGTTGGTGGCCTGATCAGCGGGGTCCGAGCGCGGCTTCCAGGTAGGCCGGAACCCGGTTGAACACCGGGATTTCCCGGTCAACACGCCAGCCTTTCTTACCTTCCCGTACGATGGCGCGGCCGCGTTTGAAGTCGGCGGGTTCCTTCGCCCAGTTGATGCCTTTGCCATGCAGCAGATCATGCTTTTCTGCTGTGGAACGGCCGTCGAGCTCGCCGTGGCTGAAGTGTGCCGACGCCAGCATGTTCAGGCTGTTCGCGGAAGCGTCCAGCTGCCGCCACAACAGGTACTTCTCCACCTCGATGCGCTGCGCGATCACCAGCAGCCGTGAATCGAAAGCGCCAATTCGCTCGCTCTCAAAGGCCTTGTTGAAAAAGCCCGTGAACAGGCTGGCTGAGACCGACACCATCTTCTGGATATTGCCGTCGAACCAGAGTGGCGCAGTGGCTGGTTCCATGTCGGACAACACAAACGAGTATTCGTCGCTCTGGCCATAGGCGAAGCGGCAACCGATCATTTCCTGGCAGAGCAGGAGGGCTGCCTGGTCGAGCGCGTCGGCCAGGGGACGGCAATAGGGCCGCTCCAGTTTCGCCGTGAAGGTGTGAAACCCCCGGCCATCAATGCGGAGTACCACGTGAGTCCGGCGCGGCACATAGAGCCGCAGCGCGTCCTCATAGTCGGCCTTCATTCTGTTCCCGAGTTCGTCTTTCATACGTAAGCGCGGCGGTCCGCAGCTTCGATTGTGGCAAACTCGAGTTTCGTGCGCGTCGTGCTGGATACCAATGTATTGATTTCTGCCGCTTTGAAACCGGGCGGGCTGGAAGCCGCTGTGGTAGCCGCCGCGCTGGCGGGGCAACTGGAGGCCTGGGTGACCGAACCCGTGTGGGCGGAGTATGAAGAAGTTCTGGCCAGGCCGAAGTTTGCCGCCATTCGCGAGGCTTCCCGGCAGATTCTGGACAGTCTGCGCGACCGGGTTGTCCGTACAACGCCCGGCGAGGTGGTGTCTGCCGCCTCTGATGAGGACGACAACCGCTTTCTGGAATGTGCCGCGGCAGCTGAGGCTCAATGGCTGGTCACGGGAAATTTGAAACACTACCCTGCCGAGTTCGGCGTCACCCGCATGGTGAACGCCCGCGGTTTCGCGAACGAGACCGGTTTGTTGGCGGGCCGCCCATGAAAACCTCTCTCACGCACCACCGGACCGTCGCCAGACTCTACTTCTGGCTGTCACTGGGGTCCGTCCTGCTGGGCCTGCTTCTCTCGCTGGTGATGCGTTTCCACCTGGTCTACCCCGCAACCTCGGTGAAGCTGTTCCATTTGCTGTGGCCCCGGCAGGCGCAGGGTGGGGTCATGACGCCGGAGCTTTACCTCTCGCTCCTCACGCTGCACGGCACCGTAATGGTGTTCTTCGTGCTCACGCTGGCCCCCGTGAACGCTTTCGGCAATCTGATGCTGCCACGGCAACTCGGCGCGGAACACATGGCCTTCCCCCGCCTGAACCTCCTCTCTTTCTGGGTGTCGCTGGCTTCGTTTTTTCTGCTGCTGGCTTCTGTAATGACCGAAGACGGAGGGCCCCTCTCCGGCTGGACCGCTTATCCGCCTTTAAGTGCGCTCGGAGCCATTACGGGTCCGGGCGAAGGTCTCGGCCAGACGCTATGGTTCTTCTCCATCGCCGTCTTCTGCATCGGAGCCCTGCTCAGCTCCATCAACGTGATCGCCACCGTGATCGACGTCCGTTCGCCCGATATGCCGCTGATGAAGATGCCGCTTGCCGCCTGGAACTGGTTCCTGACGGCTATTCTGAGCCTGTTATCCTTCCCGGTCCTGCTGGCGGCGGGCCTGCTGATCCTGCTTGATCGTCTGGCGGGGACCAGCTTCTTCATCCCCACCGGCCTGCTGATCGCCGATTTCAAAAGCACCCACACCGGCGGCACGCCTCTGCTCTGGCAACACCTTTTCTGGTTCTTCGGGCATCCCGAGGTTTATATCGCTATCCTGCCCGGCATGGGAATCGTCTCCACGGTGATCTCAGCCTTTTCCGGACGGCGCATCTTCGGCCGCCGCGCCATGATCTTCGCCACCATGTCCATCGCGCTGCTGGGCCTGCTGGTGTGGGGCCATCACATGTTCACCAGCGGCCTGAATCCGTGGTCGGCCATCACGTTTTCCATTCTGACGATGGCGATTGGTGCTCCTTCCGCCGTCAAAACCTTCAACTGGCTGGCGACGCTCTGGCTGGCGCGGGGCAATCTGCGCCTCACCACGCCCATGCTTTTCGCGCTCGGTTTCGTTTCCATCTTCGTGACCGGCGGGTTGTCCGGGCTTTTCCTGGGCCAGCCCAACTTAGACGCCTATTTCCACGACACCTATTTCGTGGTCGCCCACTTCCACATCATCATGGGCATCGCCGCCCTGTTCGGCATCTTTGCAGGCACGTTCTACTGGTTTCCGCTGCTGTTCGGCAAGATGCTGAACGAAACCCTCGGCAAGGTCCACTTCTACCTGACCTTCATCCTGGCCTACGCCACCTTCCTGCCCATGCACTTTGCCGGGTTCGCGGGCAATCCCCGACGCTACGCCGATTTCACCAGCTTCGAATTCCTCTCGCCCCTCATGCCCCTGCAGAAAGCGATCACTCACTCCGCTTTCGCCCTGGCCGCCGTGCAGCTCATCTTCCTCTTCAATCTCGCCTGGACGCTGTGGCGCGGGGCTCCGGCACCGGAGAACCCGTGGAGCCTGGAACCGGCAACAGCGTCCGACCCCGATAATGGAGAGACGTACTGATTTCATGCCTTCTCTGACCCAGTCGAATATCGGCGGCCCCCCTCCGATTGATCCCTTGCTACCTCCGGGTGGCAGCGGGGACGGTGGCGGCGGTTCGCCCAACGACGGCAGCACTCGCGCCGCCTCCATGACCGCCATCGCGGTGGTCATGTGCGCCAGCGTGATGACTTTCGGTGCCTTCCTTTCCGCCATGGCCATTCGGCGTGGTCTGAATAACGACTGGCACAAGCTCCCGCTCCCCAAAATTCTCTGGTACAACACGGTGGCGCTCTTGCTCTCCAGCGTGCTGCTTGATCTGGCGCGCCGCAAGTTGCGCCAGAACAAGCGTCACCTCTTTAATCCTCTGTGGACGGCCGGAACAGTTCTGGGCACACTGTTTCTGGTGGGCCAGTTCATCGCCTGGGATCAGCTGGCCGGGCACGGTTTCTACCTCGCGGGCAATCCCTCCAGCGCGTTCTTCTTTGTGTTCACCTGGGCGCACGCGGCGCACGTCGTCGGCGCGCTGCTGGCTGTTTACTATGTGGAGTTTCTGGGGCTGAAGTACGAGCTGGGCACGCGGGGCCGCACGTGGGTTGCGGCCAGCACGCTTTTCTGGCACTTCCTCGATATCCTCTGGCTGGGTATCCTCGCACTGTTTGTGTATTGGGCATGAATCGCTACATCGCGCCATATTTCGCCACCCGTGCCCGCCGCATTACAGCGATCGTTATCGTGGCCAACTTTGCGTTCTTCGCGGCGCTGCTGGGCGTCATGTTCTACCAGCGCTCCGCGGCTCGGGATTGGCCAGTCCCTTTCCATTTTCCGTCTCTTTTGATGTCCACTACGCTGGTGATGCTCGCCCTTTGTGCCAGCATCACGTTCGCCGTGGGAGCCAGCCAGGCCGACCAGAAAGATCGCGAACCGGCCGTGCGCTGGATCGCCGTCGCCATCTCCAGCTGGTTTATCTTTCTGTTCCTCGAAATCGTGGAGTGGGTCCGCCTGATCTGGCTGGAAAGACTGGGGCCCGACACTCAGTTCGGCGGTACTTTCCTCGTGCTGACCGGATCCCACTGGATTCTGGCCACGGGCTGCGTGGGCTGGTTCGCCTGGTGCGCCGCGGATGTGGGAAAGCGCGATCTGCTGGCTGCCGCCCTTTACTCTTATTTCCTCAACTTCTGGTGGATCGTCCTTTGGATAACTCTCTACCTGGCTAATGCTGACCTGGGGGGCTTTTAGATGCATGCCGCCAGCCTGGTTGCCCAATGCGTGATGTGTTATCGGACTGCGGCGGCGCAGCAGGGTGGCCGAGCTGAAGTAATGAATCTTGGCATCCTGATTCTGCTGGCCGCGCCCGGGCTGGTGCTGGCGGCTTTAGGTGTCCTGATCTGGCGCCGCGAACTCAGCCGGCGGAAACCGGTCGCTGCGAGGCCATGCGAAACCTCAGCGGTGCGCTAGTCGTCGCGGCGGCGCTGGTGGCTGCCGATGTCAAGCCTGTCACCCGCGTTTGGCGTGTGACTCCCCAGGCGCGGTCCGGTTTGACCCCCTGATGAATATGTTTCGCGCAGTCGTGATCGCCCGTTAACGCAGGTTCTTGTTCAGCCAGGCCACTAACTCGGGCTTCCAGTGCAGCATCTCGGGCGATTTCTCCCACCCGCCCATGCCGTGCTTGCCGCCTTCAATCGTAATCAGATCGCAGACCGAGCCAACCTTTTTCATCGCCTCGCACATCTTCGGCGAAAGCTCATACGCCACCTGATCGTCCAGCGTGCCGTGGATAATCAGCATCGGGCCCAGCCCTTTGTGGACCGCATTTACCGGTGAGATTTTGTCCAGCTTCGCCAACGCTGCCGCATCCAGTTGCTCCAGGCCAAAGAACCGAATCCCGCCACCATTCGCCAGATGCCGGTTCGCGGAAGTCATGTCAAAACGTTCCGGATGATCCCGGCGAAGCTCCGCCAGAACCCGGTAATTCGACGGCGGATAGAAGTGCACACTCACCGGGACACGCGTGTCCGCAGTCTCGTGGGTTACCGCGTAAGTCGAGAGATATGCGCCCGCCGACTCCCCGATCAGAGCCAGCTTCGCCGGGTCCACGTGCCAGGCCGCCGCATTCTTCTTCACCCAGCGGATGGCAGCATCCACGTCTTCCACCGGTTGCGGGAACTTCGCCGCCGGAGCCAGGCGGTAGTCAATCGAAAACCAGGCGTAGTTCGCTTTCGTCAGGACTTCCAGCAGGGGCGGGACATAACTGCGTTTCGTGCCCTGGTCGAAACCACCGCCATGCACCACAATCGCGGCAGGAAACGGCCCGGGTCCATCCGGCACATGGATATCCAGCAGCAGCGGCTTCCCGTTCGGCCGCGAGTACTCCACGTCGTTCTTATCCATTCCGAACAGCAGGCCGAATCCCGGCAGCGCCGCCACCATCACCAGCAATAACGCACAAACACGCATGGCCACAGAGTTTATCAGTCGCAGTTCGAGCCGCAGCCCAGGTAAGCTGCCACCGCCGCCTGACCGCCATACTCCGCCCACCCCAGAGGCGTCGCGCGCCACAGTTTGTCCTGAATGTCCCGCCGGGCTCCCGCTTCCACCAGCAGCCTGACCACCGCCAAATGCCCCGCCACCGCTGCCTGGTGCAACGGCGTCCCGTGAGCGTGGAAGCCCTCCGGGTTGAACCGATTCAAAGCCTCCCCGGCCTCCACCAGCAGGCGAACCACCTCCACCTCCCCCAACTGCGCCGCCAGCGCCAACGCGCGATGCCGGTCCGCCGCCGAAGCCCCCGGCAACCTCGCCGCTACGTCGGCAACCAGCCCCAGCCCCGCCGCAGCCGCCAGCGTGGACACCAAAGCCCCCCGCCGCACCAGAGCCCTGGCCGTCTCCACATACCCAAACACCAGCGCCGTCATCAACGGAGAAACCCAGGCCCCCTTACCCGTGCCCTCCACTACCGCCCCGTAATCCAGCAGCATCTCCGCAAGCGCCACCTGCAGCCCCGCCGCCGCCGGCCACGAACTGGAAACCAGCATCGGCAGCGTGGCGCACTCCCCGCCATACATCCCGGCCAACGCATCTGTTTCCGCCCCCGCCTCCAGCAGAATCTTCGCGATCTCCACAGCATTCGCAGGCGTCCTCTGCCGGTACGCTTCCACCCCATTTGCACCAACATAGTGCAATAGCGTGGCCCCATGAACCGCCGGATCGTGGCAAGTGACCCGAGTCGACCGGGCACGAACCAACTCCGGCCGCTCCGCCAACAGCTGCCGCAGGACCTCCGCCTCGCCCCCGACAACCGCTTCCACCGCGCGCTCAAACGCCGCAATCGCAGACCCGGGGCACCCGACCTCTGCCACCCAGGCATGCAGAGCCGCCCAATCCCGAAAGCTGTACCAACGGGCCAGTGTCAGCCTCGCTTCATCGGGCCCAATCGGAGCCGCCTCCATTTCAGACTCACTCAGGTTCTTCTCCAGCCAGGTGACTTGCTGGTCCAGGAATCCGGGAAAACAGGAACGGAAGATGCGCACAGCCTCTGGATCGCGCTTCCGCCAGCCGTCCAGCAAATCCTCTACCTGCGCCGAGTACTCTGCAGGACGAGCCGAAATTGTCAGGTGTTGCCACGCCATAACCTCTCCATTCTGCCCACTTTCTGCCCACATTTTGCCGCCCCGCCCTGCCCCCCCCGCGCCCCATCCTGATTGGGAAGCCTCCCCCCCCCATTCACACTGACATTGCAAAGTGATATCATTGACGGGATTGAAACGTTAAAAGGCGGAGCGAGAGCTGTGTCCGGAGACGTTTTGTGGGCCACCGCGTGGGCGGTGGTGTTTAAAGGTTGTTCAAAAATACGGAGTCTCAGGGGGTCCGTTTAACCATGAAGTTAGTCAAACTGAAGTGCATCAAACGATGCGTAAGTGCTCTCTCCATTCTGCTGCTGGCCATTGTGCCCGCGGCTTACTCTCAAACCGTCACGGGTTCCGTTTCCGGCACCGTCGTTGATGCCGGTGGCGCCGTTGTTGTTGGCGCTTCCGTTACGCTCACCAACGACATCTCCAAACAGGCTCGCGACTATAAAACCGATTCCACCGGTGAATTCAACTTCGGTTCCATGATTCCCGGAACCTACACGCTGAAGATCGCCCAGGCCGGCTTCAAAGGCTACCAGCAGGCAAATGTCAGCATCGCTTCCCAGGAACGCGTTGACTTGCACACCATCAAGCTCACCGTCGGCGACGTCGCAACCTCCATCGAAGTCCAGTCCGAAGCGGCTCACGTCGCCACTGACTCCTCCGATCGCGCGCAGAACGTCAACCTGCAAATGATTGCAGACACTCCGACGCGCGGTCGCGACTTCAAGGCGGTCATCAAGAGCCTCCCCGGTGTTCAGGATCTCAGCAACCACGATTCCCGTGGCTGGGGTGGTGATACACCTACGGTCAACGGTGGCCAGTCCGGCCAGGTCGTCATTACCCTCGACGGTATTGTCAGCCAGGATTCCGGCAACTACTCCATGAACAGCACGCTGTCCCCCAGCCCCGACGCCATCGGCGAAGTGAAACTCCTCGTTTCCAACTACACCGCCGAATACGGCGCCCGCAACGGCGGCCAGATGAACGTCACCATCAAGAACGGTACCAACCAGTTCCATGGCAGCGGTTATTACGACTGGCGTCACGAAACCATCGACGCC
Source organism: uncultured Acidobacteriia bacterium (assembly GCA_903929755.1). GTDB lineage: Bacteria > Acidobacteriota > Terriglobia > Bryobacterales > Bryobacteraceae > BOG-234. The sequence continues at coordinate 38,537 of CAIYVZ010000014.1, forward strand.
AACGAATTCTTCAACAACAAGCTCGGCGTTGTGAAGCCCCGCTACCGCTACCAGAATCCCGGTTTCACCATCGGTGGTCCGGTCGTCATCCCCGGTGTCCGCTTCAATAAGGACCGCAACCGTCTGTTCTTCTTCTTCTCATGGGATAAGCTGAACAACCACGGCGTCGCCGGCCCGAACCGTTACACCATGCCGACCGCCGCTGAAAAGACCGGTGATTTCTCGGCTTCCGTGAACCCCAACGGTTCCGCCATCCTCATCCGCGACCCCAACACCGGTGCAGCCTGCGCCGCCGCTGGTGGTCCCGGTTGCTACGTGGGCAACAAGATTCCCGCCAGCCGCATCAGCGCTATCGGCAACGCCATGCTCGCCCGCTTCCCGAATCCAAACACGGTCGATCCCACGGGCGCCCGTCAGTACAACTCCATCTTCCAGTTCACCAACACGCAGCCTCGCGAAGACAAGATCCTGCGCGTGGACTACAACGTGAGCCCGAAGGACACCATGTTTGTCCGCCTCATCAAGGACAACTTCGAGAACGCCGGCTACGGCGCCATCCTCGGAGCCATCGGCGACGGCTGGGGCCAGTTCCCGCACAGCTACCACAATCCGTCGAAAGGTCTGGCGGCAACCTACATCCACACCTTCCGTCCCAACCTGATCAACGAACTGACCACCGGCATCAACTACAACCACCAGGGTAACTCCCCGACGGAACTCTCGTCGTTCGCCGCCAGCCAACTGCCGCTCAAGGACGCTTCCGGTACCACCCTGGCCCTTCCGAACCTGTTCGGCGCCAACTACCTGAAGCTTCTGCCGCAGGTCAACTTTGGTCTCCCGTCGGGCTTCAGCGCCCAGTCTGCTCCCACCGGTCTCCCCAATCTGCCTGGCTTCGGTTTCGATAGCCGCTGGCCCTTTGACGGTACCGACGAGTCGCAGAACCTGAACGACAACGTGACCTGGATCAAGGGAGCCCACACCATTAAGGGTGGCCTCTACATCGAAAAAGAAGCCCGCAACGTGTCCGTGTACTCGGTCTACAACACTGCCGGCACCTACTACTTCGGTTCCGATCTCGGCAACCCGGTCGACACGGGCAATCCGTTCTCCAACGCCCTCACCGGTAACCTGTACGGTTACGGCGAAGACAACAAGAAGCAGATCAACCACGCCCGCTACACGCAGGTGGAATGGTTCCTGCAGGATACCTGGAAGGTCAATCGCCGCATTACTGTTGATGCCGGCGTTCGGTTCCAGTTCATCGGTACCCTTCGCTCCCAGGGTGCAACGCTGGGTTCGTTCAATACCGCTTCTTACAGCGCTGCCAACTCGGGACAGTTGCTCTATCCCACCTGCACTGTGCCGGTCGGCGGCAGCGTCAGTTGCCCCGCGTCCAACAAGGCCTCCATCAACCCCATCACGAACAGGGTCTACCCGTATGCCCAGCAGGGTACGTTCGACCCGGCGTCCTATCCCGCCAACGGTCTGCCGTTCTCCGGTATCAAGACCGCCAACACGATGTTGTTCAGTAACCCGCCCATCCAGGTTTCGCCCCGCATCGGCCTCGCCTGGGACGTTTTCGGCAACGGTAAGACTGCCATCCGCACCGGCTTCGGTATCTTCATCGGCCGCTCCTTCACCGTGGACACCATCGGCGCCACCGGCGTCGGCGTCGGTCCCATCGCCGCTCCGCCAAACTTCGTGGCTCCGCTGATCCTCAACACCAACATCAGCAGCCTGATCGGCTCCCCGGCCACCTACACCCCGCAGGCCACCACGGGTGGCTCGCTCGACCTGAAGCCGCCATCCACCTATAACTGGAGCTTGGGCGTCCAGCATGATCTGGGCAAGGGCTTCGTCCTCGATGTTTCCTACATCGGCAATGTGGCGCACAACCAGTTCAACCAGGGCCGCATCGACTTCAATGCCGTAAAGCCCTACACCATCTGGAACCCGACCACGGGTGCGAATCCGAAGTACCTCGACCCCACCAGCGGTAGCGGTGGAACGGCAGGCTTCTACTCCACCAACCTGATCCGCGCCCTCTCGGGCGGCTATAACTGGGGCGCCATTCAGGGCTATACGATGGACGGCGAATCCAACTACAACGCCCTCCAGATGTCGGTGAACCGCCGCTTCTCCAAGAAGCTGCAGTTGGGTGCCAACTACACCTGGTCCAAGACCATCACCTACAACCGTCAACAGTTCGTCAACGACTACCTCCTGAAGAACGTCACCGGCAACCGCCCGCACGCCGTCAACCTGAACTGGGGTTATGACATCCCCAGCCTCGCGAAATTCATGAACAACAACGTTGTCGCGAAGCAGATTTTCAACGACTGGCACTGGTCTGGTGTTGGTACCTTCTTCTACGGTCAGGCGCTCGCCGTCTCCTGCTCTGCCAATGGCGCACCCATCGGCTACTGGACCGGCACTCCCACTGGCGGTTTCCCCTTCCGTTGCCAGCAGAACGGCAACCTGTGGCTCGCTGACGGTACCACGCCGTCCTCGCTCTACACCGGCATCAATGCCGCCCAGGCGTCGCAGGATTCCCGCCTGTGGTACCCGTTCAATCCCGCCAGCTTCGTCCTGCCGTCCGCCACGTCTTATGGCATCGGCAACGCGCAGCCGACCATGACTTATGGTCCCGGCGTGATGAACTTCGATATGTCGCTCCAGAAGGAAGTTTCCCTTTCGGTTCGCGAACATCCGATCACTGCCAGTTTCAAGATTGAAGCCTTCAACGCCTTCAACCACTTCAACCCCGGCAATCCGAACACCACGCTGAACATCAACTGCGCTGCGTCCAACGGCAATTGCACGGCTCCCGCCAACTTGTCCGCCTACACCAACACCAACTTCGGTACGGTTACCTCGGCTCAGGTGCAGGCACGTCACGCATCCCTCACCCTGCGTCTCCGGTTCTAACCAGCCGGCTTCAACGCACCAACAAAAAGGGGTCAGTCGCCGAAAGGTGGCTGGCCCCTTTTCCTGTTATCCACAGGCAGTGGCGGGTGGAAATACGCAAACTGTCCCAATTTCCTCGCTGGCGGAGACCGCTATCGTATCGGTTATTTTTACGGTTGCCGCGCGTTCGGGGTGCATGCCTCGTGCCGAAGAGCTAAGCCTGTAACCTGTCGGGTATTTCCCGCAGCTGAGATCGGTTCAGCTGAGCGACTGACTTGGATTCGTTCCCTGGCTTTCGGGTATGATTCAGGAAGGTAAATCATGGATTCAACCAGACGCAAGGTGCTGGCAACAGGAGCTGCCGCTACCGTAATGGCCGCCGCTCCACAATTATTCGCTCAGAATTCGGGACAAGGAAAAATCACCATGCCCTTCTACGAAAAAGGCGCCGTTCGCATTCACTATCAGGAGGCCGGCTCCGGCTTCCCCCTGTTGCTGATCCCTGGCGGTGGTCTGAGCTCGGTAGCCTCCTGGTTTGCCAACGGGGCGCCGTTCGACGCCATCAATGAGTTCAAGTCCGAGTACCGGTGCGTTGCCGCCGACCTCCGCACCGCCCCGGACGGCCAGTCAACCGGGCCTCTCGAAATCGACCACCCCTGGGACTCCTTCGCCGATGACCAGCTCGGCCTCATGGATCACCTGGGCATCGACAAGTTCCTGGTGATGGGATTCTGCATCGGAGGCCCCTTCATCTGGAATCTGCTCCGCCGGGCACCCGGCCGCGTGGTTGCCGCCGTTCTCGCTCAGCCCAGCGGGTCTCGTCCCGAGGCTCGTGATCTGCCCTATGAAACGAATCGGAAAGGGTGGGCCGTCGAGGTGGTCAAACGACGCCCCGAGCTAACCATGCAGACAGCCGAAAAGTTCCTGACGAAGATGTACCACACCAATCCGGACTTCGTATTCACGGTGACACGCGACTTCGTCAGCAAGTGCCAGACGCCCGTCCTGATTCTGCCTGACGACATCCCCGCACACCCCTACTCCGTCGCGATGGAATCCGCCATGCTCGCGCCAAACTCGGAAGTCAGCATGTACCCGTGGAAGGAGCCGAAGGAGCGGATTCCGCTGGCTGTGCGCCACATACGTTCTTTCTTCCGGGCGAATCGGCCCGCGTAGGCGGCTATTCCCCGGGCGCTTCCGCTTCTTCTTCCTTCTTCGGCTTCGCGTTCAGCTTCGCGGCGATCAGGCTGGCGCGGGCTTTTTCGAACTTCGGAGTCCCCGGTTTGGCACCCGTCGCTTCCACGTCCTCGTCCGTAACTTCCTGCGCCATCGGCTGGTACTTCTCAAACCAAGCCCGGATTCTGTCCTGTACCGAACGCGTGGTGGAGTGCATCAGCACCGTCATCACCTCGTCCACACTCGCGCCGTGCAGCACTTCCCAGATATTTGAGGGCCGCGACATGCGCGGCGTCTTCAGCTCGGCGTCTAGTTTCTTAGCCTGAACGTCCAGTTTTTTCAGCTCCGCAGCATCCGCAGCCGAGAGTTCGAACGCCAACAGAGCTTCCGCCCGGTCCTTTGCGCTCAACTTCTCCAGTAACGTCAGCAGAAATGCCAAAGTTCCGCCGGTTGTTCCCGGAGGCATTACCGACTGGAACAGCTTCTCAAACCGATCCAGCCCCGCCACGTTCAGTGCCGGCCCCGCCAGCGACTTCGAAATCGCCGCCAGCAGGCCGTGGCTGTCCAGTTCCTCCAGCATGGGTGCCAGGCTCGGATCCAGCGCCATCGCCAAAATCTCTTTCGCGATCACATTTGCCGGAACATGCTTCTGTACATGCTCCAGAATCGCGTTCTCAAACTGCAGTTGCGCGCGCTGTGTCGGTTGAAACCCGAATGCGTGCCGGAATCGGACCATGCGAAACAGTCTGGCCGGATCGTCATAGTAGATATACGGATTGGTCGCCCGCAATTCGCGGTTCAGCAGATCCGCCTGGCCATTCGTCGGGTCAATCAGCAGACCTTTAGAACCACGGTTTAGCGAGAGCCCAATCGCGTTAATCGTGAAATCCCGCCGCTGCAGGTCTTCGTGTATTGTGGCAGGCTCCACGGTCGGTTTGCCGCCCGGTTTTGCGTATTTCTCCGTGCGGGCATTGGAGACGGAGGCGCGCACGTCTCCCGGCAGCACCAGTTCCGACCAGCGCTTGTGATGGTCTTCCAGCACAATCCGCCCCTCCAGTTTCGCGGCCAACGCCTTTGCGATCTTCTGTGCGTCCCGTTCCACCGTAAAGTCCAGGTCGCGGATCTGTGCGCCCCGCAGCATATCCCGCATAGCGCCGCCGGTCAGCCACACTCCCGTTCCGGCTTCCGTGGCGATTGCCTGAATTGCGGCAATCGTACCGTTCTGCCCGGTATTCAGGTGATTCTCAAGTACGAACAGGAAATCGCTCATGATGCAAAATCACTCATGTCTTCAGGCCCTCGGGTGGTGTTCGTCGAGTGTCTTTCGCAACCTCGACCTCACCACATGTGTATAGATTTCCGTCGTGGAAAGGTCGGCGTGGCCCAGCATCGTTTGCACGCTCCGGAGGTCCGCTCCCCCTTCCAGTAAATGTGTCGCAAAAGTATGCCGCAGGACGTGGGGCGAGAGGTTATGGAAGATACCGGCACGTTTGCCGTTCATCCGCACCGACGCCCAGAAGCCCTGCCTCGTCATCGGCCCGCCGCGCGCGGTAACAAACAGAGATGGTGACGCCCGCAGTTTCAGCAGCGCCAGACGGCCCTCCGCCACATAATCGGCGATGGCCCGCAACGCCCCGGCATGAACCGGAACAATCCTCTGCTTATTACCCTTGCCTGTTACCCGAATCAGGCCCAGCCCCGCGTCCAGATTCGAGGTCTTCAGGTTCACCAGTTCCGATACCCGAATGCCCGTGGCGTAGAGCAGTTCGAACATCGCTTTATCCCGCAGGCCGCTTGGCTTGGTGGTATCGGGGGCCGCAATCAGCTTTTCAATCTGCTCGCGATTCAGAAATTTCGGAATTGTTGCCCACTGTTTCGGGCTGGAAAGGTGTTCGGTCGGGTCGGTTTCTACCTGCCCTTCGGTCAGCAGGAAGCGGAACAGGCCCCTCACGGAACTCAGCCGCCGTGCGATCGTCCGGCTGCTGAAGTCTTTGGCATATAAGGAGTTCACCCAAGTGGCAACCAGTGCCGCCTCCGGCATTGTGCCTGGGGCCGCCGCATGCGTGAACCGGATAAACTCGTCCAGGTCAGTCCGGTACGCGTCCAGCGAGTTTCGGGCAAGGCCCTTCTCCATCCGGCAGAAACTCAGGAAGCTTCTCACGCCCTGAGTAAGCGCGGAATTGGCTGGTACAGAATCGGCTATAGCGTCCGTGCCGGTCATCCTTTAAATGGGCCGCGTTCTGGCTAATCGTAACGCGGCTCTATCCTGCTAATGATACAATAACTTGAAAAATGTTTGGGAACTCGTTTCCAGACATTCCCCTGCAGCGAGGCGCGTGTTGGCCAGTTCCACAGCCAAAAAGGTTATTGTCCGACGGTTCGACCGCGAAACCATTACCGGTTTCGTCAACCCTTACAGCTACTTACAGGCAAATGCCGTGGAGATTCTGCGGCAGGACGGCACCCTCGCGCTGCTTCCTTACGGCGAAGTGAAAAGTGTTTCTTTTGTGAAGGATTTCGGCGGCGATCCCGATTCCCGGCGTATCTTCCTCGCCCGTCCCAAGCTGGAAGGCCTCTGGGTTCGCATGGTTTTCAACGACGGCGAGACCCTGGACGGCGTGATGGGCAATAATCTTCTGAGTTGGGAGATGGCTGGCTTTACCATCACCCCCCCGGAGCCCGATTCCAATAACCAGCGTATTTTTGTACCCCGGCAGGCCTTGCGGACCATGCAGATCTTAGGCGTTGTCGGTAGTCCGCTCCATGCCAAACGAAAAAAGGCTGCCCCAGGTGCGGAGCAGCCCTCTCTTTTTCAGTAACTTTCCGCTACAGGGCCAGCTTGCCTTCAAACATCATGTCCTTCGGCTCAAACTTCGCCTTTGCAGTCAGAACTCCCAGCTTGATCGTGAACTGAACGTCTTTATCGGTCGCCGTCAAAGGTAAAGAGGCCCGCTCAAAGCCAAAAATCAGGGCCTGGGACGTCTTCGTCTGTTGCACCACTACCGCAGCCTGTGGATCGCGCCCTTTTGCGGAAAGCGATACCGACTGCAGCAGCTTGTCGATCATTTGCTTCTGCCGCACTGCCGGATCTACCGGAGCTTCCTCCGCCGCCGGTGCGCCCCCGTCCCGTCCCCGTCCCCGGCCGCGTCCGCCGCCGCTTAACGCCATAATCAGCAGTTGCTGCGGCAAGCCGCTCACGGAGATGGCGTACAGATCCTTGAATGATTCGGGGAGCTCCATGTGCGTAGCCGCGTGCACCGGAGCCGCAGTCTCCCAGCGGATGGTTAATTCGGGTCCGGCCGGCGCTGAGGGCACGCTCGGAGCCATGCCCCCGCCCCCGCCGCCTCGTCCACCACCACCCCCGCGGCCACCGCCACCACCACCACCGCCCGCGCCGCGGCCACCACCGCCGCCCGTATCCTCACCCCCGCCGACTTCGCTGCCGCCACCACTGTCTCGGCCACCGCCGCCGCCGCGTCCGCCCCCGCCGCGTCCGCCACCAGTTACTTCCGCATGCACTTTCTTCGCCCACGGAGATTTCGTCTTCATGTGCTCCACTTCGTCCGAAGACCAATCCCCGGGCTTCTTCTTTACCCAGAAATCGGCGGCAAACGCCAGCGGCTCAAAAACAGAGAATAAGGGAAAGACGGCCAGAGAACGTAACACTGCGCGACGGTCAACAGGAAAAGGCATAAAAGCCATTACACAACGCGGGGAACCCCGCTACGCCCCTCTGTGACAATGTCTTACAAATTGCTTAAACTGCCAGCTTGCCCCGATACACCATCGCCTTCGGCTCAAACTTCGCCCGCAGCGAAACCAGCGCGGTGTGCAGCGTGAATAACACTTCCCGGTCTGTCGGCTCAAGGGTCAACAGATCTTTTGAGAACCCGAACAGCCACGTGGTCTGGGCTTTTGGTGCCAGGCGGACCACGCCGGCCTGCGCAGGTTCTTTGCCCTTCGCTTCCAGCGTTGCTGCCGACTGCAGCAGTTCCCGCATCCTCTGCTGCTTCTGAATCATCGGCTCGTTCGCCGCTGCCAGAGCCTCTCCCCGACGAGGCTTATCCATAATTCCGTAAGGCAGGGATGTGACCGCGATCACGTACCGGTTATCCAGCCCCGATGGCAGCGGATATCCCAGCGCGTCCCGAATCGGAAGCGCCGAATCCCAACGGACCGTCACCGGCTCGCGCTTCCTGGCCCCGCCGCGAATCTGCGGGGCCTCCGGATTCAGCTCCATCTGATTTCCAAGACTGCGCGGAGCCGTAATCTGCCCGGCGCGCCCGATGCTGGGCGCATTTGCGGCGCTGACCAAAGGATCCGTATCCTGCTGGAACTCCACGTTCACCCCGCGAGCCCACGGAGAATCCGACGTCAGTTTCTCAATCTCTTCGCCCGACCATTTATCCGGAGTCTTCGCGTTCCAGAATTCAGTCTTCGCCCAAACTCCCGAAGGCAGTAAAAGGGAAACGCTCAGGCCCAACGCATCGCGGCGTGTCATGCCTCAAGGTTAGCGCGGTCAAAACATCGTGTGAATCAACAGCAGACTCAAGCCGCACAACACCAAACTCGCCAGCAAGCCCACCAAAGCGGCTTTCCCGCCGACTCGTGAGAACTGCACCAGATTCACTTCCAGCCCCATCGCTGCCATCGACAAGGCGATCAGCACCTCACTCGCAAACGTCAGCGCCGGCAACAGCGCGTAGCTTCCGAAGCGGAACTGTACTACCGGAATCAGGCCCGCTGTGTTCAGGGCCGCCAGCCCCAGAAAGCCCCACACAAACGGTGGTACCAGGCGCGAATAATGCACCGTCACCTTTTCGCCCCCGCTTGTCTTCGCGTGCCACAATGCCAGCCCGAAGATAAAGGGCGCCAGCATCGCCACCCGGACCAGTTTGATCAGGGTGGCCAGCGCTCCGGCAGGTTGGCTGAACGCAAAGCCCGCCGCTACTACCTGAGGCACCGCATGAATCGACGTTCCCGCCCAGAGCCCGAACGCCTGATCGCTCAGGTGCATGCCCGCACCCGCCAGTGGCAACAGAAACATCAGCGCCAGGCCCAGCAGATTCACTGAGGTTACGGAGAGAATCAGGTCGTCATCCCCGGCTTCAATCAGGGGGGCCACTGCCACAATCGCGCTGGTTCCGCAGATCGCCGTGCCCGCGCCCAGCAGAATCGCCGTCTTCTTGCGGATCCCCACCAGTTGGCCAAGCCAGATCGCCGCCGCCGTAGCCAGTAAAATCAACAGCACTACCAGCGCCAGCGCCTTCAGCCCGACCGAGTAGAACACGCCCAGATTCAGCCCTACCCCTGTCAGAATGATCGAAGCCGGAATCAGACGCCGGGGCCACGGTCGCGCACTCTCCACCAGCGTCAGCGGCAAGTCAAGCGCGTTGCGAACCGCGATCCCCAGAACGATGGCGATCATCGCCGCCGAAATTGGGTGTCTCGCGGCGGCACCATCCTGAACCTGAAAGGGCGGGAAGGGCAGGTAGTGGCAACCGAATGCGGTCGCGCCGATTGCCAGGGTCAGCAATGCGCCCGGCACCGGCGATGCGGCAGGCGGTTTCGCCTTCTCCGGACCCGCCTTCGCCTCCCGCTTTACCACCGGAAGCGTATAGACGCCTTCCATCGAGTCCAGCGAGTTCAGCGCATCTGGAGTCATCGGAATCGCGGCGGTAGGGAGGCGGGCGATCATCTGGCGGAAACTCTCGCAGTATCGCACAGAATTTCGGCGTCCGAAATCGTCCTAAAGCCTATCTGGCTTGGACCCTTTCGGGGATAGGATCCATCAGTTACAGCCAGTGTTGTCCCGTTCACCTATTCCGGGCACGCCGCGCCCAGCCACAGAATCGAAGCTGCCACTTCGTCCGCCTCGCAGGCACGCCCGGAAGCGCCCCTATGGCTCTGTCCGACATCAGATCACCTTCTGGCCACCTTGGCGAATAGACAATATATTGCACCTATACTAATATTTTAAGTCGTAATGGACAATATGATGTCTCTAGAACTGAAGACGCCGCGCGATGTTCAACGGGAGTTGGCTGGCCGTTTCAAGGCCCGGCGACTGGCGATGAATCTGACGCAGGAGGGGCTCGCCGCACGTTCTGGCGTGAGTTGGAGTTCGCTCAAACGCTTTGAACATACCGGTCTCATCGCGCTTGACGGGCTGATCAGGCTGGCGCTCGTGCTGGGGTGTCTCGCGGATTTCGACCGGGTGTGCGTGGACGGCGGTGCGGGTCTGGCCTCGAAGTCGCTGGATGAGCTTTTGTCGAAACCGAAGTCGCGCCTGAAGGGACGGCTCAAGTGAGCTACACGCCGACCGAATTGCTGACGGTCTATCTGGAAACCGGCGAACGCCCTAAGGTAGGGCGTTTGGCGCTGTGGCAGCGGCAGATCCTGTTCGAGTACGACCCGGCCTTCATCAACTCCGGCATTGAGATCTCGCCCCTGAAGCTCCCCTTGAAACCCGGCGTGTTTACGTCGCCGGACCCGATCTTCGATGGTCTTTACGGTGTCTTCAATGACAGTCTGCCGGACGGTTGGGGCCGGCTGTTGCTGGACCGCACGGTGGAGAAGCACGGCATCCGGCGCGGCCAACTGAATCCGCTCGACCGTCTCGCTTATGTTGGCCGAAACGGGATGGGGGCGCTGAGTTATGAACCGGACCGCAGCCCGGATGCGGGGGATGATGAACCGCTCGCGCTCGACCGACTTGCCGAGGAATCCGCGATTATGCTCAACGGAGAGAGCGAGGAGGTTTTTGAGGAATTGCTCCGGTTGAGCGGGTCCTCCGCGGGTGCCCGTCCCAAGGTGGTGGCGCAGGTGAGCGCGGACAGAAAGAAGATCGTTCACGGCGCAGCGGCACTGAAGCCCGGCTTTGCGCATTGGATGGTGAAGTTCGCGTCATCTCAGGACCCGCGCGACATCGGCGCGATTGAATACGCTTACAGCCTTATGGCACGGGATGCCGGGGTCGAGATGCCGGAAACCCACCTCTTTCGGACAAGGAAACGGGCGTATTTCGGGGCCAGGCGGTTTGACAGACACGGCGACCGTCGCGTCCACATGCACAGCCTCTCCGGTCTGATTCACGCCGATCACCGTCACCCGTCCCTCGATTACGATATGGTTCTGCGGGTGGTTGGGGTGGTGACGAAGAATATTGTCGAGGTCGAAAAAGCCTATGCGCTGGCATGCTTCAACGTGCTGGCTCATAACCGCGACGATCACGCCAAGAACTTTTCGTTTTTGCTGAGCGACGCGGCTGGCTGGGTTTTCGGACCGGCCTATGATCTGACGTTTTCCGACGGTCCTGCGGGAGAGCAAAGCACCCTGGTGATGGGGGAGGGTCGCGCTCCGGGTGTCGAACACCTGAAGGCTCTCGGGAAGGAGCACAATCTGAAGAAGGCTCCGCCCATTCTGGCCGGGGTACGGAAGGCGATTGAGGGCTGGCGCCGTTATGCGAATTCCGCTGGTATCAGCGCGAAATCAACTAAGGTCATTTCGGAACAGATCTTGTGAAGCCAGCGGGGCGCATCGTTGCACCGTGCTGGTGTTTCATTTGGAAAAACATCTTGGGCAGAAAGGCCGAAATGCGGAGCAGTTCGGAAACGATTCATTGTTGAGCAGAGAGGAAATGGTCGGGGCGGCGAGATTCGAACTCACGACCCCCTGCGCCCAAGGCAGGTGCGCTACCAGGCTGCGCTACGCCCCGACATTTGCTGCTCTTTTTGATTCTAGACTACTCCAATGATTCAACGCTAAGATCAGGGTTCGTGGATCGCCGAACATGTCCGTTGTGGAAAGCTATGACGTACGTCTACAAGTCGATAGTGCCGTGTCATCACAAGTTTATTCTGCGCTATTGATTCAGCCCTATTGATTCAGCGCTACTGATTCAGCAGCGACACCAGGGTTTGGAGTTCTCGGTGCTTCTCCAGCGTGTTCTCCGCGTATTCCCGGAAATGGGGGGCGTCGAAGCGGTCCGGGGAGGCAAGGTCTTCTGCCATCAGGCGGGCCGCGGGCTTCTGCGCCAGCGAAGCCGCCATCGCGTCCAGGTCCTCCCTCAGTTTCTTCCGCATCGCGATCAGGCCGGGTTCGCGGCGGAAGCCGAGATCCTGTTCATCCTTCAGCGCCGTCAACTGGTTCCAGAAAAACGGTACGGAGGTCAGGGCCGTCTTCAGGATGAGCGCTCCGGTCCTGGTGTGCGCGTCCCGGTCCACGCCGAACTCGTAGGCGATGCTGTCGTTCATGGTCCGCAGCCCGGCAATCGTCTTCGCGATCTGGTCGCGGAGGATTTCGACCTGCTGCAAACTGGCGCGGTGCGGGGCATCGCTTTCAAAGACACGAAGCAGGCGGGACTGCATCCTTAACACCCCGGCCAGCGCCCCACGCATGGCGGCGATAGTCCGCACGGGCCAGAGCTGGTCGAACACCAGCCAAATCACAAACAGTGCGACCAGAATGCCGATGAGGCGGTCGCGGGCTGGCGCGAGTTCGGTGGGCGCGCTGAAGCCTTCGAACGCTACCAGGTAAAACGCGAAAGCGATCTGGAGTCCGGCATAGCCAAACTGGCGGCCACAGGCCCACCAGGCGGAGATGAAGGCCACGATGCCGATCAGGACCACCAGGGAGAAGATGGAGTCCATGTAGGGGAACAGGAAGGCGGTGGCGAACATGGCCAGTGCGCCGCCAATCGCGGAACCCACGAACCGGTTGGCCAGCTTCTGTTTGATGGCGCCACTGTTGCCGAGCGCAGTGATGAAGACGGTGGTCACAGACGTGGAAATGCCGGGCCAGGCCACAGCGAAGTAGAAGATGTAGCAGATCATCACGCAGAGCGTGATCTTGAGCGCGAACGCGATGGTGTCTTTGTTCTGCAGTGCGCCAGGGATGAGGAAAGGCGTGGCGGCGGCGGGCAGTTCGACAACTTCCCTCGCGGCTCCGGGTGCAGCTTCTTCGGGATGGGTGAGCGCGGCCTGCAGAGCTGCTTCGACGCGGCCGAGAAGGCCGGTGGCCGGTTGCGCGTCCGAAACCCAAGCGAATTTTTGCGTTTGGCAGCCAGCGGCGAGGGCGGCGCAGCGGGCGCGCAGTTCGGGGGTAACACCGGCTGGATGCTGTGACGCGAAGGCTGCGGCCATGTCCATCAACTCGGCAAGGAGCGTGATCTGGACGCGCGTGGTGGTAGGCTTCCCGCCGCCATCCAGTTCTTCGGCGTGCAAGAGTTGCATGGCGCCCTGCCCGGTACCGGCCAGACGGTTCAGACCCACAATCGAGGCCCCCAACTTCGCGGGCGGCGCGTCCTGGGCGAGCAGATTATAGACCCCCGCGATAGCCCCATAGCGGAGCTTTATCTGACCCGACAGACGGTCGGACGCGGTGCGAAACGCGAACAGGTACTCCACCAGAACGGAGCAGAGAAACGCGGTGGTGACGGTGGCAAACAGGTACAGAGAAGCTTTGACAAGCGCGTCGGCAGGGGCTGGCCTTTCCCAGAGCGCGATCACGGTGCAGTAGATGAACCCCCAGATGGAGGCGAGCGGCGGCAGGGTGCTGGCCGCCATCAGGGTTCCGGCGACAAAAGCGGCAATACCGACGCTGAGGAAGCGCGCCATCGGGTCATTGTCAGTGACGACGACGACCGCCAGTTCGGCGGCAATGGCGAGGGCGAGGGTAAGGAGCGCCATCACGCCGGAACGGACGGAATGGGTGGGACTTTCGCGAACAACCAGGAAAATGTAGTAGAGGCCGAGCGCCGCGAACGGCATCTGCAGCACCATCATCACCACGAGCGCGATGACGGTGGCGAGAACGATGCGCAGGGTGGCCGCGAGTCGGCCTGGCCCCGGCTGCAGGTCATCCCACAGTCGGCGCGACCACGAGGGCGGAGCGAACGCAGCCGGTGCGGCAGTCATGCCCGGGGTTACCGAACCACCGTAACCGCGGTGGCACCAATGCGGAAGAGGGTGGGGTCGGGGTCCTGCACGCGGATGCGGACGGGGAAGCGGGCGGAGAGGTGGACCCAGTTGAGAGTGCGCTGCACGTCGGGCAGGCCACCGATGACGCGACCATCTTCGGGGAAGACGCCGAAGCCGGTGCTCTCAACGATGCCGTTGAATTTACGGTCGGGGTGGCCCATCAGGTAGACGTCGACATGCATGCCGTCGTGAATGGTGCCGAGGCTCGATTCCCGATAGTTGGCGATGACGTACCACTTGCGGGTATCGATGATGGTGAAAACGGGTACGCCGGCGCGGGCGTAGGCGCCTTCGGAGATATTCAGGTTGGTGACGTAACCATCGAAAGGGGCGATGACGCGGCAACGTTCCAGATCAAGCCGGGCACTGGCGACGCGGGCGGCGCGGGCGGCACGCTGGGAGACGAGGGTATCAATGGTGTCAATGGAATGGGTCGCCTGGCCCACACGGGCTTTGGCTTCGGTGACCGAGGAATCGGCTTCCTGCTGGCGAAGAGTGGCCTGCGCCTGGGCGGCTTCCGCAGAGGCGAGCGAGGCCTTCGCTTCGTCGGAATTACCCTGCGCGATATTGGCGGCTGTGCGGACCTGGTCGCCCTGTTCGGCGGTGACGAACTGCTTGGTAAGCAGCGGTTCAATGCGCTTCAGGTTGCTCTTCGCCAGAGTAAGCTGGGCTTCGGAGTTGGCCACGGCGGAGCGGGCACGAGTGACGGCGGCTTTCGCGGCATCGACGCCACTGGAAGCAGTCTTCACGCTGGTGCCGGAGCGGTCGTAAGCAGCTTTGGCGGCGTCCACGGCGCTGCCTTCCGCGGCGATACGGCGTTTGGCGTCGATGATCTGCTGTTCGAGCGCGGCCTGATCGGACAGAGCCTGCTGGAGTGCGAATTCATAGGGACGCGAATCGACCACGAAAAGCAGGTCGCCCTTCTTCGCGAGCGTGTTGTCCTTCGCGGCCAGTTCCGTGATGCGGCCATTCACTTCAGGCGCCATTTCGATGAAGTTGGCGCGAACGTTGGCGTCATCGGTACGGGGCGATTTGTTGCTTTCGCCGACCACGGTGATAACGACCCAGATGGTGGCAACGAAGACGGCGAGGCCGAGGCAGCGGCCCACCCACTTGCGAATATTCATTTCAGCCGGCTGTTCCATGAAAGTGTCCTATCGAAAATAAGTCAGCCAGATAAGACTGGTGATGAGTGTGAGAAGCCCGGGATAGAAGAGCGCCAGGGGGCCGACTTCCGATTCCAGACGTAAGCGCACCAGGATGGCGCGGACGACGAAGGTCAGCACAACGGCGACCGTCAGGCAGACCATCCAGGCGGGGAAGAAGGAGCCGGCGACGTCGATGGCCGGGGCGCGGGAGCAGCCGGCCAGTAACAGCAGCGGCAGCAGCGCAGGGAGAATGTTTTTTCGCGTGGGGGTCATTTTTTGCCACCTTGGGGAGCGGGGGCTGCCAGGCTGGTGGCCGGGGGCAGGTTCCGTAAGAGACTACCGGTAACGAATTCCAGATTGACGGCTTCGAGGAAGAGCTGGGAGCGGGCGGCGACTCCGGAGAGCCGGGCCAGCGACAGTTGCTTCTGCGCGTTGACTAAATCGAGGAGGGTGCGGACACCGGCATTGTAGGCTTCGAGTGAAGCCGAGTACGAAGTATTGGCAAATTCAAACAGAGCCAGCGCAGCTTCGTTCTTGCGCAGCGCCGAGCGGTAGTTGATGTAGGCAGTCCAGACCTCACGCGTGGCCTTGTCATGAACTTCGGTCTGTTCATCCTGCGCCACCCGGCGGCGGGATTCAGCGGCCTCCACCTTGTTACGCCGCGCGCCACCATCGAAGATGTTCCACTGGAGGGCGACTGCGGCTGACCAGGTGGCACGGCTGGCGTCACCCAGCTGGCCTCCACTGGAGGTGGGCCAGATGGACGATTGCCCGAGAGCCCCAGCGGCAACAATCCTGGGTTTGTACTCGGAGCGGGCGGCACGGATCTGGTCGTCGGCGGCGCGAATTTCCGAAGCCACAGCCATCAGGTCGGGACGGTTCGAAAGGGCGCGATCAATGAGGGCATCCACCGAAACGGTTAATTGCTGAGGCGGTGGTGCGGACTTTTGGGCGTCGATGGTGATGTCTGCCGAAGGTTCGGTGCCGAGGGCCTCTGTAAGGGCAACACGGGCGATTTTCTCGTCACCATCGGCGGCTTCACGATCGAAAACGGCCTGGGCTTTTTCGGAGCGCGCGTTGAGAACATCGGGGAGGGTGCCGCGGCCATTGTCGAGGCGGGCTTCGGCGGCTTCGAGGGTGGTCTTCGAGGTTTGCAGGGTTTGTTCGGAGGCCTGCAGGCGTTCCTGCGCGGTGACCAGGCGGTAGTAAGCGGAGGAAACGCGGTGGGCGATTTCCTGGTTGGCCTGGATGAAATTGGCACCTGCGGCGAGTTGCTCCTGCAGGGCTGCGTCCACACGGGCGGCGCGCTCCCCGGCGTCGAACAGGAGGTACTGGAGCCGGAGCTCACCAACAACGGCCGGAATCATCACCATGCTGTAGCCGTTCGGGGCGAGAGGCTTGGGGAAGGGACTGATGATCCGCTGGTCAGAGACGGAGGCGATACCGGCGAGCAGGGGGTAGTAAGCGCTGCGAGCCAACCCGAGTTGGGCGGCGCGCTGCTTGGCACGTTCCCAAACGATACGGGTACGGGGATTATTGTGCTCAGCGAAGTCAATGAGTTCGGCCAGCGTCCAGGTGTGGCCGGCATCGAGAGTGGGCGGGTTACGTTGCGGCGTTGAGGCTGCGGTACAGTCCGCGGCGGCGCGTGGAGTGGAGACAATTCCGGCGCACTGAGCGAGCACGCGAGCCGGGGTCCAAAGCAAGGGCACCAGCAGTGCCAGGCGGCAGGCAGTTTTCATTTAGGAAGCTCCCGATTCTGACCGGGCTCCAGAGTGGAGCAGACTCCCGATCACAAGAGGAATTTCTTATCATAGCCTGGAGATTGGGTTGGTCGCGATTTGGATAGTACTAAAAGTACTGAAGCGCACTGATCCTTTGAAAAAGACATGTCCGGGATATTCTGGACGGCAATGCCAGCGTTGCCAAAAGGAATGCCGCGCCTTGCGGTGAGCGGGATGGAGCTGATCCCGGTTCGGGCGTCGGCGCGGACGGTTTGGCTCTTTGTCCGGTTGGTAACGGACGCTGGAATTTCGGGGTTGGGGGAGGCCTCGGACGCCTTCGGCTTTGCCAATACAACAAAACAGGATGCGCTGCGCATGGAAGCGGAGCTGCGGACGTTCTTTGGCGTGGCCCGGAATTGCTCAGGTATAGAGGGCTACTGGCAAGCTGCCGCACCCCTTGCCAGGGCCGGGGGGGTAATTGCGGCAACCGCGTGTTCGGCCGTTCAACAGGCCCTCCAGGACATCGAAGGACAGGTCAGGGGTGTCCCCACGCATAAGCTTCTGGGGACACAGTTGCGGCAGACGCTGCCCGTCTACGCCAATATCAACCGCGCTTCCCTGCCCCGCACGCCAGCAGGGTTCGCGGCGACGGCGCGACGTGCAGTAAGTGACGGGTTCCGCGCCGTGAAGGCCGCACCGTTCGATGGCTTTCCGGGCGCAGACGCGGCGCGGCATCTGGATCAGGGCATCGCTTGTATGTTTGCGATTCGCGACGCGGTGGGGGAGGGTGTGGAGGTGATGGTGGATTGCCACGGTTTCTTCACGGTCCCGATGGCGGTGGAGGTGGCGGAAAGGCTGGTGGCCTGCAGGTTGAACTGGTATGAGGAACCAGTGGCTCCCGAACTTGTCAGCGAGACCCTGGAGATTGGGCGAGCGATTCCCCAGCACCTCGCAGGCGGCGAAATGCTGTTCGGCACGGAGGGCTTCGCTCCGCTTTGCCAGCACCGCGCGGTGGAAATCATCATGCCCGACGTGAAACACTGTGGCGGCCTGCGGGAACTGCTCCGTATCGCCGAACTGGCCGCGAAGACGGGAATCACGGTTGCCCCGCATAACCCCAGCGGCCCCGTTTCCACGGCGGCGAGCGTTCAGGTTGGGGCGGTCTTGCCCAACTTCAGCATGCTGGAACTGCAATGGGGCGAGGCCGAATGGCGGGCGGATTTGTTGGAGCCGGCGGAGCGTTTTGCGGCTGGCTCAATCCTGGTGCCGCAAACCCCTGGTTTTGGGATCCGCTTGAATGAAAAACTGGCGCGGGCACATCCGATTTAGCGAACAGGGCCCGTTTCCAAACGAATATACTGGGGAAGGTCCTTATGAATTCGTCGTTTGCTGTCATCTCTACCCTCTTGATTGCCACCAGTGTGCCGCTGGCGGCCCAACCCGCTCCCTCGGCCGATATTGCGCTCTCCCTGCGCAAGCTGAATGAAACGGGCACGGTGCTGATGATCGCCGCACACCCCGACGATGAGCGGACCAATATTTTGACTTACTTCGCGCGCGGTCGGAACATGCGGACGGCGTACCTCTCCATCACGAGGGGCGAAGGGGGGCAGAACCTGATCGGGTCGGAACAGGGGGCGGCTCTGGGCGTGATTCGGACGCAGGAATTGCTGGCGGCGCGCCGGATTGACGGCGCGGAACAGTTCTTCTCGCGCGCCATCGACTTCGGTTTTACCAAGAATGTGCCGGAAACGATGGAAAAGTGGGGCCGGGAGAAGGTTCTCTCGGATGTGGTGTGGGTGATTCGGCGGTATCGGCCGGACGTGATTATTCTGGGCTTCAGCGGGACGCCTGCCGATGGCCACGGCCAGCACCAGACCTCCGCAATCTTAGGAAAAGAAGCGTTTGAAGCGGCTGCCGACCCCGCCAGGTTCCCGGAACAACTGCAGTATGCCCCGGTCTGGAAGACGAAGAAGCTGGTCTACGCGGGTGGTTTTGGCGGTGGTGGCGGCCGCGGCGCTCCCAACGCGAATCCGCAAGTCGGCGCGCCTGCTGGTGGACGTGGCGGCAGAGGTGGACGTGGCGGCAACGCTGCGGCTGCGGATGGGGCACCGGCCGTGCCTCCCGCGCCTCCAATTGCCCCGCCTGCGCAGATTTCGACCGCCGGCTTCAACACATTCCTGGGATATACCTATGACCAGCTGGCGAACATCAGCCGCAGCCAGCACAGGAGCCAGGGCTTTGGAAATATTGGCCAGGGTGGTGGGCGCGGTCCTGGTGGACCTCCCGCCGGTGGCCGTGGCCCGGCTGCAGCGCCGGCAGCGCCGCCTCCGCCCCCCCCACCTCCCGCAGATCTGTTCGCCGATATCGAGCATTCGTGGAAGCGTCTGCCCGGTGGAGCCCCTGTTGGCGAAATACTCGGCCAGGCGACGCGCGAATATGACACCGAGCACCCGGAAAAGCTACTGCCCGTGCTCGGCAAGGCGCGGCCGCTGATTGCAGCAATCACTGACCCGCTGGCGAAGATCAAACTGGCCGAAATCGACGAGCTGATCGCGAAATGCGCCGGCATCTGGGCCGAGGCATCGGCACGCCAGGCGGAAGTCACGCCGGGCTCGAAGGTGGCGGTCGCACTGGCGGTTTATCCCCGGCTGAATGTACCGGTCTCGGTGGAATCGGTTCAGCCGGAAGGCGTTTGGGAAGCTCCGGCGCTAACGAAGTTCCAGCCGCGTACCGAGGGTGGCGTGACTGGCACGCTGGAGCTTACGGTCCCGGCAAACCAGGAATATTCCGCGGCCTACTGGCTGCAAAAGCCGACCATCGGTGAACGCTATTCGGTGGATAGCCAGATGCTGGCAGGCTTGCCGGAATCGCCGGTGGAGCGAGTGCGAATCCGGATGACAGTGGCCGGAACGCCGATTGAGATCACCCGCAACATTGAACAGCGCACAGCTTTCCGCGCCGAAGTAGAGCGCACCCATCCTCTTACTGTGGTGCCGCCGGTTGCCGTGAATGTGCCGGTGAGTTCCGCAATCTTCCCCACCACGGCGGCGCGCAAAATGTCGCTGCTGGTCCACGCCAATGTGGCAGGCGCCGAGGGTTCCGTGCGGCTGGAAATGCCCGCCGGGTGGAAAGCCGCCCCCGCAACTCAGACATTTAAAATCCCGACCGCCGGGGAAGACCGCGAACTCACCTTCGACGTGACACCTCCGGCAGCCGACTCCATGGGCCGGATCCGCGCCATTGCCACCGTTAACGGCAAAGACATCTCCACCGGCATGCAGGCTCTGAATTACCCCCACATCCCGGTGCAGATGTTTTTCCCGCCATCGGAAATCAAGGTGGTTCGCGCCGACATTAAAGTGACCTCGAAGAAGGCGGGTTACATTATGGGCTCGGGCGACGAAGTGCCGGAATCCCTCAAGCATCTGGGGATCGACGTGACCATGCTGAGCGAGGCCGACCTGGTGAAGGGCGACCTGAGCAAGTTCGATGTGATTGTGGCCGGGGTTCGCGCCTATAACGTGCGCCCGGACCTTCGCGCCAACCATGCGCGCCTGCTGGACTACGTGAACAAAGGCGGCACATACGTGGTGCAATACCAGAGCGCCGGGGCCGATGCCGAGAATATTGGACCGTACAAGATCACCATCCCGAACGGGAATGGCTTCCGCATCACAGTGGAGGAATCGGCCGTAACGTTCCCGCACGTGGACAGCCGCCTGCTGCAGTATCCGAACCGAATCACGCAGAAGGATTTTGAAGGCTGGGTGCAGGAACGCGGCCTGCTGTTTGCCACCGAATGGGACCCGAAGTATGAAACGGTGATCTCCGGCGCCGACCCGGGCGAAAAACCCATGGAGGGTGGTGAGCTCTGGACACGGTACGGCAAAGGCGTGTATGTTTTTTCGACATACTCCTGGTTCCGCCAATTACCTGCGGGTGTGCCGGGCGCGTATCGTTTGTTCGCGAACATGCTCAGCGCGAAGTAGGCGGATTGGCTCGGTTACCATATCCTCGTATGCTGAATCTCCATGCGGTTCGCCTTGAATTTCCGGCGGACGCCAACATCATCGTCGGCCAGAGCCACTTCATCAAAACGGTAGAGGATATCTACGAGGCGATGGTGAATACGGTGCCTGGCGTGAAGTTTGGGGTCGCCTTTAATGAGGCTTCGGGACCGTGTCTGACCCGGTGCGAAGGTACCGATGATGAACTGAAGCAGGTCGCGATCGGGATGGTGACGGCGATTGGCGCCGGGCATATCTTTGCGGTCGCGATGCGGGGCGCTTTCCCGATCAATGTTCTGGGGCGGATCAAGGATGTGCCGGAAGTGTGTGGGATTTTCTGCGCAACGGCGAATCCGGTGGAAGTGATTGTAGCGGAGACGGAGCAGGGCCGGGGAATTCTGGGCGTGGTGGATGGTTCTTCGCCGAAGGGTATTGAAACCGAGACGGATGCCAAAACCCGGCACGACTTCCTCAGGATGATTGGCTACAAGAAGTAGAGGCTAGCCGTAGACGAAGTGGAGGGTCTTCTTCAGATCCTCCCAGGCTTCGCGCTTGGCGTCCTGATTGTAGGGCCGCAGCAGGTACGACGGGTGGTAGGTGACCATCAGCGGAATGTCATTCCACTTGTGCCACTTGCCGCGCATTTTCGTAACGCCTTCTTTGCCGCCCAGTAGCGCTTTGGCAGCCGTAGCGCCCAGCGCGCAGATGGCTTTCGGCTTAATGGCGGAGAGCTGGCGGAACAGGAACTGGCCGCAGATCTGCATCTCGTCAGCTTCCGGCGTGCGGTTCTCGGGCGGGCGGCATTTCACCACGTTGCAGATATAGACGTCGGCACGCTTGAGCGGAATACCCTCTTTGGCGGAGGTGCCTTCGATCATCTGCGTGAGCAACTGGCCCGCACGGCCAATGAAGGGAATACCCTGGGCGTCTTCGTCCGCACCGGGACCTTCGCCCACGAAGACCAGCTTCGTGTTGGGGTCGCCGACGCCGAAGACGATCTTGTTGCGGCCCTGGGAGAGACGGCAGCGCTGGCAATCGCCGATGTCGGCGCAGATACGTTCGAGAGTGTCGCCCTCAGGGGCGAGGCCGGGGAGAATGATGTCGGTCAGAGGCATTTCGGGAGCGGGTGAGAATGACGGAAAGGGAGGCAGCTCGGGTGGTTCGTCAAAAGAAGGGGCGGCTGGCACCTCAATATTGGGCTGGGCAGCAATAATTTTGGCAGGGCGGCGGTAGAGATCCTGCACCCCCAGGTCGCGGTAGTATTCGAGGCGCTGCTTCAGATGTTCGGGGCTCACGAGCGGAACCTCCCTATCTGGTCCAGAATGCGGTTAGCGATTTCAGCCTTGGGGGCTTTTGGTATGTCGATGAATTCCCCGCCCTTCAGCGCCAGCAGGACCTCATTGTTATCCGATTCAAAGCCGGAATCCGGCCCGCCGACCAGGTTGGCGACAATCATGTCGCAGTTTTTGGCTTCGAGTTTTCGTGTCGCGTAATCGCGAAGGTTGCCGGTTTCGGCGGCGAAGCCAATCAGAATACGGTTGCCCTTCGTCCGGCCCAGTTCAGCCAGGATGTCGGTGGTGGGCGTGAGTTCCAGCGTCAGAGGAGTCCCCGCCTTCTTGATCTTTTCAGATGAGGCTGCGGCAGGCCGATAATCCGCCACCGCCGCGCATTTGATCACCGTAGTAGCGGTGTCGAGGTTTGCAATAACAACGTCGTACATTTCCTGGGCGGTGCGAACCTGCACGACCTGCGCCCCGACGGGAGGGTTCAGAGAGACCGGCCCAGACACCAGCGTTACAGTGGCGCCACGCTCCAAAGCCGCCTGAGCCAGAGCATAGCCCATCTTGCCGCTGGAGCGGTTGGTCAGGTAGCGGACGGGATCGAGAGGTTCTTGTGTGGGGCCCGCGGTGATCAGGAGGTGTTCGCCTTTAAGGTCCCGCACCGGAGGTTGCAGGGCGGCTTCCACGGCGGCCTCCACGGCAGCAAGGATAGTTTCGTTTTCAGCAAGGCGCCCCTGCCCCAGCGTGCCACAGGCCAGGAAACCGGTGCCGGGGTCCACGATATAGTGCCCGCGCGCCCGGAGCGCCACCAGATTCGCCTGAGTCGCCGGATGGGCCCACATCTTGTCATTCATAGCCGGAGCCAGAACCACAGGGCCGGTAAACGCCAGGTACATAGTAGAGAGAAAATCGTCAGCCAGACCGTGAGCCAGCTTTGCCAGGGTATTGGCGGTGGCAGGCGCAATCAGCAAAAGATCGTGCTCCTGGGCAACCCCGATATGCTCCACGGCACTCGACAGGGTGGCATCCGGGCTGGCCGAGGAGAAAATGTCGGTAATTACCTTCCGCCCGGTGAGCGACGCAAACGTGAGAGGGCGGATGAACTCTTCCGCCGACCGCGTGAGAACAGCCTGTACTTCGTGGCCGCTCCGAATAAGCAAACGGGCGAGTTCCGCGGCCTTATAAGCCGCGATCCCGCCCGTTACACCCAGAACAATGCGCATGTTGGCGCGGTTTTAGAGAATCGGCTCGCCGATTTCTTCCATAACCGGCGCGGAAGGAATTTCGTATTTCACCAGACCGCGACGGGCTTCTTCCATCGCGATGACGGTGGGCTTGCGGGAAGACGTTGGCAGCACGGGGCGATGGCCGCTCTGCAGCTGCCGGGCGCGCTTGGCCGCGACGATGATGAAACGGTAGGTGCTCTGGTCCGGATCGTCCGGGATAGTGCAATGCAGGTTATTGCGAATGGGCGCGTCAGCCATAGTCTTAGTCCTTACTGTTTTCTTTCAACCTGATGGAAGGTAGCCAGAATCGGCTTAATTTTCTCTTCCACTTTGATACGCCTGATGCGCTCGGCCCTGACGACCGACTTTAAAGTTTCGGCCGCTTCATTCAGGTCTTCGTTTACGAGCACATAGTCGTACAGACTGTAATCCTGGATTTCCCTGGCCGCATCAGCGAGACGTCGACGGATGACTTCATCCGAATCCTGACTACGCGCCCGAAGACGCTGCTCCAGCTTCTCGCGAGAGGGAGCAAGGATGAAAATTGTTACGGCGGCGGGAATCCGCTTTCTTAATTGTGCCGCACCCTGCACATCAATGTCGAGCACAAGATCGAGCCCTTTGTTTTCAGCTATTTGCAGAGCGCCCTGGTGGGTCCCGTAGTAATTCCCGAAAACTTCGGCCCATTCGAGGAACTCATGGCGGTCCCGGCGCTGCTCAAATTCAGCCCGGTCAATGAAATGATAGGCTTCGCCATTCACCTCGTTGCCACGAGGTTTACGGGTGGTGTACGAGACGGAAAACGTCAGGTCGCGGACCTCGGCCATCAGCCGGTTAACCAGGGTCGACTTGCCGGATCCGGAAGGTGCCGAAATGATGAAGACAGAGGTCATTCTATTCAATATTGAGGGACTGCTCTCGGATGCGGTCGATTTCCGCCTTCGCGGCCAGACCAAGGTCAGTCAGGACCAGACCCTGTTCGCCAATTCCGCCGGTCTTGGACAGGATGGTATTGGCCTCGCGATTCATTTCCTGCAACAGGAAATCCAGCTTCTTGCCAGTTTCGCCATCAGCCGTAATCAGGGCTTCGGTCTGAATGGCGTGAGTCCGCAGGCGGACGAGTTCTTCGCTGATATCGCTTTTTTCAGCCAGCATGGCGGCTTCCTGCGCCAAACGGGCAGGATCCAGCGAGGCTCCGGCCAATAAGTCGGCCAGACGGTCCCGCAGGCGGTTTTGGAATTGAGGTAAGGCCCTCGATCGAGTGTCTTCCATGCGCCGGACGATGTCGGCGATGGAAGCGGTGCGCTGGCGGATCTCAGTTTCGATGGCAGCGCCCTCTCTTACCCGAAAAGCATCGAGTTCTACTAAGGCTTCGGCCGCGGCGTCCAGCAGGGTGGCATCGAACTCCTCGGTGGAAGCTTCCGGTGCGCGGGATTCCAGCATTCCCGGCAGGCGGAGGGCCTGGTTCAGATCCGGCTGACTATCCAGGCCGAATTGGGCGGCGGCGGCGCGAAAACTCTCCAGCCAGGCGCGCAACATGGGTTCGTTAATCACGATGGACGACGCATTGCCGCTGGCTCGCTTGAAATGCACCATCACCTGAATATGGCCGCGCGTCAGACGTTTGCGCAAAGCCGCACGCAGCGCGGGCTCGGCGGAGTCCAGTTCCACGGGCATGTGCAGGTGCAAATCGAGCCCTTTGTGATTGACAGACTTGATGGAAAGGGTGAGTTCGCCCTGGGGAGTGGATCGTGAGACACGGGCAAAGCCGGTCATGCTGCGTATGGGCATGAACTGAACTTCCGATTATTGCACCCTGAAATGAATACGGCGGAATCCGGGGTTCCGGACTCCGCCATATTCACTAGTAATTGCCGTTTAGAAGCTAAAACGAAGCTGGATGCTGATCTTCCGGTTCGAGGTGGAGTTCCCCCCGCCCATCGGACCAAAGCCACCTGCAATCGCACGGTACTGGCCGAAATAGGGCGAAGAAAGGTCCCCGCTGGGAGCCGCGTAGTTCACGTGGTTGATGGCGTTGTTGGCGTTCAGGCTGAGCGTCATGTTGTACTTCATGCCGGTCTGCGCGCCACCAAACATTCCGGGAGGTGGACCGCCGCCACCAGGGCCACCGCCGCCACGCATGCCACCACCACCACCGCCGCCACCAGGACCGCCCGGACCACCGCCCATCATGCCCTGATTTTGGGGACCGGATTCACCCTTCTTGCCGAAGGTCCAGGTACGGGACAGGCGAAGGTTGATGCTGACGTTGGAAGGTCCGCGCGCTGAGTTGCGCTGGATGGAAGTACCAGCAGCGGGATTCAGATTGAAGCAGCCATAATCGGCCACGTACTTCAGGTCCGCGCCGGTGCAGGAGGAAGCCGCGGCGCTGGTGAGAGCCGGGCGGATGCTGGCAGCACCCGTACCGAACGGGTCGCGGCCGGTAGTGAGGTTGTACGGCGCGCCGCTCGACATGGACATGAACGGATTCAGCGTCACCTTCCACGGCAGGGGAACGTTGGTGCCCACAATAGCGCGGTGGCGCACGTCAGCGAACGAGGACGGACCCCATTCCGCGCGGAGGTTATACGGATCGGCAGGCTGGCCTTCGGCGTTCGACTTCCCATAGGAGAGCGAGTAGAAACCGAACAGGAACAGCTTCTTGTAGTTCAGGTTCGGGCTAAACATGAACTGGTGGGTACGGCTGAGGCCTGCCGACTCCGTCAGGTTCCGAATCACGTTGTCCCTGAACGGGTACACGCCGTTAATGGGGGTATTGATGTTGCGGGTGTTCAGCAGGTGAATCCCGCGGCTGGTGACGTAGTTCCCGCTCACCCGGAGGTACTTATTGACCTGGCGATCCACGCCCACGTTGGCCTGCCACTGGCGCGGGGCGCGAACCCCACTGTAGAGGGGCTGCAGACGCTGTGCCTGTTTACCGGCGGCGAGCGATGTCAGGGAGGGAATCGTCGGGTAGAAATCCGGGTTCAGAATCAGGTAAGACTGTTGCGTGATGCCGTTGAAGCGGTCCGCGTTGAGCGTGTAGTTGTTGGAGACGCGGTCGTAGAAGGTGCCGAGACCGGCCCGAATCACCGTCTTGCCCTGCTTGCCTCCACGCGAATCCACGCCCCAGGCGATGCCGATGCGGGGCGCCCAGTTGGCGTAATCCCCTATATTGCTCTGGTTTTCGTAACGCAGGCCATAGCTAAGCGTGAAGTTCGGCTTGATCTTCCAGTCGTCATTCAGAAAAAGTCCGATATCGAAAAGGCTGACCGAAGTGAGAGGTGTACCAGCGGCGAGGCTGAACTGCCCCGCACCACCGCCCAGGGTCCGAATTGCCGAGGCGGTTAGGCCACGAGCCTGCAGTTGCAGGGTGCGCTGATAAACCTGCAGCGCGGTCAACTGGACCGAAGCGCCTGGAATCGCCACGAAATTGGCGTCCAGCTGCGGCGCCGTGGCGCCCAGGAAGCTGAACGAACCGTTAAAGTTGCTGAGCGACGTGCTGTCGAGCATCGACTCGCGAATGCGCAGCCCGGCCTTCATCACGTGTGCGCCGTGGGTGAAGGTAGTGGTATTCGCCACTTCGAAGCTGTTCAGTTTGGTGCCGGAGTTGCCGATCGCACTGCTGCCGCTGCTGAAGGCACCCTGCACATTCAGGGTGGGCAGCGTGCCGGTGGAGGTGTTCTGAGAGTTGGTGTTGATGTACTGGAACCTGGTCTCGTTCACCATGTTGGCGTTCACAATGGCGGTTTCCGTCATCTGCAGCATGTGCTCGGTGGTGGAACTGTCGTGCGCCAGAGATTCGAGGGAGAAATCGCCGACACCCTGCTTCTCCGACGTACCCTTCGTGAACTGATAGCGGGCCACCAGCGTGTTGTTGGTGTTGATCGTATAGTCGAGACGCGGCGTGATGCCGGTGCGCGTCTGCGGTGTCGTGATCGCCTTATTTACGGTCAGGGGATTCAGCGACGAATCGAGCGTCGTCGCAATGATGAAGGCATTTTCCGTGATGTCGCGGCGATCAAAATCCAGGCCGTAAGATGCCTTGTTCTTCTTAATCGGGCCGGTTACATTGGCTCCCACGAAGTTCTGTCTGTAGGGCGGAAGCGCGGCTGTAAGCAGAGGGCTGCGCGAGTTCAGGTGCTGGTCGTTGTACTGGTAGAAGACCTGGCCACGGAGCTTATCGCTACCGGGCCGGGTCAGAATTTCAATGCGCCCAAAGCCGGGGCGATCATACTCAGCCGAGAATGGGTTCGAATTGACGCGAATTTCACGAATGGACGACTTCGGCGGCAGCTGTCCACCGGAGAACCCGTCAATGTAAATCTGCCCGCCGCCCGGCCCTGCACCGGGACCGGCCATCGCCTGTAACTGCTGCGCGAGTTCGTCGGGGTCGTCAGAGAGCGCGGCGAGTTCCTTCTCTTTCAGCACCAGCGCGCCCCCATTGTTGGCCGCATCAGCGGTCACGCTGTTGGCTTCGTCTTCCACGTTCAGAACCGTGGCATCGGCCAGAATTTGTAGCTGCGCATCGAAGGTCATGGGCGCGGTGATTTCCACGTCGCGACGTTCATTGACGGTAAAGCCCTTCGCGATCACGCGAATCTGGTACTTGCCGGCGTTGAGACCGGTGAAGCTGTATAAACCCTGGGCATCGGTGGTATTTCTTTTCTCGCCACCGGGTCCGCGAAGTTGCACGATGGCCCCGGGGACGGATGCGCCCGAAGGGTCAGTAACCGCACCTTTCAATGAAGGTCCGGAAGGTGCCTGCGCAAAGGCGCTGGGCACAGCCGCAAGTAAAAGAGCGGCGAACGTGAGAATAGACGCACGTGTAGTGTTCAGTATAAGCATTCGTTTCAATCCTGTTATTTACTGCGTTTTCTTTGGTCAGGTGGAGAGTTACGGGGTCATCCCGGAGAGATCGAAGCCGCCCATGCCGCCACCACCCATGCCCTGGCCGCCACCCATACCGCCACCCATGCCCTGGCCGCCGCCCATACCCTGACCGCCACCCGCACCGCCCTGACGTCCGCCCCCGCCCTGCCCTGCCATCGCCGACGCCTGCGCCATGCGAATTATCATGCCCGCATTCCCGACAAGAGTAATCGCGGTCAACTGATCCGGCTTGCCCGTCTTCGTGCTGGAAACGATGATGCTTTGGCCGGGTTTCAGAGCTTCCACCGTAACCGGCGGCATCCGTTCAATCATCTGGTTCACATCCGGCATACCCGCGCCGCGCCCGCCCATACCGCCAGGGGCCCCGCCAGGCATACCGCCAGGACCACCAGGGCCACGCCCCATACCGCCGGGCATGCCACCAGGCGCACCGCCGGGCATTCCGCCAGGAGCACCACCGGGCATTCCACCAGGAGCACCACCAGGCATTCCACCGCCCATGGCGCCAAAATCCGGAAGGGCCTTCACCTGCGAATCCGGAGCGATCTTCACCGTGAACGTCTTCAGCGTCCCCACTTCCTTAACGGTGATTTCTTTCGCCGCCACATCCACCGAGACAATGTCCCCGGCGCGAGTCTGAAAGGTGCCGAAAACCAGTTCGTCAGCCTTTACCACCAGACCATCCTCGCTCTTTTCACCTCGGGCGCGAACCTGGTCACCCACCGCAATTTCAGCCAGCTTGCTCGGCTTCGCTTCGAGGAACTTCACGCTGTCCGGAGCATAGCGCTTCAGATTCGCCTTGGCATCAACCGTCACAGTGGCAACTTTATCCACGCCGCCAACCTTGAGCTTCAGCAGCAAAGTTTCGCCATCTTTCTTCGTGACCACACCCGAAACACCGCGGGTCGTCCATTCCTGGCGATCTTTGTCGTTTTTTTTGGTGATGTCGGTCGCCGACATAATGATGATGCGGCGAAGGTCTGTTGTTCCAGGTTCCAGCGCGACCAAAACACGATCACCAATCGCAACCTCGCCGACCGAAACAGTCTCGGCCTTCTTCAGATCTTTCTCACCAGGAGCGATCCGCTGCACAATACTGGAACCGGACACTTTGGCGGAGACAGCGTCACCCGTATCGGGCTTAACCACGATCTCAGCCGTTTCGGGCTTCAGCGCCGAAACGCTGCCAACAAACTGACGAACCTGAGCATTTGCCTGCGCGGCGATCCCCATGATCGCGATAAGACAAGTGAAAAATAATCGTTTCATTAACCTCAGTAGACGACAGAACAGCGTGCTTCGAGTCTGAACATTTGTAAACAGGGAGGGGATTTTACAAACCTTTGCGAAAACAACTAAGGCTCAAGGCTTCGTTGGCGGGCGCCAGTTTGCCAGATTGCGGCCAAACCAGCCAATAGCGGAGGTGGCGGCGATAATCAGCCCAAACTGCCACCACAGGTGATTCAAGGCGCACCAGCCAAGCCCGGCTGCCGCAGCAATTAATAAAAAACATCCACAGGCGCACATAAGAATGAAAAAAGGAGCACAGTGGCGAACCACTGTGCTCCCTATAACTTACAGATTATTTACAGACCAGCGGCGGTGCGAAGCGCGACGGCCTTGTCTGTCTTTTCCCACGTGAAGGTCTCTTCGTTGCGGCCAAAGTGGCCGAACGCCGCGGTCTTCTTGTAGATAGGACGACGAAGCTGCAGGGTTTCAATGATGCCGCGGGGCGTGAGAACGAAGTTGGCGCGGACGATCTCCGTCAGCTTGCTTTCCGCTATCTTGCCCGTACCGAACGTATTCACCATCACGGATACCGGGTCCGCAACGCCAATGGCGTAAGCGAGCTGGACTTCCGCGCGGTCCGCAAGACCAGCGGCCACAACGTTCTTGGCGATGTACCGAGCCATGTAGCAGGCCGAGCGGTCAACCTTTGTCGGATCCTTGCCCGAGAACGCGCCACCACCGTGACGGCCCATGCCACCGTACGTGTCCACGATGATCTTGCGGCCGGTAAGGCCGGTATCGCCGTGGGGTCCGCCGATAACGAAACGCCCCGTGGGATTGATGTGATACTTGGTGTTTTCGTCCACCATGCTCTGGGGAACAACCACGTCGATAATGTGCTTGCGAACGTCGGCGCGAAGCTGTTCGGTGGAGACATCGTCACCGTGCTGCGTCGAGATCACAACAGCGTCAATGCGAGTCGGGCGGCCATCCACGTATTCCACGGAAACCTGGCTCTTGCCATCGGGGCGGAGATAGGTCAGTTCGCCGAAGTTGCGGGCATCGCTGAGACGCTTGCAGAGCTGGTGAGCCAGCTGGATCGGCAGCGGCATCAATTCTTCGGTTTCGTTGCTGGCGTAGCCGAACATCAGGCCCTGGTCGCCGGCGCCGCCCGTATCCACACCCATTGCGATGTCGGGGGACTGCGTCTGAATGATGTTGATGATGCCGCAGGTCTTGGAATCAAAACCGAATTCGGCATTTGAATAGCCGATCTCGCTGATGGTGTTCCGCGCCAGCGTGGGCACATCGATGTGACCGTTGAAAGTGATTTCGCCCGAGACAACGCAAAGGCCGGTGGTGATAAGGACTTCGCAAGCCACGCGACCACTCGGGTCCTGCGCCAGAACGGCGTCAAGAACGGCGTCGGAAATCTGGTCGGCCATCTTATCCGGGTGGCCTTCAGTGACCGACTCGGATGTAAAAAGATACTTTTGAACTTCTGCCATGAATTCTCCGGTTTATGAGTAGAGGACTGCTGCGTGGACCTGCGGGAGGCGGCTACCCGCCTGTACATAAGCCTTCAGTATAGACAACAGGTCCGTTTAGCGGCAAAACGCAAAGAACTCACGTCTGGCCCGGCCCAGCTTACCAGCGACACGACCACCGCCCAAAGCCTATGCAAGCGGACCGGAACACCGCGGACCACGCGAACCGTGCAACCCTCCCAGGCGGCAGAACACGGCCTGTGTCAAAATAATGAATGACGGGAGACTTTCGGCCAATGGCGGCGCAGAGCAGGACACTGAATGCAAGAGAACGCGGCATTCTGCACCTGATCGTGCGCGGGTACATTGAGAACGGTGAACCGGT
This sequence comes from uncultured Acidobacteriia bacterium, assembly GCA_903929755.1. GTDB lineage: Bacteria > Acidobacteriota > Terriglobia > Bryobacterales > Bryobacteraceae > BOG-234. The sequence goes on from CAIYVZ010000014.1 coordinate 69,980, forward strand.
CGGCTCCCGAACTCTCTCCCGCATGCGCGATCTCGCGCTCAGTCCGGCAAGCATCCGCAACGTGATGGCCGAACTGGCGGACGAAGGTTACCTCGCCCAGCCACATACCTCAGCCGGTCGCATCCCTACCGACAAAGCCTTCCGGGATTTCGTGGAGATCGTGAACACGTCGCCTGTTGCGGTTAGTGACCCCGGACACATCTTCTCAGCGATTCAGAACGCCGATACGCTGGAAGAACGGGTCGAAAACGCCTCCCGGGTGCTTGGCCAGATGACCGGCAACGTCGGCATCGTCACTGCGCTGCCCCGTTCCAGCCAGGAACTGGAACATCTGGAACTGGTGAGCCTTTCTGATCAGCGCGTCCTGATGATTGTGGCTACCCGCGATCACCTGGTCCGCAACCGCGTGGTTCGCCTGGAGCGAGAGTTGACCTCCGACCAACTCTCGGCCATCCGTAATTACGTGAACATCAATTTCGCCGGCTGGACGCTCGACCGCGCCCGAACGGAACTGCTGCGCCGCATCGAAGAAGAGCGTGCGCTGTACGACGCGATGCTGCAGCAGATCGCCGTTCTCTGCCAAAAAGGTCTGCTGACCGTCGATCAGGACCCGCATGTAGCCATGGACGGCGCCTCGAACCTGGTCGGCATCGACCTGCACCTGACCCGCGAACGGTTGCGGGAAATATTCCGCGCCCTCGAAGAAAAAGCCAGCGTTGTGGCCATGCTCGACCGGTTCCTCGAATCCGCCCGCGGCGAAGTCGGTATTCAGGTCGGCCTAGAAGCCGCACACCCGGCCATGAGCGAATTCAGCCTGATCGGCATCACCATCGACCTCCCCTCAGGAGTAAGAACCCGGATGGCCGTCCTCGGACCCATGCGGATGGACTACGAACGGGTAGTTTCCGCCGTCAGCCAAATCGGCGCAGTGTTCGGCAACCTGTAATTCATGCGCCGTCAATATTGAGTCCGCCCCTGCGGATGTTAATCTGAAATCAGAGTGAACCCCGAAACAAATACCGTCGAGAACGAACCAGCCGAGCATATGTCGCAAGACAAAGCCCCTCAGGATAAAGCGCCCGACAACGCCCCCGGGCAAGCCCCCGAAATCGATAAGGTGAAAGCCGAGCGCGACGAATTGCGCGATCTCCTGCTGCGCCGCCAGGCGGAATTCGATAATTTCCGCAAGCGCACTGACCGGGAACGCAGCGAGTACCTGCAGTGGGCCGGCATGGAGACGGTGAAGGATCTGCTCCCCGTGCTGGACGATTTCGATCGTGCCATGAAAGTTGCGGGCGGAAGTTCCGACTACGTAAAGGGCGTGGAGATGATCTACACCCGCATGGTGGAGACCCTGAAGAAACTCGGCCTCGAACCGATTGATTCCGCCGGGAAACCCTTTGACCCCCACCAGCATCAGGCAATTGAGCGGGTAGAAACCGACAGTGTGCCCGATAACACCGTGCTGGCTGAATTCCAGCGCGGCTATAACTTCAAAAGCAAAATGCTGCGGCCCTCCATGGTGAAGGTCTCCGTAAAACCGTAAGTATTTTTCACAGTTAACCGTACATGCCGGCCACAAAACGCGATTATTATGAAGTGCTCGGCGTTCCCCGCACGGCGGGTGAGCAGGAGCTCAAGAGCGCCTACCGCAAGCTTGCGCTGCAGTACCATCCGGACCGCAATCCGGATGATGCAGGCGCGGAAGAAAAGTTTAAGGAAGCTGCTGAAGCTTACGGTGTCCTTTCCGACGCCCAAAAGCGCGCCGCTTACGACGCCTACGGCCATCAGGGCCTCTCCGGCATGTCGGGCGGAGCAGGCTTCGACCCGAACAACATGGATCTGGGCGACCTGCTCAGCCAGGTCTTCGGCTTCGGGGATGTCTTCGGGCAGCAGCGTGGCGGTGGCCGCAGTCGTCCCACGAAGGGCGACGATATGCGGTATGACATGACGCTGAGCTTCGAAGAAGCCGCGTTTGGCAAAGCCGTCGAAATTCAGATCCCCAAACTGGAACCCTGCGGACGTTGTTCCGGCAAGGGCGCCGAACCGGGCAGCAGTTCCATCACTTGCCCGGCCTGCCATGGCCGCGGCGAGCAAATTGTCTCCCAGGGCTTCCTTTCCATCCGGCGTACCTGCTCCCATTGCGGCGGCGCTGGCCAGATCATCAAAAACGTCTGCCGTGACTGCCGCGGTGAAGGCTACAAGCACGTCAATAAACGCCTGAAGGTGACGGTTCCGGCTGGTATTGGCGACGGCAACCGCCTGCGTGTCACCGGAGAGGGCCAGCCCGGAGCGAATGGTGGCCCCAACGGCGACCTGTACGTCTTCTTTACTGTCAGGGACCACCCGGTCTTTGAACGCCACGAGAATGACCTGCACTGTTCGGTGCCCATCAACATTGCGCAGGCCGTCCTGGGCGACGAAATCGAAGTTCCCACGCTGGAAGGTCCCCACAAACTGCAGATTCCCGAGGGCCTGCAGAGCGGCACGGAACTGCGCATCCGCGGCAGAGGCGTGGCCGAAGTCAACGGGCGCGGCCGTGGAGACATGGTAGTTCACGTGGTGGTAAAAACCCCCACAAAAGTTACCAAAGAACAGCGCAAACTCTTCGAGCAACTGGCAGCAACGCTGCCGGTAAACAACGAGCCGCACGAAAAAGGCCTGCTCGACAAAGTGAAAGATTTGTTTTCCTGAGCCGGCAGCATTGGCTGAAGCGACGCCAGGATTGGATAATGATCGATTGGATAATAGTCGCTTGAACCCTGCCATAACTGTCCGCGTGCCCGGCTCCAGTGCAAACCTGGGCCCCGGCTTCGACGCGTTGGGCATCGCCCTGCAAGTCCACCTGGAGTGTACGTTTCGCGTGGCGGACCACCTCTCCATCGAGGTACAGGGTCGCGACGCCGGAATTATCTCCACCGGCCCCGACAATCTCATCTGGCAGACCGCCCTCGCGGTGGCTGTCCGCGCGCACCGTCCACTTCCTCTCGTCAACCTGGCGATTACCAATGAGGTGCCCCTCGGCAAAGGTCTCGGGTCCAGCGCCGCCGCCATTATCGCGGGCGTGGTCATCGCGGAACGCCTTCTGAATCTGGGCTGGAAAACAGCCAGGATTCTGGATGAAGCGGCCCGCCTTGAAGGTCACCCCGATAACGTCGCGGCCAGCATTCTCGGCTCTGTGGTAGCCAGCGCCGTCGATACCGGCGGCATGACGCACTCAGTCCGCCTCGAAATGCCGGCACAATTCGAAGCCGCCGTCATTGTCCCCAACTTCCAGCTCCCCACCAAAGAAGCCCGCGCCGTTCTTCCCGATTCGTACTCCAAAGCCGATGCCGTTTTCAATATCCAGCGTTCCGCGCTCCTCATCGCGGCCCTCGCCACCGGAGACCGCAACGCTTTCCCCACGGCTCTGGAAGACCGCCTCCACCAGCCCTTCCGCGCCTCCCTCGTCCCCGGCCTCTCTGAAATCCTCCGCCTGCGGGCTCCCGGCCTGCTCGGTTGCGCCCTGAGCGGCGCCGGTCCGGCAGTCCTCGCTTTCTACGAACGCGGCTCCGCCCACGTGACTGATCTGATTCGACAGGTTTTCGCCATGCACGGCTGCACCACCGAACTGATCTCCGGCGGTGTCTGCAAGACCGGTCTTGAAATCTTCTCCGCCAAATAAACCTGCACGCCCCACCCGCCCCGTCCGTCTATCCGGGTAATCATGCGGTTCGCTGTGTTCATCCTGCTGGCCCTCAGAGCCTCTGCGGCCGTTCTGCAGGGCATTGTTACCGATGACGAGACGGGCAACGTGCTGGCCAGAACTACCGTCACCCTGACACCGCTCGCCACCAGCAAACCTGCCGCCGACGTCACCCCGCTTACCATTCGCAGCGGCGACCGCGGAGCTTTCTCCATGCTGAGCGTCCGCCCCGGCTGGTATGTCCTGAAAGCCAGCCGCCCGGGTTACGCAGACGCCGAAGCAGGCCAGCTCCGCCCCGGTCGCCCCGGGATGCCGTTCGAAATCCTGCCCGACACCCAATCCACTTTCGTCCAGTTGCGCATGAAACACCTCGCCGCCATCGCCGGCAGCCTTCTCGATGAGAATGGCGTTGGCCTCCCGGACCTCCCCGTCCACGTCTACACCGCCCGCCGCCCCGTGCGGCGCATCGCCGAAGGGAAGACGGACGACCGGGGCGTCTACCGCATCGGGGGCCTCGACCCGGGCCGCTACCTCGTTCGCTCCGGCCCCGGCCAGCTGGAAGACTCCAGCGGCGTCATTCCAACTTATTACAAGTTCGGCCTGGCCCTGGAAACCGCGGAAGCAGTCACCCTCCGCCTCGGTGAGACCCTGCCCGATGTCGTCATTCGCCCTCAATCCGGCAAACTTCTCACGCTTCGCGGAATTCTCTCCCCCTCGCCTCGGCGCCCGGACGCCCCCGTCCGCCTGACCCTCATCACCGACACGGGTCGACGCCTGACCGCCAGCTCCGCCGGACCTTTCGAGATCCCGAACGTCCCCCCCGGCCCCATTGAACTGGTCGCCGATGGTTTCGAATGCGGTTCGTACTCAAAACTCATCATGGATCGGGATATGACGGATCTTCGCATCGGCTGTAATCCTCTGTACCCCCCGGCGGTCGATTGGCTCGTTACAGGCCGCCCCAGAGCCAGCATCACCTATCCTCTGTTGGCGCGCCGGGTCGATCTGGATGGTGCCAGCGCACCCCGTGTCTTCCGCACCAACGAACTAATCCTGCCCGGCCATTACGAACTCATGGTCCAGACCGGCCCGAAACACTACGCTCAATCAATGCGCATGAACTTCGCTGGCACGGTTACCAGGGAGGACGGCTGGTTCGGCGCGGACTTCGGTAATCAGGTCCGCCTCGCCATCACTTTGTCGGAAACGCCCGCCGCGGTTACCGGTCTCGTGACCGCCAACGGGAAGCCGGTCGCCGGAGCCCTCGTGTTCATGGAGTTGTTTAATCAGGACGCCGTCGAACCGCGACTGCAACTCTGGACCGCCCGTTCCGACGCCACCGGCAAGTACACCTTCAGCGGCCTGACACCCGGTCGCTATCGCCTGCTCAGCACCTTCGACTTCGACCCTGAAGACCGCTTCGCCATGCAAAAGGCCAAACCGATAAAGCTCGCGGACGCAGAGACCGGCGTCGCGGACCTGGAACTGCAGTTGCCCTGACACCCGCGGCGTCACCAGGCTCAACCACCACTTCGGTACCCGAAGATCAAGTTGCTCGAGCGGGGGAAGAATGCTCACACCGGCAGTTCCACACGCCGCGGCCACGCCGCATCATGCCCCACCGGCGCATTCCGCCGCGCCCAGCGAACCCGCGCCTCACCCTCCGCAACCTCACCCGCCGTCTTCCGCGCAGAGTAGCGCGACTCGGCAAAGGAACGTGAACCACTGGCGAAACGCCGGCGTTTTAGCCGACAGCAAAGATATTCGCGCCGTATCACCCGGCAGCGTCAACGCTGCTCCCCCGGGCGGCTAAGATGAAACGGTGAAGGTACTGGTATTCTCCGACATCCATAGTGACGCGCAAACACTTGCCAGGCTCGTCTCAACCGAAGCCGACTATTATTTCTGTGCCGGCGACCTGGTGAACTGGGGCCGCCGGCTCGACGCCATGGGTGAGATCCTGAAGCCCCTCGGCGACCGCCTCTTCCTCATCCCCGGCAACCACGAATCCGCCAGCCAAATCACTGACCTCTGCAACCGCTTCGGCTTCCGCGACTTCCACGGCCGGCATGTGGAACTGGGAGGCTTCCTCTTTACCGGCCTCGGCTATTCAAACCCGACACCCTTCGACACTCCCGGCGAGTACAGTGAGGCGGAACTCGAAGAGAGACTACACGCCTTCGACGGCCTCGCCCCCATGGTCGCTATCTGCCACGCCCCACCCCACGGCACCATGCTCGACCGCATCACCAATCTGAAGCACGTCGGCAGCCGCTCCGTCCGCGAATTCCTGCAACGCGAAAAACCTCGCTATTTCTTCTGCGGCCACATTCATGAAGCCGCCGGAGTCACCGAAAAACTGGGCGTCACCTCCGCCATGAACGTCGGCAAACACGGCTATCTGCTCGATTTCGAAGAACAGCGTCGTCTCGGCTTCATCGGGAACGGTTTAGTCCAGCTGGAGATCAAATAATGGCAACTCTCGGCCTGGTTGAATACGCGGACGCCACACCCGAAGTCCGCGCCGTCTACGACGACATCATGGCAGTTCGCAAAACCGACTGGATCAATAATTTCTGGAAGGCCCTGGCGCACGACCCCAAAACGCTCCGCCGCACCTGGGAGAGCATCAAAGAAATCATGGGCCCCGGCGAGCTCGACCCTCTCACTAAAGAGCTGATCTATCTCGCGGTCAGCACCACTAACCAGTGCGGCTACTGCATCGCTTCTCACACGGCAGGCGCGCGCAAAGCGGGTATGACGGACGGGATGTTCGCCGAACTCATGGCCGTCGTCGGCATGGCGAACGAAACCAACCGCCTCGTCAGCGGCTATCAGGTGGAAATCGACCAGCGCTTTCTCGCAAAATAGCAACCGTGCCCATGTTTCCCGCCATACTGGATCAGGTCCGCCGCATCCCCCGCGGAAAAGTCGCTACCTATGGCGACGTGGCTGAGGCCAGCGGTCACCCCGGCTGCGCGAGGCAGGTAGTATGGGCCCTGCGCACGGCGGAGGGCTTGCCCTGGCACCGCGTCCTCGGCGCAAAAGGCCATATCCGCCTCCCCGGCGAAGCGGCTCTGGAACAAATCCTGCGCCTCCGCATGGAGGGCGTTGAGATCTCCAACAAGCGCGTGGACCTCGCCCTCTATCGCCACAAGTTCCGGCCAGACAAACAGCCCAACCCTTAACGCGCCGGTGTAAGTACCCTGCCGCGCCGGGTATGGACCACAATCCCCGCAAGCACACAGAACTCGCCATTTTTGATCAGGAAGTTCGAAACGGGGCTGCGCATCTCATTCAAACAATACGCCTGCGAATAAGGACAAGTCCCGAACGGCCGCGTCGCATAAAGTAAATCGCCGAATGCCACCCAGACGCTTCGGGCTAAACTGAAGACTTGGAAAATCGCGATTTCGCCCGCATCCTGTCCGAGACTGCCGACCTGATGGAAATCGCAGGCGAAGACGGCTTCCGCATCCGAAGTTACCGCAATGGGGCAAGCATCCTCGAAGGCCACACCGAACGTGTGTCCGATATCCTGCGCGACCCTGGGCGCAAAGTCACCGACATTCCCGGCATCGGCAAAGGTCTCGCCCTGGTCCTCACAGAGATCGAAGCCCGCGGCAGTTGCGACACCCGCGACAAACTCCTGCAGCGCTTCTCTCCGGCGGCGCTCGAATTCCTGAAGATTCAGGGTCTGGGCCCCAAGAGCATCGCTCTCCTCATCGAGCGATTTGAGCTCAAATCGATGGACGATCTGGAACGTGTCTGCCGCGAACAAAAGCTCCGCGATCTGCCTCGCATGGGCGCCAAACTCGAAGAGAAGGTCCTCCGCAGCATCGAGCAGTACAAGCAGCGCACCGGCCGTTACCTCCTCAGCATCGCCGATCAGACCGCTGAAGAACTCATCCAGCACCTCTCCTCGCTCACCGGGATCGATTCCATCACGCCCGCCGGCAGCCTGCGCCGCGGCAAGGAGACCATCGGCGACCTCGACCTTCTCGTTACCGGCCCCAACGCCGTCGCCGCTCTCGAAGCCGTCGCCACCCACCCCAAGGTTCAGGAAGTCCTCGGTCGCGGAGCCAACAAGACCAGTGTGAAGTTTGGGCGCGAAGGCCTGCAGGTAGACGTCCGCGCGCTCCTCCACGACAGCTTCGGTGCCGCCATGCAGTACTTCACGGGCAGCAAGGAACACAACGTCGCCCTCCGCCAGCGCGCCGTCCGCATGGGCTTCAAGCTCAGCGAATACGGCCTCTTCCGTATCAGTGACGAAGTTCGCGTCGCCGGCGCCACCGAAGAGGAAATCTACGAGGCGCTCGGCCTCCAGTGGATCCCGCCCGAGCTCCGCGAAAACCTCGGTGAAATCGAACTGGCCGAAGCCCGCGCCCTGCCCCGCCTGGTGGAACTCTCTGACATTCGTGGCGACCTCCACATGCACACCACCGCCACAGACGGCCGTGCCACGCTCGAAGAAATGGCTCTCGCCGCCAGGGCTCACGGCTACGACTACATCGCCATCACGGATCACTCCAAAGCCCTCGCCATGGCCTTCGGTCTGGATGAAAAACGCGTCACCGACTTCGCCGCCACCGTGCGCAAGATCAACGAAACCGGAGACCTCGGTATCCACATCCTCTCCGGCCTCGAATGCGACATCCTCCAGGCCGGCGACATGGACATCGAATGGGACGCCCTCGCCGAACTCGACCTCGTCATCGGCAGCGTCCACAGCCACATGAATCAGGAGCCCGCCGCCATGACGGACCGCCTGCTCCGTGCCCTCGAATGCCCCCACCTCACCGCGTTCGGCCACCCCACCGGCCGCCTCCTGCTGCATCGCGATGAGTTCCCCTTCGATTTCGACCGCGTAATCGGCGCCGCCGTGCAGCGCGGCGTCCGCATGGAGATCAACGCGAGCCCCGAACGCCTCGACCTCAGCGCCAACCACGCCCGCGCCGCCAAAGCGAAGGGAGCGAAGTTCATCGTCTCTACTGACGCGCATCACCCGAAAAGTCTTGCGAACATGAAGTATGGAATCGCCACCGCGCGCCGCGCCGGCCTCGCCCGGGAAGACATTCTGAACACTTTAGCCCCGGAACAATTCCTTTCAGAACTTCGTACGTCAAAAATATCCTGATCAGGTATCACTAAACACCGGTAACAATACACAGAGGAAAGGTCCATGATTCGAACACTGCTACTCCTGGCCTCGGTTACCGCCGCGCTCGTCAGCGCCGCCGGTAACGAGGTCCACATACCGTTTGAGAAATACAAGCTGCAGAATGGCATGAGGGTTGTTCTTTCCCGGAACACTGCCGTGCCCGTCGTCGCCGTCTACGTCATCTACGACGTCGGCGCACGTGCTGAAGAGAAGGGCCGCACTGGCTTCGCCCACCTGTTTGAACACATGATGTTCCAGGGCTCGGCCAACGTCGCCAAAGGCGAGCACTTCAAATACGTGGAGTCCAACGGCGGCTCCATGAACGGCTCTACGCACCCCGACTTTACTGACTACTTCGAGACCATGCCGTCAAACAAGCTCGGCCTGGCTCTCTGGCTCGAATCAGACCGCATGCGCAGTCTCGCCATCACCGCTGACAACCTGAAGAACCAGCAGGAGGCGGTGAAGCAAGAGCGTCGCCTCAGTTTCGATAACCAGCCCTACGCCACCGCCATCGTCGATAAATGGCCGATGCTGGCCTACGGCAACTTCCAGAGTTCGCACTCGCTCATCGGCTCCTTCGAAGACCTGAATGCCTCCTCCGTGGATGACGTGGCGAAGTTCTTCAAGACCTACTACGCGCCCAACAACGCGGTCCTCGTCATCTCCGGAGACTTCCAGACCGATGACGCGAAGAAGCTCGCCCAGCAGTACTTCGGCGATATCGCGCCCCAGCCCCAGCCCAAAAGGCCCGACATGACCGAACCCGAGCGCACCGCCGGCAAGACCGAAACCGTCACTGACCCGCATGCGCAGGTCCCCGCCGTCATCATCGGCTGGCCCGCTCCCAAACGCCACTCCGCCGACTGGTACGCTCTCAACATGCTCGATGCCGTCCTCACCGGTGGCCAGAGCTCCCGCCTGCAGCTCGACCTCGTGAAAGGCAAGCAAAGCGTCCTCCAGTTTGAATCGAACCTCGGCTGGCCCTTCGCCAGCGCACAGGACTTCAAAGACCCCGGCATCTACGGCGCCTTCCTGGTCCACAAACCCAATTTCACCGCAAAACAAATTGTGGAGCAGTATCAGGAAGAGATCGACCGCATCGCCAAAGATGGCGTCGATGCCAAGGAACTGGAACGCGTGAAAACCGTGCTCCGCTTCGGTAAGGCCAACAGCCTGCAAAGCGCCATTGAACGCGCCAGAACGCTCGGCATCTATGAGCTGCTCGACGGCAACCCCGCCATGTTCGACCAGGATTTCACCGAAGGCTTCAAAGTAACGTCCGCCCAGATTCAGGCCGCCGCAAAGAAGTACCTCTCCGCAGCCAGAAGAGATGTTTTGATCATGCAGCCCGCTCCGCAGCAAACAAAGCCGCCCGCAGCGGCAGAAGGTGCAAAATGAAGACCACACTCACGTTCATCACCCTCGCATGCGCGGCCACCAGCCTCTGCACCGCGCAGCCTCTGGACCGCACCAAACCCCCAGTCTCGCCCGACCCCAGGCCCTACAAGCTCCCGCCCATCACCGATTCGAAGCTGCCCAACGGGATGAGCATCATGCTGGCCGAGGATACGCGGGTCCCGCTTGTTACCGTGCGCCTCGTCTTCCCCTCCGGCAATCGCCGCGACCCGCGGGACCTGCCCGGCCTCGCCGCCAGCATGGCCGGCATGCTCACCCAGGGCACCAGGACCCGCACCTACCAGCAGATCGCCGAGCAACTGGATGGCATGGGCGCTTCCCTCTCCGCCAGCTCCGGAGCAGACCAGATCACCCTCCAGGGCGCGGTGCTTTCCGATAAACTCCCCGCCCTGCTCGACATCATGGCCGACATCGCCCGCAATGCCTCCTTCCCGGAAAGCGAACTCACTCTGCACAAACAGAACCGCAAGCAGCAGTTCGCCATGGATCACGCCGAGCCCGCCTACCTTGCCACCGAAACCTTCCGTAAGGCCACCTTTAAGGAACACCCTTATTCGCACATCGGCCCCACGGCGGAGGCCATCGAAAAGCTGTCGCAGAAGGCGCTCATTGACTACCGCGACACTTTCCTGGTGCCCAACAACGCCACCATGATCCTGGTTGGCAGCATCCCGTCCAAGGCCTCTGTCCTCAAGACCCTCACCACGCTCTTCGGCTCGTGGCAGCAGAAGACCCTGCCCGCGTACAAGCCCTCTGCCGTGCCTGCCGCAGACAAACAACTCGTCCTCGTGAACCGTCCCGGCTCCGTCCAGGCGGATATCGAGATCGGCCGTACCGCGGCTCTCCACAGCGATGCCGATTACTTCCCGCAAATGATGGCTTCCGTCATCCTCGGCGGCGGTACCAATTCGCGGCTGTTCATGGACATTCGCGAGAAGCGCGGTTACGCCTACGACGCCCATACTGAACGAAATTCTTTCGATGAAGCCGGCACCCTCGCCGCCGTCACGCAGATCCGTAATGAGGTCGCGGCTGAAGGCCTCACAGCTGTTATTGAACACCTGGATCGCATGGGTAAAGAGCCCGTCTCCGCCGAAGAACTTCGCGACGCCAAGAACCTTGCTAACGGCATGTATCTGATGCGCCTCGAACCCCAGTCCGGCCTCGCCGATCAGCTGGTCACCATGCAGGTTCAGCATCTGCCGAAGGACTATCTGGAGACCTACACCACGAAGGTAAACTCCGTCGAGCCCGAGCAGATTCAGCGCGCGGCGAAGAAGTACATCTCCAGCGAGAACTCCACCGTAGTCGTCGTCGGCGATGCCACAATACTTGCGCAGCCCCTTGAAAAACTGGGCAAATTCACCCTTGTGCAGGCGCCCCAGTCAGGTCAGCAATGAAGATAGTCTCGCAGAAAGAAGTCTATCGGTGCCGCCTCTTCCACATCACAGAAGAGGTGGCTTCCGGTGACGATGGCTTCGTCATTGAACGCAGCATCGTCCACCATCGCGGAGCCGCCGTCATGCTGGCCTCTGACAGCAAAGGCCGCGTGCTGCTGGTCCGCCAGTTCCGCCTGCCCGTAGGCCGCAAATTATGGGAGCTTCCCGCAGGCACGGTGGATGAAGGCGAGAAGCCTTTCGCCACTGCGAAGCGTGAGTTGAAAGAGGAGACGGGCTACACGGCGAAGAAGTGGAAGAAGCTGTGCGAATACTATCCAAGCCCCGGTTTTGTGGATGAAAAAATGACCATCTGGCACGCCACCAAACTCACAAAGGGCCAGGCTTCCCCCATGGATGACGAGCGCATCGAGACCCGCTGGTTTGCGAAGAAAGAATTCAAGGACATGATCCGGAAGGGCCGTATTCAGGACTCCAAAACCCTGGTAGGCTACCTGATGTGGCTGCGAATGGGGAAGTAGTCTGAGGCGCAAAGTAAGCCTGCGGGCAATAAAAAAAGGCCCGCCGAAGCGGGCCCTGGTGAAGCTCCCAACAGAATTTATGCCTTCTTGGCAGCAGCCTTTTTCGGAGCGGCTTTCTTGGCAGCAGCTTTCTTCGGAGCAGCGGCCTTCGGGGCAGCGGCCTTCGGGGCAGCGGCCTTCGGGGCAGCGGCCTTCGGGGCAGCAGCTTTCGGAGCAGCAGCAACGGCTTTCTTCGGCGCAGCAGCTTTCGGAGCAGCGGCTACAGGCTTCGAAGCAGCAGCAACGGCTTTCTTCGGCGCAGCAGCAACAGCTTTCTTCGGAGCAGCAGCAACGGCTTTCTTCGGCGCGGCAGCGGCTTTCTTCGGAGCAGCAACAGCTTTCTTCGGCGCGGCAGCGGCTTTCTTCGGCGCGGCAGCGGCTTTCTTCGGAGCAGCAGCGGCTTTCTTCGGCGCAGCGGCCTTCTTGGGTGCGGCAGCGGCTTTCTTGGGGGCCGCTTTCTTTATTGCTTTTTTGGCAGTAGCCATGATTGTGATTCTCCCTGTTCCCCATTATGAATCGAAAGTTTCTAAAGTGAAACAAAAAAGTTGAAAAATGTTTTGGACTGTGCTTAGATGCCATGGCGTCTCGCACAGCACTCCCACAGCACACAGGAGCAGTGAACAGGCATCAATGAAAAAAGTTAAAGTCATCACCGATGGAGCATGCCTCGGCAACCCCGGCCCCGGAGGCTGGGCCGTAGTGCTTCGATATGGCCCGCACACCAAGGAAATATATGGTTGCGAAGCCCACACCACCAACAATCGGATGGAGCTTACCGCTGCCATTCAGGGCCTGCGTCTGCTTCGTGAGAAGTGCGACATTGAAGTCATCACAGACTCCGAATACCTCCGCAACGGCATCATGTCGTGGATCGCGGGCTGGAAGAAAAAGGGCTGGCTGACGGCCGCAAAAAAGCCCGTCGTGAATCGCGATCTGTGGGAAGAACTGGACGCCGAGGCCAACCGTCACCAGGTCCAGTGGCTCTGGACCAAAGGCCACGCTTCACACGCCGATAACAACCGTGCCGACGAGCTTGCCTCACTCGCCGCGAAGACACAATCCTCGCAGATGTAGCCGCCGCGCCCTACAAGACAATCGAGACCGCTAAAATCAACTTATGGCAAACGAAACCTACGCTTTGTTCGACACCACAGAGGGAAGCTTCAAAGTGAAGCTCTACGCCGACAAGGCGCCCAAGACAGTCCAGAACTTCACTGACCTTGCTGAAGGCATCAAAACCGGCAAGCCTTTTTATGACGGCATCGTCTTTCACCGCGTCATTCCCGACTTCATGATTCAGGGCGGCTGCCCCCAGGGCACCGGCACCGGCGGCCCCGGCTACAACTTCGCTGATGAGTTCGCCCCCGGCCTGAAGCACAGCAAACCCGGCCTTCTCTCCATGGCCAACGCCGGCCCCAACACCAACGGCAGCCAGTTCTTCGTCACCGTTGCCGCCACACCATGGCTCGATAATCGTCACGCCATTTTCGGTGAAATCATCGAGGGTTACGACGTTGCCGAGAAGATCTCCAAGCTCCCCCGCGACAGCAGTGACCGTCCGCGCAAGGAAGTGAAGATCAATTCCGTGAAGATCGAGCGCCTCTAGTTCTGCCCTATTCAGATTCAATGTCCGGAACCACGGTGTTGTTTGGCGGCACATTTGATCCCGTGCACAACGCCCATCTCACCGTGGCCCGGGCAGCTCTGGAAAAGTTTCACCCGCGCCGAATCCTCTTTGTGCCGGCGGCCCGTCCGCCCCACAAAGGGGGTGGCGCAAATGCCTCGTTTGAAGCTCGCGCCCGCATGCTGGAACTGGCCTGCCAGGGCGAACCCCGTTTTGAAGTCTCCCGCATTGAGTCGCCCCTGAACTCCGGCGACCGCCCCAGCTACTCCATCTTCACCATTGAGCATCTGCTCGCTGCCGGCGTTGGCCCCCTGCTGTTCCTCATCGGCGCCGATGCCTTCGCCGAAATCCGCTCCTGGTTTCGCTGGGACGACGTCGTGCGCCTGGTGGAATTCATCGTCGTCACCCGCCCCGGCTCAGCTTATGAAACCCCTCCGGGCGCAACCGTCCACGAGTTGAGCGGCCTCCAGTTGCCCGAATCTTCTTCAGAAATTCGAGACCAACTCGCGCGCGGCGCAGCCACCGTAGCAGTCCCTGTATCCGTCCAGGAATGGATCACCGAACACCAGCTGTACCGCTGACCCGGAAATCCGGTCACGGCCGCTGAAAATAATCTGAAGTCTCGCAAAATCAGATATTTACAGTGGAAATCCACCTGCCCCGCGAACCGTTTGCTACCCGCCGAATGTTAATCGTTGGCCATGAGGCATACGCGAACTCTACTCCACTTCCTGCGCCAGCGCGCCGCCACCTTTGGGTGCGCCCTCCTGGCTGCTGCAACCTTCTGCTGCGTCTTGCTCGCGCAGAACCAACTCGTAACCATTCAGGACACACTGTTCATGGCGGATGGCATCCGCTTCAGCGGTACCCTGTTCATCCGCTGGAATACCTTCGACACCACCAGCGGCACCATCGTGCAGCAAAACAAAACCGTTGTCGTCTCGAATGGCAATTTGCAGGTGCAACTCACCGCCAACGCCGGAGCCCCTGCCCCAGCCAACTCGTACTCAGTCGCTTATCAAAGCGACGGCCGCGAACAGTTCAGTGAAGCCTGGACTGTCCCGCAGGTTTCCCGCACCCTCAAGGTTGCAGAAGTCCGTACCGGAACCTTCTCCGCCTCCACCAGTGGTGGCTCCGTCGGGAACCAAACCCCCATCGCCGAATCCGCCATCGTGGGCCTTATTGCCGACCTTGCGCAGCGCCCCACCAAGGGCCCCGGCTTCGGCGCAGGCAGCGTTGCCGTCATCAATCAAAACGGCCAAATCGAAACCGCCGCAGGCAACGTTGGCGACTGCGTCTACGTGGATGGCACCGCCGGCACCTGCGGTTCACCCGCGTCCCAGTTCTTCGATGCGGAGACGCCCGGCGGCGTTGTCGATGGCACAAATCTCACTTTCACCCTCGCAAACCCTCCCACAGGCAACAGCCTCCTCTTGTTTCGCAATGGCATGTACATGAAGGCCGGCTTCGACTACAACCTGACCAGCTCCATTGTTCAGTTCGTTAGCAATGCTGCCCCGCAGCCCCAGGACACCCTGGTCGCCAACTATCGTATTGACCCCAACGCGGGTAACATCGGCAATCTGAACTCGGGCAGCAACAGCGGCAGGACTCTTCTTGCCCAGGTCCTCTGCAGTTCAGCCGGCCGGGTCAACAGCCTCGATGTTTGGGCCTCTCTCGGAGCCTGCGACATTCCTGCTCCCCTCGTGAAGTCTGGTGATCGCTTCGAGATCCGCTTCAACTTCGCCCACACCGGTGCTGCCTCCGCATTCGACGCGCAGATCATGTGGGGGAATACTCAGGTACTGCTCCGCCACGGTAACAAGCTCGACACTGCCCTTGTTGGCCGCGCAGAGGCGTCCGTGTCCGCTCTGGAGACCCAGATCACCACCGAGAGCTGGGGCACGCTCCTGCCCCTGCTTCCCGGCATCGTTTCCACCGGCATTCAAAATGGCCTCAAGCTCGATATCCTCGGCAAGCTCACTTCCCTCGGCATCGACACGATCGGCCTCACCAACTTCACCGTTCTTCGCTACCCGGCCATCTAGTGAGGAAGCGGCGGGCTTCGGCAGCAGCCCGCCGCTTCCTCAAAAGCGCACAGGCCACAACAGTCCCTATCCTGGCTAAGCTGGACCAGAGTCTGCGCTTCTGGTCCAGCCAGTTCAATTGCCCGGATGCGAGAATGCCCATGTGGGGCAACTGGCACAATCAACTCTCGCCGTACCAACTTCCAGAATTCGGGAACTGGCCGAAATCGCGTTTCGCATGGACGGAGTCCTCAAGCTCTACTTCGGCGAATCCAATCAGCCGACCCCGGACTACATCAAACAGGCCGCTAAAAACGCGCTCGACAACGGCTACACGTTCTACACCGAAAACGCCGGCCTGCTCTCTCTCCGCGAAGCTCTCGCCTCCTACTACCAGCGGCTCCAGGGAGTCACTCTCGATCCCCGCCGCGAGATCGTCGTTACCGCCTCCGGCGTCCAGGCCCTCAACGTCACCATCCGCTGCACCCTCGACCCCGGCGACGAAGCGCTCGTCCTTACCCCCGCCTGGCCCAACGGCGCCTCCATCGTCGCCATGTCCAACGCCCGCCCCATCGAGATCGCCCACGTTCTTCGCCACGGCCGATATGAAATCGACTGGGATGCGCTCGAAGCCAACGTCACCGCACGCACCAAACTCCTCGTCTACACCTCCCCCTCCAACCCTCTCGGCTGGACCGCGACCTTACAGGACCAGCAACGCCTCCTCGATTTCGCCCGCCGCCACCACCTCTGGCTCCTCGCCGATGAAGTCTACGATCGTCTCTGGTATGGCACAACGCCGGGCGACGCAACCCTCGGAGACCCCGTCCCCTCCATCCTCCGCCTCGCCACCCGCGACGACGCCGTCATCGTCGTCCAGTCCTTCAGCAAAGCCTGGTGCATGACCGGCTGGCGCATCGGCTGGATCATCACCCGCGCCGACCTCGCCGCCAAAGCCACCCAGCTCAACGAATTCATCATTTCCCACGCGCCCAGCTTCACCCAAAAGGCCGCCGAAGCAGCCCTCGAACACGGTGAACCCGAAATCCGCAGCATGCTCACCAGCCTCAAGGCCAATCGCGATTTCTGTCTCTCCGCACTCGCCACCATGCCCCGCCTCACCACCCCCAGTCCCGACGGAGCCTTCTACCTCTTCCCCAAAGTGGAAGGCCTCACCGACTCTTTCGCTTTCTGCCGCCGCCTCCTCGAAGAAACCCGCGTCGGCCTCGCGCCAGGCGTCGCTTTCGGAGCCGGTGGCGAAGGCTCCATTCGCATTTGCTATGCCGCCGATCGCAGCGTCCTCGCGCCCGCTATGGAGCGCTTAGGTCGCTATCTGTTAAGCTAGGGCGGCACTGGAGGCAGTAAAACGTATGAGTGGTTTTAAAGACTTTATTCTGCGCGGTAATGTAGTGGATCTCGCAGTCGGCGTCGTCATTGGCGGAGCGTTCGGTGGCGTCGTCACCGCCTTCACCAAAGACCTGATCACCCCCTTGATCGCGGCCCTCGTCGGCAAACCCGACTTCTCCGCCATTATCTACGAAGTCAACGGGACGAAATTCCCGGTCGGCGATTTCCTGAACGCGGTCGTCGCCTTCCTCCTCGTCGCCGCAGCCATTTACTACATCATCATCCTGCCCCTCGCCGCCGCCGACGCACGTCTGAAGAAGCCCGAGCTCCCCGCGCCGCCATCAACAAAAACCTGCCCCGAGTGCATCAGTGAAGTGCCCGTAGCCGCAAAACGCTGCGCCCACTGCACCTCCGCCCTCGCCGCGTAGCCTTACCCCAGCGAATAGCGCGTCATCACGATACCGATCACCACGATCGCCGCGGCCGACACCACCGGCATGTAACGGACCAGCATCCCGCTTGGCCCCCTGCGCCCCGGGAAGAGGTTCCGTGCGTAAAGTACCAGCATCCCGGTGGCCGTCAGCACCAGCGCCAGCCCCAGGCTGAACGTCACCAGCAGCAGCATTCCCAGCGCAACCTTGCCCATCGAAATCGCGCTCAGCAGCAGGATCAGCGCCGAAGGGCACGGCACCAGGCCCCCGCTCGCCCCCAGCGCCAGCAGCCCGCCCATTGAAACCTCGCCCTCCTGCCCATGCGTGTGAGTGAGCCGCCCATGCGAATGCGCATGCCCGCGTTCCTGCGCATGCGCATCCCCCAGCTTCCGTACCCGCCGCCAAAGCATCACCCCGCCAATCCAGATAATCGCCCCCCCCGACACAATGCCCAGTACTTTCGCAAGCTTCTCCGGCAGAACGTACTGCGATAGAAACATCGTCGCCAGCCCCAGCGCGAACACGCTGACCGTGTGCGTGAACGTCACCATCCCGCCCAGCACAAACGCATGTTTCGGAGTCCCCCGCGCCCCCACCAGATACGCCGCCACCATCGTCTTCCCATGCCCGGGCTCCAGCGCATGCAGCGCGCCAAACCAGAATGCCAGCGCCAGCAAAAGCCCCATCGCACCCCACGACATGTGGTCTCTCCGCAACAGCTTTGATATCGCGTCATTCCGCTGGATCGTCCCCGCAGCGGCCACTTCCGCTGGCCGCGCTCCCGACGGTAACAGAACCTCCGTCGCACCAGAACCACGCACAGGCACCCCCCTCACCTCAACCGGATGCCCCGCCCGCTTCCACTCAAACCACGCCGCCTGGTCCTGCCGCGGAGCCACCTGCGGATCCAGCGGATACGCCGTCAGCCCGTGGCTCAAATCCACCGCCCCCTTCGACGAACGCAGCACCTCCGCGCCCTCACTCGCCACCACCACAATCTCTCGCCAACCCGCCCGCGCCGCATAATTCCGGTCCTCAAACTCCACACGCCCGCCCTTCGCGGCCACATGCAGCCGCGTCGTCACCCGAAACACCGGCAGATTCCCCGCCCCCTCCACCACCACCAGTTCCGTAACCTCAATCCGCGGCGCCAGAGCCTTCCCGCCCTCCGTGATCCGCAGCTCAGAGACCCAGCGCTTCGCCTCCGCCGCCGCCCGCCGCTCCAGAACTTCCCAGGGCGCGTCTTTCGTCAACTCCCACGCCTGCAGCAGCTCAAACGTCGGAATCTCCGCCAGATCCAGCGCGAACGTAATCTCCACACCCGTCCCCGACGGCGTCAGCTTCGCGTAATGGTTCACGCTCAGGTTTCCCATCGGATGCGCATAACCCACCGCCGCCACCAGCGGAAGCGCCATCATTTGCCGTAAAACGCTGCTCGCTCTCATGTCAGACGGGTATACGAAACCGGCCCGGATTCGGATTTATGTTTTTGCCGATATGCTACGGTAGTGGTTTCCCCTGCCCACAAATCATGAGCTTTGACCGCAATCTCGCACGCCTCATCGATCACACCATTCTCCGGCCCGACGCCGTTCGTGCCGATGTTGCCAGAGTCTGCGCCGAAGCCCTCCGTTTTCAGTTCGCCAGCGTCTGTGTCAACTCCTTCTGGGTGCCTTTTATCGCTCAGGAACTGGCCGGTTCCCCCGTCAAAGTCTGCACCGTCGCAGGCTTCCCCCTCGGCGCCGCCACAACTGCTGCCAAGGTCGCGGAAACCACCGAAGCCGTCGCCGCCGGGGCCACGGAAATCGACATGGTCCTCAACGTGGGAGCCCTCCTCTCCGGTGAAACCGCCACCGCCGAAAACGACATCGCCGCCGTAGTCCGCGCCAGCCATGCCGGTGGTGCCATCGTAAAAGTCATCATCGAAACCGCCCTGCTCACCGACGCCGCGAAAGTCCTCGCCTGCCAGCTCTCGCAGGCCGCCGGCGCCGACTTTGTGAAGACCTCCACCGGCTTCGCCAAATCCGGAGCCACCGCCGCCGACATCGCGCTCATGCGCAAAACCGTCGGCCCCCTCATGGGCGTCAAAGCCTCCGGCGGAATCCGGACTCTTGACGACCTCCGAACCATGGTCGACGCCGGAGCCTCCCGCGTCGGAGCCAGCGCCAGCGTGGCCATTATGGAAGCCGCTCTTCTGGAATCAGGGCCAGTGGAAAACGCGTGAGCGTTCCCCGTCAAAAAATCCGTTTCAAAGAGCGGACCGAACTCCTCGACTTCCTCCTCGAAGTCTCATCCCTCTCCGCCGAAACGCTCGACCTCGATGAACTCCTCGCCCGCATCGCCGGCATCGTGCAGCGCGTCGTTCCCTTCGACCTTTTCGCCATCCTCCTCCTCAGCGAAAAGCGCAAAGAACTCCGCATCCGCTACGCCCTCGGCCACCGGGAGGAGGTTGTCCGCAATCTCGCCATCCACGTCGGCGAAGGTATCGTCGGTTCAGTAGTCGCCGAGCGAGCCCCCATCCTCGTCCCCGACGTCTCAAAGGACGAGCGCTACCTCTCGGTCTCCGACGCCGTCCGCTCCGAACTCTGCGTGCCCATGATCGCCCGCAACCGCGTCATCGGCGTCATCGACGTGCAATCCGCCAAACTCGCAGCCTTCAAAGAGGACGAGCGCACCATGCTCCGCCTCATCGGTGGCCGCGTCGCCAGCGCCATCGACAACGCCCAACTCTACCGCAAGGCTGAACGCCAGTACCGCACCATTAAAACACTCTCCAAAATCTCCCACGAGTTCTCCTCCATCCTCGAACTCGAAGAGCTCCTCGGCAAAGTCGCCTCCAGCGTCCGCGGCCTCATCAACTACGACGCCTTCTCCATCCTCACCGTCGATGAAGCCACCAAATCCCTGAAGCACCGCGTCAGCATCCGTTTCGACGAACGAGTCCAGGTCGACAGCATCCCCCTTGGCAAGGGCATCACCGGAGCCGCCGTCACCTCCCGCGAAATCGTCCGCGTTCATGACACCGGCGCCGACCCGCGCTACATCTCCTCCCACCCCGGTATTCTCTCCGAGATGGCCGTCCCGCTCATCGTCAAACACCGCGTCATCGGTGTCATGGATGTAGAGAGCAAGCGCATGGGCTTCTTCACCGAAGAGCACGCCCGCACTCTGGGCCTGCTCGCCCCGGCCGTCGCCATCGCGCTCGAAAACGCCCGCCTCTACGAGGAGCTTGGCCTTCGCGAACGCGCCATGCAGGCCGACCTCGAAGCCGCCTTCGAACTCCAGACCGTCCTCCTCCCCCAGGAAGCCCCCGAAGTCGATGGTCTCGAAATCGCCATCGGCCTCCGTCCGGCACGCCAAATCTCCGGCGATCTCTACGACTTCTTCGCACACTCCGATGACCACTTCGTCGTCGCTTTCGGTGATTCCTCCGGCAAAGGCGCCGCCGCCGCCCTCTACGGCGCCATGCTCAACGGTCTGATGCGAACCCTGGCCCCCCGTCGCCGCGGCCCTGCCGAGCTCATGAAGGCGCTCAACGACGAACTGGTGGGCCGCGCTACCGCCGGAAAATACGCCACCCTCCAGCTCCTGCTCTGGCACCCGCACTCGCTCGAATTCAACATCGTCAACGCCGGCGGCTCCCCCCCCATGGTGCTGCGCGGCAAAGAAATCATCAATATCCAGATCGCCGGCGTCCCGCTCGGCCTCCTCCCCTGTCAGGAATATGAAGAGACCACTTTCAAGGTCCAAAGCGGCGATGTCGTCGTCCTCTACTCCGATGGCGTCAGCGACCACCTCAGCCCGGACGGCCAGGAATACGGCAGCAACGGCCTCGCCAATATCCTCCGCGGCTGCCAGGGCTGCACGCCCAAAGACATCGTCAAGTCCATCTTCACTGACCTCGACATATTCAACACCGACCGCTTCGACGACCAGACACTAATCGTAATGAGGGTTCTTTGACATTTCGGTACCAAAACGACAATCTTTTCTGTGACGGCACAGACCTCGCCTCCATCGCCCACGCCACCGGGACACCCTGCTATGTCTACTCCGCCGACGCCATCCTGAGCGCCTGGCGAGCTTATGACGTGGCCTTCGCTGATCTGCCCCACCTCGTCTGCTACGCCGTCAAAGCCAACTCCAACCTCGCCATCCTGAAGCTCCTCGCCGACGCCGGCTCCGGCTTCGATATCGTCTCCGGCGGCGAACTCTTCCGCGTCCTCCGCGCCGGTGGCGACCCGAAGAAAATTGTCTTCTCCGGCGTCGGGAAAACCGAAGCGGAAATCGAGCTCGCCCTCAACAGTGGCATCGGCACTTTCAACTGCGAATCCGAAGGCGAACTCGCCGTCATCGACGCCGCTGCGGGACGCCTCGGTCTCACCGCAGACTTCTCCCTCCGCGTCAACCCCGACGTCAACGCCGATACCCACCCCTACATCTCCACCGGGCTCCGGGACCACAAATTCGGTATCGACATCGCCGACGCCCCCGCCGTTTACAACCGCGCCCGGGCGTTTAAGAACCTCCGCGCCGCCGGCGTCAGTTGCCACATCGGCTCTCAGATTCTCGACTACTCGCCCATCCTCGAAGCCGCCGACAAAGTCCTCACCCTCATCGAAAACCTGAAGGCTGACGGCCACGCCATCCGCCACATCGATTTGGGCGGAGGCCTCGGCATCGCCTACAAAAACGACGATGCCGCCCCCTCAATCGGCACCTTCATCGCCGACCTTCGGGAACGTGTCCAGCGAGCCGGCCTCACCGTCACCATCGAACCCGGTCGCTCCATAGTCGGCAACGCCGGAGCTCTGCTCACCAGAGTTCTCTACCTGAAACAAAGCCCGTCCAAACAGTTTGTAGTTATTGACGCGGCCATGAACGACCTCATCCGCCCCGCGCTCTACAACGCCCACCACAACATCCGGCCCCTGAAGACGACCGGCGGCGAAATCGTGGCCGATGTAGTCGGCCCCGTCTGCGAAACCGGAGACTTCCTGGCCAGAGACCGGAAACTCCCCAACGTGCAGCCAGGAGACCTCCTCGCCGTCGAATCCGCCGGAGCCTACGGCTTCGTACAAGCCTCCAACTACAACTCCCGCCCCCGCCCCACTGAAGTCCTGGTGGAAGGCCACACCTGGAGAGTCATCCGAGCCCGCGAAACCTGGGAAGACCTTGTCCGGGGCGAACTACTCTAACTAAAATGCCCGATCCTCGCTACCCCGCAGGTAAATTCACCTGGCCCGAAATCATTACCCCTGAAGACCTCGAGCGTTGGATCGCCGAAATCGCCGCAACCCCCGCCAACCTCCGCGCCGCAGCCGCCGGACTAACCGAGGACCAACTCAACACCCCCTATCGCGAAGGCGGCTGGACGGTACGCCAGGTCATCCACCACCTCCCCGACAGCCACATGAACAGCTACGTCCGCTTCAAGCTCGCGCTGACAGAGGACGAACCCACCATCAAGCCCTACGACGAAGCCGCCTGGGCCGAACTCCAGGACACAAACGTCATCCCCACAGAGACCTCCCTCTGCCTCCTCGACTGCCTCCACCAACGCTGGGTAGCCGTCATGGAAGCAATGTCCGAAGCCGACTGGAAGCGCAACCTGACCCACCCCGCGCTCGGCAAAATCTCCCTCGAAAAAATGGCCGCCCTCTACGCCTGGCACGGCCGCAACCACGTAGCCCACATCACCGAACTCCGCAAACAAAACGGCTGGTAGGGACCTATTGCCCGGCGTCTTCTTCCCATCACAGAAGCTGTCGGACATTGCGTTTGCCGTGAAGAACCCGCACCACCCGCAGGACATCGGGAGCGCCCACATAGTAGCTTCGGATGACTTCAAAACCGTTTACAGGCCATGTTTGAAGGCCCGTGACCGAGCCATGAATTAATGCGCCCATCAGTGGATGAGGTCGGAGTTGTAGCGTATAGTTCCCGCAACCGTCTCGGTGCAGGCCAAGACGCCTCGGCTATCCCCGCAATCACCCCACCGCGCTCGGATCCGCCCCAATCGTCCCCACCAACTCCTCCAAATACCCCTCCGCCGAAACAAGCGCCACCTGCGCCGCATCGCCCTGCGCCGTCCAGAACGCCACATCCCGCCGCTGCTTCGCCTTCAGCCGCGCCCCATACCAATCGCTCGCCACCAGCGCCTCCCGGCTAAACATCCCCCGAATCTCCGGGGCATGCACATCCTTCCCCTCGTAATGCCCGTCGCGCATGATATGCAGCAAGGCCCGAATCGGTGGACAAGCATCTGCCACACTCCCGTCCTCAAAGTAATGCGCCGCCACCCTCTGCTGCGCCTCGCAAATCGCGTCCACGCCCTCCGCAAAAGCCCCCAAATCCTGCTTCTCCGGTCGCAGCATCTCGTCCGTAAACACGGACCCCGGCGATTCAAAAATCCGTCCTAAAAACCGGTCCACAAACGTCGAAGTAATCCGATACCCCAACCGGCTCGCCAGTACCTGCCGCCCCTCGTGCCCGAAATCGTTTACCCTCTCCAGCAACCCGTGCGAGATCAGGTAATCCGCCTCCCGCTCATGAATCCGCATCCGGCACCAAAGCTCCGGCACCAGCATACTGTTGTCGTGATCCACCCGGTACTTCGGCCCCACATACCCCGCCGCCGTCGTGAACCCGCTATACCCCGTCAGAATCGCCGACACCAGCGCATTATTCACGTCAATCACCGGAGGCAGCGCATTGAACGGACCCTTCGTCAGCGCCCCCTCACTCCCGAACCCGGTGGTCGAAGGGGACTTCCCCGTCAGGCTGCAAATGAAGTCCATAAACAGCTCCGGCAGTTCCTGGTAATGAATCGGACTGTACACCGCCAGATTCGGAATCCCCGCCTTGGCGTCTGGTGGATTGTTTCTGCGCCCCGCCAGCACCGCGTTCACAGGGAAATACACAGGCTTGTCCGCCGGAATCTCCCGCGCCAGCCGAGTCCCCATCTCCGCCAAATGCCCTTCCCTCGGACTCGCCAGATCCGGCCGGAGCTGCAAATACCGCGGATTCTTCGAAGGCGAACCATCCACCAGCCGGGGCTCCGACGACGACACCACAAACTCCGGCTTCCCCTCCGCCACAAACCCCGCCAGCAGCTTCTTCATCGGCTCGCTGAACGCGTCAAACGCCACCACGTTGTCCAGCATCTTCTGGACATCCGCCTTCGTCAAAGGCTCAAAATTCGAAAGGAAATTCCGCGGCCCCGCCAGATCCGCCTCAGCGTCTTTGTCAAAGCCCCGGTGAATCGCATCGTCCGGCCTCTGGAACAACCGCGCTTCGCAGTTCCCCAGCAACTTCACACTCTTGTGCGGATACCCTGCCTCCAGGTTCGTCAGGCTCTCGCGCGGCAACACCACCGATGCCGTAATGTCATCCTCAACCTGCACTTTATCCGCCGGACTGAAATCCGGACGCAGCTTGAAAATCCGCCACGACCCGTCCGGATCCCACCCCACCCGCATATAGTTCCCCATCAGCTTCTGGTTATCGAACTTCAGCTCGTGCCCCAGCAGCCCGTTAATTCGGTCCACCGTAAAGTGCGATTGCCACTGCTCGCCCCACTCCGGCCGATAATACCGTTTCACCGCCACAATTAACTGCCGGATCGTCGCCGCCAGCCCGCGTACCCAGGCGTTGTGCGCATCCGTGTACTCCGCCGAAGGCGTCAGCAGCTTAATCACCGAACCCAGTGACCTCTGCGAACTCAGAATCGGCCGCGCCGCCCGTGCCTTGTCCTTTTCTTCCCGATAAATGCCCGAAAAATCCCTCTTCAGGATCGCCGTCACTTCTTCCATCGCCCGGTGATAATCGCCCACAAACACCGGCCCGCGCATCAAAATACTGCTCAGCGACTTCGAAATTTCAGATTTTCCGCCGCCGGAAACCGTGCACGGCTTATGGCATAGAATCCCATCCGCACGGCTCGCAATCAGCCGCCAAACCGACCCGCTCGGCTGCTTCTCCAGCCGGATCTTTGTCCCCCAGGGCAACACATAAACGTCACCCGCCCGCAATACCAGTTGGGCACTTCGATCACCCAGCGGCCACCGAACCACACCCTCGCGCACGTGGAAATCCGCATTCTCGGGAACGTAATAGACGTTCGGATACGCCTTATCCACCGCATACCGCTCCGTCTTCAACTCCACCTGGTCGCCCAGCAGCGCCATCGCCTCTTCATACACAACGGCTTTAGTCAGCACCGTCCGCCCGGCCTGAAAATCCTGCCCCAAAACATAGGCCGGAAACGCAATCGCCCCGCCCGCATGCTCTTCTTCAGCCATGCCGAACAGATTCGCCGCATAGCTGATCTGCGTCTTCACTTCCTTCTTGCAGTAGCCGTAGTAGTTGTCGGCGATGATCGTCACAATCACGCCCCGGTGGTCGCGGCAAGTCGCCTTGAAAGCGTTGCCGTCGTTGTACGGCTCGGCCTCGCTCTCCCAGCACATCCCGTTCGCGCGCTCCAGCTCCGTCGCCGCCGAAACGTGCGGAAGCCCCAGCGATTTCTTCGATACCCCCGCCAAATGCGGTGCCAGAATCACGCACCCTGTATGCCCGCTCCAGTGCGCCGAATCCTTCGCCGCATCGTTCTCCGGCAGATACGGATCCCCGGCGTTGCCGAAGATGCTCTCCACAAAGTCCAGATTGCTCACCAGACTCGCCGGAGCGAAGAACCGGGTCTCCATACTGCGCGCGCCATCCGTCCCCGTCGCCGGACACACCAGGGGCCGCAGCAGCAGCGACACGAACATGTGCGCACGTTCCGCCTGGTTCGCCGTAAACGGCAAAGCCTGCACCTCCGCAGGCGGCTGCAGAGCCTTTTCCAGCAACGCCGCAAACGCCACCTTCGGGACCGTAATTTTGTCCGCCGGAACCGGCATCCCGCCCTCCACCACGTGGAAGATTCCCTTCGTCGTCCGCCGGTCGCTCTTCGGATTATGCAGAACGCCCTGCGCCACCCGATACGACTTCAAATAAGGCGAAGAAAAGTAGTCCTCACCCGCCGGCAACGACATCGCTCGCGCCAGCCCCGGCCTGTCCAGCACCAAAGTATTGGCCGGCAGCTTCGCCACAGCGAAACCATCCAGGTACGCTTCCAGAAAATTCTGGATGCGCCCGTCCGCCGGACACATCTTCCCCGCCAGCAACAGGTCTTTCTGGTGGTAATTCCGCAACAGCGGGCCCGCCAGATGCAGGAACGCCGGGTCTTTCGGATGCGCACTGGTCGGCTGCCCCAGCGCCGCCAGTTTCAGATCGATATACCGGAGAAGTTCATCCTGGTCAGCAGAATACACGTGTGGCTCCTAAGGGTTTCGGTTTGGATTCGACAGAGGATCCAGCGGTTGAACCTTCAGGTTAACAAGTGACCAAAAGCTAAGTCCCGGCGCTTAGGTTCCAACCACAATTCCACCATCCACCGGAATCACCGCCCCATGCACGAAAGACGCCGCGTCCGAAGCCAGCCAAAGATAAGCGTTGGCAATATCCTCCGGCGCCCCCATCCGGCCCAGCGGCGTATGCTGCCGCATGCCTTCCAGCACCTTCTCCGGCATCGCCTGCACCATCTCGGTGGCAATGAAACCGGGCGTCACCGCATTCACCCGAATCCCGTACTTCCCCAACTCCCGGGCCCACGTTTTCGTCATCCCGATCACCGCCGCTTTCGCCGCCACATAGTTCGTCTGCCCGAAATTCCCGTACAACCCCACCACGCTCGAAGCATTCAGAATCACGCCCGACTTCTGTGCCACCATCACCTGCGCCACCGCCCTTGTGCACGCGAAAACGCCCTTCAGATTTACCGCGATTACGGCATCGAAGACTTCGTCTGACATCACACCCGCAACCACGCCGTCCTTCGCCTTCACCAGCTGCCCGTCCCGCAGAATCCCGGCGTTATTCACCAGCACGTCAATCCGACCCCACTTTGCCACCACCGCGTCCGTCGCAGCCTGAATCGAAGCCGTATCCGTCACATCCACGCGCTGGAAATCAAACGCGCCCGCAGCCTCGCGGACGTCCCAAACCGACACCCGGCACCCTTCCGCCAGAAACCTCTCCGCAGTCGCCTGGCCAATTCCCGCCGCGCCCCCGGTCACTACTACAACCTTGCCCTCTAACCCTGTCTGAATCATCTGTCCCCCGTTTAACTGTCCGGATCTAACGGCTCCTGGTCCAGCTTCCTCTTCACCGGCACTAAGGCCTGCAGCGTGAACAAATTCAGCACTGCCAGAATCACTGCAACTTCATAATTCCCGAGCGCACACGCCGCCCCAATCGCCCCGGTATTCCAGATGCTGGCGGCGGTTGCCGTCCCGTGGACACTCAGCCCGTCTTTAACAATCGCGCCGCCGCCTACAAAACCAATACCCGCCATCAGACCCTGCAGCAGCCGGGACATGTCACCCGGCCCGCTCTGATCGCCCAAAACCAGCAGATACCCGCAACACGCCATCGCCACAATCGGAAACGTCCGGATGCCAACCGCGTGCCCCTGCTTCTCCCGAAACCACCCCGTCGGCAGTGCCAGCATATACGACAACCCAATCCTGGCCGCCGTCACCGCCCCCGGAATCGCCGCGAAAGACTTCGAGTCAAATTGCATGGTTCACCGCCGGTTTCATTCTAAGCCCGATCATGCCAGCGTTCTTGCCCTCGTTGTTGCTGCGCTGCTTTTCAATATGCAGGACACCGTCGTCGGGTACTCCACATGCAGTAGAAGTTATGTCAGGATAGAATCATGGTTCAGGATTAGCGTCCGACATGAATTTCCTTAGAGAATCACTCGATGGCCTATTGCCGGTGCTTCCGGTCCTGGTCATTCTTGTTGCCCTCACCCAATGGGCACTTTGGATATTGGGTCTGGGGAGGTTCCGGAACCGGGTCCCACAATCTAGGATCCGCTATGTTCTTGCGGATCTTTTCGTAAAAATTATTAACGATTTCCGGCACCTGCTGGCGCTGGCGATCGTCACGCTCTTTGGCGTTGTGGTTCTCGCTGCGATTTGGCCCGGCATGATGAAGCAGGATGTCGCCCTCATTAAAGAGGGCTTGCAGGGGGTATCTGCAACATTAGGCGGACTAATCGGCTCAATCATTGGCTACTACTTCGGCGAGTCCGCCGGAAAGAACAGCATGCGAGGCGGGGACGCTACACCGCCTGTCGCGATAGAGCAAGAACTTCCCCAAGAGAAGACCGATATCCAGATTCCGCCGAAACCAACAGGGCTGGGAGAAAACGGAGAAGACAAATGATCGTTCCCAAGCTTGAACTAAAAGATTCGCTCTTTGATCCCGATTCACCAGACCAAACACCGCGGTGGCGTAATCCACGCAGCGACAAGCCCCTGTACAGGGTCTTTCTCTACTTAGACGGGCCCGGCTTACCGTATGTAAACGCCGTGACTTACGTACTACACCCTACATTCAAAGAGCCCACCCGGCAAGTCTTCCGCACCTATGCCAATCCCCACTGCAAGCTGGAATTATGGACTTGGGGGTTGTTCCGAGTTCAGGCTATCGTCACTGATCGCGACGGAAACATGCTAACGCTAACCCACAACTTGCAGTATTCGAGCGAGTTTCCAAAAGTGACCTTCGCCGCATAGTTTGCACCCATGTCTTCGGCCCGTTTTTCAGGGACTCCTCAGCTCAGGACCAGGGCGAAATCACGGTCCGCCTCGAGCAATGGCGGGACGGTCAGCCCCCGCCTCAGCAAAACGTACGGCACCAGCCAGTGCCGGGCCTCCAGAAAGGCTTCGCCTGCTACACAACCGAAGCCGCCGAATTCGCTGCCCTCCATCAGCACCTCGAACGCATGACCAAAGTCGATGATCACAGGGCCAGGTCTTCGGCCAACCGAGATTAGCGCAGCACCGCAAGACCTCAACGCGCTGACCGTGCGCCTGTAACAAAACCGCACAAATTATCGCCCGTAAACGTACCGGCCGCGCCGCGGATCCGCCGCACCATGAAATGCCCCCCCGCTGATCTGAATCACCACCGGCGCCGACCCGTTGCTCCAGGGCCGCGAAACCGTCACCTTGTGGCCCAGCTTCGTCATCTCGTCCATCGTCGCTTTCGGAATCCGGTCTTCAATGTTCACCTTGCCGGCAATAAACTCATGGTTCGCAAACGTGGCATAGAAATGCTCGCTCTGGAACCGTGGCGCTTCCACCGCTTCCTGCGGCGTCATCCCGAAATCAATCAGGTTCAACAACACCTGCAGCATCGCCTGATCCTGGTTATCGCCACCCGGCGTTGACATGGCAAAAATCGGCTTTCCGTCCTTCAGCACCATCGTCGGGCTCAATGTCACCCTGGGCCGCTTCCCGCCCACCAGCGAATTCGCGTGGGTCGGCGTATTTACCAGCAGGCACTGCAGTCGCGTCCCCATCGGAATCCCCGTATCGCCCGCAATCACCGAAGGCAGCCACGCGCCACTCGGCGTCGCCGAGAACACATTGCCCTGCGCATCCGCCGCATTCACACAGGTCGTATCGGCCACACCTTCCGTCACACGAGTCGTCTGCGCCATCGGCAGCGGACCACCAAACGCCCCCGGACGGCTGTCCATCGAAGCCTTCGCCGGATCAATTTCGCCCATGCGCTGCTTGCCATACTCCTTCGACAGCAGCGTCTCTTCCGGAATCTTCGAGAACTTCGGATCCCCGTAGTACCGGTCGCGATCCGCAAACGCCAGCTTCACCGCTTCCAGTACCGTATGCAGATACTTCGGCGAATTATGCCCCATCGCCTTCAGGTCATAACCTTCCAGAATGTTGAGCGCTTCCAGCATCACCGGACCCTGCGTCCAGAAACCCGGCTTCTGCACCTCGTACCCGCGATACGTTGTCGTCCGCGGCGTATCGATCTCGGCATGAAACTTCGCCATATCGTCATACCGAATCAGGCCGCCGTTCTTCTCATTGAAATCCGAGATCTGTCTTGCAATCGGCCCGCGATAGAAGTAATTCCGAACCGCTTCCAGCTTCGCCACGCGATTGCCCCGGGCCTTCTTTTCGGCCGCCACCAGCTGTTGCATGGTGCGGGTCAGGGAAGGTTCGGCAAAGATTTCGCCCGGTGCCGGGACATGCCCGTTCGGCTGGAAGAACTTCATCGAGACCGGCCACAATTCAAGATACTGTTTGCTGGTGCCGATGTAGCTGGAGAGAATTTCGGGAGTCGGGAAACCTTTCGTGTAGTCGAGAGCCGGAGCCACCACCTGGGCGAAGCTCATGGTCCCGTATTTTTCCAGCGCCAGCATCAGGCCGTCGAACACACCAGGCACCGTCGCCGCCAGAATACCGTTGGCGGGAATCGGAGGCATGGTTGCCTTCTCTTCCCAGGGTTCAGGCTTGCGGTTGCGGAAGAATTCGGGTGTCGCCAGCGCGGGCGCGGTCCCCACGCCCGAAATCACCACCACCGGCTTATCTTTCATCTTGATCAGGATCGGCATCTCGCCGCCCAGTCCAAAGTGATCGAGTTCGGTGACGGAAGCCGCCAGCACCGAAGCGACGCCCGCGTCCACCGCGTTGCCACCCTTTTCCAGAATCTGGACCCCGGCTGCGACTTCCAGGTTGTTCCCCGCGCCCAGCATGAACTTCGTGCCGCGCACCGCCGGGAACATGGTGGCCGGATTCTGCGCCACCAACACCACGCCGCAGCCCAGAACCAGACCCATCGCTCCAAAACGCCGAACTCTCTTCGAAAGCCTCATCATTCACCTGCCCTCAACATTGTGCACCACGAAACCTCCAGGTCAAGCTGATTATCTGAGCGGAGCAAACAACATGGTCGTGAAATACCGTTCCATGCGGTCCGGGAATACGGTTACCACCTGGGAATCTTTGCCCAACTGTTCAGCGGCCATCACGGAAGCCGCATAGTTCAGGCCGGAACTCGGGCCCACCGGGAAGCCCCGCCGGATCAACTGCCGGGCTGTCGCCATAGCCAGTTCCTGCGGCACGTCCACCGTCATCATGTCCGGCATCTCACTGGGCCGGAACAACTTTGACAGCCCTTCCACCACCCCGGGAATCTGCGAAGAAAAGCTGCAGCATTCCGCGTCCACCGATTCCCGAATCTCCACCGGTCGCGCCAGCACCGCACGCAGGCTCGGAGAGTACGGCCGCAACCCGGCATACAAGCCAGCCAGCGTCCCGCCCGTCCCCACGCCACTCACCACGGCGTCAAACGACACGCCCGGCTGCGCCTCATCAATCTCTCTCGCCGTATGTAATTCATGAGCCCGGGCATTGTCAGGATTCGCGAACTGCCGGGGCAGGAACGCCCCGCATTCCGCGCCCAGGCGCTCCGATTCCATAATCGCGCCCCGCACCCCCAGCGCCGCGGGAGTAAACCGGACCTCGCCCCCAAAGCCCCGGATCATCAGGACGCGCTCATTGCTGACGCCTTCCGGCATCACCGCAATGAACTTCAACCCGTGCTGCGCGCAAGCCAAAGAAAACGCGATGCTCGTGGATCCGCTGGAAGCCTCAATTACCGTCTGCCCCGGTTTCAACTCGCCGGTCTTCCGCGCACGGTGCAGAATGAACGCCGCAATCCGGTCTTTGGTCGACCCGCTGGGATTCAGATATTCCAGCTTGCACCAGATGGAAGGGCCGTCCGGAGAGAGCCGAATCGCGGCCAAAGGTGTGCCGCCGGGAGGAGTAATGAGGCCTGACATATCGCGCCAGTCCACAACTATAGCGACAATGGCAGTTTCGCCCGTCTCCGCGACATCGCGCGCACTACCCTCGGAAGGCCGCTTCCTGCCGGAGTGCCCGGTATTTCCGGAGCAGTTCGTAGAGCACCACGCCTCCGGCCGTAGCCACGTTCAGCGAGTGCTTCTGGCCCAGCATCGGGATGCGGACGTGGGTGTCGGCCTGCGCCGATAACTCCGGCGTCAGACCGTCGGTTTCGTGCCCGAACAGGATACAAACCGGAAACCGGGGACGCCAGTCGAACAGGTCAACGGCATGTACCGTAGTCTCGATGGCCACGATTTCATAGCCCGCTTCGCGCATGGCCACGACGGCTTCCACGGGGTGTTTCGTGTGCTCCCAGGGCAGAGTTTCTTCGGCTCCGAGGGCGGTCTTCGAGATCATGTTCTGGGGCGGAAAGCCGGTGAAGCCAGCTAAGATCAGCTTTTCCAGAGCGGTTGCGTCGCCGGTCCGAAAGAACGAGCCAACGTTGTAAAGGCTGCGAACGTTCTCCAGCAGCACGCGCACCGGCAGAGGCTGAATCCCTTCATAAGTAGTTCCCGCGTTGGTGGCCCGAAAGGGCGTACGACTATCCACCTCCCGAACATAGCCTATACCTCGCTAAAATGAAGGCATGCTGTCCATAGTCGTGCCTGTTCACAACGAAGAGCGCTCCATTCTGCCGCTCTATGACCGCCTGACCGTAGTATTGACAGCGACGGGCCGGCCCTACGAAATCATCTTTGTGGACGACGCTTCGAGCGACAAGAGCGTGGAACTGCTGACCAACCTGGTACTGACCGACGGCGCACTGAAAGTGATCCGGCTGCGGCGTAATTTCGGCCAGACGGCGGCGCTTTCGGCGGGTTTCCATGAAGCACAGGGCACTATTGTGATCGCGATGGACGGCGACCTGCAGCATGCACCGGAAGATATTCCGGCGCTGCTGGCCAAGATCGACGAAGGCTACGACATCGCTTCCGGCTGGCGTAAAGAACGCATCGACAACGCGATTACGCGCAAGATTCCGTCGAAGATCGCCAACTGGCTGATGTCGAAGGCTTCGGGCATTGATCTCCGCGACTTCGGCACTACGTTCAAGGCTTACCGGGCCGAGGTTTTGAAGGACGTCCATCTGTATGGCGAACTCCACCGCTTCATCCCGGCGCTGGCCAGCTTTTATGGTGCGAGGGTTTGCGAAGTGCCAATCCAGAACCCGCCGCGGATTGCGGGCGAATCGCACTACGGTTTGAGCCGAACGTTTCGCGTGCTGTTCGACATCCTGACGATCCGCTTTCTGCTGAAGTACTTCACCCGTCCGATGCACTTTTTTGGTGCCATTGGCCTGACGGGCGTCACGCTGGGTGGCGGCATTCTGGGTTTCTGCGCCATTGAAAAGCTGGTGACCAGGATCGACATCATCCTGGAACACGGGCCACTGATGCTGGCCGGGGCGATGCTGCTGATGGCCGGGCTGATGATGTTCAGCACGGGCCTGATCGGCGAACTGGTGATGAGAACGTACTTTGAATCGCAGGACCGGCGCATCTATGCGATCCGCGAAATTCTGACCCGCGACAAGCTGGAACCGACGCGACGCACGTAAACTTTGAGCCCAATTAAAAGGTGTGTAAGTTTTCAGGGAAACTTCAGATCCACCTGTTAGACTGCGTTTGCAACGATGAAAACGCTTTGGGTTTCGTTGTGCCTGGCTGGCGTCGCCATGGCACAGGCGCCACCACTTTCCATAACGCTTCCGGACGCTGTCGCACGCGCCCGGCAACATGCCGGGCAACTGCAGGCGGCGAACTTTGCCGTTTCGCAGGCCCGGGAAGACAGCCTGCAGACGAAGACGCTGCGGCTGCCGACCGTCAACGCCTTTAATCAGGCGGTTTACACGCAGGGCAACGGCACACCTTCGGGCGTGTTCGTAGCCAACGACGGCGTGCATATTTACAACGAACAGGCGCAGGTCCATGAGGAAGTGTTGGCGATCTTCCGCAAGGGCGAAGTCCGGCGGGCGCTTTCCGCCGAAGCCGCGGCCCGGGCGCGGGTGGAGGTGGCGGCTCGCGGGTTGAATGCCGTGGTGATTCAGAACTTCTACGGCGTGATTGTCGCGCAGCGGCATTTCACGAACGCTCAACTGAGCCTTCGCGAAGCCGAGCGGTTTGTGGACGTGACCGAGAAGCAGGAAAAGGGCGGCGAAGCGGCCCACTCGGACGTGATTAAAGCCCGGTTGTTGCTGCAACAGCGGCAGCGCGATCTGCAGGATGCGCAAGTGGCGATCGAGAAAGCGAAGATCGCGCTTGGCGTGCTGATTATGCCGACCTTCAGCACCGAATACTCGCTGGTGGAAGACGCCGGCGACCCTTCGCTGCTGCCCCCGACAGAAGAGGCACGGGCGAAGGCTACGGCGACAAGTCCGGACATTCATGCGGCTCAGTTGACGGTGGATGCGGCAGGTTACGACGTGGGCGTGGCGCGTTACGGGTATCTGCCCTCGCTTTCGGTGGATCTGTTTTACGGCATCAACTCGAATCGCTTCGCGGTGACGGGGGGGCGCTATCCGGATGAGAAAGATCGCAATAATCTGGGCTACCAGGCGCAGGTGACGCTGAATATCCCGGTTTGGAACTGGGGCGTGACGGGGAGCAAGATCCGGCAGGCGGAACTGAAGCGCTCGCAGGCGCAACTGGACCTGACGCTGGCCGGGCGTGTACTGGAGGCGAATTTGGCGGCTTCCATTTCGGAATCGAAGGCGGCTCAGCGCCAACTGGATTCTTTGAAAAGCACGGTGGAGCTGGCGGTGGAAAGCCTGCGGCTGACGCTGCTGCGATATCAGGCGGGCGAGGCCGTGACGCTGGAAGTGGTGGACGCGCAGACCACGCTGACGCAAGCCCGCAACGGTTACAGCGACGGACAAGTACGGTACAAAGCGGCAATTGCCAATCTGCAGACGCTCATGGGGACTTTGTGATAAATCGTAGAACATTTCAGGCTTTCGGCTGCGTGGCTGCGCTGCTGCTGAGCGGGTGCAAGGGCAAGGAAAAAGAGAAGGAAGCATCAGAGGCCGAACCTCCCGTTCAGGTGCAGGTGACGGAGGCCAGGAAAGGCCCGATTGACCGCGTGATTACGGCGGACGCGGTGCTGTACCCGATCGACCAGGCGAATGTGACGCCGAAGATTGCGGCTCCGGTGAGAAGGGTTCTGGTGAACCGTGGTGACCATGTGAAAGCGGGCCAGGTTCTGGCGGAACTGGAGAACAGAGATCTGGTGGCGGCGGCGGCCGAAAGCAAGGGCCAGTGGGAGCAGGCACAGGCCTCGTATCAGGCGATGACGGGTGCTACGGCTTTGGATGAAACGCAGAAGTCGGAGAGCGATGTTGCGAGTGCGCGGCAGGCGCTGGAAGCGGCGAAGAAGGTTTACGAGAGCCGCGTGGAGCTGGTAAAGCAGGGCGCTTTTGCCCAGAAACTGGCGGACGATGCGCGGGTGAGCATGGTGCAGGCGCAGGGGCAGTTCGATACGGCGCAGCGGCACTTGCAGACACTGAATTCGGTGGGTCGGCGGGAACAGACGCGTGGCTTGCAGGCGGCGATAGATTCGGCGAAGGCGCATTATGACAACGCCTCCGTGCAGGCCGGGTATGCGACGATCACGAGCCCGATCAGCGGGATAGTGGCGGACCGGGCGGTGTATCCGGGCGAGATGGCGGCACCGGGTTCTCCCCTGGTTTCGATTGTGAATATTTCGCAGGTGGTGGCGAGAGCCAACATTCCGGTGAAAGACGCGGCGTTCATTAAACCGGGGAGTCCGGCCACGCTCTCGGGACCTGAGGGCGACATAGCAGGTAAGGTGACGGTGGTGAGTCCGGCAGTGAATCCGGCAACGACAACGATTGAAGTCTGGATCTCGGCTCCGAACCCGGGCGAGGTGATGAAACCAGGGGCGACGATCCGGGTCACGATTAAGGCGGAGACGCTGAAGGACGTGATTCTGGTACCGGTGGCGGCGATGCTGAACCACGACGAGGGTGGCCAGAAGGTGATGGTGATCGGCGCGGATAACAAGGCGCAGGAGCGGAAGATTGTGGTGGGCGTCCGGCAGGGCACCAACCAGCAAATTGTGAGCGGCGTGCAGGAAGGCGAGAAGGTCGTGATTGCGGGCGGCCTGGGCCTTGAGAACAAAGCGACAGTCAAGATCGTGGAGGCTCCTGTGGAAGCCGACGACGACGATGACGACAAATAGGGACGAGGATAACAGCAATGCATGAGCACTGGACAGCGCGATATTCGCGTCCCATTATCTTCGTCGTTATTGCCCTGGTGGGGATGGGCGGGTACCTTGCGTTCAATATTCCGGTAGCGGTTTTCCCGGCGACCGATTTCCCCCGCATTGTGGTGGGCGTGGACAACGGTGTCTCGCCGATTGACCAGATGCAGGTGGTGGTGACGCGGCCGATTGAAGAGGCTTTGAATGCCGTGCCGGGTTTGGAGACGGTGCGTTCGACGACGAGCCGCGGGTCGGCCGATATCAGTCTGTTTTTCAACTGGAACGTGGATATGTTCCGGACGCTGGAGTTTGTAAATGCAGCGCTGGCGAGGGTGCAGCCTTCCCTGCCCCCGACGGCGAAACTGACATCGAACCGGCTGACGTTCGCGGCGTTCCCGATTATGGGGTACAGCATTACGTCGGAGTCGGTGCCGCAGCGTGCCCTGTGGGAGATGGCGCAGTACCAGATCAAGCCACGGCTGAATCGCGTGAATGGCGTGTCGATGGTGGTGCTGCAGGGCGGGCAGGTTCCGGAGTTCCACATTGAGCCGGATCCGGCGAAGATGCTGGAAGCGCAAGTCACGGTGCCAGGGATTCTGGACGCGGTTTCGAAGAGCAACATGATCGATTCGCCGGGGTTGCTGCAGAACAACCATGAGTTGTCTTTGGCGCTGGTGACGGGCCAGACGCGGACTCCGGAAGAGATCGGCAACATTGTGGTGAAGACGTCGCCCGCGGGCATTCCGGTGCGGGTGGCGGATCTGGGTACCGTGAATCCGGGCGTGATGCCGGTGTACACGATTGTGACGGCGAACGGCAAGCCGGCGGTGCTGCTGAATATCTTCCGGCAACCGGACAGCAATACGGTGGCGGTGGCGGATCTGGTGACGAAGGAACTGGAGCAGATTAAGACAACACTGCCTCCGGGCGTGAAGCTCCAGGCGTTTTATGACCAGTCGGCTGTGGTGCGGGATTCGATTGCGAGTGTTCGCGATGCGATCCTGATCGGGCTGATCCTGGCGGCGATTATTCTGGTGCTGTTCCTGCGGGACTGGGGCAGTTCGATTGTTGCCGGGCTAGTAATTCCGGCCACGATTGCGATCACGCTGATTGTGCTGCGGTTCCTGGGCGAGAGCTTCGACCTGATGACGCTGGGGGGCCTGGCGGCGGCGGTTGGTCTGGTGATTGACGACGCGATTGTGGTGGTGGAAAACATTGTGATGCACCGGGATTCGGGGCAGAGTTTGAGCGATGCGATCCGGAGTGCGATTGCGGAGATTCGGGTGCCTCTGGTGGGCTCGACGATTACTCCGATTGTGGTGTTTCTGCCGCTGATTTCGATAACGGGCGTGACGGGGACATTCTTCCGCGCGCTGGCTGTGACGGTGGGCGCTTCGCTGCTGACGTCGCTGTTGCTGGCGTTGACGTGGACTCCGGCTTTGAGCCATTACCTGCTGAAGAAAAAGAAGTCGGTGAACGCGCTGGCTAATACGGACGCCCACGGGCATGCGGCTCATTTGATCAACCCAACTGGCTTCATGGGTAAGCTGACGCGGTTCTACGTGGCGGTTTTGAAGTTCGCATTGGCCCGGCCTTTGGTAGTGGCGGTGAGTTGTTTGCTGCTGGTGGGGGTGTCGTATTTCGGGTTCACGGCGCTGGGCAGCGACCTGTTGCCGGAGATCGATGAAGGCGCGTTTGTGCTGGATTATCTGATGCCGGCGGGGTCCTCGCTGGAGGACACGAACGCGGTGCTGCTGGGCGTGGAGAAGATTCTTTCGAAGATTCCGGAAGTTTCCACGACGTCGCGACGGACGGGCCTGCAGTTGGGGCTGGCGGCGGTAACGGAAGCCAATACGGGCGACTTCCTGATCCGGCTGAAGAACGATCGTGAGCGGGGCATGGACGAAGTGATTTCCGATGCGCGCAAGCAGGTGAACGCGGCGTATCCGCAGCTGGATGTGGAGTTCATTCAGATCCTGCAGGACATGATTGGCGATCTGAGTAATTCGCCGGAGCCGATTGAGATCAAGATGTTCGCGCAGGACCCGGCGCTGCTGAAGAAATGGTCGCCGAAGGTGGCGGACCGGATCAAGAAAATCCCGGTGGTTAAGGACGTGAAGGACGGGATTGAGAACACGATTTCGGGGTCGGCAATTGTGATGCGGGTGGACCCGGTCATAGCGGCTCGGTCGGGCTTTACGCCGCAGGAGATTGAGCTGGATGCGTCGGCG
The DNA here is from genome assembly GCA_903929755.1 of uncultured Acidobacteriia bacterium. Classification (GTDB taxonomy): domain Bacteria; phylum Acidobacteriota; class Terriglobia; order Bryobacterales; family Bryobacteraceae; genus BOG-234. The sequence goes on from CAIYVZ010000014.1 coordinate 108,854, forward strand.
ATTCTGCAGGGTGAACCGGCGTCGACTCCGGTGGTGGTGAATGACCGGTCGTACACGATTCGGGTGCGGTTTCCGGAGAGCACGAGGGTGAATCTGGAGCAGATTAAGAACACGATGATCGTGAGCTCGACGGGGAAGAATGCGACGCTGGGGTCGCTGGCGAAGTTTGAGGATGAGGCGGGACAGACGGAGATCCGGCGTGAGAATTTGCTGCGGAATGTGGCGGTGACGGGCCGGTTTGAGGGCGTGAGTCTGGGCCAGGGAATTCGGCAGGTGCAGGCGGCGGTGGATGAACTGAAGCTGCCTGCGGAGATTCGAGTGGTTTACGGCGGGACTTACGCGGAGCAGCAGAAATCGTTCAAAGACCTGGTGTTTGTGCTGTTTTTGGCTGTGGTGCTGGTGTTCGTGGTGCTGCTGTTTGAGTTCCGGGTGTTTGGGGCTCCGGCGGCGATTCTGGCATCTGCCTTGCTGTCGACTTCGGGCGTATTTGGCGCGTTGCTGATTACCGGGACCACGTTCAATATTTCGTCGTTCATGGGCCTGATTATGGTGATCGGGATTGTGGCGAAGAACGGGATTTTGCTGCTGGACGCGGATCAGCGGTTCCGGGCTGAGGGGTATTCGGCCTGGGACGCGATGATTGAAGCGGGCGAGCGCAGGTTGCGGCCGATTTTGATGACGGCATTGGCGACGGTGGCGGGGATGGTGCCGCTGAGTTTGGCGATTGGGGCGGGGTCGCAGATGCTGCAGCCGCTGGCGATTGCGGTGATTGGGGGAGTGGCGGCGAGTATGGTGCTGTCGCTGGTGGTGACTCCGGCGGTGCATTATTATTTGTCGGATAAGGGCGGGCAGGCTCCGGCGGTGCTGATGGATGAGGGGCTGTTGCCGGCGGGTGGGGAGTAGCACAGAGGAGTCGAGGTCGCCATGCAGATCACAATCCGTCCAGAGCATGAAGAATTGATTTCCCCGGTGCTCCATTCGGGGGCCTACGCAAATGCCGATGAGAGCATCGGTCGCGCGCTGGAAGTGCTTCGGGCTGATGATGGCTGGCTTGCTGTGAACAGAACGCTGATGGAGTCGTTGTACCAGGTTTCGGCGGGAGCACAGGAAGATCTGTTCGAGATCTGGCGTCGGATCGGATGAGACAGCGTTAGTCTCGCTGATCGTATTGAAAGCGAAATCTATGAAGTGTTCGAGGCCGTGGGCCGAATGCCGTCCGTAGGGCATACGCGCCTGGATGCGCGACCCGCACGGATTATGGCAGTGCTGCGGGGTAAGCGGGATCTGCGGCGGGTTTTGGCGGATCGGCTTTAGGGGCGCTGGCGGCACGCTCACCCGTAGTCCGGAGACACTTCGGGCGTTTGGAGTATTGAGCATCTTGATTTCGACCCGGTTTTAGGCGGCCTGGGGCATGGTTAGGGCCCTGGGGACGGGCTTTGAGGCGTCCCAATTGTTGGCTTTGTAGAAACGGGCGGTGGCGAGGGCGGTTTTTCGGTCGAGGCCGGCGCTAAGTTTTGCAACTGAAAAAACAAAGCCACGGACTTCGAGCGTTTGGTTGGGGGCCTGGGGCTCGCGCTTCATCAGTGACTGGTTGAGCAGGAGTTCGGCTTCTTCTCGCGCGATTTCTTCGGCGGCCATGCGGTTGACCTGGAGAGCTTCGAGGCGTTTTTCGTTGCGGGCGAGCATGCGTTCGATGCGGTTCTCGTAGAGGGTCAGGTTCGCGATGGCGTGGTGGTGATTGAGCCACATTTTGGCGTGCGTGATGGCGGCTTCGGTTTCGGCGGTGTCGGCGTTGGTATCGGCGGCGTATTCGTGATGGCAGAGGCCTTCGATGTTGGATTCGAGGGCGCGGGCGCGGTTGAGTCGCCAGTTGTTTTGGGCGAGGGTGATGGCGAGTTGACGCTCGACGGCTCCGACGGGCGCGAGGTCTTCGAGATAGTCCTTTTCGAAGGCGGTGTAAGCGATACGGTCGGCTTCGTTCATGACATAGAACTGGCCGGTGAGGCCGTGACGCCGCGCGTTCATTCTGGATTTGGCTTTGCCGGCTTCGGTTTTCGGGCCCGTGGACTGCTGGGCGTTGAGGTAATTCGCCAGGAGTTTGGAGGGGGAGAGATCGTTCGTTTGTTTCGACATTTGCGTTCGCTTTCCGGCGGCCAGATGGGGGCTCGCCTGTCTACGGATTAGCAGGGGGAGGAGGTAAGAAGTAGCGGGGTGGGCCGGATGTTGTTGAAAAGGTGGGAAAGATAGTTTGAAATTCGCGTGACGCTCCACTTCATTCCGCTCAAATTACCGCCCTGCGGGTCGCAGAATCGATTACGCTGGTGGAAGTGGCTCGCGAATGAGTTTCCGTTATCCAACAACAGCGATTCTCTTTCTTGCTGCAGCCAGTTCGCTGTGCGCCGACGCGGGTGTGTTGGTTGTGCAGGTGCAGGATATTCACAAGAAGGCTCTGACTAAACTGCAACTCCGAGCGGAGGGTGGGGCGGTGGCTCCCCCGACGGATGTTGCCGGTATTGCCCGTCTACCGCTGTCGCCCGGGACCAAGGCTGGCGAAAGGGTTGGCCTGCAGTTGGTAATGCCGCCGAGAGACCTGGTTTTCATCTCTCCCTGGGACGCGGAGGTTATCGTACCGCCTTTCGACAGTTCAAAGGAAGTTCTGGTAGTGCTGGCGGATCGGGGGGACCGTGCGCTGCTGGAGGATGGGGCGGCGCTACAGTCGCTCACGGCGAACGTTTTGAAGAAGATTCAGCCATCGCCGGCAAAGGAACCTGGTGCCGATGACGAGCAGCGCCGCCGCGAGGCGCTGGTGGCGGTCTCGAAGATGTATGGATTCAGCCCTGAGAATCTGGACGCTGCAATCCGCGCGTGGGGTGAGAAAACGGAGGATCCGTACGAAAGGGGGCTTGCCGCTCTCTATGAGAAGCGATATCCGGAGGCAACGCTGCAGCTTCAGAAGTCGATGGAGAGGCGAGAGGCAGAACTAGTCAAAGCGCAGGACCGGCTTTCGGATGCGGCGTTCTATCTGGGCCAATCGCTTTACGCACAGGGAAGGTATCGGGAGGCCGCAACGGCGTTTGAGAAATGCGCGACGTTGCGTCCGAATGAAAGTATCGTGTTGAATAACTGGGGATTGAGTCTATTAAGCGCTGGCGACTATACGGAGGCGGAGCCATTGTTGCGTCGCGCGTTGGTGATTCGGGAGAAGGCCCTGGGTCCGGATCACCCGGACACCGCGACCGCGCTCAACAATCTGGCGGGGCTGCTGGAATCCAAAGGCGACTATGCGGGGGCGGAGCCGTTGTACCGTCGCTCACTGGCCATTCGGGAGAAGGCGCTGGGGCCCGATCACCCGGACACCGCGACCTCGCTCAACAATCTGGCGGGGCTGCTGGAATCCAAAGGCGACTATGCGGGGGCGGAGCCGTTGTACCATCGCTCACTGGCCATCGCGGAAAAGGCGCTGGGGCCCGATCACCCAAACACCGCGACCTCGCTCAACAATCTGGCGGCGCTGCTGAAATCTAAAGGCGACTATGCGGAGGCGGAGCCGTTGTACCGTCGCGCGCTGGCCATTTGGGAGAAGGCGCTGGGGCCCGATCACCCGGACACCGCGACCTCGCTCAACAACCTGGCGGCGCTGTTGAGAGTCAAAGGCGACTATGCGGGGGCGGAGCCGTTGCACCGTCGCGCGCTGGCCATTTGGGAGAAGGCGCTGGGGCCCGATCACCCGGACACCGCGACCTCGCTCAACAATCTGGCGGCGCTGCTGGAATCCAAAGGCGACTATGCGGGGGCAGAGCCGTTGTACCGCCGCGCCCTAGCCATTCGGGAGAAGGCGCTGGGGCCCGATCACCCGACGACCCGAACGATACGCAAGAATCTTGGCGAAGTTTTGAAACAATTGGGGAAATAATCGAATCCATGGCTCGACTATTCGAAACTGCGGCCCGCATCTCCACGCCGTGGGCGCTCGCCGCGTTCGCTATCGCCGCGATTGTCTTCGTGCTTGCGAAGCGGCGAGGTAAGGTACCGGCGATCGCGTGGGCGGGCATTGGCGCGATCGTGCTGCTGGGCATTGTGCCGATCCTGGCCCAACTTCGCAGCGCGGCGATTTATCATGTGCGGATCACGGTTGTCGGTCCGGACGGAACGCCTGTAGAGGACGCGAAGGTTTGGTCGGCGGCGGGGGGTGAGCCGAAGAAGGTGGCGGGAGGGTGGCAATTCGATATTCCGGCGGCTGCCGCTCCGGCGGACGGCATGCTGACGGTTTGGGCATCGCTGGAGACTGCATTTTTGAAGGGCAGCCAGGAGGTGCGGCTCGCTGAGGACCACAATCCGGTTACAACCATTCGGCTCGCGGGAGACAAGACAGCCACGGTACGGGGAATCATTATGGACAGACAGAATGAGAGAGCTATCGCGGGGGCCAGGGTCAGCATTGTGGGGTATGAGAGTGAACAGGTGGTAACTGGTGAGGGTGGTGGCTTTGTGCTGCCTGCGCATGCCGCTTCGAGTCAAAATGTACTGCTTCATGTGGAAGCGAGTGGTTATGAAGGACTCACGCAGTGGCACCCGGCCGGAGATCAGCCGGCAACAATCATGCTGGCCAGGAAGTGAGATTTACGTTAGCTTTCGCTTTTGGTAAATGTATTGTGATCGCCCAGTAGATTGCGGTTACATGGCGGCAGGCACTCTATGTGGTGCTTGAGGACTACGAGGGGGCCGATTGAGACCTAGAAGGTCGGGTGCCTGACCTTGGCGAAACCGGTAGAATTGAAGGAATGAGCACGCTTTCGTCGATCATCGTCAGCGATCCCGGGATCATGAGTGGAACTCCGTGCTTCCGTGGGACGCGGGTGCCGCTCAAGAACCTTCTCGACTACATTGAGGGGGGGTATCCGCTCGCCGAATTTCTGGAGGATTTCCCGACGGTGAGTCGGGAGATGGCGATCCAGGCGCTGGAAGACGCCAAAGAATCGTTGGTTGCCCGAATCGCATGAAGGTTCTGCTTGACGAGTGCGTCCCGGAGAGACTGCGCCAACATATCCCCGGACATGAAGTGCACAGTACTCGGTATGCGGGCCTCACTGGCCGGAAGAACGGGGAATTGCTCCGCATGGCGACCGAGGCGGGTTACGAAGTCCTCATTACGGTCGATCAGGGCATTCCGTATCAGCAGAGTCTGCCCGGAGTGGGGATGGCGCTGATCGTGCTTGCCGCACCGGGGAATGATATCGAGACGCTGAAACGGATGGTGGATGCGATCGTGCGGTCGCTGGAGAGTGCCGGTCCAGGGAAAATCATCAAGCTGGACTACGCGACTGCGTGATCAGGCCGTACATTCATGATGCGCTGCGATTTGGTTCACTTTGACGATGCGACTTTGAAGGCGATTGATCGGGTTGCCCCGTTGCCGACCACGGTGATCTGGTTTCTTGCGGGAGACCCCAGGCTATCCGTGAGGGCGAGGGCCTTCATTGAGGACGAGCGGTTGCAGCAGCAAGGCGCAGGACTTCCGGTCGATTCGCGAGCGTGTCGAAAAAGAGCTGGAGCGCTCACTTCTTTGGACGGACTTACTGTCACGTGTCCGTCAGGGTTTTGTAATAGGCAGTTTACATTGCTTTCCTATGCTGGGAGCCTTATGCGAAAACCAATACTGTTGGTGTCTGGTTTGCTGTTACTGGCTGCGGGATTACAGGGTCAGTCGACCTTTGGGGTGGTGGTGGGCTCGGTGAAAGATCCGTCGGGGGCTGTGGTTGGCGGGGCGGGCATTACTTTGACGAATACGGGTGAGAACGTGGCCCGGGACACTAAGTCGACGGCTGACGGGAGTTATGAGTTTCAAAATGTTAAGGCAGGGACTTATACGGTAGCGGTGAAGAGCGCGGGGTTCCGGACGTTTGCTTCGGGGACGGTGGAACTGGTGGCGCGGCAGACGTTGCGGGTGGATGCGACGATGCAGGTGGGCGATATTTCGGAGACCGTAACGGTGGAATCCAATGCGGGGGTGATTGCCACGGATTCGGCGGCGATTGCGCAATCTTTGAGCAGCGAGAAAGTGCTTTCTTTGCCCGCGAATGTTCGCGCAGGCGGGAGCACGACACCTTATAACCTGATCGCAACGTTGCCTGGCGTGCAGCCGGACAACGGCAACGGTTTCTCGATTCAGGGCGGGCTACCGGCGCAGACGGAGACCAGTGTAGACGGGATTTCGATTACGAATGTGACGGGCAACAGTCCGAACCGGAATCTGTTTCCTTCGGTGGAATCGATTGCCGAAATTCGGGTGCAGGGTGTGGGCAACGGGGCGGAATACGGGGCTCCGGGCGATATTACGACGACATCGAAGAGCGGGACGAATGAGATTCACGGGGCGGGCTTTTGGTATCACCAGAACAGGGCCTTTGACGCTTTGAGCTTCGGTCAAACTTCGTTGCCGGCGAAGGTGGGCAATACGTTTGGCGGGACTTTGGGCGGTCCGGTGCTGATTCCGAAAATCTATAACGGCAAGAACCGGACGTTCTTCTTCTTTACGTGGGAAGGGTTCCGTTTGCCGCGGCAGACGACGATTCAGAACAGTGTTCCGACGGCGGCGATGCGGGCGGGTGATTTCTCGGGCGAAGGCATTACGCTGCGGGATCCGTTTTCGGGAACTCCGTATCCGGGGAATAAGCTGCCGGTATCGGTGATCAACAAGGTTGCGACGGCTGTGATTCCGTTCTATCCGGTGCCGAATATTGGGGCGGGGGTAAAGTCGGCGGCCTCGAACTTTGTGGATAACCGGAGTTCGAAGGTGACGTCGGACCAGTACGATGTGCGGCTGGATCATCAGTTCAATTCGAAGCACTCGATCTTTGGACGGTACACGCAGAAATGGAATTCAGCGGACAGTCCGAACAGTCTGCTGCTGCCGGCGGATTCGGGTTACACGGATCACCAGCAGGCGGTGGTGAGCTACACGGCGACGCTGCGGCCGAATTTGCTGAATGAGTTTCGGGGCGGAATTTCGTATGCGCCATCGGGTGCAAGCTTCCCGTTTGACGGACGAACGTTCACGAACAATCTGGGGCTGCAGGATATCCAGAAAGACATTTTCTTCAATGCGCTGCCGGCTTTTTCGATTTCGAATCTGACTTCGTTTTCGAAGGGGCGGCCGGGGCAGGGTGCGTCCTGGACGACGCAGCTGCTGGACAACGTGACGTGGATTAAGGGCAGGCACACGATTAAGACGGGCGTGGATATCCGGACGCTGCGGGCGCAGTCGAACCTGGGGTTCACGACGGGGGATAACTACGGCGATTACAACTTTACGGGGAACTTCACGGGGTCACCGTGGGGCGATTTCCTGATGGGCGCGCCGGCGAGCACGCAGATTGCGGTGGTGGTTTCGGATAACGACGGGCGGGCGACGCATTACAAGTCGTACGTGCAGGATACGTTCCGGGCGACGCAGAAGCTGACGGTGGATGTGGGAATTCGGTGGGAGTTTCAGCCGGGGTACCACGATGCGGGGCTGAATGTGGCGAACTTTGACCGGACGGTGGCGCGGACGGGGCAGGTGATTATTCCGACGGACCCACAGGCCTTGAAACTGGTGGCATCGGCGACGTTGCTGGCGGTGAACGCGTGTCCGGCGGCGGCGATTGGCGGGGTGGCGTGCACTCCGTTTGTAACGGCTTCGGCGGCGGGGCTGCCGGAGGGTCTGCGGAAGAATTATGCGAAGGAGTTTTTGCCGCGGTTGGGGCTGGCTTACCGGCTGAATGACAAGACGACGATCCGGGCGAATTTTGGGGACTACGACATGATCCTGCTGGGGTCGGTGTTCTTCTCGCTGACGGGGACGGTACAGAGCGATGTGCGGTCGTTCAACAATGTGGGCGCGGATGGGAAGCCGGTGTTCCTGCTGCCGCAGACGCGGACGCCGGGGTCGGGGATCAAGGCGGGGTCGTTGGGGACGTTCCAGTTCCGGACGGCGAACCAGATCGATTTCCATCCTCCGTACATGCTGCAGTGGGGTTTGTCGGTGGACCGGCAGTTGACGAACAGCATGGGGCTGCGGGTTTCGTATATTGCGAACCGTGGAGTGCAGTTGCCGTGGGCACCGGATCTGAATCAGCCGCAGGCTTCGACGTCGTTTTACAGCCAGAGATCGGCGAACGACCGGCCGTTCCCGTTCTGGGATTTGATTTACAGCCGGGATTCGGGCGCGAACTCGATTTATCAGGCGCTGCAGGCGGAAATGACGCGGCGGTTCCGGAAGGGCCTGTCGTTCACAACGGCTTATACGCTGGCGAAACATCTGGCGGACAACGCGGGGCCGAATCCTTCGGGTTATGCGGGGGAGACGGGCGGCGGACGAGTGACGAACTCGCTGGACAGGCGTGCGGACCGGGGCGACGTTTATGCGACGCGGCGGCATCGTGCGATTACGACGCTGGTTTATGAGTTACCGGTGGGACGGAAGCATCAGTTTCTGGGTGGTGTGAGCAAGGGCGTGGATGCGGTGATTGGCGGGTGGAGTGTGTCGTCGATTGTAACGATGCAGTCGGGGGCGTTTTTGACGCCGACGATGAGTGGCGGGGATCCTTCGGGGACGAATGCTCCGAACCGCGGTACGCAGCGGCCGGACCGGCTTGCGAGTGGCAGTTTGGCGAATCCGACGGCGGATATGTGGCTGGACCGGAACGCGTTTGTATGTCCGGGACGGACGGTGGGCGCGAACCAGTTCAACTGCGCGGTTGGCGTGGTACCGGGGCGCGATGCGGCGCCGCTGGGGCGGTTCGGAAATTCGGGCGTGGGCATAGTGGTGGGCCCGGGCACGTTTACGTGGAATGCGGGTATGTCGAAGAAGGTTGCGTTGACGGAGAAGCTGGGGTTGAAGCTGGAAGGCACGTTTACCAATGTGACGAACCGGCTGAATCTGGGGGATCCGCAGTTGAATATTACGAATAACAGCTTTGGGAAGATTACCAGTGGGCGCGGCGTGGATTTTGGCGGCGGGCGGACTGGTCAGGTATCTTTGCGGCTTGAGTTCTAGGCGACTGGAATTTTAGAGTTTGGTTGGTTTGATGGGGCCGGCTTCCTTTGGGGAGCCGGCCTTATTCATTTCAGCGGCGAGGGGGGAGGTTTTGGTGAAGCCGTGGTTGAAGCCGCCATCGTGACCCTGGAGGTAGCCAACCGTTGTTGGGGCACGGCTAAAAATGGCAATATTCGACCGCGTGTTAAGATCGGGGTAGTTCAGGCGAGTTTTTCCTTCCTGGCCCTGTCGCCTCTTTTGCACCCAGTCAACTGTGCACCTGCGTTTATTCGCGTGCCTGAATGACAGGAGAGCAAGATGAGGCATTTTTCTTTTACAGTTTTGATAGGTAGTTTACTGGCATTGGCAGCGGCGGGTCCGATTTGTGGGCAGACGTTCCGGGGGGCGATCAGCGGGCAAGTGGAAGACCCTTCGGGCGCGGTTTTGGCGGAGACGAAGATTGTGGCAACCAATGCGGGAACCGGGTTTTCCCGGGCCACGTTGACGGGCACTTCGGGCGAGTTTTCGTTGCCGGATCTTCCTCCCGGCAGCTATGCGGTAACGGCTTCGAAAGTCGGCTTCAGCGAACAGAAGAGCCAGGTGGAAGTGGCGGTCTCGCGAGTGTCCGCAATTACGTTTAAGCTGGGCCTGGCTTCACAGGCCTCTACGGTTTCAGTGGAAGCATCGGTGGGGACGATTGAGACTTCATCGACCACGATTACGGGGGTGGTGGGCAGTAAGACGGTCAGTGACCTGCCGATGAACGGGCGCGATTTCCGGCAGATGATTAAGCTGGCTCCGGGCGTTTCGCCTGCGACGACCTCGATCAACGGCGGCAGGACGCGTGGCAATAACTACATGATTGACGGGGCGGACAACAATGACGGCTTCCAGAATGCTGCGGCGGTGAATCAGGGAGGGGTGGCCGGGATTGCGGGCACGCTGTTGCCGGTGGAAGCTGTGGACCAGTTTTCTGTGGCGACGAATGGCAGCGCGGAGATGGGACGGAATGGCGGCGGGGTGGTGAACATCGTGATCAAGAGCGGCACGAATGAGCTGCACGGGTCAGCGTTCTACTTCAACAGAAATGAGTATTTTGCGGCGAATACGCCGCTGGCTCCGGCCGGGGCGAAGGTTCGGCGGATTCGGAATCAGCAGGGTGGATTCTCGGTGGGCGGACCGATTCTGAAGAACAAGACTTTCTACTTTCTGACGGGGGAGTACCAGATTGCGGATGCATCGAATGCGACGGCGGTAACGACGCTTTCTCCCGCGTGGATTGCACAGGGGCAGACGATTCTGAGTTCGTTTGGGATTGCGCAGAATCCGGTGACAGCGAAGCTGGTGAATTTCTGGCCGGACCGGGTGCGGACGGGCGGGGCTGTGGTGAATAACTTCTTCTCGCAGGATCCGAACACCTACAACAGTTACAACGGCATTGTGAAGATTGACCATTCATTTAACTCTGCGAATTCGCTGAGTGTGCGGTACTACGGCGGGACAGGCACGCAGAAGGCGGTGGTGGATTCGCTGGCTCCGTTTCAGGAGTACTTCCAGGTTGCGCCGAGCCACATGCACAACGTGGCGGTAGCGCTGACGAGCGTGCTCTCGCCGCGGATGGTGAACAACCTGGTGCTGGGCGCGAATTACTTCCTGCAGACGTTTAACGATCTGGATACGAGTCCGAACCCGATTGCGGCGGGGCTGAATACGGGGGTGACGGCGGGAACGCTGGCGGGGTCGCCGACGATCCGTGTTTCAGGTTTTGCAACCGCCGGGGCGACGCAGCCGCTGGGCCGGATCGACACGACGGGACACCTGACGGATACGCTGAGCTGGACGCTGGGCAAGCATCAGTTGAAGATCGGCGGGGAGTATCGCCGGGCTTTGCTGGATATTTTCTACGACTCGAATGCGCGCGGAACGTTCACGTTCGACGGGACGCGGGGACCGTGGGCAACGAGTTCGGCTTACTCTTCGCAGCAGAGAGCTCTGGCGGATTTCCTGGCAGGCTATGTAACGAATTCAAGTGGGGCGACGATTGTGCGTCCGGCTCCGGGTGTGAAGGTTACGGGCAGCTTCCTGCAAAGAGATTACACGCAGAATTCGTTTGACTGGTTTGTGCATGACAACTGGCAGGTAACGCAGACACTGGCGGTAAATTTTGGGATGCGGTATTCGTATCTGGGGCCGCTGGGCGATAAGAAGCAGCTGATAACGACGTTTATTCCTGGCCAGGGGATTGTGGGCCCGGGGCATGGTTTGAGCGCGCTGTATCAGCGAGACTTGAATAACTTTGCGCCTCGGCTGGGCTTTGCGTGGCAGCCGTTGAAGGGCAAAGCTACGGTGATTCGCGGCGGGTACGGGATCTTCTACGATGTACCGGCGGTGGCGTTCTTTGCGGCGAATACGGGCGGCGGGAATGGCGGCGCGGCGGGCGTGAATGCGAATCCGGGCGGGGCGTTGCCGATCTACTCGCTGAGTGCGCCTCCGAACGTGACCCTGCAGTCGGGCGTTGATCCGTGGGCAAGCGCGACGGTACCGATTTTGGGAGTGCTGAGCGTGAATCAGAATCTGCGGACGCCTTATGTGCAGAACCTGAACTTCAATGTGCAGCAGGGTTTGTGGAAGGGCGGACTGTTGCAGGCGGGGTATGTGTCGAGCCTGGGACGGAAGCTGATCTACACGCGGAACATAAATGCGGCGGTGCCGGGGGCGGGGACGGTGCAGTCACGGCGTCCGTTTGCGGCGCAGTATCCGACGCTGGGTTCGATTAACCAGGTGGAGTCGGGTACGAGTTCGGACTACCATTCGCTGCAGATGCAGTTCACGCAGAAGCTGTGGACGGGGCTGACGGTGAACTTCAACTACACGTGGGGCCACGCGATTGATACGGCATCGGAAGCGCGGAGCGTGGTGCCGAGCTACAGCGCGAATCTGCGGCTGGACCGGGGCAACTCGGATTTCGATACGCGGCATATTGTGACGACGTTTGTGAGCTGGCAGATTCCGACGATGACGCAGCACTTGAAGAAGCTGACGTCGGGGTGGCAGCTGAATGCGCTGGCAACGGCGCATACGGGGCTGCCGATACTGTTCCGTGCGGGCACGGATGTGAATGGAGACGGGGACACGTTTGACCGGATGAATCTGGTGGGCGACCCGTTTGCCAATGTGCCGGGGACGACGAGTGCGACGAGCCGGGTATGGGTAAATAAGGCTGCGTTTGCGGCGGCGCCGGCGGGGACGCTGGGGAATCTGGGTCGGAACGCGATCTTTGGACCGGGGTTCTTCAGCATCGATCCTTCGCTGTTTAAGGAAGTAGCGGTGACGGAGAGGATTCGGGCTCAGTTCCGGGTGGAAGTATTCAATGTTCTGAACTGGACGAACTTCGCGAATCCGACAGCGACTTTCAATTCGGGCAGCTTTGGCACGATTTCGAATACGCGGAATGGTGGCGGGGCGCCGGGGTTGGGTTTTGGGGAGCCGCGGAATGCTCAGGTAGCTTTGAAATTGCTCTGGTAACCAGTTTGGAGCAAACCAGTTGGAGCAAGCGAGGTGGGAGCAAAAAAAGGGGCAGTGCGGAAGTTCGCGCTGCCCTTTTTGCTTCTGGTGGAACAATGTCTTCGGTCGAGCCAGGTGCCGAATTGCAGCCTAAGCGCCGGGCGCGAACATGCGGACCACGAAGTAGCAGATGGCGGCCACAAAAGCCGAGCAGGGGATGGTGAGAACCCAGGCCCAGACGATCTCACCGGCCACGCCCCAGCGAACCGCTTTACGGCGGCTAACAGAACCGACCCCGGCAATGGCACCGGCGATTACATGGGTAGTGGAGACGGGCAGCCCGAGGAAGGTCGGGAAGAAGATGGAGATAGCGGCTCCGGTTTCGGCGCAGAAACCACTGCGGGGTTTCAGCCGGGTGAGGCGGGAGCCCATGGTCTTTACAATACGCCAGCCTCCGCTCAGGGTGCCGAGACTGATGGCCGCGCTGGCGCAGCCGATTACCCAGGGTTGAACGTGATTATCGTGCTGGTATCCGGCGGAAATAAGAAGAGCAGTGATGATGCCCATGGTCTTCTGCGCATCATTGGTGCCGTGGGCACAGCTAAACAGAGCCGAAGAAGCGAGTTGGAGGTGGCGGAAGTAGCGGTCCGCGCGGGCGGGGGGAGTTCGACGAAACAGCCAGTGAACAACGGCCATGAGGAGATAGGCCAGGACCATGCCCACGATGGGGGAGACGACGATGAAGGACAGAGTGGTGGGCCATTTGCCCCGAACCAGGCCGGCAAAACCGGCTTTGGCGACTGCGGCACCCGCATAACCACCGATGAGCGCGTGCGAGGAACTGCTGGGGAGCCCCAACCACCAGGTGGTCAGATTCCAGATAATGGCCCCGGTCAGGCCGGCGAAGACCAGGTGGGGGGTGACGATGTGAGCGTCAACATAATCCTTGCTGATGCTGCTGGCGACGCCGGTGCCCAGAAAGAAGGCGGCAACCAGGTTAAAAAATGCGGCCCAGAGAACAGCCTGGACGGGCTTCAGAACGCGGGTGGCCACAATGGTGGCGATGGAGTTCGCCGAATCATGGAAACCGTTGATGTAATCGAACAACAGCGCCAGAATGATGACGGTTATTGCCAGCAGTGTCATGCAGTGCGCAGCCTAGCTGTTCTTCACTACGATGGTCTGGAGGATGTCGGCGACATCTTCGCAGCGATCCGTCGCATTTTCGAGCGTTTCGTAGATCTCTTTGTACTTGACGAGGCGGATGGCATCGGTTTCATGCAGGAACAGATCGCTGACCAGATTCCGGACGGCTTCATCGGCCTTGTTTTCGAGGCGGTTGATCTCGATGCACTCATCGAGCATGGGCTGGTGACTTTTCAGCCTGCCGACGGCGCTTTGCAGCGATTTACAGCACTCGTGGATGATACCGGCCTGATCGACCATACCCTGCGGAATCACGTCGATACGATACGCGGAGAGGCGGAAGGCGGCATCCTCGATGATGTCAAGAACGTCGTCGAGAGCCGACCCGAGGTTATGTAAATCTTCGGGATCGAGGGGGGTAACGAAAGTCTGATTGAGGCGGATGAAAAGCTGGTGGGTGAGCCGGTCGCCTTCGGCCTCAATGCGTTTAATCTCGCCGGCAACGCCAGGCAGGGCCTGCGGTCCGGTAGTCAGAGCCTCAAAAAGAAGACGGGCAGCCTCAACACTGTGTTCAATGTGGGCTTCCAGTAGATCGAAGAACTTCTCTTCGCGGGGAAATAATCTCACGTGCTCGTCCTCACCTTTTTAGCGCACGAAGTCGTGGCATACGGGGCCAACCCGAAAATTTCCAATCCCCGGAGAAAGATAAACACAACGGGTAGAACTTTGATGCTAGCAAAGACAGCGCCCCCAACGATGAATATTTGGTTACACTGCTGTTAAAAAGGGGGAAGAAGCAGCAAATTTTGTACTGGTCCGTTAGACTGGGAGTGTGCCCCCCCATCTGCTGCAAGTAACGGCAACCGCTGGAGATGTGGCGGCAAGTCCGGGTGTGCGCGAGGCCCTGCAGTGGTTCACGCGTGAGAAGCAGTGGGTGAACGAGATGCACCTGCAGGTATGCCGGGTTCCGGCGCCCACCTTCATGGAACAGGAGCGCGCCGAGTGGATGAGCTCGACGCTGCGGGGGCTGGGCTGGCACACCTCGATTGACCGGGCCGGCAACGTTTTGGCGGCGCTGGAGCCAAATCCGCAGGGACAACTGGTAGTGGTAACAGCACACCTGGACACGGTTCTTGCGCCCCGTACGAAAGAGGACATTTCGATTGACCGGGATGGTGATTTTCGGGGTCCGGGGATCTCGGATAACGGCGCGGGCCTGGCGGCACTGCTGGCAATCGCAAAATCCCTGCGGTCTGTACCGCGACCGGAAGAGCTTTGGGGACGTTTACTGCTGGTGGCGAACGTAGGGGAAGAGGGCGAGGGGAATCTGCGAGGGATGCGACACCTTTGTTCGCAACCTGCGCTGGTGGCAAGAATCCGGGCCATGTTAGTGCTGGACGGTGCGTCGCTGGACCGGATTACGACCCACGCGCTGGGAAGCAGGCGATTCGAGGTAACTTTTTCGGGGACCGGGGGCCACAGCTGGAGCGATTTCGGAGCCGGTAACCCTGTGCATGCCCTTGCCAGAGCGGTAGCCGCTTTTGTGGATTCGAACCCGCCGGACCCTCGTGCGACGCCGAAAGTCTCCATCAACGTGGGGATCATTGAAGGCGGCAGCGGGATCAACGCGATTCCGGCGGGGGCCCGGGCGAAGATCGATATCCGGTCTGAGAGCAATGAGGCGATCGAGGCGCGGATTACGGCGCTGCGGGTGGCGGTGCTGCAGGCGGAAGATGTGGAAAATGTACGGGCTCTGGGCGGATGCCGGGTAACGGCGAAGATAAAGGAAATTGGTAATCGCCCGGCCGCCCGGCTGCCGGAATCGGCTGGCCTGCTGGCTGCGGTGCGGGCGACCGATGCGTATTTGGGGGTTCGGGCGCGCCTGGACTGCTCCTCGACGGATGCCAATATTCCGTTGTCCATGGGCATGGAAGCGCTTTCCATTGGCGCAGGAGGTCAGGGTGGCGGGGCCCACACAACGCTGGAGTGGTACAACCCGGAGGGTCGGGATCTGGGGCTCAAGCGCGTTTTGCTGACGGCGGCGCTGATGCTGCGAGAGTCAGCAGGCGCATGAAACAGCGCCGTGCCGAACTCGCGATGGTCGGCGTCACGGTGGTGTGGGGCTCCACGTTCGTGCTGGTAAAAGAAGCCCTCGCCGACGTCTCCACCATGCTGTTCCTGGCGCTGCGGTTCTCGCTGGCGGCGGTGGTGCTTTGGGTCATCTACAGGAAGGCGGTGCGGGCCAGGTCTGCCGGACTTTCGACGTTGGGGCCGGGAGCGGGAGCCGGGGTGCTGCTATTTGCCGCCTACCTGTTGCAGACGGCGGGCCTGAAGCTGACTTCGCCGTCAAAATCCGCCTTTATTACAGGTCTTTCGATCCCGATGGTACCTTTGGCGAGTTCGCTCGTCTACAGGATTAAGCCGCGCCTGGTGGAAGTGGCAGGGATTCTGATCGCTTCGTTCGGGATGGGCCTGATGACGTTACCGGCTGGAAGAGTGGAGCTGAGCAGAGGGGACTTCCTGAGTTTTTTGTGCGCGGTGACGTTTGCGCTGCATCTGGTGTTTATGAGTCACTACACGCCGGTAATCGGATTCGAATCGGTATCCGTATTACAGGTGGCGGTGGCGGCGGGGCTGGGGCTGGTGGCGTTCCCGGTGGCAGAAACAGTGGTATTCCACCCGAATTTTGCGGTGGGTTCCGCTGTGGCAGTTACGGGGCTTTTCGCGACAGCTTTCGCGTTTACCACCATGTCGTGGGCGCAGCAGTACACGACGGCAACGCGAACGGCGCTGATTTGTGCGCTGGAACCGGTGGTCGCGTGGTTGGTTTCGTGGTGGCTGACAGGGGAGAGTATGCCGGTGAGGGGACAAATCGGCGCAGTTTTGATCCTGGGCGGCATCATAGTGGTGGAGTTGAGGCGTCCGGTGAGGCCGGAAACCATTGGAGAAGTAACAGCATCAATCTAAATATGGAGGGTCCGGGAACGTTGTATGATCGAAACAGCGCAGGGCCTGAGTCAAGGAGTTAGATAAAACAATGAATTTCTTCGAAAAAGTGCGTGGACACAAGCTCGTGTCCTTTTCTTTGATCCTTCTGACGCTCACGATCGGAGTCCTGATTGGGACTGTGATCCAGACGGGAACGCGGGCCGCGGGCCAACCTGCCGCGCCTGGTGCCACACCGCTGGTGATTCCGAGCCCGGTGCAGATGCAAAACGAGTTCACGAAGATTGCCCGCAAGCTGGAACCGGCTGTGGTGAATATTTCGACGGAGTACATTCCGAAGGCTGCGGCGAAAGCGGAAAAGGCAGTGCCGCGCGGCGGACGCCGCCAGCAGCAGCCCCAGCCGGATGAAGAAGACGACCAGAACAACATGCCACAGTTTCTGCAGCGCTTTTTCGGTAACGGCGGCGGTGGCCTGCAGATGCCGGAGCAGGATGTTCCCAGTTCCGGCGTGGGTTCGGGCGTGGTGGTAGACACGAACGGCTACATCCTGACGAATAACCACGTGGTGGAGAAGGCGACGAAGCTGAAGGTCCGTTTTATGAACGACCCGACCGATTACACGGCGACCGTGGTTGGCACCGATAAAGACACTGATCTGGCGGTGATTCATGTAGACCGCAAGGGTCTGCCGTATGCCAAAATCGGCAACTCAGATGCGATGCAGGTGGGTGACTGGGCCGTGGCGATTGGTTCGCCGTTTGGGTTCCAGGCGACGGTGACGGTGGGTATCGTTAGCGCACTGGCGCGGGATATTCCTGGCGATTCCACATCGTTCCAGCACTTCATCCAGACAGATGCGGCGATCAACCCCGGCAACAGCGGTGGACCGCTGCTGAATATCAACGGCGACGTGATCGGGATCAACACGATGATCGCGAGCCGCAGCGGCGGCAACCAGGGTATCGGTTTCGCGCTGCCCATCAATACGGCCGTAAAAGTTTACAACGACATTATTAAAGAAGGCCACGTGACGCGCGGCTCCATCGGGATTCATTTCGATGCGAACCCGAACAACACGGAACTGCTGAAGGTTTACGGGGCCGAGCACGGCATCTTCGTGCGGCAACTGGAATCGGGCGGCCCGGCGGAGAAGGCAGGTATCAAGGTTGAGGACATCATCACGGATATCAACGGGAAGCAGATCCGCAAGGGTCAGGACCTGATTGATATCGTGGCGGATACTCCGGTTGGCACTTCGCTGAAAGTCGGCCTGATTCGGGACAAGTCGGCTAAGACGCTGAACGTGACGGTAGGTGACCGGGCGAAGATTTTTGCCGAACTGTATGGCGGCAAGAAGCCGGCAGCGGGAGCGGATTCGCCCGCGGAAGCGACGTCGGTGCGTTTCGGGATTTCGATCCAGCCGCTGCGTCCGACTGACCGCGAACGTGCGAACTACAAGGGCGACGGCGTGCTGATCAGCGACGTGGAGCAGGGTTCGTTCGCCGACGATATCGGACTGGCGAAGGGCGACATCATTGTGAAGCTGAACCGCCAGGCGGTGACGGCTCCCGAGGATGTGAAGAAGATCCAGACCGGGCTGAAGCCGGGCGATCCGGTGGCCTTCCAGGTAATGCGGCCAGCGCGGGGCGCTCGTGGCGCGGGCGAACCGCAAACGCTGTTCCTTTCGGGTAAGGTACCGGACGGCAATCAGTAATTCCAATCAAACAGTAACTCTATCGAAACAGTACAATGGACGGGGGCGGGCAACTGCCCCCGTTTTCCTTTTTTGCGCATGAGATTCGGATACATCCTGCTTTTTCTGACGTCGCTCACCCTCACCTGGGGTGTAGGTGGGTTTGCGCAGGCTCCGGCGAAGGCACCTGCGAAGAAGACGCCGGCGAAGAAAACAGCCGCGAAAAAGGCTCCCGCCAAGACAACGGTTAAGGCGGGTCCAGTTAAAGCAGGCGCGAAACCCGCTACCGGCAAGGCTGCTCCGAAGAAGGGCGGCAAAGCACCAGTAAAGCCAGGCCCGTTCCGGAGCCGGCAGATGCAGCCAACGCAGGACCGGTACCGCGAAATCCAGCAGGCTTTGGCTGAAAAAGGTTATCTGAAATCGGAACCAACAGGCGTTTGGGGGTCTGATTCGGTGGACGCCCTGAAGCAGTTCCAGGCGGAGCAAAGCATTCCGGTAACGGGCAAGCTGAACTCACGGTCCATCATCGGGCTGGGCCTGGGACCGAAGACCGCCGCGCCACTGGTAGTCCCTCCGCCGGAGCCATCTTCGACCCGACCGCAATAGAAACGTTACCATCACACTTTACATGTCAGAACTAAGCTTTAACCTTGGCCAGGGCTATACACGGCAGGAAATTCACGAGAAGGTCGGCGGTCCGTTGCAGGGAATGCTGCCGACGGTGGAGGGGAAAGTTGTTTGCTGCTGTGTCACGCGCGACCCCGCCAAAGAAGATGCGCCGAAGCTGATGATCGGCGATTTTGCACACCAATACCCGGCGGCAATCCAGTGGGCCTCCAGCAAGCAGGCCGTGCCGTTGTTTCTAAAGCGACAGCCGAACAGCTGGGAGTATATGGGCGCTTACCGCGTGGCTGCATCGAGCGCGGGGGATGACCCCAAGGTGCGGGTGGTGCTGCATTTGGAAGCGGCTGAACCGGCTACAACTGGCTAAGGCCACCGTCCACGGCGAGCAACTGGCCGGTGGTGAAGCGGGTGGCTTTCAGGAAGAACAGGACGGCCTCGGCGATTTCTTCGCCGGTACCGGCGCGACGGGCGGGTGAAGCTTTGATGAGGCGTTCGATCCGGGCGTCGGATTTATCGAAGGGGATTACGCCGGGAGCCACCGAGTTCACTGAAATGTGCGGAGCCCAGGCTTTCGCCAAGGCCTTCGTCAGCATAATGACGCCGGCTTTTGAAGCGCAGTAGTGGGCGTGGTTTGCCCAGGGCCGCAGACCTCCCAGCGAACTGATATTGACGATGTGGCCACCCGCCCCGGCCAGCATGATGCGCGCGGCGGCCTGGGAGCAGAAGAACGTGGCTTTCAGGTTGACGGAGTGGATGTGATCCCAGTCGGCTTCCTCAATGGTGAGGGGGTCGAAGTTGGTAAAGCGGGCGGCGTTGTTCACCAGGCCATCCAGAGTCCCGAAGTGGGTGGCCACCTGGTGGAACATGGTGCGAATCTCGGCGACGCTTTCGAGATTGGCCTGAAAGACAGGCGCATCTCCGCATTCCTCGGCAGTCTGGCGGGCCGCCGCCTCAGACCCGCGATAGTGGATGGCAACCTTCGCGCCCTCTGCCGCAAGAGCGAGAGAGATGGAACGGCCAATGCGGCGGGCACCGCCCGTTACCAGAACAACTTTGCCTTGCAGCTGATTCATAGGCAGATTCATATAGCGTGGGTTACGGCCTCCGTGTCATCTTCCGCCGTAATGGGCGGCTCCGGGATTTTTCCGGTCAGATTCCTCCAGGTCCAGAATATGGCAGTGGTGGAGGAGAGTGCACCCGCCCAGGCTCCGATGGTGCGGGGACTGTAAACGGTAGAGGCGGCTCCGGCCGCCATCATGGAGAGCATCATGGTGGACCACGTGAGGGATTCGAGCGTGGCGAAGAGCCTGCCGCGGAAACGGTCGTCCACATGGTGCATGAGTTGTGACACGTTCAGCACGGAACTAATGGCTACAGCGGCCCGCGAGATGGCGATGAACACGCAGGCCCAGATAATGGTCGGCATCTGGCTGAAGAGGATGTACGCGCCACCGTGGATGACGTAGACGATGGCAATGGTGGTCTTGTATTGCTTGAAGGTGAGGCTCGGGCCCAGACGGTAGGCGATGGCGCCTCCGATGAGCAGGCCGACGCCCGCGCAGCCCCAGATGAGACCGATGCCCATGGGGCCGGCGCGGAAGACTTTCTCGCCGAAAAGGCTGAAGAGGATCTGCGCGGCGCCGCCACCGCTGGCCCAGCCGACACTGATCATGGCGATGGCCGCGAACAGGGGCACGGACTTCATGTAACGGAGACCGTCGAGGTATTCGCGCACACCGCCGACAGCCTTCGTTTGAGGAACTTGCGCACAACGGCTCGCCGAGTCGGCGCTCTGGCCGGTGTTCCCCTCTTGTTTGGTGCCGCCCCGGCAGCCTGTGCGCTGCAGCGAAGCTGCGGGCCGGAAGCCTTCGGGGCGATGGAGGCGGGAGACGCACCAGGCCGAGACCAGAAACGAAATTGCGTTGAACGTGAAGGCGATGCGGTAGCCGGACTGAACTCCGATGGCCCCCAGAAAAGCCCCCAGCGTGAGACTGGCCCAGGCGGTGGTCTGCGTCATGGTGTTGGCCGTGTGGAGTTCGTCCGGCGTCGCGATGGAAGGCAGAATGGAGGACCTGCCGCTGGTGAAAAAAGGCGAGGCAAACATCAAGAGGGAACTGAGGGCAAAGAGCAGCCAGTTGTCACGATGGGTGAGGCAGAAGATGAAGCCGAGGGCGATGACGGCGCGAACCAGATCGCTGGCGATCATGACGCGACGACGGTCCAGACGATCGAGCAAGACACCCGCAACAGGTCCCGCGATGAGCATGGGCACGGCGCGGGCGAGGAAAACCCCGGTTACTACGAGGCCTGGCTTGGGGTGCTCCATGGCAAGGCTCATGACGGCGATGTTGTTGAAGTGATCGCCGATCTCGCTGACGATTTGCCCGGTCCAGACAGCGCGGTAGTTTTGGTTGTGGCGCAGCAGGCGGCCGAAGGACTTCATCCGAAGCGCTCCGTGACGAACACGCCCGTGAAGATAACGGCGCCGGAGATAAGGACGCCGACGCCGAGGTGTTCGTGCAGCAACAGGACTGCGAGGCCACTGGCGAAGACTGGTTGCAGATACTGAAACGCAGCCATTCGCGAAGCGGGCATGCGCTCCAGCGCGTAGAGGAAGATCAGGTAGCCCGCCACGGACGAGAAGGCGCCCATATAAAGCAGGCAGAGCCAAGCGGTGGTGGAGACTTTTGAAAATTCGAACCCCTGGGCGGCGAAGGGCAGGAACGGGAGCAGCACGAAGGCACCCCCCACGTAGCCGACCAGGTTTACGGCCATGCTGCCGGAGAGGGGTTTGTGGCGTTTGCCCCAGGCTGTCATACCGGCCATGGCGAGGGCACAGATCAGGACATAGAAATCGCCCAACAGGGTGGGATCGCCACCGGAACCGCGTGCGCGGAAAAGCTGCAACATGACTACGCCGGCCATGGCAATGGCCAGACCGACGGCCTTGAAAACGGTAACGCGCTCGAGGCCCATGACGGCGGCAATGAGCAAGACCCAGAGCGGCGTGGTCGCCATGATCATGGAGGAGTGGACCACGGTGGTGCGGGACATACCGAGAGTCCAGAAGACCTGATTTACGGTGATGCCGCCGAGGCCAAGAGTAACCAGAAGGCGAAGCTCAGGCCAGGTGAAAACAGGTGGCTTCTTCCGGGTCTCTACCCAATAGATGGGGAGAATGATGATGGCCGCCACCATGGTGCGGAGGCAGATGACAATGTTCGCGGGGATCTCCCGGAAAACCAGCTTCGCCGCGATATAGTTGCCGCCCCAAATGAGCAGCATGAGCATGACAAGAGCGTAGACGAAGCCTGTCGGCCTGGAAGAGTCGGACTTCAACTCACCGATTCCGTGCGCGTGGTGACGTGGTTGATGAAGTCGTGGTCGAGAGCATAGCCGAAACCGGGTTCGTCGCGCCTGCGGATGGTGCCGATGGGGGTGGTTTCCACTTCCGGCACAATGATGTCGCGAGACCAATAACGCTTGCTGGCGGATACATCGCCGGGGAGGGTGAAGTTCGGCAGAGTTGCGAGCGCGATGTTGTGGGCACGGCCAATTCCGGCCTCCAGCATGCCGCCGCACCAGACAGGAATTTTGGCAGCCTGGCAAACGTTGTGCAGTTTTATCGCTTCGGAGAAGCCGCCCACGCGGCCCAGTTTGATGTTGATGATGCGACCGGCACCGAGGCGAATTGCCTGCTCGGCGTGGTGGGCAGAGCGAATGCATTCGTCCAGACAAATGGGGGTCTGGAGCTTGGGCTGCAGCTGGGCGTGGTCGATGATGTCGTCATGCGAGAGGGGCTGCTCAAGCATCATCAGGTAGAACTCGTCGAGGGCCTTGAGGCGCTCCACGTCGGCCAGTGTGTAGGCGGAATTCGCATCGGCCATCAGGCGGATATTGGGGAAACGCTCGCGAACCTGGCGGATCACGTCAATATCCCAACCGGGCTTGATCTTCATCTTGATGCGCTGGTACCCGGCGTTCAGTTCCAGGTCGATTTTTTCCAGAAGCTGCGCGACGGAATCCTGGATCCCGATGGACACGCCGCAGGGGATTTCCTCCCGCGCGCCGCCGCCGATTTCCTTCCACAACGGGTTGCCGTTGCGGCGAGCCTGGAGGTCCCAGACAGCAGCTTCCACGCCCCCGCGCGCCATGTTGTGGCCACGGATGTGACGGGTGAGAGGGTCGACCTCAGTGGCGTCGCCGAGGGACTTGCCCACCAGGCGCGGCGCGACGTAATCGCGCGCGATCATCCACGCAGCCTGCGTCCACTCTTCGTTGTAGAAAGGGTTTTCACCGGCGGTGATTTCGCCCCAGCCGGAGAGCCCTTCGCTGTGCACTTCCACGATGATGATGTCGCGGGAGTACGTGCGGCTGAAGCTGGTTTCAAAGAAGTGCACCAGCGGCATTTTGAGCTGGCGCAGGGTAATACGATCCAGCTTCATTCCGCAGTCTCCGAGAGCAGGTAGGCGGTGACGCCGGACAGACGCTCAATGCCGGTGACGACCAGTTGATTGCGGAAAGCTTCTTCAAATTGCTCGGCGTTGGCAGCCTGAATTTCGCGGGCACGAGCCGGATTGGAGTGTTTGATGTGACTGATGTTGTCGGGGTACTCAATGCGCCGCAGCACTGTGGGCCAAGGCACGTGGCCACCTCGCGTTTTGGCGAGGACACGCGGGGAATCGAGCCACCATTCGGCGGTACAGCGATCGGTGGGCAAACCGGCCTGGAGATGGCTGGAGGTGGACCCGTACTGGTTCCGGACGTGGCGGCGGACAACGGCCCCGAGCTTCTCAACATTGAACCAGGCGTTCTTCAATTCCAGAGGATCGAAGGTCCACTCGATGAGGTTGATGCCGCGAGCCAGGGCGTCTTCACGCTGGTGCAGTTTCAGACGACGACCGATGCCGTAGTCGCGATATTCGGAAAGAACGCCCAGCATGTGGCTGTGGAGGTAGGGCTTGGCGTCCGGCTTCAGGCCAGGAATGGCGAGGCAAAAAGCAACCATGCGATTCTCGTCAAATGCGCCGAAGAGTTGGCCGCCAACCTTCACAGCAACCACAAACAAACGAAAGGGCAGAAGATCTGCGTCGCCGAAACCCCAGATGGTCTTCTGCAGGGCGACAGCTTCGCGAAATTCCGGTTCCGTGGTGAGAGACGCGACTCTTATTTGGGCAGCTTTATCTTGGCTTCCTGCCACAACGCCTCCATCTCATCCAGCGACGTGCCTTTGAGTTCCCTGCCCTGTTCGGCCAGGGTGTCCTCGATGTAGCCGAAACGGGCGCGAAACTTCGTGTTGGTCCTGCGCAGCGCCTGCTCAGGATCCACCTTCACGAAGCGAGCGAGATTGACGATCACGAACAGCAGATCGCCAAGTTCGTCTTCCATTTCGGACTTATCGCCGCCAGCGCGGGCAATATCGAATTCATCGAGTTCTTCGTGGAGCTTTTCGAGAACCTGGTCGGGGCCGGTCCAGTCAAAACCGACACCAGCGGCGCGCGAGGTAATCTGCTGGGCTTCAGCCAGCGCGGGAAGGGCGCGGGGCACGGGCGACAGCAGACCTTTGCGTTCAGCCGGTTTATTCTTGCGTTCTTCGGCCTTGATCTCGTTCCAGCGTTTGAGAACCGCGTCACCGGTGGTGGCTGTTTCGGCGGCAAAGATGTGCGGGTGGCGGCGAATCAGTTTTTCATTGATGAAATCAAGCGAATCGCCGATTTCGAAGCGTTCGCCTTCAGGCAGATCTTTCGCCATTTCGGCGTAGAAAACAGCCTGCAGAATGAAGTCGCCCAGTTCCTCGCGGAGATCGCCAAAGTCTTTGCGGTCCACCGCATCCAGAACTTCGTAAGTCTCTTCGAGAGTGTATTTCTTGATCGTTTCGAACGTCTGTTCGCGATCCCACGGGCAGCCATCCGGCGCACGCAGACGGGCCATGATTTCAACCAACCGCTGAAACCGATGCCCTGCGGAGTTTGAGTCGGGTTCCATACTTAATCTATTCGGGGAGTAAGTCTAATGTTATCATTGCGCCCCGGGGGCACGGGGAGGCGCGGGCAACCGGGCAAAGGTAACCGGGCAACGAGGGGTAGAATTGAATTGATGACCGACCTGTTCGAGAACAAGCCAGCTGACGGTGAGGAGAACGCTACCCCGCCGGAACTGCCACCTGCCGATTTCGATTTCCTGGTGTATTCGCTGCGCCTTCAGGCGGAACTAAATCTGGGCATAATTCCGATGGAAGACGAGCAGGAACCCGATTTCGAGCTGGCACGCCACAACATTGATCTGCTGGCCATGCTGCAGGAAAAGACGCACGGCAACCTGACCCCGGATGAGAAAGACGCTCTGGATAATTCCGTTGCGGAGCTGCGCTTCCGCTTCGTGCAGCATCTGCAGCAAGTACAGGCCCACTAATCCCTGCGCCGATGAAGCTGAAAGTTACGGTTCTCGGGTCGGGCACCAGTTCAGGGGTTCCAACGGTCGGTTGCTCCTGCGCTGTTTGTCACTCGACAGACCCTCGCGATAACCGACTGCGGCCTTCCATTCTGCTGCAACACGGGAATCACAACATCGTGATCGACACGACGCCTGATTTTCGGACGCAGGCTCTGCGTGCGCGCATCAATCATCTGGACGCGATCGTTTACACTCACGCCCATGCGGACCATATCCTCGGTCTGGACGATGTTCGTCCCTTCAACTACCGGCAGGGCGCGCACATTCCCATGTACGTTACCGCGCCGACGTTCGAAGTAATCAGCCGGATCTTCGAATACGCCTTTTCTGAGAAGCCGCAGCCTTCGGCGGTACCGCGGCTGGCCGTCAATATTATTGATGAAGCACCGTTTGATGTACTGGGCCTCGCCTTTAT
The DNA here is from genome assembly GCA_903929755.1 of uncultured Acidobacteriia bacterium. GTDB lineage: Bacteria > Acidobacteriota > Terriglobia > Bryobacterales > Bryobacteraceae > BOG-234. The sequence continues at coordinate 134,651 of CAIYVZ010000014.1, forward strand.
TCCGATCCCCGTGATTCACGGCAAGATGCTGGTGTACGGCTTTCGGGTGGGCAACATGGCTTATCTGACGGATCACAGCGAACTGCCGGCAGCTTCGCTGGAAAAACTGCAGGGTCTGGATCTGCTGTTTCTGGACGCGCTGCGGCACAAACCGCACCCGACGCATTCCACGGTGGAAGCTTCGGTGGAAACGGCGCGGCAGTTGGGCGCGAAAAGGACTTACTTTACCCACATGTGTCACGATCTGCCGCACGCGGAGACGGAAGCGTCGCTGCCCGCAGGCGTCTTCCTGGCCTATGACGGTCTGGTGCTGGAAACAGAGGAATACAGCGCCGAATGAGGGTTATTCGTTCGCTGGCTGCAGGAGAAGCTGCAGGAGTCCCCGCCGGAATGGGCACCGTGGTGACTATCGGCAACTTCGATGGCGTGCATCTGGGGCATCAGGCAATTCTGCGGCAGGTTGTGGCGCGTTCGCGCGAACTGAATCTGGTGCCGGCGGTGCTGACTTTTGAGCCACACCCGGCGAAGGTTTTGGCTCCAGGCAGGGCTCCGCTGCTCATCAATACTACGGCGCAAAAATTGCGGCGGCTGGAACAGGCAGGAGCGGCAACGGTGCTGCTGTGTCCGTTCTCGCCGGAGTTTGCGCAACTGAGTCCGGAGGAGTTTGCGGACCGGGTTCTCAGGCAGACGCTAAACGCCAGGGTGGTGATGACCGGCGAAGATTTCCGGTTCGGCCATCGGCAATCGGGGGATATCGTCCGGTTGCGGGAACTGGGGGCGCAGTTGGGCTTTGCGGTAGAAGCCGTCGCCGATATCGATGCCGGCCAGCGGTCTTCCGGGCAGCGGATCAGCAGTACAGGTATCCGCGCGCTCATCATGGAAGGTAAAGTCTCACAAGCGTGCCGCCTGATGGGAGCGCCGTTTACGCTGGAAGGCGCGGTGGTGTCAGGTTTCGGCATTGGGAAGAAGCAGACAGTGCCCACGCTGAACCTGGCCGCCGAGAATGAACTGCTGCCGCAGTATGGCGTTTATGTGACGCGGACACGCCCGGATGGAGGTGCGCCCGTTGCGTCCATTACGAATGTTGGTATGAGACCAACCTTCGAAGGTTCCGCCGTTACGGTAGAGACGTTTCTGCTTTCGGACGGGCCGGTGAGCGCGCCGGCACGCCTGGAAGTTGAGTTCCTCGGGTGGGTTCGTGCGGAGCGAAAATTCGCGTCGCCGGAAGCCCTGCGGGCGCAGATCCTGTGCGATGTGGGCAGCGCCCGGCGCTTCCACAGGCACTTTCCGGGACGAGCATAAAAATGCGCGTGGGATAATTGTGGTTTCACCCCCCTTATCTCAATCCGGCAGTTAATCAACAGGAGAACCAAATGAGCCTTTCCCCAGGCAAACTGAAGCACATGAACGCCCTCTCGAACGAGGCTGGTGTCATCGCCGCCGCGGCGATGGATCAGCGTGGCAGCCTCCAAAAGGGCATCGCCACCGCCAAGGGCATCGCCGAGTCTGAAGTGACCCAGAAGGAAATGGAAGACTTCAAGATCGCTGTGTCGCGCGTGCTGACGCCGCATGCCAGCGCGATCCTGCTGGACCCGGAATTCGGTCTCCCCGCAGCCGCCGCCCGCTCCTCGAACGCCGGGCTGCTGCTGGCTTACGAAGAAACTGGTTACGATGCCACCGACGAGCACCGGATGCCGGATCTTCTGCCGCACCTCTCGGTAAAGCGGATCAAGGAAATGGGCGCGGACGCCGTTAAGATTCTGCTCTATTACACCCCGTTCTCGCCCGCCGATGTCAATGACATCAAGCACGCGTTCATTGAACGCATTGGGGCCGAGTGTGAAGCGTACGACATTCCGTTCTTCCTGGAATTCATCGGCTACGACGAAAATGGCAAGGGCGAAAAGAGCCTGGAATACGCGAAGAAGAAGCCGTCCGTGGTGAAGGGTTCCATGGCCGAATTCTCGAAGCCCCAGTACAAAGTGGACGTGTTGAAGGTAGAAGTGCCGATCAACCCCGCTTATGTGGAAGGCAGCGCGGCATTTAAGGGTGGCGAGTTCGCTTACACGAAGGAAGCCGCACTGGCTCTCTTCCGGGATGCGGCGTCTGTCACCACTCTGCCGTTCATTTATCTGAGCGCGGGTGTGACGAACGAAGTCTTCATCGAAAACCTGAAGTACGCGGCGGAAAGCGGCACGGATTACTCCGGTGTTCTCTGCGGTCGCGCGACGTGGCTGGACGGCGTGAAGATCTTCGGCGCACAGGGTGCCGCGGCGCTGGAAACGTGGCTGCTGGATCAGGGCGTGAAGAACATTGCCGCTGTGAACGAAGCGATCAAGGGTGCCAAGAGCTGGCGGCCTAAGGTCGGCGCGTAAGCTTTCAGTTGAGTGTTTTGAAAAGGGGAGGGAGCCTTCGGGTTCCCTCCCCTTCTTGCATTTGGCCTATTGGAATAACGATTTTGCTTTCGCGACCAGGCCTTTGCGGATGCGATCGGTGAGGCTGCCGAAGGGATTGTCGGTGGTGAGATAGGTCCAGGTGGAACCGCGCTGCGAAGGGTCGATGCCGGTCTCCCGCGCTTCGGCAATTCGGCGTTCGATCTCTGACTCGAGCCCCGCCATCATGTCTTCGTACATGCCGTGGACGCGGCGCAGATATTCGTGGAGAGGGTCGCGGCCTCCCCAGGCTACCCACTGAATTCCGGAGCGGAGTTCCGTCACCTCGCTCAGGTGGGCGGACCATTCATCGTCCATGGTCCGCAGGGCGACGATGCGTTCGAACTCGGGCGCATCCGACAGTAGAATCTGGTCCCGGCGTTTCGCAAACATCTGGCGCTGGCCTTCAATAGAGCTTTCGTATTTGCGGAGGAAGAGGCGGATTTCCAGGTTCTTGCCTTCCACCACGCGCTGCACGCCTTCGGGAGTCGCCAGCGCCCGCATTTGTTCGTCGGGGATGAACGTCCCTCCACCCGTAAGGGCCTCCCCATAGCGCTGCACGATGTCATCTTCAAGAGACACAAAGAAGCGGGAAGTGCCGGGGTCGCCCTGCCTCCCTGCCCTGCCCCGCAGCTGGAAGTCGATACGGCGGGCTTCGTGGCGATTGGTGCCAATCACGTGTAGCCCGCCCCGTTCAGCCACGCCGGGGCCGAGGCGGATATCGGTACCTCGCCCCGCCATGTTGGTGGAGATCGTGACCGCCCCGCGCTCCCCGGCGTGGGCGATGAGCGCCGCTTCGCGTTCTTCGTCGCGTGCGTTGAGGATGTTATGCGGCACGTCGGTCAGCAGCCAGCTCAGGTGCTCCGATTCCGCTACCGACGCGGTGCCGACCAGGACGGGGCGTCCGGTCGAGTGAACCGTTCGAATTTCGTCGAGGAGCGCGTCGTGTTTTTCGGACTTCGTGCGGTAGACGAAGTCGGGGTGGTCCACGCGGATCATGGGACGATTCGGCGGGATGACTTCCACGGCCAGGTTGTAGATCTCGGCGAACTCGCTGGCCTGGGTGGCGGCAGTGCCGGTCATCCCGCAGATGTGTTCGTAGAGCGCCAGCAGATTTTCCAGCGTGATGGAGCCAAAGATGCGCCCTTGCGATTTCACCGAAACCGCTTCTTTCACCTCGACTGCGGTGTGGAGTCCGGCTGGCCAGCGGCGGTCCTGCGCGATGCGACCTTTGAATTCATCCACCGATTCGACCTGGTCGTCCTTGATCAGGTAGTCGATATCGCGGTGCAGCAGGACGTGGGCGTGGAGGGCGTCCTGCACGGTGGTCAGGGCCTCCAGGTTTTCTTCCGCGAAAAGGTTCCCGCAACCGAGCCGGGCTTCGGTGTGATGAATTCCGTGGTCGGTGAGCGTCACGTTGCGGCCGTGCTCTTCGATTCGATAGTCGAGCCCCCGGGCGAACTCCCGGACGAGGCGATCCGCGCGCAGCACCAGGTCGCCTTCGGTTTCTTCACCACCGGCGATGACGAGCGGGATGCGGGCTTCGTCAATCAGGATGGAGTCGGCCTCATCGACGAGAGCGGCGGCGAAACCACGCTGGACGCGGTCTTCCGGGCGAAGGGCAACCTGGTCGCGCAGATAATCGAAGCCAACCTCGTTGGCGGTGGCGTAGGTGATGTCGCAGGCGTAGGCGGTGCGGCGGGCTTCCGGGGAAAGTCCCTGGCGGATGCTGCCGCAGGTGAGGCCGAGCATACGGTAGATGGGGCCCATCCATTCGGCGTCGCGGGTGGCGAGATAGTCGTTGACGGTCATCACGTGGACACCCTGGCCTCCGCGAGCGAGCCACAGGACGGCAGGCACAGCCGTGAGAGTCTTGCCTTCGCCGGTCTGCATCTCGGCGATACTGCCGCGGCAGAGCGCGAGAGAGCCACGCAGCTGGACGTCGAACATGCGTTCCCGGAGGGTGCGTTCGGCGGCAACGGCAGCCACCGCGATGACGGTTTCCGCGTCGGGGGCTTTTTGGTAAGCCTGGCGGAGACCTGGGTCGGACAATCCGGCGAACTCACCGCGCAAGCGATTGATGCGGACGAGCGACGCTGCATCCGCGTCACGGCGCGGAAACAGAGCTTTAAGAAAACGATTCATGAGTCCTCTGGCCCCGAGAAGGGCAGACCAACTGCGTCCCGTCGCTAAACAAAGAGCGACGGCCATTGTTATAGCCGCAAGGGTTAGAGGCAGGGAGGAGGACGTTGAAAACGGCGAAGGGCAGAGGGTTCGGAATTGACCGGGGTCGGAACCCGCGAGTAACGAGCCGGCAACTGGGCCGCAAGCTCCGCTAACCGCACGGCGGCGGGGGCGGGAACAACTTCGCGCCACTTCCGGTCAGTGGAACTGCGGGCAAGCCGCTGCTCGATGCGCGTGGAGGCCCGAAGTTCCGGCACCGAGACGAACTGCTGCATCGCCAGCAACAGGAAAGCGGCGGCAACAACTCGCGTTAGCAGGCGGCGGGTTCGCACTTGCCCCTCAGTATAGGGCACGGTCAGTAGGGAAAGCCACCGGCGGTAGCGAGAAAGATGAGCGAGAAGACGACTTCCGTCCACCCGATTTGCTTCAGATTCAGCTTTTTCTCGGGTCTGGCAGCGTACCAGAAAGCCCGGCCGGCGACGGGAAGGAAGCCGAGCGCGGCAGGCGGAGGCACGAGTCGCAGCACGGCCAGCGCCACCACTGCCACCACAAGAAAAGTGTGGTACTGCAGGCAGGTGTTGCGCGCGCGTATCGCCGAACCCGGCGACCTTTCATGCGCGGCGAGGACCCGCATTTTCACGTAAAACACGCTGCTGGCGAAGTAGAGAATGGCGAGCAGCCAGAGAATCGCGAGGAGCCAGTCAAAGCGGTCGGTGGTGGTGTAGAGCGCGGCGGGGGCCGTCATGGTCATGCCGAGGATCGCGGTCACCTCACCGAGAATCGTGCGATCTTCCCGAACCATCCCCTGCCAGGTGTTGATACCCAGAACGATGGCCGCCAGACCCGCCATGGGCGCAAGAAACCACTTCTCGCTGAGGAACAGCAGAATGAGCCCGGCGCTGCCGCCCAAACCAAGGTAAAGCAGGCTTAACTGGCGCGCATCGCCGATCGGCTTCTGCCAGCGAACGGCGCGGGCCCAGGCGAGCAAGGGGCCACGGCCCAGGAAACAGCCTGTGGCCGCGAGAAAGAGCGTCAGGATATTCCAGGTCCAGGTCCGGCCTACCAGAAAACCGAGAAGCATGGGGATGTAGAGCATGCCCCACGCGCCGTGTTCCAGGGGCAACCGCCAGCGCGTACGAAAAGACTGAGCCACGTGGACATGATATAGCGACGCTGTCGATGCGCTTCGCAGCCCATGTCCGAGCTATGCGCGAAGACGGCGACCCTGGCCCCGCACCCTCGCATGTTGAAATGCTGGACGTTGCATAACCCTGAGCCGGGAGGTACTTCCAGGCTCAGACAGCGGCAAGAGGAGGATTTGGGGAGGGTGACTGAGGTGTAATGGGGAGGTTAGAAGTGGAAGGAGGTGAATGGAAGGTGGTTTTCTTGCCGTTGTCTGAGCCAATATTCAGTGCTCTGCACAACTCCTCTGAAGGCACGCTCCCTGCCAAACTTCCAGCGCTTTAGAATCAACCAGATAACAAAACGCCTCCCCGGAGATGTTCCAGAGAGGCGTTTCAAGAAGGTAAACCCAGGTTCAAGCTGAACCGGTTACGGCATCCAGCGTTTGATGAAGTTGGTATCGAACGTACCGGCGATAAAGTCCGGCTCGTTCAAGATCCTCTTGTGCAGGGGAATCGAGGTGTGGATTCCTTCCACGACAAACATATCCAGAGCGCGCTTCATCCGCTGAATCGCTTCGGTTCGGTCGCGACCGTGCGCAATCAGCTTGGCAACGAGCGAATCGTAATAGGGCGGAATAATGCCGTCCTGATAGGCGTGGGTATCCACACGAATGCCGATGCCGCCGGGCAGATTCAGACCAGTAATCCGGCCGGGGCTCGGCGCGAACGTTTCGGGGTTCTCCGCATTGATCCGGCACTCAATGGCATGACCGCGGGGAACAATCGGGCCACCCAAAATCTCGGGCAGTGTCTGGCCTGCGGCGATCAGAATTTGTGCCTTCACCAGATCAACTCCGGTGACCGCTTCGGTAACGGGGTGCTCCACCTGAATCCGGGCGTTGACCTCAATAAAATACAGGTCACCCTTCTCATCCATGAGGAACTCGACGGTCCCGGCGTTGCTGTAGCCAATCGCCTTGATGGCTTCCTTGAGCTTCGCCGAAACACGCTCCCGGACCTCGGGACGCAGCGCAGGAGACGGACTCTCTTCCAGCAATTTTTGGTGACGGCGCTGGATGCTGCACTCGCGCTCGCCCAGAATCTCCACATTGCCGTGCTCATCGGCCAGCAACTGGAATTCGATGTGCCGGGGAGCCCCTACGTACTTCTCCAGGTAAACGTCGGCGCTGGAGAAAGATGCGCCGGCTTCCTGCTGGGCCTGAGAAAGCATATTCGCCAGTTCGGAACGTTCGTGGACGATCCGCATACCGCGTCCGCCACCACCGGCCGAAGCCTTCAGAATTACGGGATAGCCGATCTTCTCAGCCAGTTCCTCGGCTTCTTCCGCGCTTTGCAGAACACCCGGAGAGCCCGGCAGAATCGGTACGCCGTACTCCTTCATGATGGCCCGGGCGCGTTCCTTAATACCCATGGAGGCGATCACTTCGGGCGTTGGCCCAATGAACTTAATCCCGGAATCGCGGCATACTTCCGCAAAACCGGCATTTTCACTGAGGAAGCCATAACCGGGGTGGATGGCGTCCACGTTGGTGATTTCGGCGGCGCTGATGATGGACGGAATGTCCAGATAGCTGCGCGCACTGCGGGCCGGGCCAATACAAATGGCCTGGTCGGCAAAACGCACCGGAAGACTATTACGGTCCGCTTCCGAGTAGACGGCGACGGTCGGGATCCCCAAATCGCGGCACGCACAGATCACCCGGAGGGCGATCTCACCGCGATTGGCAACCAGGACTTTTCTAAACAGGCCGGATGCCAAAGAGCGACTCTCCGTACTCCACAGCCTGGCCATTCTTCACGAGCTTGCTTTCCACTATCCCCGCCACGTCGGCTTCAATTTCATTCATCAGCTTCATCGATTCAATGATGCAGAGAACTTTCCCGGGAGTAACATGGTCGCCGATTTTGACGAATGCCCCCGAGTCGGGTGAAGCCGATTCATAGAAAGTACCCACGATGGGGGACTTAGCGTACACCAGAGAATCCGGTGTTTTCACCGAAGGGGTCGGTTCGGAGCTGCTGGCTGTCAGGCTTGCGGCGGGAACAAAACCCGGCGCATGCGCCTGCGGAACCACGACGTGCGTCGTTGTGGCTACCGAAATCCGAACCCGGTTCTCCCCGCGCTGAACCTCCAACTCCGTGACGCCGGTTTCGGTCACAAGCTGAATTAATTCCCGTATTTCGTCAGTTGTCATGCAATTCTCTTAATCGTAACAGGCAGAGTCAGGCTGAAAAGTCCCATGGGGACTATTCAGCCGTCTTGGTTGCGTTCTCGAACAGGAAGTTCAGGGTCTTTTCCGTCTGGATGTGTGAAGCAATACGGTCCAAGGTGCCGTCGTCCTGCATCTTCTTGCGGACTACGGCGACCATTTCCCGTTCCTGCCGGGCAATGCGATCTACTTCTTTGTCCACTTCTTCGTTGGTGGGGACAATCGCTTCGTGTTCCGACACGCGGCCCAAAATCAGGGAGGCGCGGACTTCGCGGATGGCCTGATCACGCTGAGCTTCGCGGATCTTGTCCCAATCGAGATTGAACGAGCGGGGATCGACGCCTTCCTGAGAAAGCGCACGCAGCCGCTGTTCCACGCGGTTTTCAATCTGGCGATCCACGAAGACGCCGGGAACCGGGAAGTCGTGCAGATCCACCAGCTTATCCACGATTTTGTCGCGGGCGACACGAACGGCTTCACCCTGGAGCTGCGCGAAGATCGATTTCTTCACCGCATCCTTGAGTTCGTCCACGGTACGGAAGTCACCCAGATCCTGCGCGAACTCATCGTTCAGCTCAGGGAGTTCTTTGCGGCGGAGACCATTCACCGTGACGAGGAAGGTAACGGACTTGCCGGCCAGCTTCGGGCTGCCGTAGTCTTCGGGGTAAGTGACCGCAATTTCCTTCACATCGCCAAGCGAGGCGCCGGTCAGATTTTCGGTGAAGCCCGGCATCGTTTCCGCGCCACCAATCAGAACCTGCACTTCGTCGGACTTGATGGGCTCATCGGTACCGGCAATGCTCTCGAGAGAAACGACGGCGTAATCGCCCGCTTCCAGCGGACGGGGGTCCACGTTGACGTAGGTCGCCTTGGAGTCGCGTAACTCCTCGATGCGTTTGTCGACAGCTTCGTCGGCCACGACCGGATCGGCGTAGACAACTTCCACACCCTTGTACCCGGTGAGTTCAAAATCAGGGAAGACTTCGAAGTCGGCCTTGAAATGAACGTCGGCTCCGTCGTGGAAATGGACGTCCTTGATATTCGGCTGGCCGACAACCTTGAGGCCGTCTTCGTGTACTTTGGCATCAAAATAGCGGGGAAGAAGGGTCTCCAGCACCTTTTGGCGAATATCGCCGCGGTAGCTGCTGCGGATGAGCGACAGCGGCGCCTTACCGGCGCGGAAGCCCTTCAGCTGGGCCTTCTTCTGGTACTGCTCGGTAACTTTCGTTGTTTCTTCCTCAACTGCCTGAGCAGGGATGAGAATTTCAAGCTCGTGCTTGCAACCTTCTACTAACGCCAAAATCGGGGTCCTCGGGAATCTTCAGAGTGAAACTAATCCAGGATGGAAATATCAGGATAACAAAAGCGGGTTACAGGCTACGAATGTGGAAGCCACCATCGGCGTGGAGGATCTGGCCGGCGCAGTAATCGAGGTGTCCATCGGCAATGGAACGGACCACATTGGCTATGTCGGCAGGCTCGCCCATGCGGCGTTGCGGCAGCAGGCCACCGGCGATCTTCTCGTCGTAAAGCTTCTCCACCTTGGAAATCATGTCGGTCCGAATGATGCCTGGCTGGATTTCGAAGACCTGAATGCCTTCAGGCGCCAGCCGCTGCGCATACACGAGGCGCGACATGCTGACACCGGCCTTCGAAACACAGTACTCGGCACGGTTTACAGAAGCCGTGAAGGCCGAGATTGACGACACGAACACAATGCGGCCATGGCTTTTTTCCAGCATCCACCGGGCGGCCAGTTGGGTGAGGAAGTGAGGGCCTTTCAGGTTCGTATTGATCAGTTCGTCGAAGCTCTCTTCGGTGGCTTCCAGAACATCGCGGCGCTCGCGGGGAGCAATGCCGGCGTTATTCACCAGCAGATCCAGACCTTCCGGGAACACGGCGCGGGCGAATTCGATGAGTGCGGCGCGGTCGGCAGCCTTGCCGATGTCACAGCGAAAAATCTCGCATCCGGTTTCGGCCTTCAGGCTTTCGGCCTGTTCCAGACTCCCGAGGTAGGTGGCGATGACTTTGTGGTCTTTTGAGAGATTCTGTGCGATGCCCCGTCCGATGCCACGACTGGCGCCGGTAACAATTGCGTTCATGGGGGCCATTGTAGCGAGCAACCGCTATTCGAGGCGGATTCGGTGGCCGTCGCTCGAAACGGAAATGAGCCCGGTCTGATCGGTGCGAAGGATTTCGGCGTGCCTTTTTTGGAGAGCTTCAATCGTCGTCGGATGGGGGTGTCCGTAGCTGTTTTCGAAGCCTACAGAAATCATGGCGAAGGCCGGGTGGACGAGATCCAGAAACTCGGGCGTGGAGGAGGTTCGGCTGCCGTGGTGCCCAACTTTCAGGACCGTTGCAGGCTGCAAGAGGCCCTCGGCGGCCAGTTCGCGTTCAATACGTTTCTCCATGTCGCCGGCGAGCAGGAACGCCGTGGAGCCATAGTTGATGCGCATTACGAGGGAGTCGTCGTTTTTCGGTTTCACGTCGGCGACGTAGTCCGGGCCTGGCGCCAAAACAGAAATTGAAGTACCGCCGAACGGGAACGCCGGGGTCCGCCGCATCTCCCGAACCCGGACTCCGTATTGAGCGGCAGCCGCGCGGACCCGCTGCCATTCCACGCTTTCCGCCACCGCTCCGGTCCACAGCTCCGCCGGACGGAAGTCGCGGAGAATTGCCACCATACCGCCCATGTGATCCTCATGAGCGTGGCTCATCACCACCACATCCAGACGCCGGATAGCGCGCGACCACAGATACGGAGCCACCACATCTTCGCCCAAATCCAGAGCAGATTTCCGGGTCTTGCCAAAGCCGGGGATCCCTCCGGAATCGATCAGCATGAGCTGGCCACCAGGGAAAGCGGCCAGTAAGCTATCGCCCTGTCCCACGTCGATGGCGTCGAGCTCGAACCTGCCCGGTTGAGTTCGGGGCGGGAAGGAGTAAAGAGCCAGGGTCGCCAGCAACATGGCGAGGCCACTCCAGGATGCAATTCTGCCCCACCGGGAGAGCCCGCGCCAGCCGGCAAGCAGCAGGAAGGCCGCGAACAGCACCGCGAGCCAGAGCGGCGGCGCCGGGATCCGCCAATCCGGCTCCCAATGGGCATTGAGTGCCGCAGCCCATCTGGAAAGCGCGAGCAGCAGCTTGCAGACTACGGCCAGCAGGTGAGAATTCAGGCCGATCGCCAGGAAGCCCAGCGGCACCACCGCCGAGAGAACAGGCAGCACCATGATATTGGCGGACAGGCCGGAAAAAGACAGGCGGTGGAAATACCAGATCATCGGGAGCGCCAGTGCCACCTGGATGACGAACGAGGTAACCAGAATTTCCCAGAAGTAAAGCACCAGCCTGGCGGAGACGACCACCAGCGCGCTGCCCACCCGCAACGGCAGCTTCGCAGCCAGTTGAAGGGTCTGCGCCAGCAGCCGTAGCTCCACGCGGAACTGAGCGGTTCGCGGCGCCAGGCGAAGATCCCGGCGGAGCTCGGCCAAGGCACCGCAACCAGCCGCAAGGGGCGCCGACGTCGCTTCCAGCAGGGGCACCGCGAACGCGCCAATAGCCGCGACAGCCAGGAACGTGAGCTGAAAACTGGCGTCAAAAAGCTGCGAGGGATCGGCGATAAGAAAGAGAAGGGCGATACCGGCCAGCAAATTCAGGAGCCTGCCCTCCCGGTAGAAGATCCGGGCGACACCGTAGAGGCTCATGCCGACGGCGGAGCGCAAGACCGGAGCCTGCCAGCCCGTAACCCCGGAGTAAAGCCAGGCGACGGCTATGGTGGCACTCAGCGCGGCCCATTGAGGCACCCACAGCAGGCGCAGAAAGAGCAGCAGAACCGCGGCCAGAACCGCAACGTGGCTGCCGGAGATCACCAGGGCGTGGTAAGTACCGGTGGAGCGGTAGTCTTCGGTCCAAAGGCGGTCCATCCGAGAGGTCTCACCCAACAGCACCGCCGCCATCATGCCGCCGGTATAGTCGTCATCCGGGTACAGACCTTCCAAACGCGCCAGAGCGGCGGCCCGCAGAGCAAAAATCGGTCGCTCCCAGGCGTTCCCGCAACGGCCCGGCAGGACTTTGAGCGTGGCCACGTCGCCCGACGCATTCCAGAACACTTTGCGGCGGGCGAAATACTGGATGGCGTCGAAGGACCCCGGGTTATTGAAGTTGTGAACGGGGCGAATACGGCCGGCGAACTCCAGCCGGGTTCCGTAGGCGAGAGCCGGAATCTCCGCGTCGTTCTTGGCGTATACAGACACCTGCGCCCGGGACCCGGGAGCCAGTTCCAGATCAAAACGCTCGCGGCCGCCCGCTGCCAGGGCCGGATTGACCACGCAGCCCTCAAAAATGGCCAACTGCCCATCCTCCACTGAGAGGCGAGGCGCCGGAGTTGGAGTCGGGGTCCCGTACGCCGCCGCCAGCAGGGCGAAAGAGCAGAGAGCGGCAAGCCTGGATGCAAATCTTGCCCTTTTCCAGGACACCCATGCCAGCAAGGCAGCCGCGGCGGCGAACGGTAGTACCTCCGCCCACGAAAACGCGACGAAGTGCGCAGTCACGATTCCCGCGCACGCAGCGGCGAGGGGGAACAGAAGTGGTTCGCGAAGACGCACATACAGATAGTTCCGCGAGGAGGGAATTTTCTCAGATTAGTTTTGGGAAGAGCGGGGATCAGGTCAGTGGCCGGGCGCAGATCCCCTCGGGGAAGGGACGCGAGAGCGTCACGCAGCAACTATCGATTAGAGCGCATATAGTTTTGCCGTCATCCTGCCGATAGAGCAACGGAGACCATGCAGAACTCAAAGGCCGGCGCACTTCTCGTTGCGCTTATTGCAGTCGCAGCAGGCCCGCTGATGGCTGGGATGCCACAGACGATCACGTTCCATCCGCCGATCAGCCAGATCTACGGCGCGCCTCCGTTCCTTGTGCTCGCCCAGGCCACCTCGGGCCTCAAGGTCAACATCGCCTCGTTGACTCCCCATGTTTGTCGGATCGCAGACGGGCTGGTCACCCTGTTCAGCACGGGAATCTGTTCGCTGACGGCAGCCCAGACAGGCAACAGGACCTATGACCCGGCCGTACCCGTACAGCAGACCCTGATGGTTAACCCCGCCAAGCCGTCAGGCGCTCTCGCAGCCGCGCCTGCCAGCCCATTCGCAGTCGGGGGCAACGTCTACAGCGTAGTATCGTCCGACTTCAACCTCGACGGGATCCCCGACATCGCCAGCGCCAACGGCGACAGCAATAACGTCACGATTCTGCTGGCGGATGGACATGGTGGCTTCTATTCGGCACCAGGGAGCCCTTTCTCAGCCGGAAGTGGTCCTCTTGCCCTCGCCGCCGGCGATTTGAACGGAGACGGCATTCCGGATCTTGCGATAGCCAACTCGGCACCTGCCGGATTGACAATTCTCATTGGCAGCGCGCGCGGCGCATTCGCACCTCCGTTTACCATCAGCCTCCCCCAGAGCAGCGGCCCTGCGGCGATTGCCCTCGGAGATTTCAACGGAGATGGCTACGCTGACGTTGCCCTCGCCGACCGTGTCCGCAGCGAGTTCATTTTGCTTTTCGGTAACGGCGCAGGTAATTTCACAGCCGCCAGTGGCAGTCCCTTCGCACTCGGCAGATCCTACACTGGACCTACCGGAATTGTGGTGGGCGATTTCAACAATGATTCGTTTCAGGATCTCGCCATCGTCAACCAGGTGAGCGCCAACATCGCCGTCCTGCTGGGAACAGCCACGGGCACCTTCACCCCGGGTTCCATGGGCCTGCTTAAGACCGGTGCCCAACCTTTTTCGATTACCGTCGGGGACTTCGATGGCGACGGCAACATGGACCTTGCCACTGCGGACAACGCTGGAAACAGTGTGACGGTTCTGCTCGGTAATGGCGCCGGAGGCTTCAGCAGCGCCCCCGGCAGCCCGATCTCCGTTCCCTCGCCATGGTCGATCATGGCCGGGGATATCAACGGGGATGGCAGTATCGACCTGGTGGCGGGCACCGCCAGTGGCCTGACGCTGCTGCTTGGTAACGGCCACGGCACCTTTACCACAACCCGGGGAAGCTCCGGGGCAGGCTCTCCCATCTCAGTTGCACTGGCCGATTTCAGTCAGGACGGAATCCTGGATCTCGCCACGGCAAACTACGGGGCGGGAACCGTGTCCGTCCTGCTGGGAGGCATGGCAAATACAAGTGTCGCGGTCACCTCAACATCCCCGGGAATCGTTCCGCCCGACTCGGCCATACCTCTGACCGCAACCGTCTCCGACGCCGGTATTCCGCTCAGTACGCCAACCGGAGTCGTCACTTTCAGAGAAACCTCACCGGTGTCGGGCGCGACGGTGCTGGGTGTCGCCGCGCAGAATACCGGCCCGTGGACATTTCTCGCCTCCGGACTCATCGGAGGGACACATACCTTTACGGCATCTTACAGTGGGGACCTCTACTCGCGCCCGTCATCGGGTGGTAACCTGACAATCCACGAGGGCAGCCGCACTCCCACCGTCACGAATCTGAGCCCGGTGACCTGGCTTCCCGGCGGCGCAGCTTTTACGCTGACAGTGAATGGGACCGTGTTTACGCAGGCCTCTCAGGTCCGGTGGAATTCCACGCCTCTCTCCACTACATACGTCAGCGCAACCCAGCTGAAAGCGACCGTCCCCGCTCCGGTCATTTCTTCTTTTTCTGCAGCCGGAATCAGCGTAGTAAATCCTGGCGTGGTGCTGTCGGCACCACTGTCTTACCCCGCCGTCGTCCCCACCATCGGGAGCCTTACTCCGGCCAACTGGGTCGTCGGCGGTCCGAACTTCACTCTTACAGTGAGCGGGACTTCGTTCACGCCGAATTCTAAGGTTTTCTGGAACGATGGGGCCTTGCCGACGACATTCGTCAGTGCAACCCAGCTTACGGCTACGGTCAGCACAACGTTGCTCCCCAGACCCGGACCCATACAGATAAGCGCCGTTACGCCGTTCGGCGCAGCCTCGAACAGCATGGTGTATCTGGCTGCGCCTCCCAGCGTCACAAGTCTGACGCCAGCATCGACGACAGCCACCGGTCCGGATTTCAAACTCTGTGTGATGGGGACAGGCTTCGACCCCGGAGCAACCGTCCAGTGGAACACGACTGCTTTGGTCACGACTTTTGTGAGCGCCTCTAAGGTCTGTGCGTCGGTGCTCGCCTCCCAAATCGCGACCGTCAGCACTCTCTTTATCGGGGTGCTGAATTCTGACGGTAATAGTTCGTTCAGGATCGCGTTTCCAGTCACCCCCTTCGTCCCGATAACCATCGGGACCCTTGCTCCGGCCAACTGGGTCGTCGGCGGTCCGAACTTCACACTCACAGTGAACGGCACTTCGTTCACGCCGAATTCTAAGGTTTTCTGGAACGATGGGGCTTTGCCGACGACATTCGTGAGTGCAACTCAGCTTACAGCTACCGTCAGCACAGCGTTGCTCCCCAGACCCGGACCCATACAAATAAGCGCCGTTACGCCGCTCGGCGCAGCCTCGAACAGCATGGTGTATCTGGCTGCGCCCCCCAGCGTCGCAAATCTCACGCCAGCATCGACGACAGCCACCGGTCCGGATTTCAAACTCTGTGTGATGGGGACAGGCTTCGGCCCTGGAGCAACCATCCAGTGGAACACGACTGCTTTGGCCACGACTTTTGTGAGCGCCTCTAAGGTCTGTGGGTCGGTGCTCGCTTCCCAAATCGCGACCGTCAGCACTCTCTTGATCGGGGTGCTGAATTCTGACGGTAATAGTTCGTTCAGGATCTCGTTTCCAGTCACCCCCTTCATCCCGATAATTACTGCCGGCGGTGTCGTGCCGATCTACAATTCCAGTCCCACCGTTCAACCTGGAAGTTGGGCTTCAATTTACGGTGCCAATCTCGCCACCGATACGTTCGTCTGGCAAGGGGACTTCCCCACTTCCCTCGGCGGCGCCAGTGTAACGATTGATGGCAAACCAGCCTACCTCTGGTCCGTGGCACCGACTCAGATTAATCTGGAAGTCCCCGACGATATCGCGACCGGGGTGGTCAAAGTAGTTGTCACCACGCCAATGGGCATTGCAAATGCCACCGTTACCGTTGCATCCGCCAGTCCATCGTTTAGCCTGTTTGAGGGCGGCCGTTACCCTGCGGCCGTGATCACCACGCCCGATGGCTCGGGCGCTTATGGCCAGGGAACCTACGACTTCCTCGGACCCGCCGGCGCGTTCCCGTTCGCCACCAGACCGGCGCGGGCGGGCGAAATACTTTCTTTCTATGGCGTCGGCTTCGGCCCCACTAACCCGTTCGTGCCGGCAGGCGCGCCGTTCAGTGGCACGGCACCCTCAATTGTGCCCGCGTCTGTCAGCATCGGAGGAGTCACCGCGAAGGTGCTTTACTGTGGCTTGGTTGGTGCCGGCCTCTACCAAATCACTGTCGTTGTTCCCAAACTAACCACCGGAGACCAGCCGCTGCTCGCGACGGTGGGAACAGTTCACACCCAAAGCGGCGTCTTGATCCCGGTTTTTTAGTGCAGCATCTGCCGCCAGCCACGGGAAGAGGATGGGCACCAGAGAGGGGGAGCAGAGCTAGAGCGAAGACCTTACAGAAACAGGGGAAGTTTTTTGAGAAGTTCGGAGAGAATATTCCAGCCAGGCAAGCACCAGAAATGTTTTGTGGGCCCGATCCGCGGAGTTACACCATCTTTCCGAGACTGACGGCACAAAGAAATCTTCCAGGAACCGATAGGGATTCACGGGGCCAGGAGCCTGGGCGCTGAGACCTTCCATGCCTTCCAGGACGCAGGCACCTTCAAACTCGGCCAGACACTCCAGTTCACTACAGGAGAGGCCTCGAAGGAACGTGACCGCAGCCTGCCGGTGCGCGGAGAACGCGGTGCGAAGGAGTGCACCAACCAGGGAAGAGCGAGTCGCAGCTGCAACGGCCAAAGGTAGCTCCATCGGCGCGCCCTTAAGCCGAGCACACCTCTCGCCTCTATTATCTGAAATGACAATATGGGAAAGCAAGCACTTCCCGAATTGACTTACCACTTCAGGCCGGGCCGTGACTTGCAACTGGCGGGGCCGGAACCCAAATCCGCCATACGAACTACCCCGCGAGGAAATCCCCTCGCTCGTTGGCGTCAGTGTCCCCTGGGAGTTCAGGACGTTAAACAGATCCATGGAAAGCTGCAGACGAACGCTCTCGGTAAGAACCATATGCTTTTGCAGCGAAGCATCCAGGTTTGAAATTAAAGGGCCCCGGCAGGTATTGATTGCGCCCCGGATGGAGGCCACCATTGTCAAAAGCGACTCGCGAAACCAAGCGGCCAGTGAAGTAGAGGTGCCCTTCACGTTCCCCTGGACAGTGCCGCGCGCGGCGCCGATTACTTGATGGCGATGGTGGTTGAGGTGGCACCGCTGTCCACACTCGGAATGCTGTTCTGGAAGATGCGAACGGCGATCGACGATCCGGTCTGAGCGTTCGCAGGAATCAACAAATTGAGCTGCCAAACGCCGACCAGGCCCGGAGCCAGACCAGAATAGGTGACGTTCTCATCCGGGAGCGCAGTGGTGGCCGCGCCCAGAACCACCAGAGGCCGTGTGGGGGCGGGAGTCGCTACCGTGGGGCCCCGGCCGTCAGGGGGCGCATTGGGAACCGGGCCCAGACCCGTGCCGTAAAGCACGATATATTGACCTCTCGCCACAGGATTTGTATTCGAGTTCAGCAGGTTATCCGCGGCGTTATAGGCCACAATTTGGCCCCCGCCCGAGGCATTGGTCGTGAACATTGCGGGCGCGGCGGATGTCAACTGCAACTCCGCGCCGCCTGAAATCTGGCCAGTGGAGGGGTGCACCACCAGGACATCGGCGGTCCCGCCACCAGGCAGAGAGTTGGAAAGCTGCAGGTTGATCTGCCCGGGAGAGACGAAGAACAGGGGCGCAGCGGTACCGTTCACCAGCACCTGAGTACCCGCCAGCGTGGTGGGCAGCGGCACGTCGGTGGCAGCAACAGTGGAGGCAGCCAGAACATTGGTGGTCACCGTAGGGAACAGAGCCGCAATGGAGCCGGCCGTAAGAGGCCGTGCGGAATAATTGGCGCCGCTCACCAGACTTAATTGCGGCGCGTAATAAACCACTCGCTGCACGCCATCGGCAACGAGCAGGTTGTTAAACGAATCCTGAAAAACGGAAAGCGGGGAAAGAACGGGGAGCACGGCATCTGCGGCATTATTCTTCAGGGGCAACTGATCAATCACCGGGTAGTGGATAATTTGGTTGCCCTGGGCGTCGTTAATCCAGAAACCGGAGGCTGCGGCGGAAACGCCCAGCGGCAGGCCCGGCAGCGCAATGCTGATGGGGGGCGTGTCGTAGTTGTTGATATTCGCCGCATTATTGAAAATCTGCGCCCGATGGTTGCCGGAATCGATCACAATCAGCCGATCCTGGGGATCCACGGCCACGCCGTGTGGCGAATTGAACCGGGGAGGGTCTGAACTCCCGGGTGTCGTGGAGAAAAAATTCAGTGAGCCCAGCAATTTCGTGGCAGCCATGCCGCTGGTGAACGGCTTTGGGAAGAAAAGTACGCGGTTATGAACGCTGTCCGTGGCGATGAGGAATCCGCCCGTGGGCAGCGCGGCGTTGGCCGCATCGGCGGTAAGAGCCAGGGAAATCGGGGCGCTCATCGTGCGATCTGTCGCATCGGTCACAGTGGAGGTAAAGTTAATCTGCCCCAGCACCAGATCGGCGCTCTGCAACGCTTTCTTGCCGGAATCAAAAGGAGAGGGGAAGCGAAGAATCCGCGAGTTGCCGGTGTCGGCGACGAACAGGTTCCCGGCGGAGTCAACCATCAGCCCGGTGGGGGAGCGAAGTCCCTGGGCATTGGGCTGGGCCGCCTCGTTCGACGGATAGTTGACGAGGCTGCGGAAAAGGTCCGGCTGGCCAATCACGATATCGGCCTTATCGCCGTTCTTCGCGGTGGTGAAATCCTTGAAGCCCAAAACGCGGTTGTTCAGAGAGTCGGCCACCCAGAGACGCGGGGGGCTCACGGACTGGTCCAGAATCGCGGTACCAAGAGGGTTCGTCAGCGCAATACCCGCAGCGAGCTGAAACTCTTTTCCTTCCAGCAAGTTGGGCGCGTTGTACGGGAAATCCAGTTGCCCAATCACTCGGCTCGCGCTGGCGCTAATGCCAGTTGCGCTCACACCGAAGACCAGCACACGGTTGTTCTGTGAATCGGCCACAAAGAGTTCTGAGCCTGAAGATGCGACCTGCGAAGGAAAATTAAAGGAACCGGCGGAGGAGTCGCCTTGCCCCTGATTGGCCTTTACGTTGGTAAAGTTCGCCTGGCCAACCACGGCTGTGGCGGTTGGAGAAAGCTGCGTGCCCTCGGGCAGCCAGGTCTCCACCGGTGGAAACACCATGAGGCGATGGTTCGCCGAATCCGCCACCACGATTCCGGCCGAAGTTCCGGTCACGCCAAAGGGAAAGCTCAGAGAAATAGCCGATTGTTGCCCGGAGGTAGCGACCGCAGGGTCCAGCCCCATGATCCGTAAAGCCACGCCGTTGGTGGCAACGCCGGTCGGGTACACAAGCACACGTCGCCCGGAATCCACCACCAATAAGTGCCCGGTCGAGTCAAACGAAAGCCCCAGGGGCTGAATCAGATTCGTCTTGCTGGTAACACTGGTTGCCTGAATTCGGCTGACAAAATCGTTCTGCCCGATCACCAAATCGGCGGCGGGAGCATTCTGGCCCTTCTGCAACAGGGCCAGCGGATATCGCAGCACACGGTTGTTGCCTGTATCGGAGACCCACAGGTTCCCCGCTGAATCGACCGCGATGCCGGTATTTGTTAACTGGGTTAAGGCCAGAGCAAGCGAGGTAGCCATAATTCCACCGGCGTTTGAACTTTTCCCCGACAGCGATGTCTGGCCAATCACCATATCCGGAAACGCCTGGCCCGCGGGCTGAGCAAACGGCTTCGGGTAGCGAAGAACGCGATTGTTTCCCGTGTCCGCGACGTAAAGATTGCCCTGGCTGTCACAGACCAGGCCAGTGGGCGAGTTCATCCCGGTAGCGCGACCGCTTGCCCCCTGCGGCAGATTCGCAAACATGTCGATCTGCCCCAACACGATATCGGCGGTGGCTCCGGCCTTCAGCTGCGTTGCATAGCGAAATCCCAGGACACGGTTATTGCCAACATCGGCGATGTAGATATTGGGCGGCGAAACGGAATTATCCACCGCGATGCCCAGCGGGAAGCTAAGCTCCCGGCCTTCCGTCACGTTGGGCCCGTTATTGGTGACCTGAAGAGGGTTGGAAGCCGTCCCAATGTACTGGGGATCCCCCAGCACTTTCACGGGCTTTCTGAACAGGGCCTGCGGCGAGGCCACGTTCTGGAAAGCAAGCAAGAGCACAAAATAAGCGAAGCTTGGCCGGAAAGTCAATGCAAAACCAGGATATCACGGCAAAGAGGGCACTGTGAACATCACTCGCACTTTGGGTTCTCCGGCTCCCGTCCGATATGGACGCGTACGAGCGCGGAGAACAGGGGAGGCGCGGCTGCCAGAGCGGAGAGCGTGGCGTCGCGCAGCCTCGGTGAGCGGTCCAGCAGCAGCATCAGCGCCCCCATAAACTGGGGTCGCCGGGCCAGTTTCCTGTGGCCGACCTCGTAGAGCTGCGGATTATTCGCCGCCAGCGCCGTTGCCAGAAGGTCCGCCTGGCGAAAACTCAGAGAAAGGCCCTCGCCTGTGATCGCGTCCACAGAACCGGAGGCGTCACCAATGAGCGCGATATTGCCGCGGGTCACGCGACGCAGGCGACGCCGCGCCGTCACCGCCCCCCGGTCCGCTGTAGTGGGAGCGGTCGCCAGTCGCGAACTCAGTGCCGGAAGGTCAGCCAGAACCTCTGGCAAGCGAATTTCAGGCCGGTGAGTCAGAACGGCCAGCCCGATCTCACGCGCTCCAACCGGCGTAACGTACGCCTGCCCGAACGCGCCCCAATACACTTCCACATTGTTCGACCACGGCTCCAGGGCCAGATGCCGCTGGAAGCCAAACCGCACGGAATCGTATTCGGTAGAACCGAGCCCCGCCCACTGCCGGACCCTGGACTGGATGCCATCCGCGCCAATGATCCACCGTTCCCGCAAGCTGTCCGGGGTGGATACCGGATGATTCCACTTCAGCCGGACCCCCAGATCTTCCGCGCGCGCTACAAGAGCTTCATGCAGGTGAGTCCGGCGGACTCCCCTGCCCTGCGAGCAGGGAAAAGGAGCGTAGACGGAAGTGTGGTGCCCCAGAAATCGAATCCCGCGAAGGGACATTCCGGGGAGTGAACCCAGGTCCAGGCCCAGTTTGCTCAGGGCCGCAGACGCGCCGGGCAGAAAACCCTCTCCACAAGTCTTGTCGATGGGAGGCCGCCGGGCATCGTAAACATTCACCGACCACCCCCGCAACCGCAAAGCAATTGCGGCGGCAAGCCCCGAAGGGCCGCCTCCAACTATTGCGGCATCGGCTGAAGAGCTATCAACTGAAGCTGGCATAGACTTTCGGGCCTTACGGGCTGAACACCTACCACCGGAGCAGCAGGAGTTCGGAGCAGAAGCCGGGGCCCATAGCTCCCAGTATGCTCCACGTCCCCGGCACGGGGCGACGGTTCAGCATGGTTTCTTCCAGCACCATCAGGACGGACGCCGAGGAGAGGTTGCCCATGCGACGCAGGCAAGCCCAGGAGGCCGCCAAGTCCGTTTCCGTAATCCCGAGAGCCTGCTGCGTGCCCCGCAGGATCTTAGGGCCACCCGTATGCAGAATCCAGCTCTGGATATCGGCCCGGGTCAGCTGGTTTCGGGAGAGAAGCGCGTCCAGGTCCTTCCCCACGTTGGAGGCGATCACTTCAGGCACTGCGGGCGACAGTACAATCCGGAAACCCTTCTCAGAAATCGCCCAGCCCATCACGTCTTCCGTATCGGGATAAAAAGTAGGAGAGGTGTCGATGATCTGCAGGCCACGTTGCGGGCTTTCCGGGCAGGCGTCGCCGGCAATAATGACCGCCGCCGCGCCATCGCCAAACAGCCCGGTTGAGATCAGATTCGCTGGCGAAACATCGTCGCGCTGCAAAGTCAGGCTGCACAGTTCCACGGAGAGCAGGATCACGTACTGGTCGGGGTACGCCTTCACATAATCGGCCGCCCGCGCCAGGCCTGCGGCACCAGCCACACAGCCCAGCCCAAAAATCGGGGTGCGGCGGATATGTGGTGAAAGCCCCAGCCGGTTCACCAGCAAAGCGTCAATGGACGGACTGGAAATACCCGTAACCGAAGTGAAGATAATGGCCCCGGGCCGTTCCGGAGGAATCCCGGCCAAAGCCAGCGCTTTGGTGACCGCCTCAGCCCCCAGCCGCTGGGCAGTTTCAATCCAGATGTTGTTCGCGTCTCCGAACTTCAGATTGACGTACTGTTCAATGGGCCGCGCAAGGTACCGCCCGTCCACGCCCACGTTGTGATGCAGTAATTCCAGCTTGCGGGCGTCTGAAACCAGAGGCCCCCAGTGCAGCAGGAAAGCGTCAATCAACTGCCGTTGCGTGTAGTAATGCTCTGGAAAGGCGGAGGCCGCCGAAATGATTCGCATGAGGAGGGGTTGGGCTTCGACAGGGACCGATCCCGTTAGCGGAGCTTCGCCAGTTCCTCACGATACAGCCGGTTCAGAGGAAATTCGTTCACCAGCCATTCCAGTTTCTGGCGGGCACGTGCAGGGGCGTTGTCGCGAATATCGGCAACAGCGAGTATGAGCTTGGCGTAAGGGAGCAGGTAGTGGCCTTTTTCAGCGGTCAACCGGAGTTTATCTAACCCGAGCTGTCTATCGGTTTGAGCTCCGCTGAACTTCAGAAGCCAGCGGACGGGAGCGGCGCGGAGGCTGAGCAGATAGTTTTCCACTCCAACGGAAATGTAGGCGTCGTAGTAGTCGGGGAATTTGGCCAGGAGTTGCTCGGAAATGATGCGGCTCTGTTTCACCTCGTCAAGCGCCGCCAGGTCTCGGCGCTCCAGCATGGCGAAGTAGTCCGCGCGAAGCCCCAGCCGAATGGTGGCGGCAAACATCGCGTTGCCGTCGCCAGGCCTCTGTTGCAGCGTTTTTTCAATGAGTTGGCGGCCTTTTTCGAGCGACGAATTGAAGGCTGCTTTCACTTTCGGGTCGGCTTGTGGCTTGCTCAGATCCACGTATTTCTGGGTTTGGGTGAACAGTTCGGATTGCAGGATGCGCAGGCGATCGAATTCGGAGTAGAGATAGGCTGCCCCGTCCGCCACCGGGCCCATCGGGTCCTCCGGTTGCTGACGGATATACTCGGCCAGCGTTTTGTGGGCCTCACTAAACTGGAGGTTGTACATTTGCCGATACCCTTCCTCCAGAAGAGTTCCGGCGTGAAGACAAGAGGTAAGGCAGAGCGCACCCAGCACTTTGCACACGGTCGATTGACTAAAAATCCTCATCATCACTACCATTATCCTGTTACGGAGCCCGGCGGCGTTTGGTTTCTGATTAAACGATAGCGTCCGATGCCGGAGCCTGCGCCGGAATCCCGATATCATCCACTGGCAGGGTAAAAAAGAACGTAGAGCCCCGCCCCAGCTCACTCTCCACACGAACATCCCCTCCATGCGCCCGCACCAGATGTTTCACGATGGCCAGACCCAGGCCGGTACCGCCCAACTCGCGGCTGCGCGCCTTATCTACCCGATAAAAGCGTTCAAATAACCGGGACTGGTCTTCCGCCGGAATTCCCATCCCGGTATCACGCACAAAGAATTCGATCATCAAAGCGCCATCGGGTTTTACGAGGGGCTGAAAACCTGCCGCGATCGTGCCGTTCAGGGGCGTGTACTTCACCGCGTTGTCCAGAAGGTTGCTCACTACCTGGTAAAACGCTTCTGAATCGCAGAAAACCTCGCTCAGCGCCTGTTCCGAGCCCGGCTCCGCTTCGTTCTGTTGAATCGTAATGTTCTTGCGCGCAGCGATGGGCCGAATCGTATCCACCACGCCACCCAGCAACTCATCGGTATGAAATGACGCGAAGCGGAATTCTTTTGTTCGCAGTTCCAGGCGGGACAGAGTCAGCAGATCCGCAGTCAGCCCCGTCAGCCGTTCGGCATTGTGCCGGATGATGTTCAGAAACCGAAGATTGTTCTTTTCGTCGTAGAGCGCACCATCAATCAGCGTCTCCGCATAGCCCTGAATCGAGGCCAGAGGTGTCCGAAGCTCGTGCGACACGTTGATCACAAAATCCCGGCGGACTCGCTCCAGACGGTCCAGTTGAGCGTGCTCGGTCTGCAGTTGCTGCACCGTGCCTTCCAGTTTGGATCCCGTCTCATTCAGTTTTTGACTCAGAACGCCGATGTCACCGCCCGTAATAAGCGGCAGGCGAGCCTGAAAATTCCCGTTCGCGAGTTCTCCCGCATATGCGATTACCGTGCTCAATCGGCCCGCAATCCGCCGCGCCAGAAATGCGGCAATAATCACCGCCGGGAGGAAGGCAATCAGCACGCTCTCCCAAATCCGTGCCCGGATGCTGTGGATATCGTCATTCACGGCCTTCAGGGGCATCGCCAGGCGAAGCGCGTAGCGAGGCTTCGGCCCGGGCTCCATGGGCACCGCCACATACAGGAAATCAATCCCGATGGTGCGGCTACTGCGCGTATCCGACCCGCTTCGGCCCTGAAAAGCGGCCTGAAACTCGGGACGAGAGAGGTGATTCTCCATACTCGCCGGGTCGGCCTCGGACTCAGCCAAAACCCTGCCATCGGAGGCCGCCACCGTCAGCCGGGCCTCGGCCACCCGGGCAAGTTGGTGGATCTTCTCCTGTTCCAGAGGCAGCCCCGCATGGTCGTTCGCGAGGACCCTCGCCTTTCCTTCCAGCGCGGATGTGAGGTGCGTCAAGAGATAGTGTTCAGCAACCCGCGAGGCCAGAACATCGGCGGTAAAGAGGGCGACACCCGCCAAACAGACCACAACAGCAATCAGCTTCAGGAAAATTCGTGCCGTCATTTTGGAAGTTGTCACATTTATCCAGACTATGCCTGAACCAGAACTACGGGGTCCCCGCGGGCTTCGCTGTTGCTTCAAAACGGTACCCGAAACCGCGAACCGTAACCAGGTAAACAGGTTCTTCGGGCTGAGCCTCAATCTGCTCTCGCAGCCGCCGGATATGGACATCTACGGTGCGCGGCGTCACAAAGTGCTGCTCCCCCCACACTTCCCGCAGCAAATCTTCCCTCGACCACGCATGTGCCGGGTGTGAAAGGAAAAACTCCAGCAAGCGGTATTCGGTGGAGGTTAGTTCCAATTCAACGGAATCGCGAAAAACCCGCCGCGCGGCCGTATCCACGCGAAACGGTCCGATTGCCAGTTCGGTGGATTTCTCCGGCGCGCCCGTCTCAATCCGGCGGAGATGGGCCTTAATCCGTGCCAGCAGTTCACGCGGACTGAACGGTTTCGTAATGTAGTCATCACCGCCGATTTCCAGCCCCAGCACCCGGTCAACTTCGTCCGAGCGAGCCGTCAGGAAAAGGATCGGCGTCTTCACCAGTTGCCCGCCCTGACGGAGCCGCCGGCAGATCTCAAACCCATCCTGGCCCGGCAGCATCACGTCCAGAACAATCAGATCCGGCCGCCATGCTTCCAACTCTTTAATCGTGCCGTCAACACCGGGGAACACCCTCGTGTGAAAGCCCCCCCTGGTCAGGTTGTACTCAATCAGGGAAGCGAGTTCTGCTTCATCCTCAACAACCGCAATACGGCTGGGCATAGTGCGTTCAGACCTTTCCCGTTTGACAGGCGTCACACGGACAGACCGAGCGAAGGTGCGTCCAGGAGTAAATCCCCGTGTTGTGACCGTCACTCCATTCTATTCGGACTGCGTAATTCCCCACCGGTTCCACAGCCAGCATTTTCAGCCGGGCCTGGAACATTTGAAATGGATTCGGGTCCGAATTGGAGGCTTTGGGCCGCGGCGTGGTACCGTGCGAGCCCGTGCAGCCCGCACACGGGCACCAGTCGCGCAGATAGACGACGTCATAGTTGCTCTGGTGGCCACCCTTCCAGTCAATGATGATGCCCTTCGATTTCGAAATAGCAATGTGCTCGGGTGTGGCTTCCTGAATTGAGGCTCGGGTGTCTGACATGTGTTGTTGTTTTCGCTGCTCTACTGATGCGTTCTCTCAACGTCGCGGACGCCCGAAATCCGGCGGATTGCACCGCACAGCTTTTCAAGTTGTTTCTTATCCCGCACGTCAATTGTCATTTCAATGGAAGCGGAATCGCCGCTCGAAGAGTAGTCCGTGCGCGCTTCGAGGCTCCGGACGTTGCTGTTTTCGTTGTGCAGGACAGAGGTGATCTGGTGTAACAGGCCCGGCCGATCGTCCGTCTTCACCACTAAGTGCACAGCGAAAGATTCCGTGGCCGCGCGTTCCCACTCCACCTCGATGCGCCGTTCCGACTCATACATTAGATTCTGAACGTTGCTGCAGGTCCGCGTGTGAACGGCAATCCCTTTACCGCGCGTTACGTACCCCACAATGGAATCGCCCTTGATGGGGTTGCAGCACTTGGCGCGGTACACCATAACGTCATCAATGCCCGTTACGCGGATAACCGCATCGTCGGTGGATGCGCCGTTCCGGGCCGACGACGCGGGTGCTTCCACCACTGGCGGGCCAGCTTCCGGTACCTGCTCCGGAACGCATTTCTGGAGGACCTGCCGCGCTGAACACTTGCCATACCCCAGCGCGGCATGAAGATCCTCAATCTTGCTCATCCCGTATTCGGCAGCCACCGCTTCAAAGGCCGCTTTCGGTATCCGGGAAAGCCCAATGCCCAGCCGCCGCGCCTCTTTTTCCAGGAACTTCTGGCCGATATCAATCGCACGCTCACGCTCGTTCGTGTTGATAATGTGCTTGATCTTGTTGCGCGCACGTGAGGTCTTCGCAAACGCCAGCCAGTCCTTGCCCGGCTGGTGACCCGGTTGGGTGATGATATCCACCACATCGCCGTTGCGTAAAATACTGCGCAGCGGAACGATCCGGGCGTTGATCCGCGCGCCAACACAAGTGTTTCCAACTTCGGAGTGAACCGCGTAGGCAAAATCGATCGGGCTGGAACCCGCCGGCAGGACGATTACGCGGCCCTTCGGCGTGAAGCAATAGACTTCTTCGGGAAACAGGTCAAGCTTCAGCGTGGAGGTGAATTCGCTCGAATCCTGCATGTCACGCTGCCACTCCACCAACTGTCGCAGCCAGGCGATTCGCTGGTCGTCCTGCGCACCGCGCGTGCCCTCCTTGTACTTCCAGTGGGCCGCGATCCCTTCTTCCGCAATCCGGTGCATCTCCTCCGTCCGGATCTGGATCTCACAATGCTTCCCTTCAGGCCCCACCACCGAAGTGTGCAGTGACTGATAGAGATTGGGACGGGGAATCGCAATAAAATCTTTGATCCGGCCCGGCACCGGACGCCACTCGTTGTGAATAATACCCAGCGCCCCATAGCAGTTCTTCACCGAATCCGTAATGATCCGGATCGCCAGAATGTCATACACCTGATCGAGCGAAATCTTCTGCCGGATCAGCTTCTGGTAGACCGAAAATGCGCGCTTTACACGGCCTTCCACACGCGCCGGAATGCCCTCTCTGCGGAGTTCGGCCTCCACCGTCTTCCGCATGTTGTCGATATAAAGCTCGTTCGCCGCGCGCTGGGTGTCAATGGTCCGCGAGATCTCAATGAAGGCTTCCGGATCACGATGGCGGAACGCAAGGTCTTCCAGCTCACCTCGCACCTTGCCCATCCCCAGACGATGCGCAATCGGCGCAAATATCTCGAGCGTCTCTTTGGCAATCCTCTCGCGCCGCTCCGGACTCAGCGCCCCCAGCGTCCGCATATTGTGGAGCCGGTCCGCGAGTTTCACAATGATCACGCGGACGTCGTTCACCATCGCCAGCAGCATCTTGCGATAGCTTTCAGCCTGGCGCTCTTCGGCGGAGGAGAACTCGATCTTGCTCAGCTTGGTTACGCCGTCCACACAGCGGGCCACGTCGTCCCCGAAGATCTTCTGCACTTCCGCGGTGGTGGCCGAAGTGTCTTCCACCACGTCGTGCAACAACCCGGTCACCACACTCACCGCGTCCATCTTCATGCTGGCCAAAATACACGCAACCGCCAGAGGATGAAGTATATACGGTTCGCCCGAAGCCCGAACCTGGCCAGCGTGGCACTTCTCGGCGAACTCGTAGGCTTTCCCGATTACCGCGATGTCATCTTTCGGCCGCGCTTCGGCGAAGATAGCCAACAACTCGGCCAGCGTGGAGGGTTCCGGCGGAGGCGGAGCAAGACCTTCGTAGACGGCAGGAAGATCTGCCGCGTCCGTCACGAGATTCGGGACTTCCCTGGGGTTTGCAACCGGCTCCACACTTCCATTCTAGGTCACAGCCGGGCACATGCACCCGTGATGGCGCATGTCGCCAGCAGACTATTTATTCGGAACGGAGGCCCTGGCGCCACGCTCACCCCACGCTGCGGCCTCGGCCATGTCGGCAGCGTACGTGGCCTCATCACCCAGCTCGGCGCGGACACGCAGAAGGTCAGCCATGGTCAGCATCGCGCGGGCGTACCCGGTATCCAGATCAAGAGCGGCACGTTCGAACTCAATGCCATCCTCCAGCGCCTTGCGGTACTTTGCCTTCAGCTCTTCCCGCAACGCTGCATCCTTCAGAGGGCCAGCGTCCTCCGGCACCATGCCGGCTATCTCTCGGGCTTCCCGGAGCGTGACGCTGAACTCACTCCAGATGATGGCCCCCAGCATGTGAAGCGAAGTCTTGCTGTTCGGGTCCAGCGAGAGCACCTTCAGGTTCCACTCGCGCGCCCGAACGAACTCGCGCATCTGGAAGTACAGCGTCGCTATCGAGTCGGTCGCCGCCACATTTTTGGGATCCCGCTTCAAAACTTCCTGACAGGCCTCAAACGCGAACCTGGCCACCTCCGCGTTTTCCGCGGAAGCATCATCCGGCCGATACGCCTGCACCCAGGCTGCTGCCAGATAGATCCGTGCGTTCAGCAGGTTGGGGGCGCGCTCTACCGCTTTGGTAAATGACGCTGCCGCCGAGCGAAACTGTCCGGCCTGCAACTCACGGACGCCCAGGTTAAAAGCATCCCGTGCCGCCAGCGAAATCGGCTGCGCAGAACCGCATACTGCACAAAACAAGGCACACAGGGCAAAACGATAAACCGCGACAACTCTTGGCATCTCAGTGCTTCAGGATACCTGATTGGAAAATAAAAAAAGGACGGCCAGGGATTACCTGGCCGTCCTGAATATTGAAAAACCGGCTGAACTACTTGGCGTTCGGGTTCTTTGCTTTTCGTTCTGCTTTGATCTTCGTGGTTTCCAGCGTCTTCTGAACCCAGTCGTCGGCTTCCTTCACGTCAGCCTGATACTGTTCCTTCGTGTCCTGCAGGTCCGCGCGATACCGGATGAGAAGGTTCATGTAGGCCATAGCATTCTCATATTCGGCATCCACAGCGAGCGCTTTCTTTTCGTACTCAATGCCCTCGGTCAGAGAAGCCCAGTACTTTTCCTTCAGCGCGGCGCGGTCTTTCACATCCTTGATCGGACCGGGATCTTCCGGCTTCATCTTGGAGTTATTCCGCGCTTCACGGTCGGCGCCAACAAACTGCGTCCACGGGATTACGCCCAGAGTGTAGAGTGCGCCCTTATCCTTCGGGTCCAGTTCCACAACCTTCCGGTTCCATTCCTGAGCCTTCGGGAAGTCCTTCCTCTGGTAGTAAAGGTTCGCGATATAGGCTGTGGCCAGAACGTTTTTAGGATCCTGCTTCAGCGTCTCGTTCAGCTCGGTCATCGCGGCTTCCGCATACTTCTTGTTCTCGGCCGTTTCCGTGCCCGGGATGTACTGCTGAATGTAAGCAATCGCCAGATAGATTCGGATGTTTGGAATGCTGGGATCCAGTTCCACCGCCAGCTTGAAGTGATCGACAGCTTCCGGGAAACGGCCAGCCTTAAAGGCAGCAGTTCCGGAATTGATGTTGTCGCGTGCCTTCAGCTTGTCGCAGCCGGATGCGAAGATGGCGAAGCCGGCGATCATGACGATCGCGGCTGCCCTGCGCGCATTGCTCAGAGTAATGCCACTCATCACTTGCCTTCCTCAACTTTCGGGGTCATAAGACCAACCTTATCAATACCGGCAGAGTGAGCCGTGTCGATGGCGCGGGCCACAACCTGGAATTCCAGTTCTGGATCGCCCTTCACGAACACTACTTTCTCAGCTCGAGTCTTGAAGATATCGATCAGACGATCTTCCAGCCTCGCCCAGTCGGTTTCATCCTGGTTGATCTTCAGGTCGCCCTTCTTATCAATGACGATGACGACGGTACGGTCGTCAGCCTGATTCTGGGGCGCATTCGGGGGTGGCGGCTGGGGCGCGAGCGCGTCCAGACCATGCGGAGACACCGGCGAGATCGCCATAAAGATGATAAGCAGGACAAGCAGAATATCGATCATCGGCGTCATGTTGACGTCGCTCTTTACTCCACCACCACCGCCAACTGCCATTGCCATAGGTCAAAAGCTCCTTGAATAATATCTCGGTTTACCTGCGTTCCGGCGCAGGCCAAATTTAGAACTTGTTGCTGCTCGATCCTGTCGCTATTGGATCTTGATACTGGTGAATCGGGATGCTTCCTGAACTTGCCTCGACTACTGAGCAGGCGCCTTCTGCATGCGCCGCGCGTCGAGCACCTGCTCGGTCAGCAATCCAACTTCGTCCACACTGCCCGCACGAAGGTTGTCCACAACTTCTTCCACCTTTTCGTACTTGGACCGCGCGTCCGCCTTAATATAAACCATCTTGCTGGTCCGTCCGGACAACAGGTCCTTCACGGTCGGAGCCAGTTCGCTGGGGTCAATCTTTTTCAGCCCGGGACTCAGGAAGGTCTGTCCGTCACGTGTGATCGCGACGATGATGGCATCTTCCTTATCCGCATCCGACATAACGACAGGGTTGCGGGTAAGAGCGAGATCCACCGGGATACTCTTCGAGAGCATCGGCGTGATGACCATGAAGATGATCAGCACAACGAGCATAACGTCGACCATCGGGGTTACGTTGATGTCGGCTACGGGAGGTGCCGCTTTCTTTTTTTCCATTCCGATTTCTCCTGATCGTCTAACCGGGAACTTCTCAGTTCCAGGCCGAACTCTTGCCGCAGTCCTCGCCAGTTGGGGACTGCGGCAGGTTCGAAATCAACTCGCGATAAAGCTCAGCGTTACTTACTTGCGGGCGCCGGACCGAGCCTGCGCGCGCTTCAGGAAGTAGTCAACGAGTTCGGAACTGGAGTTACCCATTTCCACGTCAAAAGCATCGCAACGGCCCGTGAAGTAGTTGAACATCCACACGGCGGGAACGGCGACGAACAGACCGATAGCGGTCGTAACGAGCGCTTCCGAGATACCACCGGCGATCGCGCCGATACCGGGGGTCTTTTCCGCAGCCATCGTTTTGAACGCGTTGATGATACCGACGACGGTACCGAAGAGACCCACGAACGGAGCGGTGGAACCGATAGTGGCCAGAGCGCTGACGCCGCGCTTCAGTTCAGCGTGGACGATGGCTTCGGCGCGTTCCAGAGCACGCTTGGAGGCTTCAATTTCTTCACCCGAGATTTCGGTGTTACCCTGGTGCGCGCTGAATTCCTGCAGCCCAGCGACGACTACCTTGGCAAGGTGGCTCTTCTTGAAACGATCCGCAATCTTAATGGCTTCGTCAAGCTTTCCTTCACGGAGAGCGCCGGCGACGGCCGGAGCAAACTGACGGCTCTGCTTACGGGCGGCGTTAAACGCCATCAGACGGTCGATCATAACACCAATCGACCAGGCTGACATAAGGAACATGATGACGACAACGCCTTTTGCGAGGCCACCCATCTGCATCCAGAGGTGACGGAAGTCCCAACCCGGAGCTCCGGATTCCTGCAATAGCATGAGCGCCCATACCTGCATCTGTAAAAGCATTTTGTTTTAGTCTCCTGCGAGTTGATTTTTTTGTACTGCGTTCTTGCTGTAGCGAAATACTAAACTGTAAACCAGATGTTGCTTTTGTGTACTTCCGGAATTACCCGTCGTCTTCGTGCTACTGGCTGAGCGTGAAGTTGACGTCGATCGTGGTGATAACTTCCACGGGTTCCCCGTTGAGGAGCGTGGGTTTATACTGCCACTGCTGCACTGCCGCCATGGCCGCCTGCACAAGCAGGGGAGGACCGCTGACGAGGTGAAGATTCTGGATGGTTCCGTCCTTGGCGATCTGCGCCTCAAACTTGACGGTGCCCTGAACGCGGGCGGCTTTCGCCAGCGGGGGGTATACGGGTTTCGGCTGGCGAATCAGGTTCGCCTGCTGCACGTTGCCACCTACGCGGATGGGCGCGGCGGGGGGTGCTGGTTTCGGCTTCGGCGCCGGAGGAGGTGGCGGAGCAGCCGGCAGGGCCGAGATAATGCCGCCGAGAACACCGCCGCCAGCGCCGCCGGGGATACCACCGGGAACGCCGCCGACAACACCCACGGAAACCGGGGTATCTTCTTCGACGATCATCGCAACCTGCTTCGGAACAGTTTTGGGAGCCACCAGTTGGTTCATCACCATCTGCTTTGGCGTCACCTTAACTACCTTTACGGCCTGGGGAGGAGGCGGTGGCGGAGGAGGAGGCGGGGGTGGCGGAGCCGTGAGCGACATCGCCAGCTGCGCGGTCGGCAGCGCGTCGAAATAAATCAGGGGAATAATGACCAGAACGGTGATCGCGACGGTCTGGATCGCCAGCGACAACAGGATCGTGTACGGTCGGCTAGTCTGGCCTTGGCCATCAATGAATGTTTGTTCGAACATAAGTGCCTCTCCGATTCGGCGCGCCCACCTCAGAGAGGTGGCGCTGTTTACTTATCCAACAGCTCCGCAGCGAGCGGAGCTTACCTGCCAGCGTTCACCAGCAACAGTGAAGCGCTTAACAACATATCAGATCCTCGCGTTTGTGCGAAGGTAAAACTATTACAGCGACTCCAGGCGAGCGGCTACCGAGCCGCTTTGATCTTACCTGGTGCCTGCTTCGCGGAAGCAACCGGAGCCACAGAGGCCGAAGTTGCCTTCCGGGCGTCCGCCCAATCGTGCCAGAAAAGGACAATTGGACTCGCTACGAAAACTGAAGAATACGTACCAATAATGATGCCGATTACCAGTGCCAAAGAGAACCCGTGCAGTACAGGGCCACCCCAGAGCAGAAGAGCCAGCACGGCCAGAAAGGTAAGGCCGGAAGTCATCACGGTTCGGCTCAACGTCTGGTTGACGCTGAGGTTGATTACGTCCCCCAGGCCCGGACCCTTAGCGGAGCCACGGCCCAGATGAAGATTTTCACGGATACGATCGAAGATGACGATCGTGTCGTTCATCGAATAGCCGACCAAGGTTAACAGGGCGGCAATTACGGTGAGGGTAATTTCTTTGTCCAGTATGGAGAAGATGCCGATGGTGATGATGGTGTCGTGGAAGACCGCGATAACGGCGCCCACACCATAAATCCACTCGAACCGGAACCAAATATATACCAACATCCCGGCGAGTGCAAGCAATGTTGCCTGAATCGCCTGCTGGCGCAAATCCGAACCAGCCTTGGGCCCCACACTCTCAAAGTTCCGCGCCACTGTGTACGGCGCGGGGTAGCATTCTGTATTCAACACGGTTAGGACCTGTGGCGTCAAGCCCTGCACGCCCTTCAGATCGTCAATCTTTGTAATCAAGCCTCCGCGCTGGTCGCGGAAGCCCGTAATGCTCACAGCCAGGTCCTGAACCTGCTGCTGGGAGAGCTGGAGACCCGCGCGCTGCAGGGGGTCTGTGAGGCGTGAGATGAGCTGCGACGTGCTGGCATTGTTCAGGTCCAGCTTGCCGTTTCCAGGGCTGCCAAAGGCCTTGGCGAGCGAATCAACGATGATCTGCTGATTCTTCGACATGATCGCGTCATCCGCACCCTCTGTCCCAATCAGGATTTCGTTGGAGCCAGCCTCAAAGGTCTGTACGCTGGGTGTCGAGGACAACGCCGACGCAAGTACCGAGCGGACTTTCTCGATGGGCGGCTCACTGGCAAACTTGGCAGTGATCTGCATGCCGCCCTTAAATTCAATTCCCCAGTGGGGTCCGCCTTTAACCAGCAGGCTGCCGATGCCGGCGACGCTCAGCACCAGGGAAGCAATAATGAAGGGCCACTTGTACCCAAGAAAGTCGAAGTTTGTGTTCTTAAATAATTCCATCGATCACGAATCCATGCTTTTACAAAGCTATCGACCGGGCCCGCCCCAAATGCTGTGGCCGATCTGTTTTAGAGCGGTGCCAATCTGCTATGACACCGCATTGTAGCAACATGTTCCCAAAGGGATTCAAGAATGTTGCAAAAAAATAGCAATATGATCAAAAGGGGCAACCGTTCTCGCGATTGCCCCTTAAAATCAGATACTTAGCTCAGCGACCTGCTGCTTGCCCGAGAGTTCCACGTCGAAGATCACCTTCGACACAAAAACCGCGGTGAAAACGTTTGCCAGCAACCCGATCACCAGGGTGACAGCGAACCCTTTTACCGGGCCCGAGCCAAAGATGAACAGGAACAAACAAGAGACGATGGTAGTGACGTGGGTATCCACAATGGTCCACCACGCCTTCCCGAAGCCCGCTTCCACGGCCGCGGGAATCGACTTCCCTGACCGAAGCTCTTCACGAATTCGTTCAAAGATCAGCACGTTCGAGTCAACTGCCATACCCACTGTCAGGATGATGCCTGCGATGCCAGGCAGCGTCAGTACGGCACTGAAATAGGCCAGCGCGGCAATCAGCAATACCGTGTTCAGCAACAGCGCCAGCACGGCGTTCAGGCCCGATTTTTTGTAATACAACAACATGACGATAATGACCGCGATCAGCCCGGCTACGCCTGAGTAGATACCTTCACGGATCGAGTCCGCGCCCAGCGAGGGTCCAATGGTCCGTTGATGCAGATACTTAATACCGGCCGGAAGCGCACCAGCGTTCAGCACCAGCGACAGATCCGAGGATTCTTCCTGGCTGGCCAGGCCGTTGATCCGGCCTGAGTCGCTGATCGTGCTCTGGATGGTGGCGACGCTGCGAATCTGGTTGTCCAGCAGTACGGCGAGGCGGTTGCCAATATTCGAGGAGGTGAACTTTTCAAAGCGCCGGGCACCGTCCTGCCCCAGCGTGAAGGACGTTTCCCAACGGCCCGGAGAGTCCGGGTCCACCGCGGGCTTCGCGTTCCGCATGTCCTGCCCCGTAATAACCGGCGTCCGCGACACCAGATACCAGCCAGCGCTTGTGCCGGCGCTAACGTATTCACGGAGTTCGGTATTGAGAGGCAGAATGCCGCCCTTTGAGCCGAGGGCCTCTTCCGGGGACTTCCAGGGGCCTTCGTTCTTCACTTCCACAATCTTCAGCTGCGCCGTGGTCCCAATCAGGTCCTTCACGCGGGCCGGATCGTCAACGCCCGGCAGTTCCACAAGAATTTCCGACGCGGTCACCGGGTCGCCGTGCGCCTGCACCGTGGGCTCGGTGAGGCCGAGCTTATTCACGCGTTTATCAATGGTGTCCAGCGACTGGCGGACCGTATTCCGCTTCAGTTCCAGCAGCGACGTCGGCTTCATATTCAGCCGGTAATCGCTGGTGTTCACTGGCGTTAGAATCCAGTCGGGATACCGCTCGGTCACCAGGGTGCGGAAGACCTGGGTCTTCGCCACATCCACACCGTGAATGTTCACCTGGATAGTATTCGTGTCTTCCAGCTTGTTCGGATCATTCCGGTCGTAACCGGCGATGATGATGTTGCGGGTCCGCGCATCCTCGCGCAGGCCGTCAATCGTCTGGTCGGCGATCGTCTTGGCCGCATCCTGAACCTGTACCTGAAGCACAAGGTGGCTGCCACCCTTCAGGTCAAGACCTAGTCGGATGTTCTTCGCGACATTGGCCTTCAGGCCTTCCATGGAGCTGGGGAAGCCGATGACGCCGAAGATGCAAATGAGCACCGTCGCTACAATCACCAGCACTTTGATCATCAAATTTCGTTGCATGAGTTTGCCTTGGGTTATGGACCGGATCTCGTGTTAAGGGAGAATGCCGCCCGTTTACTTCGTGCCTTCCGTGTTCGCTACCTGGGTGACAGCCGACCGCGCGAACTGCAGCTTTACATTATCAGGCTTCACCCTGAGGACTATTGTGTCACTATCCACCGTGACAACCGTTCCGGTGATGCCTCCGGTGGTGACCACCGTGTCGCCGCTCTTCAAAGCGGCAACCATCTCCTGCGTCTTCTTCTTCTCTTTCTGCATAGGGCGGAAGAGGAGGAAATAGAAGACCAGACCTATCAGCAGGTAGGGGGCGAACTGGAGCACGGGGCTCGGCTGTTGTTGAAGAAGAAGCGAAAAAAGCACTAAAAAGTCTCGATTCAGAGGGCCCGGGCTTACTAGGTTCCGGGCGTTTCGTGGGCCTTACCCCGAACCTTCTGAAGGTACTGGGGAAATTGACCCAATAGGATAGCCTGCCTGATCTGCCCCATGATGTCAAGATAACGACGCATATTGTGCAATGTTGCCAGCGTAGAGAACAGGATTTCCCCCGCCTGGTACAGGTGGCGCAGGTAGGCGCGCGAGTGGGTACGACATGTGTAGCAGGAACAATTCGGGTCCAGCGGGCCCGGATCGTCCCGATAACGGGCATTTTTGATGACAACTTTGCCCTCGGAGGTAAAAATCCACCCGTTGCGCGCATTGCGCGAAGGCAGCACGCAATCCATCATGTCGATGCCGCGCGCTACGTACTCCGGAAGCTCGTCCGGCATGCCAACCCCCATCGCATAACGCGGCCGGTCGCGGGGAAGAATTGGTTCTGTCACATCCACCGCGTCCATACTGAGCGGTCGGGGCTCGCCCACTGACAGGCCCCCCACCGCATATCCGTCCGCATCGAGGTCCAGCAGGCGCGTAGCGCATTCGCGCCGCAGATCCGGGAACATGGAGCCCTGCACAATCGGGAACAGCGCCTGGCGTACGGGATTCTGCTCCTGGCGAAACCGGTAATGGTCAAATCCCCGTTTCGCCCAGCGCAGCGTGCGCTCCATTGACGCCCGGGCGGACTCATGGGTCACCGGATACGGCGGGCACTCGTCCAGCACCATCATGATGTCGCTTCCCAGCGCCAGTTGGGTATCAACCGTAGACGCCGGGGTAAATTTATGGGCGTCGCCATTCAAATGTGACTGAAACGTGACGCCTTCTTCCGTGATCTTCCGCAGAGACGACAGGCTGAACACCTGATACCCCCCCGAATCCGTCAGAATCGCGCCCGGCCAGTTGATGAACTTGTGCAACCCGCCGAACTTCGCGATCAGTTCGTGCC
Organism: uncultured Acidobacteriia bacterium; assembly: GCA_903929755.1. Taxonomy (GTDB): domain Bacteria; phylum Acidobacteriota; class Terriglobia; order Bryobacterales; family Bryobacteraceae; genus BOG-234. The sequence continues at coordinate 172,094 of CAIYVZ010000014.1, forward strand.
CGGGCCGCAGGTACAGGTGGTACGTATTCCCCAGGATGATGGGGGCTTTCAGTTCGTCGTGAAGATGGCTTTGGGTAAGGCCTTTTACTGTGCCCTGAGTCCCCACTGGCATGAAGACGGGGGTCGGGATATCGCCGTGGGCGGTGTGCAGAACCCCGGCGCGAGCCCTGGTTACCGGACATTCCGCAAGGAGTTCGAAGGTTATCTGGCGGGACAAGTCTCTATTTTAAGTTGCCGGTGAGGTTGGGTGGCGCAGGCCCCTCACTTGCCGGGGCTGTGGGGATCTCAAGCTCAAACCTGGTACCGGGGCCCCGAACGATCCGCAGCGTCCCGCGCACCTGATCGGTAAGGGCCCGCACCAACTGTAACCCCAGCCCCCGTGGCATTTCCGGGCCGAAATTATCGGGTAGGCCATGCCCGTTATCCTGCACCGCTACCGTTAGATAGCCCCCTGCCTGGTGCACCGTCACCGTCACCCGCCCCGGCCCACCCTGAAATGCGTGCTTCAGCACATTCGACAGCAGTTCATTCACAATCAAACCGCACGGCATCGCAATCTCGGCTGTTGCGGTAATCTCGTTGTCGCCTTCCACGACGCAGGTGACGCCGGACTGTCGGTAAGTGTCCATAACCCGCTCCACCACGCGCCCCAGATACTTTGCCAGCACCACCTGGCTCAGATCCGACGCCCGGTACAGGTTTTCGTGGATAGCCCCCATCGACTGTACCCGATTCTCACTCTCCCGCAGCAATTCCCGTGCCGCCGGATCCTCCGTTACCCGCGCCTGCATGTGCAGCAAGCTGGAGACGATTTGCAGGTTGTTCTTCACCCGGTGGTGGACCTCCTTCAACAGGACTTCCTTGTCCGCCAGCGAATTTCGCAGCGCCACCACATTTTCCTCCAGCTGGCATCTGTGCACTTCTAATTCCTGTTCCGCCCTCCTGCGCCCCGTTACGTCGCGCGCCGCCGCGAAAACCCCGGCCGGCCGACCGTCCGAGCCCCGATAGACCGACGCGTTATAGACGACCGAGAGGACACTACCGTCGCGGTGGCGAATTTCCAGCGGGTAGTCCCGAACCAGACCGTCCCGAAATGCGGCTTCGTATGTAGCCCTCGCGCGGTCCGGGTGCGTAAAATATTCAGAAAAATCACTCCCGATTAATTCCTGGCGGCCCCGGCCCGTGGCCTTCTCGGTAGCTTCATTCACGTCCGTAATCCGGCCGTTGGGGCCGATTGTGACCAGAGGATCCAAACTCGCCTCCAGCAGGCTGCGGTTGTAAGAGCTGGCCAAATGAAGCTGCTCATTGAGCAGTCGCAGTTCGGCTTCCGCCTCCATCAGGTCGTGGATGTCCGTGCAGGTACCGAACCACTTCGTAATTTTCCCGTCTCCATCGCGTACCGGAACACCGCGGACAAGAAACCAGCGATCATCCCCCGCAGCTGAGCGCAGGCGTCCCTGCACCTGGTAGGGCCCCCCCGTTGTTACAGCCCGGTTCCAGGCCTCCGCGGCGGCTGGCAGGTCGTCCGCATACATCGAGTGGCTCCAGTTGTTGCCAGCATCGGCTCCCTGCGCCAAACCCGTATAATCCGCACTGCGCTGGTTCGTGTAGATCATCCTGCCAGCCCCGTCGCAGATCCAGGCAATCTGCGGCATAGCGTCCGCCAGTTGCCGAAAGGCCGCTTCGCTCTCGAGCAGCGCCACTTCCGCGGCCTTTCTCTCGGTAATATCCCGCCCCACCGACTGGAATTCAGTAATTTCACCGGAACTGTCAAAGAAGGCCCGATTGACGAAATGCGCCCACCGAATTTGCCCGTCGGCGGCCAAAACGCGATTCTCGACACTCACCACCGGAACTTCCGGCGAGACAGATGCCAGCGCCGCCAGTACTTGCGGAAGATCCTCCGGCACCGCCACGGGATTCCACTTCTTGCCTACCCAGTCATCGCCCAGTCCAAAAAAACGCAGGAACGAGGCGTTCATGAACGTAATTGTGCCGTCCGGCAGGAAACGGGCAATAAACTCCGCTTGATCTTCCACCACCGCCCGATAGCGTGCCTCACTTTCCAGAAGCTCCGCCTCGGCCCGTTTCCTTTCCGTAATGTTGGCCACGGTGCCCAGCATCCGTACGGGCTTGCCGGAAGCATCGCGCGCCGCCTTGCCTTCTCCGCTGATCCAGTGGATGGACTGGTCGGACCACATGATGCGGCATTCGAAGGAAATTCCGCCTGCAGTACGACCCTCGTCAAGCATCTTGCGGATCGCTTCTCTGTCGGAAGTGACAATGTGGCGCAGGAAGGTCTCTACCGTCCATTCAGGCAGGAGTGTCTGGTAACCGAAGATCTGATCGTGCCGTAAATTGCGGATGGAGGTGTCATTAATGAGATCCAGCTCCCAGACGCCAAGCTCCGCCGCATCGAGGGCAAGCTGCAGGCGCTGGCCGCTTTCCTGCAGCGCCGCCTCGGCCTTCAACCTCTGGAGTTCCAAACCGTGCTGACGGCTGATATCCACCACGGCGGCGCGGCTGAAATACCTGCCTTCGGCGTCTCGGCTGACGGAGGCGTGGACAAGCACCTGCAGCAGACTCCCGTCTTTCCGCTGGAATTCAGCTTCGAAGGTTTCCCTTCTCCCGGTGCCGACCATCCGCGCGAAGTTTTCGGCGAATCGCGCCCAACTTGCTTCCGTCGCAATATCAAAAAAGGTCTTCTTCCCGACAACTTCTTCACGGGTATAACCGAGCATTTCCAGCTCAGTATCGTTTATCTGAAGAATAGTCCCGTTTTCGTCCAGGGACTGATAACCACAGGGTGCATTGTTGTAAATGTAGTCCAGTTCTGCCGTATATTGGGCGAGCCGGGCCTCCTCTGCTTTGCGCACGGTAATGTCCTGCATGGTGCCGTGCCAGCGGGTTACCCGTCCGGCGGCATCCAGCTCTGCCTCGCCTCGGGCAGTTAGCCAGCTATGCCCGTTCGCCAGTTGCACATCCAGCTCAAAGGGCTTGTTCCGGCCCAAAAGGAGCTCAACGGCGGGCCACAGCACGGCAAAGCTGTCGGAGCTGAAGATCGGCCCGCACTGCTCGACAGGTAGCGGCGCAAGGTGCGGTTCCCTGCCAAACATACGATAAAGTTCGGGAGACCACGTCAGCTCTCCGGCCAAACTTTTCGTCCAGCTCCCCATGCCCGCGTACTGCTGCGCTTCCCGCAAATCGCTCTCGCTTCGGCGCAGCTTCTGGGCCGCTTGCTTCAATTCCGTAATGTCATGGAAGGTGGTAACGACACAGCAACGTTCCCTGCCGCTCGCCCCTCGCCGCACCGGCATGGAGTTGATCAGGATCCAGGCCAAACTGCCATCCTCTTTACAGATCCCCATCGTGACGTTCCGGCAGGGTTGCCCGGTTCGCAAAGTGACCATGGCCGGGTGTTCCAGCCCCGGGAATGGAGAACCGTCTTCACGGAGCGTCCTGTACTCCAGCCCAACCGAGGTCTGCCCCAAAAACTGGTCCAGGCTCGGACCCAGAAGCTTCAAAGCGTTTTGGTTGCAGGCTGCAATGGTGCCGTCGGGCTCCTGCAGGGCCACGCCTTCCGCCATGGCGTCCACCAGAGAGTTGTACAGTTCATCTTTCTCAAGGACCCTCCGATCCGCCTCCAGCACCCTCCGCTCCGCGTCTGCCAGTTTGTGGCGCAGCGTCGCCAGTTCAGCAGCAAGTTCGGCGTGAGCGGGGTCACTGCACGGGTGCGGCACAGGAGTCATTTACCTTGTGACTTTCCCGCCAGCGCGGCAACCGCTTCGAGCAACGCCGACGGGGCGAAGGGCTTCCGGAGGAAAGCGGCGGCGCCCGGGGGAAAGCTGTCCAGCTGCACGGCGTCGCCGGCATAGCCTGAAACGAACAGGACTGGCAGGTCGGGACAAATCCGCAGAATCTGGCGCGCCAGTTCCACCCCGCTCATCCCCGGCATGGCAACATCGGTTACCAGCAAGCGGATTTCATCGGGAGACGCCCGGAATAACGCCAGGCCTTCCAGCCCATTTGACGCCTCCAGAACGTTCAGGCCGTCTCGCCGAAGCACCATCGCTTCAAAACGCCGAACCATTTGGTCGTCCTCAGCCAGCAGTATCCTGGTGCGCGCCGCAGCCGATGGCGAAACCCTCACCGGAGGCGGCGGGAGTTCCTCACACGCCGGCAGGAAGATAGTAAACCGGGAGCCGACGCCGGCACCCGACTCCAGCACAATCGTACCTCCGCTCCGGGTGACCACGCCGAAGGCTCCGGCAAGAAAAAGCCCGGAGCCTTCCGTGCCAGGCCTCGTCACAACAAAGGGCTCGAAGACCCGGGGTCTCAGTTCCGGGGCAATCCCGGGGCCGCTGTCGGAAATCGTTATTGTGACGGCATCCGGGCCGGGTGTGCCATCCGGAAGCTCCGGCAGCCGCCCATTGCCGGTGGAGACAACAATTGTGCCGACACCCCGAATTGCATCGTTGGCATGCCGGCAGAAATCGGCTACAATCCGCTCTATCTGCTCGCGGTCGGCGCGCACGCCGGACTTTGAGGCGAGGGTCTCCAGGCGGAAATTCACCAGAGGGCCAAACGAACAGCCGAGGCTCTTTCCCACAATGCGCACCAGGTCATTTACGTCGAACGGCTTCGGGTTCAATAGCTGCCCGCCCCCCAGATCCAGCAGGGTCCGGGTAAGGCCGGCGGCCGTTTTTGCCGCCCCGGCGATGCGGGTAAAACACTGGCGGGCAGCTTCCAAATCAACCGCCTGCTCCAGGGCGTAGGCCGACTCACCCAGAATAATAGTCAGCAGATTGTTGAAGTTATGGGCAACGCCGCTGGCCAGACGCGCCACAGCTTCCATCCGCTGCGCCTGCTGCTGCGCCACTTCCGTGCGGAGGCGTTCCGATATGTCGTGCAGCAGAACCACGGCCCCGCCAGACGCCTCGCCGTTACCAACAGAAGCCGAGGCTTGTTCCGTGGGAACGGTGGTGCCGTCCCGGCGACGCAGCATGGTTTGCCCGGTAATGGCGTCATCCACCAGGTCTACAACCTGTGCAAGAGGGTGACCAATGGCCTGGGCCTCGCTCCATCCGGTCAGCACCTCACCTGCCCTGTTCAGCAGCCGCACCGCACCATGCTCATCGGTGGCCACGGCGGCATCGGCAATGGAATGGAGCACGGAATCGAGCCACGCATGCTGGCGGCGAAGTTTCGCCTCCATGGTATGGCGATAGAGCGCCACTTCAATGGCGGTGCGCAGTTCCTGATCACTGAAGGGCTTAATCAGGTAGCCCATGGGCTCCGTCTGGACGGCGCGCCGAACGGTGTCATCGTCGGTGTACGAACTGACGTAGATCACGGGGATGTCCGCCGTCTGGCGTATCCGGTCCACCGCTTCAATGCCGTCCATCTGCCCCTGAAGGCGGATGTCCATCAGAATAATGTCGGGCAGAATGATGTCGGGCGAAATATCCGCCACCCTCGTGATCGCATTTTCACCGGAAGCGGAGATCCCGGAGATCTGGTAGCCCAGCGCGGTCAGGCGCTGACTCAGATCGAGAGCGATCAGACCCTCATCTTCGACGATCAAAACGGAGGGTGCCGTGCCTGGAAGGGCGGTCATTTCGTTTGGCCTGGAACAATTAGAGCACTTTTCCCGCAGCTGAGGCGACAGGGAGCTGCGCTAGCCTATTCTGATGATCCGGATACTGGTGCCCCTCTTGTTGTTGCCCCTCTTGTTGTTGCCCCTGACCGCTTTGGCCGTGGAGCCGGGGGCTGGTATCCCGGAGACGCTGGCAACGGAACGGGCGGCCAGCATTCGGGGTCTTCGATATGAGTTGGCGTTTCAGATCCCGGAGAGCAGGGCGGAACCGCTGCACGGCGTGGAAACCATCCGTTTTCAAGTGCAGCGCCCGCAGCAGGTGGTTCTGGATTTTGCTCAGAAGCGGGAGAACGTCTTATCCGTGGAAGTTGGTGGAAAAGGGGTGTCGTTCGAGCTCGTGAATGGCCATATCGTGGTGCCCCCTGCAGCGATTCGGCCCGGCGACAATGCCGTCCGGATTGAGTTTCTGGCGGGGAATGAGGCGCTAAACCGGAACGACGACTTTCTCTACACGCTGTTTGTGCCGGCCCGGGCGCATTATGCGTTCCCCTGCTTCGACCAGCCGGGCCTGAAGGCTCGTTATTCGCTCACGCTGGAAATGCCTGCGGCATGGCAGGCGGTGGCGAACGGCGCGGAGACCGGGCGGGAGACGGGGAAGGGCCGAAGCCTGGTGCGATTCGCTGAGACGCAGCCGCTTTCCACCTACCTGTTTGCGTTTGCGGCAGGCAAGTTCCAGGTGGAGACGGCGGAGCGCAACGGGCGGAGGTTCCGCATGTTTCACCGCGAGACCGATGCAGCGAAAGTGGCTCGCAACCGGGAGGCCATTTTCGATCTCCATGCCCGGGCGCTGGGATGGCTGGAAGACTACACGGCCATCAACTATCCGTGGAGCAAGTTCGATTTCATCCTGATCCCCTCGTTCCAGTTCGGGGGGATGGAACATGCCGGAGCCATCCTGTATAACGCCAACGGCCTGATGCTGGACGAGTCGGCGACGCAGAGCCAGTTGCTGGGGCGGGCCAGCGTAATCGCCCATGAAACCGCCCACATGTGGTTCGGAGACCTGGTGACCATGCGCTGGTTCAACGACGTTTGGATGAAGGAAGTGATGGCCAACTTCATGGCGGCGAAGATTGTGAACCCGAGCTTCCCGGAGATCAATCACGAACTGCGCTTTCTGCTGGCGCACTATCCGGCGGCGTATGAGGTGGATCGGACTGCGGGGACGAATCCGATCCGGCAGCAGTTGGCGAATCTGGATGAGGCGGGCTCACTATATGGGGCGATCATTTACGAGAAAGCGCCGGTGGTGATGCGGCAACTGGAGACGATTGTGGGAGAAACTCCGTTCCGCGAAGGGATGCGGGAGTACCTGAAGAAGTACTCGTTTGGCAATGCGACATGGCGGGATCTGGTAGCGATTCTGGAGGCTCGAAACCCGGGGAAAGTGGCGAAGTGGAGCAGGGCCTGGGTGGAACTTCGGGGACGCCCGGAGATCACCACCACCGTGCGTGCGGCTTCGGTGACACTCAGCCAGAAAGACCCGATGGGCAGGGGTACTTTGTGGCCACAGCAGTTGCAGGTAACGGTGGGGTTTCCGGGGCATGTAGAGCAGTTTCAGGTGGCGCTGAACGGGGCGATTGCGGAGGTTGCGAAGCTGAAAGAGAAACCCCTGTATGTAATTCCAAACGGCGGTGGAATCGGGTATGGGCTGTTCCGGCTGGACAGCGGGACGCTGCGTTACCTGCTGGACCACATGGAGGAGATTGCGGACCCGCTGACCCGGGGCAGCGCCTGGGTGGATCTTTGGGAAAACCTGCTGGAAGCGCGGGTGAAACCGGCGGAGTTCCTGGGCCTTGCCGCGAGGGCGCTGCCACGGGAGACGGACGAGCAGAATACCCAGCGAATCCTGTCTTATGTGGGGCGGACGTACTGGCACCAGATACCCTCGGCGGAGCGTACAGAGAGGTCTGTTGAGCTGGAGGCGCTGCTGCGGAGCGGCCTCAACAAAGCGGGTACAGCGAGCCGGAAATCGGCCTGGTTCAACGCCTTTCGCGACGTGGTTTTGACGCCTGCGGGCCTTGGCTGGCTGGAGAGAGTCTGGCGGCGCGAGGAGCAGATTCCAGGGCTCACATTTGCCGAGGCGGACGAGATGGACATGGCGCTGAATTTGGCGGTGCGCGAGGTTCCGGGGTGGCAACAGATTCTGACGACACAGCGTGACCGGACGCAGAATCCGGACCGTAAGGCCCGGTTTGAGTTCGTGATGCCGTCGCTTTCCGCGGATGCGGCGGTTCGGGCGGAAGCGTTTTCCAGGCTTCGGGACGTGAAGAACCGGGGCCATGAGCCGTGGGTCCTGGAATCGCTCCGGTACCTGAATCACCCCCTGCGGGGTTCGGAACCGGAGAAGTTCCTGGGCCCGGCGCTGGACTTGTTGCCCGAAATCCAGAAGACTGGCGACATCTTCTTCCCGAAACGCTGGACCGACTCCGTGCTGAGCAACCAGAAATCAGCGGAAGCGGCGGCTACTGTAAGGCGATATCTGGCAGCGCATCCAGAACTCCCCGAGCGATTGCGCTGGGTGGTTCTGAATGCGGCAGATGAGTTATTCCGAACCGCGAAGCAGAAGCCTTAGAGGCCCCGGCTGTCGGGCCGGGGCGATACAGGGCGGCGGGTATTACTTCCCCGGGCCGGTGAGCGATACCTGCTGGGGCGAGCCGGTGGCATTGTGCGCGATGTTCAGGGCTGCGGCCCGGGTGCCTTTGGCGGTCGGCTTGAAAATAACCGAGACGGTGCAACTGGAGCCGACAGCGAGGCTGGCGGTACAGGTGGTGGACTTGCTGTAATCGGCTGGGGCGCTGCCGCTGAGGGTGATTCCCATAATGGTCAGGGACGCCGCACCGGTATTCCTTACGGTGACGACTTGCGCTGCGGTTGCGGTGCCCACGGAGGTGGAGGCGAAGCTGAGCGAGGTGGCGCTGAGCGTGACGACGGGCACGGGGGCAACACCGGTACCGGCCAGGCTTACGGTTTGGGGCGTGGTGCTGAGAGCGGTAATCACGTTGACTGTCGCGTTGCGGGTACCGGCGGCCACGGGTTTGAAGATGACCGAGACCGTGCAACTGGAGGAGGCCGCGAGGCTGGTGGCGCAGGTGGTTGTGTACGAGTAGTCGTCGGGGTAAGAGCCCGCGCGGGAGATGGCGATGCCTGTAAGGGAGGCCGTACCGCCGTTTGTGAGGGTAACGTTCTGGACTGCGGAAGAGGCCCCCACGGTAACGCTGCCGAAGCTCAGGGAAGAGACGCTTAGAGTGGATTTGGCAACAGGGATGGCAAGGGCAGCGCCGGTGAGCGGGAGGGACTGGGGTGAGCCTGTCGCGTTGTCGGCAATGCTGAGGGTGGCGGTACGGGTTCCAATGGCGGTGGGCTTGAAGGTGATGGCGATGGTGCAGGAGGCGTTGACCGCGACGCTGGTACCGCAGTTGTTGCTCTGGCTGTAGTCGGCCGGGGAAGCGCCGGCGAGCGAGATGCTGATGGATGCCAGAATGCCGGTTCCCTTATTGCTGAGCGTGACGGTCTGGGCGGCGCTGGCCACTCCGACGGTGGTGCCGGGGAAAGAGAGGGAGATGGGGCTCAGCGTGACGGAGGGAGATCCGACGTTCACGGTGATTGCGGCGGAAGAACTGGGGCCGAAGTTGAGGTCGCCGGCATAGTTGGCGTTCACCTTGTAGCTGCCGGCGGGGAAGGCGATACTGCCGGAGTAAGCCCCGGTGGTGAGAGTGTAGGTTCCGATGGCAACGCCGGTGCTGGTGGTGAGCGTTACCTCACCTGTCGGGGTGCCGGTGGTACCAAAGGCGGCCACTTTGATGGTGACTGCGGCGGAACTTCCGACGGCCATGGTGGTGGGGCTGATAGAGAGCGAGGTAGAGGAAGCGTTACAGGCTGTGGCCGGGGTCTTAAAGGTACCGTTCGAGGAATACCAACCGTTGACGCCGAGGGACGGGGAATCCTTATAGAACCAGCTAACGAAGGCCATTTCCTGGACGTGGTAGGTGTAGGCGTTCGACATGGTGATGGTCTGGACGGTACCGCTGAGGGGGTCGCCCACTTCGAGGTTGGCCTGGCAGCCGCTCACCTGGCCGATGTGGCCCCAGACGGGAGTGGGGTTATTGCCGAGGGGATCATCCATCCACTCGGCTACTTCGTGAGAAAGGGGTTCCACGTCGGAGGAGGTTCCGAAGCTGCGGGAGGTGTCGAAGTCGGCCACGGCATAGGTCTGGATGGCGCTGCTGAAGCTGGGGTTATAGAACGCCGAGTGGTAGCCGAGGATGCAGCAGTTGTTGGTGGTGGTCTCGTACATCACGACGTTGGCGATCAGGAAGATGGGGAACTGAGAAGGCAGGATGCCGGCGGTTGCCAGCTTCGGGAAGATGGTGCTCATCAGGTAGTTGTCGAACCAGTTGATATCCATCTCGCCCAGACGTCCGCAGGGGGCGGCCGCGGTGACACCGCTGGCGGCGGGAACGGTAACGGTGATGGCGGCAGCGGCAGACCCGGCCAGCAGAACGTGGTAATTGGGGTTGATGCCGGTGGGGCCTGTGTATTTCCAGAAGCTGGCGCGCTGGAAGAAGTCAACGTATTGGGTGTTGCCGACGCTGGTGCCGTTCGGGGCGTAGGCGGTGGAACCGAAGACGGGGGAAGAAAGCGTTAGGGAGACGGGGGCCTGAGCGGAGCAGGTGCTCGACGCGGTGGGGTCAAAGGTATTGCCGTCAGCGAACTTCAGGATGAGAGGCACGATGGGGGTGGCGATGGTGGTGGTCTGCGTCGCCTGGGCAACCATGGGATTATTGCCAACCATTTGGTAGTTGTAGTTCCCGGAGGTGGCGTTCCAGGTAGGAACGGTGGCGACGGCAGCCAGAGCCCGGAGTCCGTTACTCATGAGATTTTCGCCGCTCACGACGCCGGGGAGAGGCCTCGAAACGTGCTGGATGGTCCGATTGGAACGGGTGACACCCTGCAGGGTTTCGTCAGACTTGCGGCGGAAGGGGGTCTCGAAATCCTGAGCGCAGAGGGTTGTCAGGGACAGGAGGAGGGCGGCAACGAGGCGATTGTTCATGAGTTCTGTGAGTACTATTACAGTGTTGCAGAAAAATGGCAGATGTTTCAATTGCAGGGCACGATTTCTTAATCTTTGTTGGTCTCCGTGCATTGCCCCGGAAGAATACCGGGGGCTGGGCGTGGGCAAAGGGATGCTGGAGCGCGTGATGGCGCATCGGGACTTGCAGGGGCTGCGGCGTTCGGGAACTGGCGAATCCCGGGCGGCACATGGAACTTATGCGGCCGGCTGTTTATTTGGCGACGCGGCCACCATCCACCATCAGGTGAGCGCCGGTGATGAAGCTGGCTTCGTCAGAGGCAAAGAAGAGGATGGCGTTGGCGATTTCGCGAGCTTCGCCGACGCGCTTCAGCATGTGTTCTTCGGCGGCTATGGCGGTCCACACTTCTTTGGTGAGGCCCATGCGGGTCCACTCACGCTCCGAGGCTGTGGTGTAGACGCAGCCGGGGCAGATGCTGTTGACGCGGACGTTGAACGGGGCAAGGTCGAGGGCGGTGCAGATGGTCATGCTGAGGATTGCGCCCTTGCTGGTGTTGTAGGTGGCGAAATTATGCTGCGCCATGATGGCCGACGTAGATGAGACGTTGACGATTGAGCCTTTGCCACTGGCTTTGAGAGCGGGGATGGCATGTTTGGAGACGAGGGCGGTGCCGATCACGTTCACATCGAGAACTTTGCGCCATTGTTCAACGGTGGCGTCTTCCAACGAAGCCGTGGTGAAATTGGCGGCGTTATTGACGAGAATGTCGATTTTCCCGAAACGCGCGAGAGCTGTTTCGGAGATGCGGCGAGCGACGTTTTCGTCGGAAATGTCGCCGGTAACAGTAGCCACGGGCACGCCGAGGGCAGCCGCTTGAGCAGCAGCGGATTGAATCTCCGCCTCATTGATATCTGTGAGAAGGAGGCTGGCGCCTTCTTCGGCAAAACGGAGGGCCGTGGCGCGGCCAATGCCCGCCCCGGCCCCCGTGATGATTGCTACCTTACCATTCAGACGCATTATTCTAATTTACAGGGTGGGTTTAGAGATGGGGGTGGGGCCAAGTTCACGGCTGGTGATGACGCGATCGATGAGGCCGTATTCGACGGCACCTTCGGCGCTCATGATGTAGTCGCGATCGACGTCCCGGGCAACGCGTTCGACGGGCTGACCGGAGGCATCGGCGAGGATCTGGTTGAGAGTTTCGCGCATGCGGAGGATTTCCTTCGCATAGATGTCGATGTCGGCGGCCTGACCGGCGAGGCCCTGCATGGAGGGCTGGTGGATCATGATGCGGGAACTGGGCAAGCTGAACCGCTTCCCTTTGGTGCCTGCGGCGAGGAGGACTGCGCCCATGGAGGCCGCCTGTCCGACGCAAATGGTTACGATATCGGGCCGAACGAAGGCCATGGTATCGAGAATCGCGAGGCCCGCCGTGATGGAACCACCGGGCGAGTTGATGTAGATGGAGATATCGCGTTCGGGATCTTCGGCTTCGAGAAACAGCAACTGCGCGATGACGAGGTTCGCAACCATGTCGTCAATCGGCGTGCCCAGAAAGATGATGTTTTCTTTCAGGAGCCGAGAGTAGATATCGTACGACCGCTCGCCTCTGGAGGTCTGCTCCACAACCATTGGAACCAGCATTAGAATTGTTTCCTTCCCTTTTTTTCGGGTCTTCCCGTATTGTGCACCGGACCGCCAGAACTGCGCCGGGGCCGACCCGCAACTTAATGATACGACCAGGCGGCGGAAAGATTCGATGGGGCAGGTGGTGAGCGGGGCGGCGAGGGAAGGTAAGGCGCTGACAGGGTTGGGGCTGGGAGATATTTCAAAAATATTTTCACGGGCTGTGACCGGCGTTTTCAGTGGCTACGGAATTGCGACCTTCCTGAAGTTCGGGAGCGAACAGGAATGGACTTTGGAGCAACACCGCTGTTAGTGATCTGGGAAGTAACGCAGGCCTGCGACCTGGCCTGCGATCACTGCAGGGCAGAGGTAAATCCGGCGTCCGACCCTGGGGAGTTGTCGACCCAGGAAGGCATGCAACTCCTTGAGGAGATTAAGAGTTTCGGCAATCCGCTGATGGTCTTTACGGGGGGCGATCCACTGAAGAGGCCGGATTTGTATGAGCTGATCCGGCATTCGGTGGGGGTGGGATTGCGGACAAATGTGACGCCTTCGGCGACGCCGCTGCTGACGCGGCAGGCGATTGACCGATTCCAGGAATGCGGGATATCGCGCATGGCGATTAGCCTCGATGGGCCGGATGCCGCATCGCACGGCAGGCTTCGGGGTGCGACGGGCACATTTGAAGCGGCGATGCGGGCGCTGCGGCATGCGCGGGATATCGGGCTGGATACGCAGATCCAGACGACGGTGACGCGGTGGAATATGAACCGCCTGGGGGAGATTGCAGAGCTGGCGGCGGATGTACGGACGCGGCTGTGGAGCCTGTTTTTCCTGGTGGTGACGGGCCGGGCCAGGCTGGACGACGACCTGACGGCTGCGGAATACGAAGAAGTTTTCGACTTTCTGGGGCGAATTGCGGATGTGGCTCCGTTTGAGGTAAAGACGACCGAGGCGATGCATTACCGGCGGTTTCTGGCGCAGAAGGCTCACCATTCGGGGAGGCCTGGGACACCGGGCAGCCGAACCACGTTCCGGACGGCGGGCGTGAGTGACGGGCGCGGGTTCGTGTTCGTGTCGCATACGGGGGAGATTTATCCGAGTGGGTTTTTGCCCGTTTCGGCGGGGAATGTGCGGACGGACCGGCTGACGAACGTGTATCGGAATTCGGGCCTGTTCCGGATGTTGCGGGACCCAGGGCGGCGCGAGGGCAAGTGCGGGCGGTGCGATTTTGTGAAGATCTGCGGGGGGTCGAGGGCCCGGGCTTACGCGCTGACGGGGAATTATTTGGCGGAGGACCCGCGGTGTATTTATGAGCCGGCGGCGCAGGCGACACTTCTGGCGTCCTGATTGGGGACGAGAGTTGATTTCGAGCTCCGTTAGGCCGCTTTCGGGAAGTTGAGGCGAGCGAAGGGGGGCTGTTTGGTGCGGTCCCAGTTTTGGGATTTGTACCAGCGGGCTTCGGCGAGGGTCTGTTTCCAGGCCATTTACTGGCCGACGGTCTTGATGGAAAAAACGAACCCGTTGACCTGAATGTTCTCTTTACCTTCGAGTGAGGTGGGGATAAGGCCGGACTGTTCCGCGCCGTTGACCTGAATGTTTTCTTTACCTTCGAGTGAGGTGGGGATAAGGCCGCACTGTTGCGCGCCATTGACCTCAATGTTCTCTTTACCTTCGAGTGAGGTGGGGATAAGGCCGCACTGTTGCGCGCCGTTGACCTCAATATTTTCTTCTGTAACAACTTGATTTTTTGAGAATTCGTTGGCGAGGAAGAGTTCGGCCTGGTCGTGGTGGCCGAGACCCATGGTGTTGAATTCAATGCCTTTCGCCCGATTCATACGCCAGTGGTCCTGCGCGATAGAGACGGCGAGTTGGTCTTCATAAGGGACGGCGGGTTTAAGGTCGGTCATCAGGCGGGTTTCGAAGGTGAGGTAGGCCTGGCGGTCGTCGTCATCCATGACGTAGAACTGGCCGGTGAGGCCGTGGCGGCGCGCGTTATAGCGGGCGCGGGCTTTGCCTTCGTCGGTGCGTGGGCCAGTGGAATGCTGCGCGTTGGCCTGGTTGGCTCGGAGCTGTGAATCGGTCATGTTGGTTCCTTTTCTGGGGGTCGGCTTTGAAGGCCGGGCCTGATTCAGGAATGGCATGGTGGAAGGGCAGGATTTGGCGCAGATTTGGTTAAGTTGTTGATTTGGTTTAGGCGATTTTTGAAAACTCGACGTGACTGACTTCACCGAGAAGGTCCCGAGGGACAGGGCTACGTTGGTGGGGTCCAACAGACGGTCCAGTTGGGAGCGGCTGGTACCCATCGCCTTTGAGAGCGCAGATTTGGTGGTGGCGGCGGAAGCGCTGGCACCTGTCGGCTACAGGTGCGCAGGATGGCACTAATTGCGAAACTGGCCTATTTGCCTCCGAAGCGCAAGGTTAGGCCGACTACGGCAGTGAGGGGGTAGCCGGGGGTTGCGTGGATTCGGAAGAGGGCGGGGGCGGTGGGCGAGACGCGGGATTCGAAGTAGTTTTGGGTCTCGTAGTAGCTTCGGTTGGCGAGGTTATCGAAGGCGAAGTTGAGCTCGGCTCGTTTGTTGAGCTGGCGGGCCAGGCCGAGGTCGATGACAGTGTGGCCTGTGGCGACTATGGACGGGTCTTCCGCCTGCAGGCGGTAGTGGTTGATGGCTCGCATTCGGAGGGAACCGGACCATTTGTGCCAAGGGGCCAAGGTGAGCGCGGCGTTGGCGACGAAGTGCGGGGCGGAATCGACGTAGATGCGGGTGGGGCCTCCTTTGTAGAAGGCGTTGGCGACTTTGGTGAGGCCCGCGTTGAGGGTTAGGTGGTGGTTTAGTTCGAGGGAGGACTTCAGTTCGAAGCCATAGGCTCGGCTGGGGCCTTTGAATTCGAAGCTACCGTCATCGGGGATGTAGACCTGTTCGTTGGAGTGGTCGATCAGGAAGATGTCGGCGGAGAGGGAGAGGCGGTTGAAGTTTGAGGAAGCTCCGAGCTGGTAGAAATCGGTGGTGGCGAGGCGGGGGGAGTCGGGATGCTGGACGACTCCGCGGGCGTCAGCAGAGTTGATGCCTCGACCGTAGTTGGCGTGAAGGGTGAGGGGCAGTTTCTTTGAGGGCGTGAAGGCAGCGTTGCCTTTGGCTTGCCAGCGGGCGGCGCTGCGGGTACCGGAATCGCCCGGAGTGACCTGGTCGGTGACGGCGTAGCGGAAATTGTCGAAACGGAGGCCGGCACCGAGGATGAGACGTCCGTTGAGGAGCGTGATGGCTTCCTGGGCGTAGCCTGCTTCATTGGTGACACGGGCGTGGGCTCGGGTGGTGACTCCGGTGGGTATTCTGCCGTCGCGCGGGTAGAGGGCGACATTGATCTGGTTGAGGTGGAAGTTGGCTCCGGCGGTGAAGTTCGCCTGCAGCCGGCCGAGGCGGTGGGGGTGCAGGTACTGCGTGTTAGCGCCTTCCTGGAGCCGGGAGTCGTGCTGTTGGAAGGCGTCGCCGCTGACGGGGTCGTTGAGGTAATAAGTGAAGTTCGAATAGAGATCAAAGAGAGATCGACCGAGGAAGGCGTCGGCTCTTAGGGTGTCTCCGTTGTTGAAGGCTTTGCTGTAGTAGCCGGAGAGGGTGCCAAGTTTGACACGGCCACCGTCGGAGTTGTCGATGCCGACGAAGCGGTCGAGTTGGCCGGAGGAGACCAGGTCGAGAGGGAGTTGGCCGGAGGAGTAGAAGTTGTTGCGGCCGAAGATGAAGCGGAGGCCCGCCTTTTCATTGGGGGAGAGCTGGCGGGTGTAGTTGGCGTTGACGTTATCGCGGCGGTAGCGGCCTGGGTTTTGAAAGGGGCCGTCGGTGTA